>NZ_BRXS01000001.1:0-600000 GCF_030159095.1 Roseisolibacter agri
CAACAACGGCGCGAGCACTGCCCATGCCGCGTCGGTCAGTTCGTGTCGGCGGCCAACCCCATGCGCACCTCCAGCCAGCGTCCCTCGAAGCTATGAACCGCTGGCTGGATTGTCAGACACGACCTAGCGCGCGGCGCGCGCGAGGCGCCGCACGACGGGATGCGGATCGTCGGCGGCGCGCGCGCGCAGCTCCGCGCGCACCTGCGGAAAGCGGCTCTGGCCCAGCACCGCGGCCGCGTACGCGCGGCGTGGCCAGGCGTCGCCGCCCAGCGCGTCCCACAGCAGCGCGCGGTCGGGCCCCAGGCGCAGGGAGCCGAGCAGCAGCATCCACGCGAGCGCGGCGGCGAGCACGCCGCGCGACACCCACGTCGGCGTCGCGTGCACGGGTGCACCTGCGCGCGTCGCGAGCACGCGGCGCACGCGCGTGTGCAGCTGCGGCGCGCGCGCCATCGCCAGCGAAGCCGACGCATGCAGCGTGCGCCCGCGCGCCTCCGCCGCCACGTCCAGCAGGCACTGCGCGTACTCGCTCGGCCGCACGCCGGCGGCCAGCACGCGCGCGTCGCACGCCTCCTCGCGCGCGTCGCGCAGCCCGCGCCGCGCCCACCACGCGGCCGGGTGGAACCAGTACCACGCGAACGCCACGTGGGCGAGCGCCTGCACCACGCAGTCGAGGCGGCGCACGTGGGCCAGCTCGTGCAGCAGCGCGAGCCGGCGCCGCTCCGCCGGCCACACGGCGGCGGACGAGGGCAGCAGGATCACGGGATCCAGCGTGCCCCACGTGAGCGGCGTCGCCACCTCGTCGCTGAGGCGCAGCTCGACGCCCTGGTGCGTGCCCATCGCGGTGCACGCATCGCGCAGCGCGCGCGTCCACGCGCGGTCGGTGACCGGCGTCGCGCGCCGCGTGATCGCGCGCACGCTCCACCAGCCCGCGGCCATCCGCGCGAGCACCAGCAGCGCGCCACCGATCCAGAGCGCGAGCAGCGCGGTCGCGAGCGTCGCCGTCGTGCGCGCGGCAGCCTCCCCCGTGGGGAACGCCATCGCCGCGGCGCCGAGTGCGAGCAGCGGCGCGGCGACGGGCGCGGGGACGCCGCGGCCCCACGCGCCCACGGGCAGCCAGCACAGCACCGAGACGAGCAGCATGCCGACGAGCGCCGCAGCGTGGACGTGCGCGCGCGCCGCCGGTCCCACGCGGCGCGCGATCGGCAGCGCGAGCGTGACGCCGCCCAGGCACAGCGTCGCATGCAGCAGCACGACGTAGCCGTTCCAGAGCGCACCGAGCGCCGCGCCGCCGCTCACGCGCGTCTCACCCGCGTCTCACGCGCCGCGCGCCCGCGCGTCGGCGATCATCGCGATCAGCTCCTCGCGCTCGGCCGGCGACAGGTCGCGCTCGGACGCGTCGAGCAGCGCGGCCACCGCGTCGCGCGTCGACCCGCCGAAGAAGGTGCCGAGCAGGTGGCGCAGCGCGGAGGCGCGCGCCTGGTCGCGCGCGACCGTGGGCGCGTAGACGTGCCGCGTGCCGACGCGCGTGTGGCGCACGTGGCCCTTGTCCTCGAGGATGCGCAGCAGCGTGCGCATGGCCGTCTCGCTGGGCGCGCCGGCGAGGCGCGCGCACACCTCGCCGGCGCTCGACGGGCCGTGGCGATAGAGCACGTCGAGGATCTGCCGCTCGCGCCGGCTGAGGGCGTCGGGCGTGGGCGCGGGGGATCGGGGCACGACCGCCAATATATTGGCGGATCCCGATCCGTCAACGCGAGCCGGTCGTCCCCGCCGCCGCCACGGCGTCGGCGAGCGCCTGCGCGCGCGCCGCGTATGCCGCGACCTTCCGTGCGTAGCGCCGGCGCGCGACCGCGTAGCCCACGCCCGCCACCGCGGCCGCGGGCACCACCGCCACGGCGCCGAGCGGGTTCACGAGCGCGGCGAAGGCGAGGAAGCCGCCGCCGCCGCCGGCCGCCACGAACCAGCTCGCGAACGTCCCCTGCGACACGCCGTCGAGCGCGACGCGCACCTCGATGGTCGTGCGCCCCTGCGCCGGGACGACGTTCACGTCCGTCTGCGCGCCGTCGAGCTGCCCGCGCCACGTGAACGTGCGGCCGAGCGTGGTCGCGGTGCCCATGCCGACGCCGGGGATGCGGCGCACGGCGGCCAGCAGCGCGTCGGCGACGTGCGATGCGTCGACGGCGACCTCGCCCTCGACCTCGACCTCGCGCACGATCACCAGCGCGCGCGGCCCGCCGCGCCACCGGTCGCCACTCGATGCGGCGCGCGTCGCGTCCAGCTCCGCGGCCGCGCGTCGCACCATCGCCGGATCGAGGCCCGCCTCGACGGCGACGCGCTCGAGCTCCGGCAGCGTGAGCCCGCCCGGTGCGTGCGTCTGCCGTTCCAGCGACGCCGCCCCCTTGAAGATGAGCGCGACCTCGCGGTCGTCGAAGCGTCGCTCGCTCATGGGCGCCTCATCCCGCGACGATCCCGCCGTCGAGCACGAGCGCGTGTCCGATCATGAACGCCGCCGCGTCGGAGCACAGGTACAGCACGCCCGCCGCGATCTCCGCCGGGGTGCCGAGTCGGCCGATGGGCAGGCGGCGCGCGAGCTGCGCTTCGCGCTCGGGATCGGCGCCGGTGATCTGCGCGACCATCGGCGTGTCGGTGAAGCCCGGGCAGATCGCGTTCACGCGCAGGCCGCGCCGCGCGTACTCCAGCGCCGCGGTCTTCGTCAGCCCGACGACGCCGTGCTTGCTGGCCGCGTACGCCGCGTGCGCGGGGAAGCCCGCGAGTCCGGCGACCGACGCGACGTTGACGATCGCGGTCGTGCGTCCCGTCTGCGCGCCGCGCGCGAGCAGCGCCGGGATCTGGTGGCGCATGCACCGCCACACGCCGGTGAGGTTGACGTCGACGGTGCGCAGCCACGCGGCCTCGGCGTACGCGTGCGTGGGCGCCTCGACGCCGCCGACGCCCGCGGCGTTCACCGCCAGGTCGACCCCACCGAGCGTGGAGACGGCCGTCGCGACCATCGCCTTCACGGCCGCGTCGTCGGTGACGTCGGCGACGACGGCGAGCGCGGTGCCGCCTGCCGCGTGCACCTCGTCGGCGACGCTCCGTGCGCGCGCCTCGTCGACGTCGGCCACGACGACCTGCGCGCCGGCCTGCGCCAGCGCGTGCACGCTCGCGCGCCCGATCCCCGACGCGCCGCCCGTGACCACGGCCACGCGCCCTGCCAGCTCCTGCGTCATCGTGCACGACCTCCGGTTGCGGTGCCGGGCAACCTTACGGTGTCGCGCGGGATTCTGGGAGAGGCGGCGTGCTGCGTGGCGCGCGACTTCACGCCGGACCTGTTGGCCTTTGGGGAGGATGCGGATGCTCCGGATGATGCGGATGCTGCGGATCGTCCCGCGTGGCGGCGTTGCTCCCTGCACCGGTGCGGAGCGATCCGTCTGATCCGACGCATCCGGAGCATCCGCGTCCTCCCCAATAGGCACCGTCTCCGCTGCGCGACGACGCGTCCAGAGGTCGTTCACGCAGCGCGCAGCCCGCAGCCGTCTATTCCGCGGTCGCCGCGTAGATCGCCAGCGTTGCCGCGCGCCACGCCTCCGTGACGTATGTCCACGCCAGCCCGAACGCGTCCTGCCGGCCGCGGCGCGCGAGCGGACCCGTGGTCTCCAGCCCCGCGGGCTCCGCGGTGATGGGGAGGCGCACGCTCCACCCGCCGTCGCCCAGTCGCTGCACGCGCACCGTCGGCGGGCCCAGCTCGGCCGCGGCGGCGCGGCGGACGGCGCGGCGATGCCCCGCGGCCGCGCTCCCGTGCGCGTCCCACACCGACAGCAGGGCGTCGCGCAGCTCGGGCGGCGCCGCGCGCACGCGCAGCAGGCGCGCGTCGAACGGGGCGCGGCGGCCGCGCGCGACCGGCTCGCGCCTGCCCCGCGCGCCGCGCGTCCAGCGCCCCGCGCCGAACGCGTCCTCCAGCAGCCGCGCGACCGCGTCCAGCGTCTCCGACGCCGCGCCGAAGAGCGCGTCCACCTCCACGAACAGCGCCGGCGAGACGGCCAGCGTCGTCAGCTCGCGCGCGTCGAGCAGCGTCGCCGTCTGCCGCGCGGCCTCCGCCGCCCGCGCATAGCGCAGCGCCGCCGCCAGCGCCCGCTGCTCGGCCGCGTCCACCAGGAAGCGCAGCCGCAGCGCGTGCGCGCCGAGCGAGGGCACGTCGGCGAGCGTCTCGAGCGGCGGACGCCACGCCAGCGTCCCGGCGGCCGAGACGAGATGGGCGCCGCCGTCGCCGGGTGGGTCGCACTCGTCGGTCACGAGCACCACCGGGCGCACCCCCTCGTCGCGCGCCAGCGCGTCCGGATCGACCGCCTGCCACGTCCACAGCGTCGCCGCGTGCCCGTTCGGCGTGCCCTCGACGCCCGGGACGGCGCCCCACGGCGGCGCGGCGGAGAGCCCCGCGGCCACGTCGGCCGGGCGCAGGCCCAGCGCGCGCAGCGTCGCCGCCAGCATCGGCCCACTGCCCGCCACTCCCGCGCCGCCCACCGCCGGTGTGGGCGCGTCGGCCGCCACCCCCCACGCGCCGGGCGGCGCTCCCGCCGGGCCGCGGCGCAGCGTCACGCCGCCCGTGCACACCACGCGCGTCGCCGGCGTCGGCAGCTCGGAGAGCAGCCGCGCCAGGGGAGGGGCGGGGGGGAGGTTGGAAGGGAGCAGGGGCACCGAGGAGGGAGCCCGCGCGACCGGGGAAGGTCGTCGCGGACCGGAGGGGACGTCGCCGTGGCCGGGGCTGGCGTGCCCGGACTCGATGACGGGATGCTAAGTTGGGGCGCCCGGCCGGGGCGTCGGCCGGACGGGGAGCTCGGCCATACCAGCAGAGTGTCGGTCGCTGGCTCCGTGAACCGCAGGACTTCCAGAGACTTCCAGAGATCCCTCGATGCCCCCTGTCCCGTCCCATCCCGCCGCGCGGGCGCTCTGGCAGCCTCGAGCACAAGCACGACGCGCGCCGTTGCGCTCGGGCCCGCCAGCGCCGGCGGACCACGGGCGGCTCGCGCGGCGCCTCGGCGGCCTCGTCCTCTGCGCAGCGAGCCTCCTGGGAGGATGCGCGCGCCCCCGGGGTGATGCCGGTCACACGCTACCCGCGCCCATTCCCGAAGTGAAGGGTGTGGTGCGGACGCAATACCAGATGCGGTATCAGGACATCGCCGAGGGGACCGGCACCCTGGCCGCGCCGGGGAAGGTGTACGTCGTCCACTACACGGGCTGGCTGACCGACGGGCGGAAGTTCGACTCGTCGCGCGACCGCAACGAGCCGCTCCGCTTCGAGCAGGGGCGCCGCCGCGTCATCCCCGGCTGGGACGCGGGCTTCGAGGGGATGCGCGTGGGCGGCCGCCGCCGGCTGTTCATCCCGTACCAGCTGGCCTACGGGATCCCCGGCCGCTCCCCCACCATCCCGCCCTGCGCGGAGCTGATCTTCGACGTCGAGCTGCTCGGCGTCGAGGAGCCGCCCGCCACGCCGGCCCCGGCGACGCCGCCGCGCCCGCTCAACCCCGCCGACTCCACGCGCAGCTGCCCGCGCTGACCCCGACGCAACTGATGTCCATCGCCACCCCGCCCGTCCCCGTCGCCCCCGACGAGGCGCCTCCGCCGCGCGCCCCCGACCTCCCCGACGCGCCGGGCACCGGCACGCTCGCCTGGGTCGGGCCGTTCGCCGTCTTCATGGTCTGGCTGGCGCTCGACGGCCACCTGCCGCTGGAGCAGCCGCTGAAGGAGGTCGTGCGCGACCTCGTCATCCTGACGTCGATCCTGCTCTTCTCGCGGCGCGTGCTGGCCGAGCACGCGCGCCGCGCGCCGCACTGGCTGGCGAGCATCGGGCTGGGCATCGCCGTGTGCGCGCTCTGGGTCGCGCCCGACCTGCTGGTGCCGGGCTGGCGCGAGTCGCCGCTCTTCCAGAACGGGATCACGGGCCGCCTCAAGACGTCCATCCCGCCCGAGGAGCTGACGCCGCTGATGCTCGTGCTGCGCACGGCGCGCGCGGCGCTGCTGGTGCCGGTGCTGGAGGAGCTGTTCTGGCGCGGCTGGCTCCCGCGCTGGCTGCAGGACACGCGCTTCCAGCGCGTCCCGCTCGGCACCTTCACGACGTTCGCGTTCTGGGCCACCGCCGTCCTGTTCGCGGCCGAGCACGGGCCGTACTGGGAGGTGGGGCTGCTGTGCGGCGTGATCTACAACTGGTGGATGCGGCGCACGCGGTCGATGGGGGACCTGATCCTGGCGCACGCGACGACGAACCTGGCGCTGTCGGTGTTCGTCATCGGGACCAAGCACTGGACGTTCTGGATGTGACGGAGGACGGTGGGGCGGAGGACGGAACGGCGGGTAACGATGAAGCGTGAAACGATAAGGCGGACCCTTCGAGCTTGATGCTTCAAGCCGAGAGGTCCGCCTCTCCGTTTCACGCCGTTCCGTCCTCCGCTTCATCGTCCTCCGCCGTTCCGTCCTCCGCCTCCGCACGAAATTGGGTATTGCGACCCAAGTGTGAGCCGACCCGCGGTTGAAGGTTCATGGCGTCGCGCGGCGGATGCCGCTGCGGCCTGACCTCATCGCCAATCGGATCCGATCATGTCGCTCCGTCACGCCTTCCGACTCTCGCTCGCCGCCGTCCTCATCGCCGCCTGCGCCGACGGCACGCCCACCGATCCCGCGCTCCGCGCCGGCGCGCGGGCGATGAACCGCGCCGAGGCGAACCAGGCGCTCGCGGCGGCGCGCGCGGCGGCCGCGCGGTTCATGGACGTCGACGCGGCCGTCGCCGCGGGCTACGCGCCGCAGGGCGGGTGCGTCGCCGTCCCGGGGCTCGGCGGCATGGGCGTCCACTACGTGAACGTCGCGGGCGTGATGGACCCCACGCTCGACCCGGCGAACCCCGAGATCCTCGTCTACGAGCCGCAGAAGAACGGGCGCCTGCGCCTGGTCGCGGTGGAGTACATGCAGGTCAACACGCCCGGCTCGTCGCGCCCGTCGCTGTTCGACGTCGCGTTCGAGAACGGCCCGCCGGTCGGCCCGATGCAGACGTACGCGCTCCACGCGTGGGTGGGGCAGCACAACCCGAACGGCACCTTCACCGCGTTCAACCCGACGGTGAGCTGCGACTACGCTCCGGCCGCGCCCGCGGCGGCGGAGGTCGCCGCGCACGCGCACCACTGACCGGACGACCCGGGCGTTCCCGATAGTTTGAGTCCGAACATTGCGCCGCCCCCCGAGTCCACCACGGCCCGGAGGCGGCGCAATGTTCTACTCGGACGGCAGGCTCCAGTACCCGGTGCGCGTCGAACGACCGAACCCGGTCTTCGCGCGCGCGCTCCAGCAGGCGATCGGCGGGGTCGAGGGCGAGATCCGCGTGATGATGCAGTACCTCTTCCAGGCGTGGGGGCAGCGCGGCCCACGCCGGTACCGCGAGATGATCCTCGCCACCGGCACCGAGGAGATCGGGCACATCGAGATGCTCGCGACCGCGGTGGCGCTCAACCTCGAGGGCGCCCCGCTGTCGTTCCAGGAGGAAGGGGCGAAGGATCCGCTCGTCGGTGCGGTGATGGGCGGCATGAACCTGCGCCACGTGCTGTCCACCGGGCTCGCCGCCACGCCGGAGAACGCCAACGGCGTCCCGTTCAACGCGTCGCACGTCTACGCCAGCGGCAACGTCGCCGCCGACATGTACGCGAACGTCGCCGCCGAGGCGACGGGGCGGGCGCTCGCGACGCGCCTGTGGCACATGACGGACGACGCAGGGATGAAGGACATGCTGTCGTTCCTGATCGCGCGCGACACGATGCACCAGAACCAGTGGCTGGCGGTCATCGAGGAGCTCGGCGGCGAGACGGAGCAGCTCCCGATCCCCAACAGCTTCCCGCAGTCGGAGGAGGCGAGGGAGTTCGCCTACGCCTTCGTCGACCCGCGGGTGGGCGGCGACGCGGGACCGCTGCCGGAGCGGCTCGCCGGTGGGCGCTCGGTCGACGGGAAGGGCGAGTTCCGCGTCGAGCCGGCGCGCCCCCTCGGCGACGTGCCGACGCTGGCGGCGCCGCGCCCGAACGGCGGCGCGCAGGCCGAGCAGGTCACCGCGCCCACGGGCGTGCTCGGCGCGATGAAGCACGCGATCACGGGCGAGGGCTGACGCGGGCTAGCGCCCGCGCGCGATCGCGCGTGCGGCGATCCGGTCGGTCAGCGACGGCGCGACGAGGCGCAGCCACTGGCCGACCTTTCCGCGCGCGGTCATCACGAGCTCGCGCTTGCGGCGCGCGGCGGCGCGCAGCGTGAGGCGCGCGCACTCGTCGGCGCTCATGACGGCATCCTCCTGCACCGGGCTCTCACCGAGCGGGCGCCCGTCGGGGCCGACGGCGTGGCGGCGCACACCGGTGGCGACGAAGCCCGGATAGACCATCGTCACGCTGACGCCGTCGTCCTGCAGCTCGATGCGCAGCGAGTCGAAGAAGCCCGCCATCGCGTGCTTGCTGGCGGCGTAGCCGGTGCGCGTGGGCACGCCGGTCTTCGCGGTCAGGCTCGCGACGCCGACGATGCGCCCGCGCGTGCGCTTCAGGTGCGGCAGCGCGTGGAACGTGCAGTACACGGCGCCGAGGTAGTTCACGCGCATGATGCGCTCGAGCCCCGCGAGGTCGCGCAGCGCGTCGAAGCGCGCCCACATGCTGATGCCCGCGTTGTTGACGAGCGTGTCGATGCGCCCGTATTCCGCGACCGTGCGCTCGACGAGCGCGCGGCACTGCGCCTCGTCGCTCACGTCGGTCGGCACCGCGATCGCGCGCGCGCCCACCGCACGTCCGGCCGCGAGGCACTCGTGCACCGCGTCGTCCAGCTCGTCCCGCGACCGCGCGGCGAGCGCCAGCCACGCCCCCTGTTCGGCGAGCTGGCGCGCGAGGGCGCGGCCGATGCCGCTGCTGGCGCCGGTCAGCACCACGACGTTCTGTTTGAACGAGGACACGGAGGACGGTGGGGCGGAGGACGATGAAGCGGAGGACGATGAAGCGTGAGACGGTGAGGCGGACGTTTCGAGCTTACAGCTTCAGGCGAGAGTCCGCCCTGTCGTTTCACGCTCTTCCGTCCTCCGCCGTTTCGTTCTCCGCCTTTCCGTTCTCCGCTGCCAGCCGTTCGAGCGCGTCGCCCGTCACCCGCATCACGGTCCATTCGTCCATCGCCACCGCTCCCAGCGCCCGGTAGAAGCCGATCGCCGGCGCGTTCCAGTCGAGCACCGCCCACTCGAAGCGCCCGCAGCCGCGCGCGAGCGCGACGCGCGCGAGGTGCGACAGCAGCGCGCGCCCGATCCCGCGGCCGCGGTGCTCGGGGAAGACGAACAGGTCCTCGAGGTAGAGGCCGCGCCGCGCGAGGAAGGTGGAGTAGTTGTGGAAGAAGAGCGCGAACCCCGCCGCCTCGCCGTTCCACTCCGCGATCACGACCTCGGCCTGCGGCTGCGCGCCGAACAGCGTCTCGCGCAGCTGCGCCTCGGTCGCGACGCACTCGTCGAGGAGCCGCTCGTACTCGGCCAGCCCGCGGATCAGGCGCAGGACGGTGGGGACGTCGTCCGCCGTGGCGGCGCGCAGGCGGAGGGCGGTGGTGGGATCGTCGATGGCCATGCGCGGGAGCTAATCGCGCCCGGCAGGGCGGGGAAGTGGGCCGCGGAGGGCTGGCGCGCGCGAGCCCGCGCGTGCTGCATTCATGCCGCACGCACGCTGCCTCCGGCACGCCCGTCACCACCACGACCCGTCGATCCTCACAATGCGCCGTCCATCTCTGCTCCTCCCGCTCGTCCTGCTCGCGGCCCCCGCCGCCGCACGCGCGCAGCACACCGGCCACCATCCCGCGCCCGCGACGGCGGACAGCGCGAAGGTGACGAAGGACGGGCACCACGCCGCCGCCGGCTGGAAGGAGATGGACGCGTTCCACACGCAGCTCGCCGCCACGTGGCATCCGGCCAGCAGGAGCGACGACCTGAAGCCACTGCGCGCCCGCGCCGGCGCGCTCGCCGACGCCGCGCGCGCCTGGGCCGCGGCCGCGGTGCCGAAGGCCTGCGACACGCCGGCCACGCGCACCACCATCGCCGCGCTGGCCACCGACGCGCGCGCGCTCGCCGACCTCGCCGCGAAGCCCGCGACCACCGACGCGCAGCTCAAGGCGTCGCTGAAGGCGCTGCACGACCGCTTCGAGCCCGTGGAGCACGGGTGCGCGCCAGGCGGGGCGAAGCACCACTAGGACGCTGCGTGCGGCGTGGCCAGCAGCATCGCGCCGGACCTCTGTGCCTCTGGGAGGGATGCGGATGCTCCGGATCGTGAACGGCGATGCTTCGGATCGCTCCGCATCGCGGCGACGTCTCATGCGCCACACGGCGCGATCCGTCTGATCCGTTCCGATCCGGAGCATCCGCATCCGCACCAATGGCCAACAGCCCGGGCGCGACGTCGGCCGCCGAGGGCACGGAGCAGGACCCGCAGCCCGCAGCGCCTTGCAGGTCCCCGACGTAGCATAGGACGCCGCGTCCCCACGCGTCGCGCCGTCCGCCCCCCACCCGTCTCCCGATGTCCCCACAGCTCCCACGCGCCGCCCTCGCGGTCGCGCTGGCCGCCGCGCTGCCCCTCGGCGCCCAGTCGCCCAGCGCCACGCGTCTGCTGCGCATGCCCAGCGTCAGCGCGCAGCACGTCGCCTTCACCTACGCCAACAACGTCTGGGTCGTCGAGCGCGCCGGCGGCAACGCGCGCCGCCTCACCAGCTTCCAGGGCGAGACGACGAATCCCAAGCTCTCGCCCGACGGGCGCTGGGTCGCGTTCAGCGCCGAGTACGGCGGGAACACCGACGTGTACGTCGTGCCGGTGCAGGGCGGCCAGCCGAAGCGCCTGACGTGGCACGCGTCGCCCGACCAGGTGCAGGGGTGGACGCCCGACGGCGCCGCGATCGTCTTCGCGTCGAATCGCGCGACGGCCGCGCCCACCGCCGCGCCGCGCTTCTGGACCGTGCCCGCCGCCGGCGGCCCCGAGGCCGCGATGCCGATGCCGCGCGCCTTCCAGGGGAAGATCTCGCCCGACGGCAAGCGCGTCGCGTACCGCATGAACAACTCCTGGGACGACGAGCGCCGCAACTACCGCGGCGGCCAGAATCGGCCCATCTGGATCATGGACCTCGCGAGCCACACGGTGGAGACGCCGACGTGGACCGACTCGAAGGACATCGATCCCGTCTGGCTGGGCAGCTCGGTGTACTTCATCTCGGACCGCGACGGCGTGCAGAACGTCTGGGCGTACGACGGCAAGGACAGGCCGTTGCGCCAGCTCACGCGCTTCACCGACTTCGACGTGAAGACGCTCGACGCGGGCGGCGGCGTGCTGGTGTTCGAGCAGGCCGGATACCTCCATGAGCTCGACCCCGCGAGCGGGCGCACGAAGCGGCTCGACATCGCGGTCGCGGGCGACTTCCCGTGGATGATGCCGCAGTGGAAGGACGTCGCGAACCGCATGACCGACCTCGCGCTCTCGCCCACCGGCAAGCGCGCGGCGGTCGAGGCGCGCGGCGAGATCTTCACCATTCCGGCCGAGAAGGGCGACGTGCGCAACCTGACGCACGCCAGCGGGTCGGCGGAGATCGCGCCCGTATGGTCGCCGGACGGCCGGTCGGTGGCGTACTTCAGCGATCGTTCCGGTGAATACCGACTGTATGTGACGCAACAGGAAGGCATCGCGCCGCCGCGCGAGATCGCCCTGCCGGAGCCGAGCCGCCCGTACGCGCCCGCGTGGTCGCCGGACGGGCGCCGCATCGCGTACCAGGACTCGCACCTGAACCTGTGGGTGCTGGACGTCGCCAGCGGACGCGCGACGCGCGCCGACACCGACCCGCACTTCAGCGGCTCGCGCACCATCGTGCCGGTGTGGAGCCCGGACTCGCGCTACATCGCGTACCCGAAGCGCCTGCCGTCGCTGTACCGCGCGATCTTCCTCTACGACGTGGAGGCCGGACGCGCGCGGCAGGTGACCGACGGCCTCGCCGACGCGACGCAGCCGGCGTGGGACGCGAGCGGCAAGTACCTCTGGTTCATGGCGTCGACGAACTTCGCGATGAACTCGGGGCTGCTCGACATGTCGGCGTACGAGCATGAGCAGACGCGCGGCCTGTACCTGATGGTGCTGGCGAAGGGCGAGCCGTCGCCGCTGCTGCCGGAGAGCGACGAGGAGGCCGCGCGCGCGGGCCGCGCGCCGCAGCAGCCGGGGCGCGACATGCCGCCCGCGGACAGCAGCGCGACGCCCGCGTCGGCGACGCGCGCGGCGAGCGCCCAGCCGCGAGACACCGCCGCGCGCGCGGCCGCGATCGGCCCGCGCTCGACGACGGTGCGCATCGACTTCGACGGGCTGCAGCAGCGCATCATCGCCGTGCAGGACGTCGCCATCCGCGACTACGCGCAGCTGCGCGCGGGCGCGCCGGGCACGGTGTACTTCGTCGAGGCGGTCCCGCAGACGGGCACCAGCGCGCAGGGCGGCTTCGGCGGGGGCGGCGGCACGCTGCACCGCTACCAGCTGACGACGCGCCGCGCGGCGCCGTTCGCGACCAACGTCGCGCAGTACGTCGTCAGCGCCGACGGGAAGAAGCTCCTCTACCGCACGCCCGGGCAGCAGGCCGCGCTCTTCCTGGTGGACGCCGACAAGGCCGCGCCGACGGCGGGGCAGGGGCGGCTGAACGCGCAGCTGCGCGCGTACGTCGACCCGAAGGCGGAGTTCGCGCAGATCTTCGCGGAAGGATGGCGCAACCAGCGCAACAACTTCTACGTGAAGAACCTGCACGGCACGGACTGGCCGGCGATGCGGAAGATGTACGAGCCGCTGCTGGCGCACGTGAACCACCGGGCGGACCTCAACTACCTCATCGACATGATGGGGGCCGAGACGGCGATCGGGCACTCGTACGTGCGCGGCGGCGACATGCCCGAGGTCCCGACGTCCACCGCCGGCCTCCTCGGCGCCGACTTCACGGTCGAGGGCGGCCGCTACCGCATCGCGCGCATCTACGACGCGGAGAGCTGGAACCCCGAGCTGCGCGCGCCGCTGGCGATGCCGGGCGTGAACGTCGCTCGCGGCGACTACGTGCTGGCGGTCAACGGCGTCGAGCTCACCGCGCCGGACAACCTGTACCGCCTGCTGGACGGCACGGCCAACCGGCAGACGGTGCTGACGGTGAACGCGACGCCGTCGATGGCGGGCGCGCGGCAGGTGACGGTGATCCCGATCGCCAACGAGCAGGGGCTGCGCACGCGCGCGTGGGTCGAGCGCAACCGTCGCCTCGTGGATTCCCTGTCGGGCGGGCGCATCGCGTACGTCTACGTGCCCAACACCGGGCAGCCGGGCTACACGAGCTTCAACCGCTACTACTTCGCGCAGCAGGACCGGCAGGGTGCGGTGATCGACGAGCGCTTCAACGGCGGCGGCTCGGCCGCCGACTACATCGTCGACATCCTCGGGCGCGACTTCGACGGCTACTTCAACAACCCCGTCGGCGACCGCGTGCCGTACACCAGCCCCGCGGCCGGCATCTGGGGCCCGAAGGTGATGATCATCAACGAGATGGCCGGCTCGGGCGGCGACCTGATGCCGTACATGTTCAAGCGCCGCGGCATCGGCCCGCTGGTGGGCAAGCGCACGTGGGGCGGGCTGGTCGCGACGACCGACACGCCGCCCTTCGTCGACGGCGGCTCGATGATCGCGCCGCGCTTCGGCTTCTTCTCGCGCGAGGGGAAGTTCGCGGTCGAGAACGAGGGCGTCGCGCCGGACATCGACGTCGAGAACTGGCCGAAGGAGGTCATCGCCGGCCGCGATCCGCAGCTGGAGCGCGCCGTGCAGGAGGCGCTGCGCCTGCTGGCCGCGAAGCCGATCGACCGCATGATGAAGGAGCCGACGGCGCCGACGTGGGGCAAGCGCGGGACCAACCCCTGAGCGCGTCCGACTGACGGGCAGGGTGTTTGCGGGGGCGGGGCGCCATGGCGTCCCGCCCCCGTACGCTTGCCCTCGTCCTCGCCGGCGGCAAAGGCTCCCGCCTCGGCCCCCTCACGCAGCGCCGCGCGAAGCCCGCGCTGCCGTTCGGCGGCGGGTACCGCATGATCGACTTCCCGCTCACCAACTGCGTGCACAGCGGGCTGTCGGACGTGTGGGTGGTGGAGCAGTACCAGCCGCACGCGCTCAACGACCACCTGCTGAACGGGCGGCCGTGGGACCTCGATCGCAACCAGGGCGGGCTGCGGATCCTGCCGCCGTTCACGGGTGCGCACGGCGAGGGCTTCGCCGGCGGCAACGCCGACGCGCTCTGGCGGCACCGCGCGCTGCTCGCGGAGTCGGGCGCCGACGAGCTGGTGGTGCTGAGCGCGGACCACGTGGAGCGCGTGGACCTGCGCGACGTGCTGGACGCGCACCGCGAGGCGCGCGCCTCGGTGACGATGGTGACGACGGAGGTCGCGCGCGACGAGGCGTCGCGCTTCGGCGTCGTCCACGTGGCGGCGGGCGGGCGCGTGCAGGCGTTCGACTACAAGCCGGAGCATCCACCGGGCGACGGCGCGCGCGTCACCGTCACGACGGAGGTGTTCGCGTACGACCTGCAACACCTGCTCGCGACACTCGACGCGCTGGCGGCGGAGGTGGAGCGGCGCGACGACGTGCCGCACCTGCAGGACTTCGGCGACCACCTGCTGCCGGCGCTGGTGCGCGAGGGGCGCGCGCACTGCGTGCCGCACGCGGGCTACTGGCGCGACCTCGGCACGCCCGGCAGCTACTGGCGCGGCCACATGGACCTGCTGGGCGACGAGCCGGCGCTGGTGGTGGACGACCCCGCGTGGCCGGTGCGCACGGCCGCCGCGCAGCTCATGCCGGCGCGCGTGTCGCGCGGCGCGGAGCTGGCGGACGCGCTGCTCGCGCCGGGCGCGTACGTCGCGGGGCGCGTCGCGCGTTCGGTGCTGGGACCGGGCGCGATCGTCGAGGCGGGGGCCGAGGTGCACGACAGCGTGCTGCTGCACGGCGCGGTCGTGCGTCGGGGCGCGCGCGTCGTGCGCGCGGTGCTCGACGACGGCGTGGAGGTGGGCGCCGGCGCGGTGGTGGGCGGGGCGGGCGAGGGCGACGACGCGATCACGGTGGTGGGCATGGGCGCGCGCGTGGACGCCGGCGAGCGGCTGGCCGCGGGCGCCACGCGCGACGCCGCGCGGCGCGACGCGGAGCCGCGATGATGCTGCACGCGACGCACGATCCGCGGCTCGTGGCGCGCCTCGGCCGCCGCGTCGCGCTGCGCTACTCCGACGGCGCCGACGAGGCGCTCGACCGCCCCGCGCACGTGCGCGCGGGCTCGG
Source organism: Roseisolibacter agri (assembly GCF_030159095.1). Classification (NCBI taxonomy): domain Bacteria; kingdom Pseudomonadati; phylum Gemmatimonadota; class Gemmatimonadia; order Gemmatimonadales; family Gemmatimonadaceae; genus Roseisolibacter; species Roseisolibacter agri. Next base: position 15,335 of record NZ_BRXS01000001.1, read on the forward strand.
GGCTGGCGCGCGTGGGCGACCGGCTGGTCGTGGTGCAGGACGACGCGGCGTTCCTCGCGCTCGTCGATCCGGCCACGGGGCTCGCGTGCGCGGTGACGCTCCCTGCCGACGACGACGGGCGCCGCCAGTTCTCCACCGCGCGCGGCAACAAGGACCGCAAGTACGACCTCGAGGCGTGCGTCGCGCTGCCCGCGGACGACGGCGGCGTGCGCGTGCTCGCGTTCGGGTCGGGCTCCACGCCGCGGCGTGAGCGCGTGCTGGTGGCGACGTTCCCCGATGGCGCCCCCGATCCCGCGCGGGCCGACGTGCGCTTCATCGACGCGGCGCCGCTCTACGCCGCGCTGCGCGACGCGCCGGGGTTCGCGGGCAGTGAGCTGAACGTCGAGGGCGCGGTGGTGGCGGGCGACCGCGTGCGCCTGTTCGGCCGCGGCAACGGCGCCGTGCGCGACGGCAGGGCGCCCGTGAGCGCCACCGGCGACGTCGCGCGCGACGCGCTGCTCGCGTTCCTCCTGCACGGCGGTCCCGTGCCGCCGATCGACGCGGTGCGGCCGTACGCGCTCGGCGACGTCGAGGGGGCGACGCTCGCGTTCACCGACGCCGCGCGGCTCGCCGACGGCACGATCCTCTACGCCGCGGCGGCCGAGCGCTCGCCGAACACGTACGACGACGGCGAGGTGACGGGATCGGCGCTCGGCCTCATCGCGCCGGACGGGAGCGCGCGGTGGACGCCGGTGCTCGACGCGAGCGGCGCGCCCTTCCGCGGCAAGGTCGAGGGGGTGCTGCCCCGCACGGCCGACGGCTCGTCGCTCTGGCTGGTGACGGACGCCGACGACCCGGACGCTCCGACGGAGCTGCACGAGGCGACGCTGCAGGGCGTCCCGGGCGTGTAACCCGCGGCGCCGGGCGTGCGTCCTCCCGGCATGAGTGCCGGCACGACTACCGCCCCCCGCCCCGCCCGCTGGGCCGAGCGCGCCAGCCTGGCGCTGCTGTCGGCCGGCGCGACGCTCTACGCCGTCGCCTACGCGAACATGCGCCGCCTCGAGGACGCCGGCGCCGTGAACACGCCTGGCGCGAAGGTGCTGTTCGCGGGGCTCGCCGCGCACGCCCGCTACACGCGCTGGGCGGAGGTCGGCTTCGCCGTCGCGGCCTTCGGCCTCGCGACCGCGATCGGGGCCGCACTCTGGACCGCGCGGGCGAAGCGCCTGGCCAGCTGACGTCTGCGGGCCGCGGACCTCGAGGTCGGGCCCCGTCTTCCCGCCGGGCCCCTGTGCCTATTGGAGAGGACGCGGATGCTCCGGATGTGGCGGATCGTTCGGATCGCTCCGCGTCGCGGCGACGCTCCGTGCGCCGGTGCGGAGGAGATCCGAATGATCCGTCGTGATCCGAAGCATCCGCATCCCTCCCCACAGGCAGCGAGGGTCCGGCGCGCGAGCCCCGGAACGGCCTTGGACAGGATGACAGGATGACGAAGAGGCTCCGCACCGGCGCTTGGAGCAGCGCGCCGCGCAGAGCCTCCTGGTCATCCTGTCATCCTGTCAAAGCACTTCGTCGTTCAGATCCGCAGCCCGCAGTCCGCAGCCGCGCCTACCATCCCTGCCGTTCGCGGAGGCCGGTGACGTGCGCCGTGTGGTGCTTCCCGTGCCACGCGTAGATCCCCAGCGCCGTGCGCAGCGTGACCGGGCCCATCTCCGGGTGGGCGTAGGTCTTCTCCCAGTCCTCGGGCGCGAGCGCGCGCAGCGTCGTCACCCAGCGCACGTGCAGCGCGTCGAGCAGCTGCAGCGACACCTCGGGCTCGAGCCGCGAATCGGGCAGCGTCGCCCACAGCGACTCTTCATACGCGGCGATCGGCGTCCCCGGCTCCGTGAGCGCCTTCTTCACGCGCACGTATGCGTTCATGTGGCTGTCCGCCACGTGGTGCACGACCTGCCGCACCGTCCACCCGCCGTCGCGGTAGGGCGTGTCCAGCTGCGACGCATCCAGGCCCGAGATCGCGGCGCGCAGCCTCGCCGGCGCCGCGGCGATGTCGTCCACCAGCGCGGTCATCACCGCCGGGTCGTCGGCGGGCGTGCTCCAGTTGCCGATCGGGTAGCGCAGGTCGTCGCTCATGGGGCGGGATCGGGTCGGGTCAGGCGTGGAGTAGGGGGACGTCGCCGTCGGACGCCGGGAGCGCGGCGGGGCGGGGCGCGCACGGCACGCGGACCTCGAAGCGCGCGCCGCCCGTGTCCGACTCGCTCGCGCGCACGGAGCCGTGCAGCACGTCGGTGGCGATCGTGCGCACCACCGCCAGGCCGAGCCCCGTGCCGGACTGCAGCGCCTTGGTCGTGAAGTAGGGCTCGAAGCAGCGCGCGCGCACCTCGGGCGGCATGCCGGGGCCGTTGTCCTCGACCACCAGCACGGCCGTCGCGGCGCCCTCGGCCTCCTCGTCCACCGCCACCTCGACGCGCAGCCGCGGCGCGGGATGCTTCTCCAGCACCTGCGCCGCGTTCAGCACGAGGTTCAGCACCAGCTGGTGCACCTGCACCGGATCGGGCGCGAGCACGATCGCGTCGGGCGACAGGTCGTCGGTGTCCACCACGAGCTTGCGCGGGAAGCCGGGGCGCAGCAGCTCCACGACCTCGCGCACCGCGTCGGCCATCACCACCGGCGTCGGGTGGTCGGGCGGCTGCTCGTCGCGCAGGTGGCGGCGCAGCAGCCCCACCAGGTCGGCCGCGCGCATCGCGCCCAGGCGCATGCGGTCGAGGTGCGACGTCACGCGCTGCGGGTTCGTCGCGTGGTCCGTCCCCACCTCGGCGTGCAGCACGAGCGTGTTGAGGATGTTGCGCAGGTCGTGCGCGAGGCCGCCGCTCAGCAGCGCCGCCGCCTCGAGCCGGTTCACGCGCGCCGCGTCGGGGCCCGCTTCGGCCACGCTGACGATGAGGCTCGTGCCGTCGCCCGCCCGCAGGCCCACGAGGCGCAGGCGGAAGCCGGCGGCGTTGCACTCGACGGCCATCGCGTCCGCGTCCGTGGTGCGCGCGCGCTCGGCCAGCCGCTCCATCGCCTCGGCCATCTCGGGGCGCCATGGCGGCAGCGGATTGCCGGCCTGCGGCGCGGTGACGAAGAGCGTCGCCATGCGCGCGGGCACGGCCATCGACTCGCAGGTGCCGTCGGGGGCACGCAGCACCACCAGCTGTCCACCGGCAGCGGCCAGCACGCGGGCGTGACGCGCGTTGCGCACGCCCCACCAGGCCGCGAGCGCGATGCCGGCGCCGATCACCACGCCGCCGGCCAGCAGCGACCAGGTGAGCAGGGTCGGTGCGTAGTCGAGCGGCGGGATGACGCTGGGGACCGTGTCCGTCTGCATGGTGATCAGGCCGCGGCGCGCGACGCCGACGGAGACGCCGCGTCGCGACGCCCCTTCCACTGCCCCCAGCTGATCCCCGCCAGCGCCACCGAGTAGACGAGCAGGAGGCCCATCGAGACGTCGCGCGCCGGCTCGCGGCCGAGCAGCGGAATGAGGAACTCGATCAGCGGCCGGCTGACGACCGTGGCCAGGAAGTAGACGAGGTGCCCACCGCCGATCCACACCCATCCCGGCTCCGGGGGCACGCCCTGCGGATCGCCCGCGCGGCCAGCCTGCGCGACGAGCATGCCCAGCGCGAGGATGGCCAGCACCAGCTGCGTCGACGTGAGGTACAGCAGCGTCAGCTGACGCCCCGGACCCAGGGCGAACATCGCGACGATGCCGGCGACGGCGAACAGCGCGAGCAGTGGCGTACGCCAGCGCGTGGCGCGCGGCCCCATCCACGTCAGCAACGGAACGAGCAGCAGCGGCGCGAGCAGCGCCGCGGCCGCGCTGCCCCACTTCACGTACGGGATGTGCCCCGTGAGGGCAAAGGCCATCTGTGCGACGCTGAGCAGGAACTGCGCGCCCCACACGAGCCCCACCTGCCCCACGGGGTCGCGCCACGTCAGGCGCCGCGCGCTCCACGCGCCGAGGAGCGGAAGCCCCGTCGCGACGGTGACCAGGTAGCTGGGCCAGGAGATGCGGAGAGCGGGCATGCGGCGGGACGTAGGGGGACCGGCCACGAGCGACGTGGCCGGCACCCCGGCGCCGGCGTCGGCGTCACTCGGTGTTCAACTCGTTCGGATCGGAGCAGACATCGGGGCAGCCGATCGGCTGCTGCTCGAGCGCGCCGTCCACCATGTCGTTCCCGTCAGCATCGACGCCCACGAGGATCATCGTCACCGCCCCGGTCTCCTCCTCGCCGGGATAGGCACGGATGCCCACGCACCCGGGCTGGTCCAAGATGCGTTTGTACGCCTCGGCGTGGAAGGCGAGCGTCGGGAAGCGGTCCTTCTTCTCCTTCTTCTCCTTGTACTTCTTGGTCTTCTTGACGGCCTCGGACTTCGAGATTCTGTGATCCCGCGGCGGCAGTGGCGTGCCCATGGTCGTGCCTGTGCGATGGGTCGGGAAGTGTGGGACGGACGCCGCGTCGCGCCCATCCGACGGCCACACTATCGCGCCGTTCGGTCCCGGCCGGTAGACGAGGCGTGCGCCGGCCGGTAAATCCCCGCCGTGCCCACGCCCTCCAATCGGACCGCGCCGACGTCCGCGCGCCGTCCCACGCGCGCCGAGCTGCTGGCCGCCGTCGACCGTACGGTACCTGACGTCATCGGCCCCGACCTGCGCGTCCTCTTCTGCGGGATCAATCCGGGCCTCTACACCGCCTGGAGCGGCCACCACTTCGCGGGACCGGGCAACCGCTTCTGGCCCACGCTGCACGCCGCGGGCTTCACCGACCGCCGCCTGCAGCCGGCCGAGGAGCGCCTGCTGCTGCCGCTCGGCTACGGCGTGACGAACGTCGTCGCGCGCGCCACCGCGACGGCGGCCGAGCTGGCGCCGCAGGAGTTCGTCGAGGGCGGACGCGTGCTAGCCGAGAAGGTCGCGCGCTTCCGTCCGCGCATCCTCGCGGTGCTCGGCGTCGGCGCGTATCGCACCGCGTTCGCGCACCCGAAGGCCACGCTCGGCGAGCAGCCGGAGCGCATGGGCGACGCGCGCGTGTGGGTGCTGCCGAATCCGAGTGGGCTGAACGCGAACTACCAGAAGGACGACCTGGCGCGGCTGTTCCGCGCGCTGCACGAGGCCGCACACGCATGAGCGCTCCCGCGACCGCTCCCGTATCCGCACCGCCGTCGTCCGCGTCGAGCGCGCGCGACGTGCGCGGCGCGCTGGTGGGCGCCGCGTTCCTGATGGCCACGTCGGCCGTCGGGCCGGGCTTCCTCACGCAGACGGCGCTGTTCACGGCGCAGCTGGGCGCGAGCTTCGGCTTCGCGATCCTCGTGTCGGTGCTGCTGGACCTCGCGGCGCAGATGACGGTGTGGCGCGTGCTGGTGGCCGCCGCGCGCCCCGCGCCCGTCGTCGCCGACGCGGTGCTGCCGGGCCTCGGCGTCGCGCTCGCGCTCGCGGTGAGCTTCGGCGGCCTCGCGTTCAACGTCGGCAACGTGGCCGGCGCGGGATTGGGGCTCGAGGCGCTGCTCGACATCCCCACGCCCGTCGGCGCGACGCTCAGCGCGGCGATGGCGGTCGCGCTCTTCCTGGTGCCGCGCGCGGGCCGCGCGATGGACCGCTTCAGCGCGTTCCTCGGCCTCGTGATGCTGGCGCTGCTGGCGTTCGTGGTGGTGCGCGCGCAGCCGCCCCTGGCCGAGGCGGTGGTGCGCACGGTGCTGCCGACGCGCGTGGACGCGCTGGCGATCGTGACGATCGTCGGTGGCACCGTCGGCGGCTACATCACCTTCGCGGGCGCGCACCGCTTGCTGGACGCGGGCGTCGTGGGCGTGGACGCGGTGCCGCGCGCCACGCGGGCGGCGTCGAGCGGGATCCTGCTCGCCTCGGCGGTGCGCGTCGCGCTCTTCCTCGCGGCGCTCGGCGTGGTGGCGCGCGGCGCGACGCTCGGCACGACGAATCCGCCGGCCGAGGTGTTCCGCTTCGCGGCGGGCGCGGTGGGGATGCGGCTCTTCGGCCTGCTGATGTGGGCGGCCGCGATCACGTCGGTCGTCGGCTCGGCCTACACGACGGTGTCGTTCCTGCGCGCGATCGCGAAGCCCGTCGAGCGCAACGCGCGCACGGCGATCGTCGCGTTCATCGTCGTGTCGACGGCGATCTTCCTGCTCGTTGGGCGTCCGGTGCGCGTGCTGGTGCTGGCGGGCGCGGTGAACGGCTGCATCCTGCCGCTCGCGCTGGCGACGATGGTGGTCGCGGCGCGACGCCCGGCGATCGTCGGCGCGTACCGGCATCCGGCGTGGCTGACGGCCGTCGGCGCGATCACCGCGGCCGCGATGGCGGCGCTGAGCGTGCGGACGATCTGGCAGCTGCTGGGCTGATCTACGGCGCGCCGGACCTGAACTGCGAACGGCATTAGCAAGGATGAAGATCTGAACAGATCTGATAACGACGGATGGCTCCGGTGGAGTGCGAGGTGTCTCGCCGCCACACGGAGCCATCCGTCGTTATCAGATCTTGTCCGATCTTATCCTTGCTGCTGTTGAAGTTCGGGTCCGGCGCGACGACGCTCGGCTCAGCGCGCGGGCTCCGCCTTCTCGTCGTCCCCGCCCTCGTCCGACGACGCGCGCATCTGCCTGAACAGCGCCTGCACCTCGGCGCCGTGCTGGCGCATGAAGGCGACGTTCGCGGGATCGATCCCCATCGCCTTCACGAGCTGCTCGGGCGACTTCGCGCCCTTCGGCATCCCCACCGCCATGCCGGCGCCGAGGAGGGTGAACTGCGTGACCGCGAACTGGCGCGGCGTCATGCCCGACTTCGCGAACGCCGGCCGGAACTGCGCCACGCCGCCCAGGCGCGTCGCGATCTGCTCGACCGACTCGTCCATCGTGCTGGTGAAGCGCTGCTCGAGCTGCGGGTTGGCCCTGATGGCGGCCCCGATCTCCTGCATGGTCACGCCGAACTTCCGCAGGTCGGCCATCGACAGCGTGTAGCCGGAGAGGCCGGCCGCGGTGCGGCGCGCGGCGGGCGACGACTGCGCGGTGAGCGCGAGCGGCGCGACCGCGAGGGCGATGGCGGCGGCGATCGCCGCGCCGAGGATGAGACGGTGCTTCATCGGTGGCTCAGAGGGTGATGCCGAACGTGACGGGGAAGGCGCGGATCGTCTTCGTGTCGATCAGCCCCTTCTGCTTCGTGTACACGTTCTGCAGGCGCGTCTCGGCGAACGCGTCGATCGGGCCGAGCTTGATCGAGAGGCCCGCGCCGCCCTCCATGCCGAAGTCGAGCTGCTTGGCCGCGTCGCTGGAGAGGCCCGCCTGCTCCTCGTCCTTGAAGTGGAACGCGCCGACGCCGGCGAGCACGTACGGGCGCACCGGACCGCGCAGCAGGTCGAACTTCAGGCTCGCCACGCCGGCGAGCATCGTGCGCACCGTCTCCTCGGTCGGGAGCTGGCTCGCCGGCGGCGTGTAGCCGAGCGACGGCGCCGGCACGACCGGCGACTGCAGGCGCATGCGCGCGAAGTCGACGTTGGCGCGCAGCGCCGGCAGCCCCGCGGGCAGCTTGACGACGACGAAGCCCTGGCCCTGCACGCCCTGCTTCAGCTCCCGCATCGAGGCGCCCTCGCGCGGGACGATGACGCCCCCGCCGAAGCCGAGGCGGATGGGACGGCTGGACGGCGCCATCCCGGCGCTGGGGTCGGACGCGGGCAGCTGCGCGAGCAGCGTGGCGGGCATCACGACGACGGCGGTGAGCGCGGCGGCGAGCGGCAGGCGGCGGAAGATGGAGCGCATGGGGGGCCTCGGTGTCGGAGTGGGGCGGAGCGCCCCGCGGCGCGGCGCACGGGATGCCGGCGCGCTCCAGCGGGGACGGTCCGTCCGAACGGCGGGCGGTGACAAAGGTTTCACCCGCCGTCGTCAGGCCGCGTGGGTCGGGTGACCCGGGCGGGACCCCATGAGGATCGGGCTCCTCGCTTAGCCCCCTGCTTAATGCCCTCGAACCCGAATGCGGAGGACGAGACGGCGGAGAACGGAGAGGCGGAGGACGGAAGGGCGTGAGACGAGAAGGCGGACCTCTTGGCTCGAAGCATCAAGCCCGAAGGATCCGCCGTTCCGTTTCACGCTTTATCGGTTTCCGCCGTATCGTCCTCCGCTTCTCCGTCCTCCGCCTGCCTCAGTGGGCTTGCCGGATCGACGCCGCCAGCGCCGCCGTCTCGCGCGCCGGCGCCGCCCCCACCTCGCGCTTCAGCAGCGCCGTCAGGGCGTCGTAGTGGCGGAGTGCGCGCGCCCCCTCGCCGCGTGCCGCGTGGGCGCGCATCAGGTCGCGGTGCGCGGCCTCGCGCAGCGGATCGCGCGCCAGCAGCGCCTCCAGCGTCTCGGCCGCGTCGTCGTGGCGGCCGGCGGTGGCCAGCTGCTGCGCGAGCGCGTGCATCGCGTCGGCCCACGCGGCGCGCACGCGGTCCTGGTGCTCCAGCAGCCAGTCGCCCGCGGCCACGCCCTCGGCCAGCTCGCCCTGTGGGCGCGTGAGCGCCGCGCGCGCGGCGTCCAGCGCGTCGGGCGCCAGCGGCGACTGCCGGCGCGCGGCGCGGCGCAGCGCGTCCGCGGTCGCCAGCACGTCGTCCACGTCCGCGTCCAGCCGCGCGTCGGGCGACGGCGCGCGCTCCAGCCGGTAGCCCTCCTCGTCGAACACGATCCACCGCCGGTCGCCGAGCGCGCGGCGCAGGTGGTGGAGCGTGACGTGGAAGTTGTTGCGCACCTGCGCGGCCGACGCGTCGGGCCAGAGCGCGAGGCCGATCTGCTCCTTGCTCGCGCGCGGCACCAGCAGCAGGAAGAGCAGCAGCTCGCGCGCCTTGCCCGTGGGCAGCGCGTCGGGCGGCAGCGGCTCGCCGTCGCGCGCGATCGCCAGCGGGCCGAGCACGCGCACCGCGAGCGCCGGCGCGGCGGTGGTGCTCGCGGGCGGGCGCGCGATCGAGTACTGCGTGGCGCCGGGCGCCGGCGTCGCGAGCGCGCCGTCGTCCAGCACGTCCGCCTGCGCCGCGAGCGCGAACGCGTCGTCGATCGAGAGCGCCTCGCCCGCCGCGACGGCCGCGTCGTACGCCTCGGGAGACAGCGACGCGCGCACGACCCGCACGACCTCCGTGTGGCGCTCGCGGTCGTGGCCGATGACCGTCGCGCCGCAGCGCGCGCGCAGCCCCGTGGCCGCGCCCAGCAGGCGCGCCGCCGTCGTCGCGCGCGCCCGTGGCAGCGCGCCGTCGGGGCACGTCGCGGCGGCGATGATGGCGAGCGTGTCGAGCGACCGCGAGAGGAACCAGAGATCGGGCTCGTCGCGCAGCACCGCCGCGCTCTCGCGCGCGTGGCGCACCGCCGCCGCGAGGTCGCCGAGCGCGAGCTCCGTCTCGGCCATCCCCTGCACGCAGAGCGAGAGGAACCAGCGCTCGCCGACGGCGATGAGCGCCGCGCGCGCCGCGGTGTAGTCGGCCGCCGCCTGCGGCAGCGCGCCGCCGCGCACGCAGATCAGCGCGCGGCGCATGCGCATCACGGCCGCCAGCCACGGCTCGTCCATCGCCTCGGCGATCGCGACCGACGCGTCCATCTCGCGGATCGCCGCGGGCAGGTCGCCCTGCATGCCGTGCGCGAGCCCCGCGATCTGCCGCATGATCGTGCGGCCGCGCCCGAGCTGCACGCGGCGCACGGGCGCGAGCCCCGGCTCGCGCGCGACGGTCTCCCAGACGGCGAGCGCGCGCGCGACGTCGGCCAGCATGCGATCGGGCTCGCCCGCGAAGTAGGCGAGCCCCGAGCTCCCGTAGAAGAACGCGCCGAGCCACGCGCGCTCCGCCAGCGGGCGCTCGGCGTCGGGGATCCCCTCGCGGTCGACCGCGGCGAGCACCTGCGCGGTCCAGCCGCGCGCCTCCTCCCACGGGATGCCGGCCGAGATGAAGAACCACGCCAGCGCGCCCGCGATGCGGAGCGCGGTGCCGACGTCGCCGTGCGGGCCGGTGCTCCATGCCAGCGCCGCCCGAATGTCGTCGAGGTCGAGGCGCAGGCGCTCGACGGTGGTGCCGCGCGCGGGGCTCCAGAACGTCGGCTCGACGGCCATCGCGAGGCGCGCCACCCAGCGCGCGTGGCGCGCGCGCACGAGCGGCGCGTCGTCGGTGCCGCGCAGCAGGGCCGCGCCGTACTGCCGCACGGTCTCGAGCAGGCGGTAGCGCACCTCGCCGCCCTCCTCGCGCACGTCCAGCAGCGACAGCTCCACGAGCCGGCCGAGCGCCGCGACCAGGCGCACGACGGCGATCGAGTGCGTGCCGGTGACGAGCAGCGCGGCGGGATCCTCCTCGTCGGGCTCGAACTCGTCCTCGCCGCACACCGCCTCGACCGCCTCCAGCGTGAAGCCGGCGCGGAACACCGACAGGCGGCGCAGGAGCCGCCGCTCGTCGTCGCCGAGCAGGGCGTAGCTCCAGTCGAGCAGCGCGCGCAGCGTGCGCTGGCGCGACGGCGCGGTGCGGCGCCCGCGCGTGAGCACGGTGAACGCGTCGTCCAGGCGCTCCGCCAGCACCTCGACGCCGAGCGTGCCCACGGACGCGGCGGCCAGCTCCAGGGCCAGCGGCAGGCCGTCGAGCCGCGCACAGATGTCGGCGACGGCGGCGGCGTTGCGGTCGGTGAGCGCGAAGGTGGGCAGCGTCGCCTTCGCGCGGTCCACGAACAGGCGCACCGCGTCGTACTCGGCCAGCGAGGCGGCGGTCAGGCCGCCCTGGGCGCGCGCGACCGCGGCGAGCGTGGCGAGCCCCGGGTGCGCGAGCGGCGGCGCGAGCCACGCCACCTCGCCCTCGACGGCCAGCGCCTCGCGGCTGGTGGCGAGCACGGTGAGGCCCGGCGCGGCGCGCAGCAGCGCCTCGACGGCGGCGGCGCAGGCGTCGACGACGTGCTCGCAGTTGTCGAGGACGAGCAGCGTGCGGCGCGCCTGCAGTGCGCCCGCCAGCACGGTCAGGAGGTCGCGGCCGGGCGCGGCGTTGACCTGCAGCACGGCGGCGATCGCGGGCGCGACGTCGGTGCCGTCGGCGAGCGGCGCGAGGTCCACCCACCAGACGCCGTCGGCGAAGCGCGCGGCCGCGTCGTCGGCGCCGTGGGCGAGCGCGTCGGCCAGCTCGCGCGCGAGGCGCGTCTTCCCCGAGCCGCCGGGTCCCGTGATGGTGACGAGGCGCCCGCGAGCAATGGCCTCGCGCAGGTCGCGCTGCTCGCGCGCGCGTCCGACGAAGGTCGAGAGGGCGCGCGGGACGTTGGTGGGCAGGGCGGGCGCCGTGGGCGCGGCTTCGGCGGCGCTCAGGAGGGACGACACGACGGGGCGGTGGCACAGGGGGCCCGGCGGCCCGTGCCGCCCGGGGCGCGTCGCCCGGCGTCGCGCGCCCGCAATCTGGCGAGGCGCGCGCCGTCGTGAAACCGTCGGGCGGGGCGTCGCCTGCAGAACCCTTCAGACCGTGACGGCCACCGGCGCGAGGTCGGCGACCAACCCGCTCAGGCGCTCCAGGTCGCGCGGCGCGCGGCGCACGAGGAGGCGGCGGAGCGCGGTCGCGTGCCCACTGGGCAGCACGTCGTCGCCGGTGAGCGAGAGGCCGCAGTGGTAGGTCACGCGCGTCCCCTCGCGGGCGTCCTCCAGCGACAGCGCGACGTCGAGCACGAAGGCGGCGCAGCGGCTGCGCCAGGAGACGTGGCGCGGCGGCTCGCACGCGAGGACGCGCGTGGCGAGGGCGTGGCGGCCGCCGAGCGCGCGGAAGGCGAGCACGGCCCCCTCGGCGGGCACGGTGGCCGCCTCCGCGACCGCCATGACGCCGGCGCGCCACCGCGGCGCCTGGGCGAGCGCGCTGGCGACCGCGAAGATCGTCGGGGCGGACTGGGGGAGGACGAGCGTGGTCTCGACGGCGAACACGGCGCGGGCGCGGCGGGAGGGAGGTGTGGCGGGGATGGACTCGAAGCTCGGCGCGCGCGCTTAACCACCTGCTTAGAAGGGCGGAGGACGGAACGGCGGAGGACGATGAAGCGGACCCTTCGAGCTTGAAGCTTCAAGCCTGAGGGTCCGCCGTATCGTCTCACGCTGCATCGTCTTCCGCCGTTCCGTCCTCCGCCTCACCGTCCTACGATCGAGGCGGTCTTCAGGACCAGCCCCCGCGGCCCCACCGCCCACGCCGCGCCCCGACGCGATGCTGACCGCGTGCAGGCCAACGGTATCCACCACCGCCCACGTCCGCCCGTCGTCGCGCGACAGCGCGGTGCCCGCGAGGCCGACCGCGACGAGCGTCGCCGAGCGCGCGCCGGGCACGAAGGCGAGGCCGGACCAGTAGCCGGGCGCACCGCTCGCGGCGTCGGCGGGCTGCCAGGTGCGGCCGCCGTCGGTGGTGCGCGCGAACTGGCGCGTGCCGGTGCGCGCGGCGGAGTAGTCGCCGCCCGTGGCCACGCCGACGTCGGGCGCGCGGAACGCGACGGCGAACAGGCCCGCGCTGGCGCTCGCGGGCTGCACGGGCGCGGGCGTCGCGTCCCAGCGCGCACCGCCCGTCTCGGTGCGGTACACGCGCGCGCCGCGCGGGCCGCCGGTCGCGAACCACGCGTGCGTGCGCCCCGCGACCGCGAGCGCCGCGTTGCCGGCCGCGAACGCGGCCTCGCCCTCGCGCGCGTCGGGCATCCCGTCGCGCGGCGTGCGCCGCCAGCTGCGTCCTCCGTCGTCGGTCACGAGGGTGACGAAGCGGCCGTCCACCGGATCGCTGAGGATCAGGCCGCGCTGCGCGTCCCAGAACGCGATCGCGTCGTAGAAGATCCCCTTCGTCGAGTCGCGGTGCGCGAGCGTCCACGTGCGCCCGCCATCGGACGTGCGATAGATGCGCGCCTGCCCCTCGGCCGCGTCGCCGGCGCTCGCGACGACGGCGGCGAGCGAGTCGAACGCCCACACGGAGCGGAAGTCGAGCGAGTCGGCGCCGGGCACCGCGTGGCGCGTCCACGTCGTGCCGCCGTCGGTCGTGCGGAGCACCGTGCCGCGGCTGCCGCTGGCCCACGCGACCTGCTCGCTCACCGCGCGCACGCCGCGCAGCGACGCGCCGCGCGCGGCCGCGGTAGCCGACGGCTGCGCGCTCCAGAACGGGCCCGCGGCGACGGCCGGCTCGGGGGCGCGGCGGCAGGCGGCAAGTGCGCCGAGCGTCGCGAGCGCGACGAGGGGACGGAGCGACGGGATCGACATGGGGACGCGGCTGATGGTGGGGCGATGCGACGGCAATCTACTGACGCGCCGGACCCTCAACGGCGAACTGCTCTAGACAGGATTACAACGGATTGAACGGACAAGAGCCGGATTACTTCCCGCGTGGCGGCGACGGCCCCTGCACCACGCGGAGCGTAATCCGGCCCTTGTCCGTCGAATCCGTCTAATCCTGTCTCATGCAGTTCGGGTCCGGCGCTACGCGAGCAGCGACGCGTCCACGTCGGCGACGGACGCCTGCCCGCACAGTCCCAGCGCGAGATCGAGGTCCGCCAGCAGGCACCGCAGCGCGTGCCGCACGCCCGCCTCGCCCGCGGCGGCCAGCGCGTACGCGTACGGCCGCCCGAAGCCCACCGCGCGGGCCCCGAGGGCGAGCGCCTTCAGCACGTCGGCGCCGCGGCGGATGCCGGAGTCCATCAGCACCGGCGCACGCGTGCCCACCGCCTCCACGACCGCCGGCAGCGCGTCGAGCGCGCCGATCGCGCCGTCCACCTGCCGTCCGCCGTGGTTGCTGACGATCACGCCGTCCACGCCCGCGTCCAGCGCGCGCCGCGCGTCGTCCGGATGCAGGATCCCCTTCAGCAGCAGCGGCAGCCGCGTGCTCGCGCGCACGAACGCCAGGTCGTCCCACGAGAAGCCCGGATGCACGTACGTGCCGAGGAACGCCTGCACCGCGGCGCGCGGGTCCTGCTCGGGCGGGACGGGGAGCAGCGCGCGGAACGCCGGATCGCTCAGGTAGTTCGCGAGGCCCTGTCCCTGCAGGAACGGGAGGTAGCGGTTGCGCAGGTCCGTCTCGCGCCAGCCGAGCATCGTCGTGTCGAGCGTGACGACGACGGCCGTGTAGCCCGCACGCTCGGCGCGCGCGACGAGGCTCGCCATCACGTCGCGGCTTCGCGCGGGATAGAGCTGGAACCAGCGCGGCGCGCCCGCGCGCACGCCGTCCATCGCCGCCGCGACCTGCTCCATCGGCACCGAGCTGACGGTGCTGAGCACGAAGGGCACGCCCTCCGCGGCCGCGGCGCGCGCGGGCGCCAGCTCGCCCTCCGCGTGGAGGATGCCGAGCACGCCGATGGGCGCGAGCACGACCGGCGCGGGAAGCCGGTGGCCGAGGAGCTCGACGCCGAGGTCGCGGCGCGAGACGTCGCGCAGCATGCGTGGCACGAGGGAACGGCGCGCGAACGCCGCGCGGTTGGCGCGCATCGTGTCCTCGGCGCCCGCGCCGCCCGCGACGTAGCCGAACGGCCCATCGGCCAGCACCTCGCGCGCGCGTCGCTCCCACTCCTCGGGCGACACCGGCGGCAGCGGCTCGGCCGCGCGCGCGGGATCGTAGGCCTGCAGCTGCATCGCGAGGCCGTGAGGCACGTGGGGCATCGCACCGGCGGCGAGGAGATCGGAAGGCGCGGACATGGGGCGTGGAGTCGCAGGCTCTCGCGGTTCGGGCCGCGCGTGCTGCATCTTTGTCGGCGGCGCGCCACGTTGGCGCGCGGCGGCCGCTCCGTCAACGTGGCGCCGTCCTCCCCGAAGTCTCCGTCATGCGCTCGCCACTCGCTCCCTCGATCGCGCGCGCCGCCGCGGCGGTCGCGTTCCTCACCGTCGCTGCCGCGACCACCGCCGGTGCGCAGGCCGCGCCGCGCGTGCAGAAGGACCCTGCCTCCGCCACCGTCGAGGGCGCGCTGCAGCAGGGCGTCGTCCCCGGCGTCGAGGTGCTGCTCCGCGACTCGCTGCACCTGCTGCGCGGCAAGCGCGTGGGGCTCATCACCAACCATTCGGGGCGCGACCGCGCGGGCACCAGCACCATCGACCTGCTGTACCGTGCGCCGGGCGTGAAGCTCGTGGCGCTGTTCGCGCCGGAGCACGGCATCCGCGGCGCCGCCGACGCGGGCGCGAAGATCGCCACCACGCGCGACAGCGCGACCGGGATCCCGATCTACTCGCTCTACGGCCAGCGCAACACGCCGTCGGACTCGATGCTGCGCGACGTCGACGTGCTCGTGTACGACATCCAGGACGTCGGCGCGCGCGTCTACACCTACGTGTGGACGATGGCGCTGTCGGCCGACTCGGCGAACAAGCCGTTCATCGTGCTCGACCGCCCGGATCCCGTGCGCGCCGACCGGGTCGACGGCGGGATGCTCGACCCGAAGTATCGCTCGTTCGTCGGGCAGTTCCCGGTCGCGCTGCGCTACGGCCTGACGCCGGGCGAGCTGCTGCGCTACCTGCAGGGCACGAAGCAGATCGCGCTGCCGTCAGTGACCGTCGTTCCGATGCGCCACTACACGCGCGCGCAGTGGTGGGACGCGACCGGCCTGCCGTGGGTCAACCCGTCGCCGAACCTCCGCGACCTCGAGGCGACCATCATCTACACGGGCACCGTCTTCTTCGAGGGCACGAACCTGAGCGAGGGGCGCGGCACCGACGCGCCGTTCCGCGTCGCGGGCGCGCCGTGGCTGACCGACGCGGGCGCGATCGCCGCCGCGCTCAACGCGCGCAACCTCCCCGGCGTGCGCTTCGACTCGACGTCCAAGACGGTCGCCGCGGGGCAGAAGCACGGCGGGCTGACGATCCCGGTGGTGCAGGTGCACGTGACCGACCGCGAGCGCGTCGTCCCGGTGGAGGTGGGCGCGTGGATGCTGCGCGAGATCGCGGCGCGCCATCCGCAGGAGCTCGTGTGGCGCGAGGCGCACATGGACCGGCTGGCGGGCGACACGCGGCTGCGCACCGCGGTGACGACGAGCGACGCGGCGGTGACCGCGCTGCTGCGCGCCTTCGCCGACGAGTCGCGCCGCTTCCAGGACGCGACGCGGCCGTACTGGCTGTACCGGTGAGTCCCCGACGTCCCGATCCGAACCCCCGACCCCTCCGCGCATGACGCACTCGACGCTCGACCGCACGCCGATGTCGTCGCCCTACCAGAAGGCGCCGCTCGGCCGCCGCTTCGCGGCCAGCCTGCTCGACGGCCTGATCGCGTTCGCGGGGCTGCTGCTGCTCGGCGGCTGGTTCGCCTGGCGCGCCGCGAACGCCGACGAAGGCGCGCTGTCGGCGTCGCTCCTCCTCGGGTTCCTCGCGGCGCTCGTGTGGGCGCTCTGGTACACGCACGCGAAGGACGGGCTGGACGAGGGCCAGAGCTGGGGCAAGCGGGCGCTCGACCTGATGGTCGTGCACCTGCCGACGGACCTGCCGTGCTCGATGTGGCAGTCGACGGTGCGGAAGCTGATCTGGGACGGGCTGTGCGTGATCCCGCTCGTGGGCCCGCTCGTCGAGCCGGCGACGGCGGTGTTCCACCCCGAGGGGCGGCGCCTCGGCGACCGGGTGGCGGACACGCAGGTGGTGCGCGTGGAGGAGTACGAGCGGCGGCGCATGGGGTGAGCGAGTCCCACACGCGAGCCTCGCCGATCGCGATGGGCGTGACCCGGCCCGCCGGCCGCGCCGGGCGCGTGCGCCGCTCCGCGCGCCTGTTCATCGCCGTGTTCGTCGGCGCGATCGCGGCGCGCAGCGTCCACGTCTCGGTGCTCATCGACGCCTGCCTCGACGCGGGCGGCCGCTACCTGACGGAGCCCGCGCGCTGCGAGATCGCGACCGGCGCAGCGCGCGCGCTGACCGCGATGCCGCGTCGATCGGGCTGGTGGCTGCCCGTCGCCGGCTCGGGGCTCGCGGCCGGCGCGCTCGCGTACGGCGTCGGACGCGTGCTCCTGCGGCCTGCATGACGGACGTCTCCGCTGCCGACCCCCGGCCGCGCGCCGCGTCCCTCACGCCGCTGCCCGAGGCGCCGTAGCTTGGCGGGAGGGCGTGCGAGGCGGCACGCCCGGCCGTGCACCGGTCGACGCTCGCACGAGGAGGCCTCGCATGCTCGACGCCGTGCTCGCGAATCCCGCGCTCTCACGCGCCATCGTCGTCGGCCTGTTCGGCGGCGTGGGGCTCGCCCTCACCGTCACCTACAGCCGCCGCGGCCCGCTCATCTATCCCGTGTACGCCGCGCTGCTCGGCGCGCTCGCGCTGCTGCTGGCGCGCTACGGCGCGCTGCCGTACGGTGCACGCCTCGCGGCGGCGCTCGTCGGCTTCATGACCGCGAGCCTGCTGATGTACGTGGCGGTCGGCTTCAGGGCGGCGGCGCAGCGGCGGCAGCTGCAACGGGAGGGTCGCCTGCCGCCGGGCGAGCTGCATGGCCCGTCACTGTTCGGCCATGCCTGGCGGCTCGGGTTCCTCGTGGCCGTCGGCACCGTGGTGAGCGCGGGCGTCGCGTTCGTGGCGGCCTGACCGCGACGTGTCTCCCGCCCCGGACGCGCCGCGTCCAATCGCGTGGACGATCCGCGCCCGCGCGATGGCGATCGCAGGGAAGCGCCGCGCGGGCGCCCGGATTGCGGAGAGCGCCCCGCGTCGCGCATCGTCGTGCCGTCCAACTCCCGAGCGAGCCTCTGCCATGCCGCGTCGTCCCTCCGCGTCGTTCCTCGTCCTCGTCGCGCTGGTCGGCGCGACGGCCTGCGGCGCCGTGCGCGTCGCCGGCGTCGGCGGCCGCGTCACGGACGACCCGATCACGCGCACGCGGCCGGGGATGCCGCCGCGGCAGACCGGCGGCCCGCCGGCCGACCCGCGGGGGCCCGAGACGCCGCGCGGCGACCTGCCCGGTCCCGCATCGGGGACGCGCTACGCGGCGGAGCGCCGCATGTGCCGCACGAGCGGCGTGCCGCGCGGCTGGGTGGCCGTCGCATACGTCGAGGACTCGCAGTGCCCCGCGCGCACGGGCGCCGACAGCATGGCCACGAGCATGGTGCTGACGCGCCACACGGGCTGGCCGCGCGGCACGGAGCTGGAGGTCTGCGCGGACCAGCGGACGCCGAGCGGGTGGGAGCGCGTGCCGCGCGAGGACGGGGTGGACGCGACCGCGTGTCCCGGAGCGGCCCGCGCCGGCGAGCCCACCACGCGGCTCATCCGCCGCTACCGCTGAGCAGCGTCGATGGTGACCGGGGGCCCGCCGTCGCGGGTACTGCCCGGTGACCCCTCCGTCGGAGACCGATCGATGCGACGTCCCCTCGCGGCGCGGCTGCTCGGCGCCGCCCTCCTGCTCACCGCCTGCCGGTCCTCCGCCACGCCGCCGGAGGCCGAGATGCTGCCGTTCGCGCTCGCGGTGCGCAGCGACACGCCGTACGTCTCGGGTGCGATCGCCGAGCGGTCGGTGAGCCCGCAGGGCGCGGTCGCGGTGCTGGTGCGCGCGCGGAGCACGACCGACGGCACGTCGCGGCAGCCGGCGGCGCTGGTGCGCGTCGATCCCGACTCGCTGCTGCTCTGGGCCGACGGCCGCGCCGCGCGCCCGGCGGACCTCACGGTGGGCCGCGAGGTGAAGGTGTGGGTGCGCGGACCCGAGTCGCGCTCGCTCCCGCCGCAGGTCACCGGCAGCGCGATCCTGGTGGTGCGCTGAGCGCGGTGGACGCGATCACGGACGCGCGCTGGCCGCGCACGTACGCGGACGCCGCGGCGCGCGTGCGCCCGCACGTACCCGCCGACGCCGCGCTCGAGCCCATCGGGCAGGGCGACCACAGCCTCGCGTTCCGCTGCGGCGCGACCGTCGTGCGCGTGGCGCGCAGCAGCGAGGCGGCCGACGCGCTGCAGCGCGAGGCGTGCACGATGGCGCGCATCGCGGACCAGCTGCCCGTCGCCGTCCCGCGGCCGACCTTCGCGCGGCCCGGCGACCGGTGCGCGTTCAGCGTGCACGACGAGGTCACGGGCGTCGTGCTCACGCGCGGGCGCTGGCTGCGGCTGCGCGCCGCGAAGCGCGAGCGGGCGGCCGCGGAGCTCGCGGGCTTCCTCGCCGCGCTGCACGAGCTGCCCGTCGCGGTGGTACGGCGGTGCGGGCTGCCGGTGCTGACGCGCGCCGCGTACGCGCGCCGGCTGCGCGAGGCGTCGGGGCGCGGGCTGCACGCGCTGCTCGCGGCGGACGTGCGCGAGCGGCTGGACGCGACGCTCGCGGCGTGGGCGCGGGACGAGGACGACGCGGCGTCGGTCGTGCTGCACCGCGACCTCTCGCCCGACCACGTGCTGCACGATCCGGCGAGCGGGCGCATCACGGGCATCCTCGACTTCGGCGACCTCGCGATCGGCGATCCCGCGCGCGACCTGATCTTCCTGCGCGAGGACCACGGCGAGGAGATGCTGGACGCGGTGCTGCGGCGCTATCCGCACGGACGTCCGGCCGTCCTCGCGCCGCGCGTGCGCGCGTGGGGCCTGCTGGAGGCGCTCGCGTGGACGCTCGGCCACCACGCGGCCCGGCGGCGCGCGGCGGTGCAGCAGGGGCTCGCGGCGATCGCGGGCGCGCTGGACGACGTGCTTGCCCCGCCGGCGCGCGGGGCGTAGCCTGGACGCCGGCCCCGCACCCCTCACGGAGACACACGCACGTCCATGCGCTCGAGGAGCAACCGCACCACCGTCTGGTCCGTCGTCTGGGCGCTGCTCCTGGGCGGCGGGATCCTCGCGCATCGCGCCGGGATGCTGCCATCGTGGGTCTACCAGGGCCGCCTGCGTGACGAGGTGAAGCGGCGCACCGGCGTCGACCTCGCGGACCGCTCGACGCCGCGGCCGATCCTCGAGGTCACGAACGTGCACGGCAGCGGCGGCCGCTACCCGACCATCACCTTCGACGTCCGCAACGCGACCGACAGCACGCTGCGCCACGTCGACATGTGGGCGCGCTTCCACCTGGCGATGAAGGACGCGGGCTACACGCCGACGGTGCGCGTGGTGACGCGCGACAGCGTGCTGCGCGCCGGCGCGACGCGGCGCGTCACGCTGCGCGCCGAGCACGCGCAGGGCCTCGGCGTCACGACGCGCGGGCCGCTGCTGACGGCGGACCTCTACTGGTCGTTCAGCGACATCGCGCCGCACCGCCGCGGGCGCCAGACGCCGCGCCTGGCGATGCTGCGGGTCGAGTGACGCGCGTGCGACACGCCGCGCTCGCGCTGCTGCTCGCCGCAACCGCATCGACCGCGTTCGCGCAGCCGCGCGCGCCGCACCGCTGCGCCGCCGATGCGCGATCGCACGCGGCGCGCCTGCTCGCGCTGCACCGCGGGCCCGACGACCGCATCGCGATCGACAGTGCGGTGCGCGTGCTCGCGCCCGTGCGCAACCCGGTCGGCGGCACGCCGCCGCAGCTGCTCGACGTGCTGGAGGTGCAGGGCTACATCTACCGCGCGCGCTACCGCATGCGCTTCCTGTATGCGCCGCTGCGCGAGACGCCGAACGAGTGCGTGCTGATGGGGCAGGAGATCCTCGAGCTCGCGCGCGTCTGACCGCCGCCCGTCTCCACATGCCGCCGACGACCGACCTCTGGGCCGCCGCCGCGCCCGACGCGTGGCACGCCGCGCTCGCGCGCCACGACGCCGTGATCGCGCGGCAGGACGTGGCGCGGCTGCCGGAGCTGGACCGCTGGTACCGCGACGAGCTGCCGCCGGCCATCGCGGGGCGATCGCCGGCGCACCTGACGCTGCCCGAGCTGGTGCGGCTCACCGAGTGGAAGATGGCGCGCGGCGTGTGGCGCGCGCCGAACCTCGTGCTCGTGCGCGGGAACGACGCCGACGCGGTGGTCGCGACGAGCACGGACGCGTTGGCGAAGGTGCCGCATCCCACCGCACCGATCGCCGCGCTCGCGAAGCTCGACGGCGTGGGGCCGGCCACCGCGTCCGCCGTCACGGCCGCCTTCGCGCCGGCCACGTATCCGTTCTTCGACGAGCTGGTCGCCGCGCAGGTCCCCGACCTGGGCAAGGTCGCGTGGACGCTCGGCTACTACGCGCGCTACGCGGCCGCGCTGCGCGGGCGCGCGGAGCAGCTGGGGAGCGACTGGACGCCCGTGCTCGTCGAGCGGGCGCTGTGGGCGCACGTCGGCGGCAAGACGGGCGCGGTCGCCTAGCCACGGGCACTCCTGCTTCCTGAAGAGGCCATGCTCGACCACCAGGCGATCGCCCGGCGCGTGCCCGACGTCCCGCGCTGGGTCGAGGCGCGCGCCTTCCTGCGGTGGGAGCGGTGTGCGCTGTTCGGCGTGCGCGAGTCGCCCGCGCTGGCGTTCGCGCTGTGGGACGCGCCGACGTCGTCGCTCATCGTCTACGGCCGGCCGTCGCACGACGCCGTGCGCGACGCGGCGGCGTGCAGCACCGGCGCCGCGAGCGCCGTCGTGGCGCCGGAGGACGCCGACTGGCTGGCCGCGCTGCTGCCCGGCTGGGTGCGGTCGCGCGCGATCCTGCACCTGCTGCGCGATCCCGCGCGGCTCCCCGCGCCCAACGACGGCGGCGTGCGCCTGCTCGACCCGTCGGCCATCGCGACGCTCGACGTGCCCGACGAGCTGCGCGACGAGCTGGCCGTGGGCGCCACGCGCGCGCCCATCGCCGCCAGCCACGCCGACGGCGTGCCGGTCGCGTTCTGCTACGCGGGCGCGATCACGGAGTCGCTGTGGGACGTCGCGATCGACACGCTCGCGTCCCACCGCCGGCAGGGCCACGCCGGCCGCTGCGCGGCGTGGATGATCCGCCACCTGCGGGCGCGTGGGCTGCAGCCCGTGTGGGCGGCCGACGCGGCGAACCCGCCGTCGTGGCGCCTGGCCGCGAAGCTCGGCTTCGCGGCGGTGGACGAGGTCGCGCTCCTCGAGCAGGGCTGAGCGCGACCGCGTCGGTCGGTCAGCCCTGCGCCGCCGGCAGCGTCTCGATCCCCGGCCAGCCGTCGCGGCTGTAGCGGGCGAGCGTGCGCAGGTAGTGCTTCCCCTCGTCGCCATGCTGCGCGACCACCGCGTCGGCGGCGCGCCGCACCGCGTCGGCGTCGGCGTACGGCGGCTCCAGCGCCTCGCCCATGCGGCCGTTCTCGTGCGGCACGCCCGCCGCGTCGAGGAAGGTCGTCTGGATGCCCGGCTCCAGCTCCACGTACAGCAGCTGCAGCAGGTCCAGCTCGTCCGACGGCGTCTCGGCGTTCGTGCGCACGATCTCCTTCGCGAGCTTGTCGGCGGGCCACGAGGCCAGCGTCACGGCGCGGAAGCCGCCGCCGCGCGCGACCAGGCGCTGCGCGTACAGCGCGCGCGCCTCGCGGCTGGACTTGATGGCGTGCGTCACGAGCGCCACGCGGCGCGCCGGCGGCAGCGAGCGGTAGGGAGTGGGAGTCGACATGCCGCGCAAGCTAGCGACCCCCGACCGCGGAATCACGTAGATTCGCCGGCCATGACCCCCCGCGCGTTCCTGACGGCCGAGTGGCGCCACCTCGTGATGCTGAGCTGGGAGGTCGCGCCGGAGGTGCTGCGCCCGCGGGTGCCGGCCGGCACGACGCTCGACCTCTGGCACGGGCGCGCGCTCGTCAGCGTCGTCGGCTTCCGCTTCCTGCGCACGCGCGTGCTCGGCCTGCCGATCCCGGGGCATCGCGACTTCGACGAGGTCAACCTCCGCTTCTACGTGCGGCGCGAGATGCCCGACGGCGAGGTGCGCCGCGGCGTCACGTTCGTGCGCGAGCTGGTGCCGCGCGCCGCGATCGCGCTCGTGGCGCGGCTGGCGTACGCGGAGCCGTACCGCGCCGTGCCGATGCGCAGCACTGTACCCGCGGGCGAGATGACCGATGATCCGGGCCGGATCGTCTACGCGTGGCGGCCGGCGCGCGGCGCGCCGTGGGAGCGCGTCGCCGCGACCGCCGTCGGCGCGCCGCGCGTCCCCGGCCCCGACGACGAGGCGCGCTTCGTCACGGAGCACTACTGGGGCTACACGCCGCAGCGCGACGGCGGTACGGTGGAGTACCGCGTCGAGCATCCGGCGTGGCGCGTGTGGGACGTCGCGGCGCCGGAGCTGGTGGCCGACGTGGCGCGGCTCTACGGAGCCGGGTTCGTGTCCGCGCTCGCGGGGCCGCCGTCGTCCGCGTTCGTGGCCGACGGCTCGCCCGTCACCGTGTACCGCCCGCGGCGCGTCGACGCGCGGGCCCGACTCCAGACTCCGAGGCATCCGTGACCGACCACGCGCGCGGCACGTTCGACGTGACGCTCACCCCGCAGGCCACCGACGACGACGGCAGCGGCGTGCCCCTCGGCCGCCTCTCGATCGACAAGCGGTTCCACGGCCCGCTCGACGCCACCAGCCGCGGCGAGATGCTGAGCGCGCGCACCGCGACGCCGGGCTCCGCGGGCTACGTCGCGATCGAGCGCGTCACGGGCACGCTGGCCGGCCGGCGCGGCAGCTTCGTGCTGCAGCACACCGGCGTGATGACGCGCGGCGCGCCGCAGCTCACCGTCGCCGTCGTTCCCGACTCGGGCACCGGGGAGCTCGCGGGCCTCTCGGGGACGATGGACATCATCGTCAGCCCCGGGAAGCACGAGTACGACTTCCGCTACGCGTTCGCGGACGCGGGCTGACGCCGGACGCGCGGCGCGGGCCTTCCCTCCGGCGCGCCGCGCGCGCATTCAGTTGGGCACGCAGCCTCCAGTCACCCTGCACCCTTCGCTCCGATGCCCGACCGTCACTCCGGCGCCGCGCGCGCCCTGCTCCTCGTCGCCCTCCTCTCCGCGTGCGGCGGCGGCGACAAGCCGTCGGCCGAGGACTCCTCGGCGGCGGCCGACAGCGCCGCGTCGGCCGCGGCGGCAGCCCCCACGCCCGAGGCGCCGGCCGCCGCGCCCGCGAACGACGCGAGCGCGCCGCTCACCGTCGCCGACATCGACCGCTGGCAGAAGGGGATGGCGGCGGAGCTGAAGGCGGTGCAGGACGCGGGCGCGCAGCTCAAGGCCGCGAAGACGGGCAACGACACGCTGACGGCGATGATGGGCGCCAACGAGACCGCCACGCGCGCCGCCGGCGCGAGCGCCGCGGGCCTCGACGAGAGCCGCTACGGCTTCATCGCCAGCGAGCTGTCGGCGCTGACGATGGTGCTCGCGCCCGTCGAGGCGGACTTCGAGGCCGGCAAGATGCCCGCCGCGATGGTGCAGTCGATGCAGCAGGAGCGCGACAGGCAGGCCGCCCAGGTGACGCCGAAGTACCCGCCCGACGTGGTGGAGGCGCTGAAGCCGCGCGCGGCCGAGCTGCGCAAGCAGCAGATGACGCTCGTCGGCTGGCGGGTGAAGGCCGCGGGCGCCGCGTGACGGCGTGAACACGCCATGACGGCCCGCGGGCGCACGGCGCTTCTGCTGCCGCTGCTGCTCACCGTCGCGCTCGCGGGCTGCCGCACGGGGCGCAACTACGCGGATCCCGACGCGACGCGCGCCGCCGGCGCGCGTGCGATGAGCGACACCACGCGCGGCGCGCCCGACACGCTGCGCGTGGTGTCCTTCAACATCGCCTTCGCGCGCCGCCTCGACGCCGCGATCGCGCTGCTGGCCACGCATCCCGCGCTGCGCGGCGCCGACGTCGTGCTGCTGCAGGAGATGACCGGCGATGCGACGCGGCGCGTCGCCAGGGCGCTCGACCTGCACTGGGTGTACTACCCGGCCATCCATCACACGCGCGCGCGGCAGGACTTCGGCAACGCGGTGCTCTCGCGCTGGCCGATCGTGGAGGACGCGCGCCTCGTGCTGCCGCACCCGTCGCGCTACGCGGGCACGCAGCGCATCGCGACGGCCGCCACCATCCGCGTCGGCGACACGCTGGTGCGCGTCTACTCGACGCACCTCGGCACGCCGCTGGACGTCGGCGCGCGGAGCCGCCGCGCACAGATGCGCGCCATCCTCGCCGACGCCGCGCGGCACCCGCGCGTGATCCTCGGCGGGGACCTCAACGACGGCGCGGTGGGGCGCGTCGCGCGCGACGCCGGCTACGCGTGGCCCACCGAGCGCGGCCCGCGCACCACGCGCTTCGGCCGCTGGGACCACGTCTTCCTGCGCGGGCTCGCCAGCCCCGCCCGCGACGCGGCCGGCACGGTCGGCCGCGAGGCGCGCGGCATCAGCGACCACGTGCCGGTGTGGGCGCGGGCGGTGCTGCGCTGACGCATGCACCGCACACGCGGTTACACTGGAGGCATGTCGCTCCGTCGTTCGCGCCTCGCGCCGCTGCTCGGCGCCGCGCTGCTGCCCCTCGTCGCCGCCTGCAGGCTGATCACCGGCGACGACACCGTCTGCACGCTGAGCTTCGAGCCGGGCATCGTGCTGACGGTGCTCGACTCGACCTCGCGCGCGCAGGTCTCCGTCGGCGCCGTGATCGTCGCGCGCGAGGGCGCGTACGCAGACAGCATCCGCCTTCCCGTCGCGCCGCCGGGAGCCATGCCGGCGCCAGTGGGCCTGGCGGGCGAGCGTGCGGGCACCTACGAGGTGACCGTCGAGAGTCCCGGCTATCGCCCATGGCGGCGCACCGGAGTCCGCGTCACCGAGGGCAGGTGCCACGTGAATACGGTGGCGCTCACCGCGCTCCTCCAGCGGGCGGGCTGACAGCGGCGCGGGGAGCCAACGCCGCGCCCGGCCGCGGTGTCCAACCCCTGTCCGCCGACCCGCCGTCCCGCATCCGCCCGCCGCCATGTCGCTCTCCCACACGGCGCTCACGCGCCGCGCCGCGCTCGCCGCCCTGGTCACCGCGGCCGCGATGCCGCGCGACGCGCTCGCCTCGATCGCCCGCGAGCCGGTGAAGCATCCCGATCCGCGCCCCGGCATCACGGCCGAGCGCGTGCTGGCGGAGGCGGACGTGCCGGAGAAGTACCGCGACGCGTACCGCGCGGCGCGCGACTATCCGCAGGTGCTCGACGGGATCTTCTGCCACTGCAACTGCGCCGAGCACCGCGGGCTGCGCTCGCTCCTCAGCTGCTACGAGGGAACGATGCCGCAGTCGTGCGGCATCTGCACGGGCGAGGCGCGCACCGCGCGGCGCCTGCACGAGAAGGGGAGGTCGCTGGCCGAGATCCGCGCCGCGATCGACGAGCAGTTCTGCGGCCGGAGCTGCCGCGCGAGCGACACGACGCCGGATCACGGCGTGCATGCGGGACACTGAGCCCGCGCGTCTGCTGCCGGACGCGGACCGGCTGCCGACGCTCGACACGCCGCGGCTGCGGCTGCGCTGGCTGACGCCCGACGACGCGCCCGCGCTGTTCGCGATCTTCGGTGATCCCGCGGTGTGCCGGTACTGGAGCCGCCCGCCGCTGACGGACGTCCCGGACGCGCACGCGTTGCTCGCGGAGATCGCGGCGTCGTTCGCGGAGCGCTCGCTCTTCCAGTGGGGCATCGCGGAGCGCGACGGCGGACGGCTCGTCGGCACGTGCACGCTCGCGTCGCTCTCGCCCGAGCACGCGCGCGCCGAGGTGGGGTTCGCGCTGGCGCGCGCGTGCTGGGGCCGCGGCTACGTCGCCGAGGCGCTGCCGGCGATGGTGCGCTTCGCGTTCGAGACGCTCGGCCTGCATCGCCTGGAGGCCGACGCCGATCCGCGCAACGCCGCGTCCATCCGCGCGCTGGAGCGCGTGGGCTTCGTGCGCGAGGGCCATCAGCGCGAGCGCTACTGGATGTCGGACGAGTGGCAGGACGCGATCCTGTTCGGGCTCCTGCGGCGCGACTGGCGCGACTGACGACCCGCGTGACCACGGTCACGCGGCGCCCCCCGCCGGGGCGCGCGACTGGCACTCGCAGCAGCCCGCGTCGCGCGACCGCGCCGATCGGCCCCTCGCGCGACACCGGCGACGGGAGCCGTCCACGCGGACGGCGCTCCATCTCGCCGTGTCCATCGCTCGGGAGGATCGCACGATGCATCCACGTCCCGCGGCCCGCGCCATCGCGCGCACCGCCGTCGTCACCGCCGTCGTCCTGCTGGCCGCCGCCTGCCGCGACGCCGCCGCCCCCGCGCCCACCGATGCCGCCCCCGACGTCGGCCCCAACGTCGCGGCGGTGCCCGACGCGCCGCGCCTCAGCGTCGCGCAGCTCGCCGCGCAGGACGTGCCGAGCCAGCTCGCCGTCGCGCAGGCGGTGCCCGGCTTCGGCGGCTACTACATCGACGCGTCGGGCGCGCCGACGGTCTGGCTCACCGACCCCGCGCGCCTTCCCGAGGCGGCGGAGGCGCTCGCCGGCTTCCTGCGCAGCTTCGGCTGGCGTGCGTCGGACCTGCGCGTGCGGCAGGCGCAGTACGACTGGCTGCAGCTCGACGCGTGGTACCGCGCCGCGCGCCCGCGCGCGCTCGGCGTCGTGGGCGCGGTGCTCGGCGACATCGACGAGTCGCGCAACCGGATCGCGTTCGCGGGGCTCGACGCGAGCGCGCTGTCGGGCATCGCCGCGGCGGTGGCCGGCGCCGGCGTGCCCGCGGGCGCGGTGACGCTGCGGCTGGGCGCGCGCGTGCGCACCGTGGCCACGCTGCGCGACCAGTTCCGTCCGCCGTACGGCGGGCTGCAGATCCAGTTCTTCCCGCTGCCCGCGAGCCCGGTCACGCTCCTCTGCACGCTCGGCTTCAACGCGATCGACGGCGCCGACACGTCGTTCGTGACCAACTCGCACTGCTCCAACGTGCAGGGCGGCATCACGACGCCCACCGACTACTACCAGGCGGTGCGCGGCGGGCTGGTGGCGGACAACCAGAACTACGTCGCGCGCGAGGTCGAGGACCCCGACTACACGATGGGGAGCGTCGACGGCCCGTGCCCCATCGGGCGGCGCTGCCGCATCAGCGACGCGTCGCGCGCGAAGTACGCGCCCGGCCAGGCCTTCGTGCTCGGCAAGATCGCGCGGCCCGCGAACGAGAACGCCACCGGCACGCTCGACGACACGCTGCGCATCGACGCCGTGAACCCGACCTTCACCATCACCGCCGAGCAGGGGCGCACGGTGCTCGGGCAGAAGCTGAGCCACGTCGGCCGCACGACCGGCTGGACGTCGGGGCTCGTGACCGCGACGTGCGTCGACGTCAGCGTCACCGACTCCGACATCACGCAGCTCTGCCAGGACTACGTGGACGCGTTCGTGGACGGCGGCGACAGCGGGTCGCCCGTGTTCGGGCAGCACACCGACGGGACCGTGTTCCTCGCGGGCATCCTGTGGGGCGGCTCGACGGACCTGGAGACCAACGCGGTGCAGTTCATCATGTCGCCGCTCGACAACGTGAAGACGGAGATCGGCGCCGTGAAGACGTTCGACCCCGTGGTCGCCGGGCCGGGCAAGAAGACCAAGAAGCCGCGATAGGCTGGCGCCAGCCTGGCACGCGGACGGCGCGCGCGCCGTAGGTTGGAGACGGCGGGTCCGACGCGCGGGCCCGCTCTCTCCGTCCTCGCCACGTCCGCGCATGACCCGCGTCGCCGCCCAGATCGTCGTCGCCGTCCCGGCCGAGCTGTGCCTCCACGCCGTGCAGGCGGCGATGGAGGACCCGCGCCTCAAGGACGCCTATCGCCGCCTGCGGCCGGGTAAGGAGTACGCGGGCTGGGTCACGCGCGTCGAGCCGGGGCGCCGCCTCGAGATCGCGTACGCGGCGCTCGATCCCCTCACGGACCGGCGGTCGCACGCGCTGGGCTGGCGCGTGCTCTACGACGTCGCGCCGGAGCCCGACGGCCGCACGCGCGTGGAGGTCGCGATCGAGTACGGCTGGCTGACCGCGCTCGGCGGCATGGGCCTGGTGAAGGCGCAGGCGGAGAACGAGATCGCGCAGCGGCTGGCGTTCCTGCACGCGCTGGAGCTGGGGCGGCACAACGTCGCGACGATCGCCGCACCGCAGGAGATGCCGGCCGACATGCCGCCCGCGCGGGCGCGCGTGCCCGAGCCGCGGCGCTGACGCGCGTCGCCCGCGCATGTGGCTCTGGCTGCGCGCCGCGCTGTTCGTGCTCGTGGTGCCGGGCACCGTGGGCGGCTGGCTGCCCTGGTGGCTGGGCTGCGGACGCACCGACGCCGCGCCGCTGCCGGCGCGCGCGCTGGCGGTGCCCGCGCTCGCGCTGGGATGGGGCGTGCTGCTCTGGTGCGTGCGCGACTTCGTGCGTCGCGGCCGCGGCACGCCCGCGCCGTACGATCCGCCCGCGCAGCTGGTGACGGGCGGTCTCTACGAGCACGTGCGGAACCCGATGTACGTCGGCGTGCTGCTCGCGACCGCCGGCTGGGCGCTCTGGTGCTGGTCCACGCGCGTGCTCGCGTACTGGGCGTGCGTGGCGGTCGCATTTCACACGGTCGTGACGCTGTTCGAGGAGCCGGCGCTCGCCAGGACGTTCGGCGCGAGCTACGATGGCTACCGCTCGCGGGTGCCGCGCTGGATCCCGCGCTGGCGCTCGCCCGGTCCCTAGCCCGCCGCCGCCATGCACGTCCGCCCGCTGCTCGTCGCATCGCTCGTCACCACCGTCGCGCTGACGGCCGCGTGGACCGACGCGCGGACCGATGCCGCACGCGCGCAGGCCGCCCCGCTACCAGGACGCGTGGTGGACCTGGTCGCGGGCGACTTCTACTTCCGGTCGCCCGACACGATCCCCGCGGGGCTCACGACGTTCCGCCTGCGCGTCGAGAAGGGCGGACACGCCGCGTGGATCCTGCGCATCCCGCCGGGACGCAGCATCCGCGAGCTGGTCGCGCCCGCGCACGCCGGCCGGCCGCCCGCGTGGGCGCGCAACCTCGGCGGGCCCGGCTTCCCGCCCGCGGGCGGCACCGTCAACGCGACGATGGTGCTGGAGCCTGGGGAGTACGCGGTGCTCTGCTACGTCGCCGGGGCATCGAGCAAGGGAACGCCGCACCACCAGCTCGGGATGTTCCGCCGGCTGGTCGTCGCGCCCGCGCCGCGCACGCCGGGCGCGCTGCCGAAGGCCGACGTCGTCGTGACGATGGTGGACCATGGCTACAGGCTGTCGTCGCCCATCCGGCCGGGACGCCGCGTGCTGCGCATCGTGAACGCGGGACGCGCGCTGCACGAGTTCAAGCTCTATCGCCTGAAGCCGGGGCGCACCGCGCAGGAGTCGTTCGCGTGGAAGCCGGAGAGCGGCACGCCGCAGCCGGACGTCGAGATCGCGACGATCGCCACGCTGTCGCCGGGCGGCGAGGCGACGACGACGATCGACTTCGCGGCGGGCGAGTACACGATCCTCTGCGTGCCGCAGGAGAAGCACGGCATGCGGCACGCGCTGCGTGTCGCCGCGGATACGTGATGGACGCGGCGCTGCGAGACGAGTTGCTGGCGATGGCGGCCGAGGACCTGCGCGTGCGCGCGGAGCTCGACGAGGCGGGCGAGCTGGCCGGCGGCTACGCGCCGCGCATGGAGGCCGTGCACCGTCGCAACGCCGCGCGCCTGCGCGAGCTCGTCGCACAGCACGGCTGGCCGACGCGCGCGCTGGCCGGCGAGGATGGCGCGGAGGCCGCGTGGCTGATCGTGCAGCACGCCATCGGCGAGCCCGCGTTCCTGCGCGCGACGCTTCCCGTGCTGTGGGACGCGGCCGCGCGCGGCGAGGTGCCCGCGTGGCAGGCCGCGATGCTCGAGGACCGCATCCGCGTCTTCGAGGGGCGGCCGCAGCGCTACGGCTCGCAGTTCCAGCCCGACGCCGACGGCTGGCTGCGGCCGCACCCCATCGAGGATCCCGACGGCGTGGAGGCGCGCCGCGCGGCGGTCGGGCTGGAGCCGCTGGCCGCCCGGCAGGCGCGCATGGGGCGCGAGGAGGTCGGCGACCGCGCGCGCTTCGAGCGCGAGTACCACGCGTGGCTGCGGCGCGTGGGCTGGCGGTGAGCGGGCGGTAGCCGCACCACGGCCGGGCCCGGCGCGGCTTGACCCCCGGGCGAGCCACCCGTGAAGTTGCGGCGTGCCCCCCGTCCGCCATCCGCAGCGCCATCGCCGGTGCCACTGGCACCGCCGGCCGCTCGCGCGGGCCCTCCGCCGCGCCGCGTGGGCCGTGGCGCCCGCCGCCGTGGCGTGCGCGCGCACGCCGGCGCCGCCGCCGGTGACGCGCGTCCTCGCGCACGAGGGCTTCCTCGCGGGCGCCGGCGGCACGCGGCTCTTCTACCGTGTGATGGGGAGCGCGCCGGACACGGTCGTCGTCGTGCACGGCGGCCCCGGCGCCGGCCTGAACGCCGTGCGCCCCGACCTGCAGCCGCTGGCGCGCACGCACACGGTCGTCTTCTACGACCAGCGCGGCGCCGGACGCTCGGAGCTGCCGGCCGACACGACGCGACTGGACGCGCGCGCGCACGTCGAGGACCTGGACGCGGTGCGCCGCCACTTCGGCCTGGCGTCGATGCGTGTCGTCGCGCACGGCTTCGGCGCGGTGCTCGTGGCACGCTACGCCGAGTCGCACCCCGAGCGCCTGGAGCGCGTCGTGTTCCTGGACGCGGTGGCGCCGGTGCGCGCGGGCCCCGACGGCGCGGACGCGCTGGCCGACGCCGCCGCCGCGCGCGCGGACTCGGCGACGCGCCAGCGACTGACCGACGCCGAGCGCGCGCTGCGCGACGGCGCGGCCGAGGATCCGGTCGCGACGTGCCGCGCGTACGAGGCGGTGCGTCGCGAGATGGCCGTCGCGCGCGGCGACGCGCCGCGCTGGCGCGGCAGCCGGTGCGACATGCCGCCGCGCGCCGTCGCCTACCAGTTCCGCCACGCCGCGCCGGCCCTCCTCGCGTCGCTCGGCGACTGGGACTTCACGACGTCGCTGGCGCGGCTGCGCACGCCGCTGCTGCTCGTGCACGACGCCGACGACGCGGACGCGCTCGCGTCGCAGCGCGCGTGGGCCGCCGCGCTGCCGGACGCGCGCCGGCTGCCGGTGCCGCGCGCCGGTGCGGGCGCGGCCGCCGCGCGCCCCGAGCTCGTGCTGCCCGCGATCGAGGCGTTCCTCGCCGGACGCTGGCCGGCGGGCACGGTCGTACCCTAGCCACCGCTCCACGATGATCCCGCTGCATCGGCGCCTCCGGACGCCCGTCGTCGTCGCCGTCGCGCTGGCCGCCTGCGCGCACGCCACGCGGCACGCCAGCGCGGCGACGCGCACCTGCGTCGCCTCGGCCGTGCGTCCGCTGCGCACCAACCCGTCGCCCGAGTACCCGGCCGCGCTGCGCGGCAGCGGCGCGGGCGGCGCGGTCGTGCTGCAGTTCCGCGTGCAGGAGAACGGGAAGCCCGACCTGCACACGCTGCGCGTGCTGCGCGAGAGCGACCCGGCGTTCACCGACGCGGTGCGGCGCGTGCTCCCGAAGTGGCGCTACGAGCCCGCGCGCGCGAGCGCCGACTCCGACGACTTCGCGATCAGCAACGACGGCTCGGCGTGCCACCCGGGCAAGCCGGGCACGCCCGCCGCGGCGCTCGTCCAGCAGCCGTTCATCTTCGGGCCGGGTTGAGCGCGGCGCTCACGCGCGCGACGCTGCACGACGCGGTGCGCGCGCTGGGGGAGCGCGACGCGGGGCTCGCGCGCATCGTCGCGCGGCACGGCCCACCGCCGCTCTGGGCGCGGCCGCGCGGCTTCGCGACGCTGGTGCGCATCATCCTCGAGCAGCAGGTGTCGCTCGCCTCCGCCGCCACGCTGTACGCACGCGTGTCGGCCACGCTGGGCGGGATGACGCCGGACATCGTGGGCGCCGCCGGCGCGCCCGGCCTGCAGGCGCTCGGCCTCACGCGGCAGAAGGCGCGCTACGTCGCCGCGCTCGCCGACCGCGTGGCGAGCGGCGCGCTCCCGCTGGCGTCTCTCGCGCGGCGCCCCGACGACGAGGTGGAGGCGCTGCTGTGCGACGTGCCGGGGATCGGGCCGTGGACGGCGCGCATCTACCTGCTGATGGCGCTGCGCCGCCCCGACGTCTGGCCGCCCGGCGACCTGGCGCTGCACCGGGCGATGGCACGGCTCCATGGCCGATCCGACATGCCCGGGAGCGCCGAGGCGACGCGGCTGGCGGAGGAGTGGCGGCCGTGGCGGGCGGTGGCGGCGCGCATCCTCTGGCACGGCTACCTCGCGGACCGCAGAATGGGGGCGTGAGCTACGATCTCTATCTCGTGCGCGCGCCCGCCGGGGCGGACGACGACTTCGTCGAGGCGATCGCGATGGCGGCCGCCGAATCCGACGGGCCCGCGGGCCCGCCCGACCCGGCCGTCGAGGCGCGCAAGCGCGCGCTGGCCGACGCGCTGTGCGCCGCCGACCCCACGCTGACCGCGTCCACGCCGGACCACGCGGCGATCGCGGGCTACGAGGGGATCTCGATCGAGGAGTCGCGCCGGCGCCACCGGCAGATCGAGGTGTACGGCCCGCCCGACGGCCACGGCATCCTCGTGACGCTGCACGACGACTGGGTGTCGCTGGAGATGCCGCACGGGCGCGGCGACGCCGGCATGGCGACGCTGCTGCGCTACGTCGGGCTGCTGACCCGACTCGGCGGCTTCGTGGCGTTCGATCCGCAGGGACCCAACGTCGTCGATCCGTCGGAGTACGGCGGCCCGCGCCAGCCGACGCCCGTCGGCGTCCACGCCGTCGCGCCCGACGACAAGGCGATGCGGCCGTGGTGGCGCTTCTGGTGAGCGCGTGAGCACGTCGTGAGCACGTCGTGAGCGCGGCCGACGCGCTCGGGCTCGCATCGGGGACGATCGCGCTGCGGCCACACGACCCTGCGTGGGCGCGCGCCTTCGACGACGAGGCGCGGCGCATCCGCGACGCGCTGGGCGCGCTGCCGGCGGAGGTCGCGCACGTCGGGAGCACCGCGGTGCCGGGGCTCGCGGCGAAGCCGATCCTCGACCTGCTCGTGGGGATCCCGCGGATGGAGGACGTCGCGGCGTACGTCGCGCCGCTGGAGGCGCTGGGCTACGCGTCGCGCGGCGAGTACGGGCTGCCGGGCCGTCACTACCTCGTCCGCGACGACGCCGCCGGACGCCGCACGCACCACCTCAACGTCGTGCCGCTCGGCGGGCCGTTCTGGCGCACGCACGTGGGCTTCCGCGACGCGCTGCGCGCGCAGCCGGAGCGCCGCGCGGCCTACGAGGCGCTGAAGCGCGACCTCGCGACGCGCCACGCGGGCGACCGCCCGGCGTACACGGAGGGGAAGGCGGCGTTCATCCAGGCGACGCTGCGGCAGGCCGACGTCCGTTAGAATGCGCACGCCGTACGTCGCGTCGACTCTCCATCACACCAGCCCGTGATCCACGTCATCGCCGAGATCCGCCTGCGCCCCGGCGCGCGCGACGCGTTCGTCGCCGAGTTCCAGCGCCTCACGCCGCTCGTGCGCGCGGAGGACGGCTGCATCGAGTACCAGGGCGCGCTCGAGATCGCGACCGCCATCGCCGCGCAGGCGCCGCCGCGCGACGACGTGCTGACGGTCGTCGAGAAGTGGCGCGACGAGGCGGCGCTGGCGGCGCACCTGGACGCGCCGCACATGCACGACCATCGCGAGCGGTCGCGCGAGCTCGCGGCCGGCGTGACGGTGCGCGTGCTGCGCTCGGTGTAGCGTCGCGCGCCGTGCCGCGGGCCGTGCTGCACGTCGCGCTGGTGGTGCGCGACTACGACGAGGCGCTCGCCTGGTACGTGGACGTGCTGGGCTTCCAGCGGCTGTGCGACGAGGACCGCGGCGGCGGGAAGCGCTGGGTGCTGGTGGCGCCGCCGGGCGGGCAGGGGACCGCGCTGCTGCTGGCGCGCGCGGTGACGCCGCTGCAGGCGTCGCGCATCGGCGACCAGACGGGCGGGCGCGTGTTCCTCTTCCTGCACACCGACGACTTCGCGCGCGACCACGCGGCGATGCAGGCGCGCGGCGTGCGCTTCGTCGAGGCGCCGCGGCACGAGGCGTACGGCACGGTGGCGGTGTTCGAGGACCTCTACGGCAACCGCTGGGACCTGCTGCAGCCGGCGTGAGATCGGCTGCGTGCTGCGTGCTGCGTGCTGCGTGCTGCGGGCTGCGGACCTCGAACCCGGGACACGTCGATGCGCCGGACCCGTGCGCCTCTGGAGGGGATACGGATGCTCCGGATGAAGCGGATGCTGCGGATCGCTCCGCCCCGGCGCACGGAGCGTCGCCGCCACGCGGAGCGATCCGACTGATCCGTCCGGATCCGGAGCATCCGCATCCCTCCAACAGGCAATCAGGACCAGCGCGCCGAGCCCGCCACCGTTCGCCCGCGACGCCTGCGCGCGCTAGCTTGCGGCCCATGCACGAGATCACCACGATCGGCTACGAGGGCACCAACGTCGCTGACTTCCTGCAGGCGCTGACCGACGCGCGCGTGGCGCTGCTGGTGGACGTGCGCGCGCTCGCCAGCTCGCGCCGCCCCGGCTTCGCCAAGACGCGCCTCGCCGCCAACCTCCAGACGGTCGGCATCGAGTACCGCCACCTGCGCGGGCTCGGCACGCCGGCCGACGGGCGCGCCGCCGCGCGCGCGGGCCGCCACGGCGAGCTGCGCGACATCTACCTCGCGCACCTCGCCACCGACACCGCGCAGGCCGACCTCGACGTGCTGGAGGGCATCGTGCGCGACGGGAAGCGCATCGCGCTCCTCTGCTTCGAGGCCGACCCGTCGCACTGCCACCGCAGCATGCTCGCCGACGCGCTGGCGCAGCGGCTGCCGCTGCGCATCGAGCACCTCGCGCCCCACCAGGCCCCGAAGGACTGACGCAGTCCCAGGTCAGCACCCGCGCAGGACGGACGCACGATCCGGAGGCGAGCATGGGCGGACTCGTGATCCCGCGGCCGACGCCGGCCGACCATTCTCCCGCGTTCACGGCGGAGATCGCGCTCGTGCCCGACGCGCCCGACTTCGTCGCCATGCTCGCCGCGCAGCGCGAGGAGACGACCGCGCTCGTCGGCTGGTTCGGCGAGGGGAACGCCGGCCTGCGCTACGCGCCCGGCAAGTGGAGCGTGCGCGAGACCGTCGGGCACCTCGCGGACGTCGAGCGCGTGCTCTCGTACCGCCTCCTGCGCTTCCTGCGCGGCGACGCGACGCGGCTCAGCCCCTTCGACCACGACGCGTACGTGCCTGCCGGCCGCTTCGAGGCGCGGACGCTGACGTCGCTGCTGGCGGAGCTGCGCGCGGTGCGCGGCGCGACGATGGCGCTCCTCGTCGACGCGCCGCCCGAGGCGTTCGCCTTCGTGGGCCCCGTGGGCACGGGCACCATCACCGCGGCCGCGCTGGCGTACCTGATCGCGGGCCACGAGCTGCACCACCAGGACCTGCTCCGCACGCGCTACCTGCCGCTGCTCACGACGGGCGCGGCGGCGGGCGCGCCGGCTGGCGCGCCGGCCGCCGGGGCGCCTGATTAGAGGCATGAATGGACCCGCGCTCGTCGCCGCGCGCACCCGACTGGATCGCACGCCCGAGCAGCTGGCTGCGGAGCTGGGCATCCCGCCGCACGCCTACGCCGCGTGCGAGGCCGGGCGCGCCTCGCTGTCGCGCCGGCATGCGGAGCTGATCACCTACCAGCTGGCCGTCCGCGACCGCCAGGACGCGCTGGCCGCGAGCGGGCTGCCGGCCTGCCAGTGGATGGAGCGCTGGGGCGACGAGATCCCCGAGGCGCGGTCGGCGCTGGAGGCGCACGTCGCGCGCGCGGAGGCGCACGCGTCCGGCTGCGCGACGTGCGGCGCGCGCGATGCGTTCCTGGCCGAGCGGTTCCCGACGATGCCGCCGGTGCCGATGGCGGGGTGGGCGCGCGCGCTCCAGCGGCTGATGGGATGGGTGGACGCGCGTCCGGAGTGGCTGCGTCCCGCGCTGCTCGGCGCCGCCGCGCTGGCGGCGCTGACGGCGATCCGCGTGGTGCTCGTGCTGCCGGCCGCGCTGCGCGAGCCGCGCGTGCTGCTGGCCGCGCTCGGGGCGGTCGTCGCCGCGTCGGCGGCGGGCGCGTTCGGAGGGCTGGTGTACGCGCTGCTGGGACGCCCGCTGCGCCGCGTGCCGGTCGTCGGGCCGTACCTCGCGGGGATGGTGGCCGTCGCCGGCTACCTGCTCGCGATCCTGACGATGGTCGCGATCGGCGACCGGGACACGCCGCGCGACCTCGCGTCCGACGCGCTCTTCCTCGTGCTGCTCTCGGCGCTGCTGGGCGCGTTCGTCGGCCACCGCTGGCTCCGCGCACCGCTGCCCGGCCGCTCGGCCGCCTGACGCGCCGCGGCACGATGAGCGTTCCCTTCGCCGCGCTGCGCGCGCGCTTCCGCGAGGACACCATGGGCGGCGGCGTCGGCGCGACGCCCGGGCTCACGCGCGCGCTGGACCGCATCGGCTGGCGCGCGGTGCGCGACCCGTCGCCCGAGGAGCTGGCGGGCTACGTCGTCTACCTGCTGGAGGCGTGCGTGGACGAGCACCAGGACGTCGCGGCGCTGACGCACGCGCTGGCCGCGCTGCTGCGCGACTGCGGGCCGCTGCTGGACGGCGGGCTGCCGCCGGTGGACGCATACACGCCCGCGGCCGAGGAGCTGCTGCGCGAGTACGTCGCGCCCTCGGCGTCCGCGCCGGGCTTCGCGCCGCCGGGCTTCTGATGCGCCGCGTCGCGTCGCGCCTGCTGGCGCCGGTGCTGCTCGCGCTCCCCGCGCCGGTCGGCGCGCAGGCCGTGCGCGTCACGCTCGCCGATACGACCGTCGGCGCCGAGCTGGCCAACGTGTTCGTTGCGCTGGTGCCGGCGGCCGGCGGCGCGGCGGTGGACCAGGGCCTCACGAGCGCGGCCGGCGTGCGCGTGCTGCGCGCGCCGGCGGCCGGCGCGTGGGCCGTGCAGGTGCGCCGCGTCGGCTTCGCGCCCGAGCGCTTCGGGCCGTACGCGCTCACGGTCGGCGCGACGACCGACGTACGGCTCGCGCTGGCGGGTCGGCGCGTGCAGCTGGAGACGGTGGCGCGCGTCGACCAGGCGCGATGCGGCCCGATGGTCGCGGGCGAGGACGGCGGCGACGCGCTGCTGGCGGTGTGGGACGCGCTGCGCGCGGCGCTCGAGGCCACCGCGCAGGCGCGCGACGAGAACGCCGTCGCGCTCGAGACGCGCACCTTCCAGCGCCAGCTCCGGCTCGACGGGAAGACCACGCGCCAGACCGTGGACCCGGCGTGGACCGTCGTCGCCGACACGCGGCCGTTCAAGTCGGTGGTGCGCGACAACGTCTTCGTCGTCGGGTCGGGCGCGAGCGAGGCCGAGTGGCGCGGACCGGACGAGCGCACCTTCCTGAGCGAGACGTTCGTGCAGGGGCACTGCTTCGCGCGCGTCGCGGGCAGCGACGCGACCGCGGGCCTCGTGGGCCTGCGCTTCGAGCCCGTGCGCGGCGCGCACCCCGACGTCGCGGGCACGCTCTGGGTCGATCCCGCGACCGCGGAGCTGCGGCACGTGGAGTACCGCTACGTGCGCGTGGACTACGCCCGCATGCAGGTCCCCGCGCAGTTCCTGCGCGACCGCATCGATCCCGAGCATCCCGCGCCCGGCGGGCGCATCGACTTCACGCGGCTGCCGTCGAACGCGTGGATCGTCTCGCGCTGGGCGCTGCGCATGCCGCGGCTGTCGCGCGGCCTCTCGGGCACGACGGTGGTCGGCATCACCGAGGTCGGCGCCGAGGCGCGGCTGGCGCAGGGCGTGCGGCCGTCGGACGTCGCGGGCACCGCGCGCGGCGTCGTGTGGGACAGCCTGCTCGCGCGCCCGCTGGCCGGCGCGCTCGTGTTCGGGCCGAACGGGCGCAGCGCGACGAGCGACGCGCAGGGCCGGTGGACGATGGACTCGCTGCCGACCGGCCGCGCGACGTTCACCGTCGCGCACGCGGCGCTCGACTCGCTCGGCCTCTACGACATCGGTGGCGAGGGCGAGGCGGGCAGCGGCAGTAACGGCGGCACGCCGGAGGTGCGGCTCGCGACGCCGTCGTTCGCGACGCTCGCGCGCGAGCTGTGCCCGGCCGATGCCGCCGCGCCCGCGGCGGGACCCGGGCTGCTGTACGGCGTGGTGCGCGACGCGCAGGGCCGCGTGCCCGCTGGCACGCGCGTCGAGGCCAGCTGGATCGTGCTGCCCGACGCGCGCGGCGTGCGCGCCGGCGACGGCCCCACGACGCACGGCCGCGCCGCGCCGCCCGATTCGGCGGGCGCGTTCGTCGTCTGCGGCGTGCCGGTGGACGTCGAGCTGCGCGTGCGCGCGGTGTCGCACGCGGGGCGCGCTTCGTCGTTCGCCGTGTGGCTGCCGCCCGCGCGGCCGCTCGCGCACCTGGAGCTGACCGCGCCGGGCGCGGGTGCGGCCGCCGTCGCCGCGCTGCGCGGCGCCGTGCGCGACTCGTCGGGCCGCGCGATCGCGGGCGCGCTGGTGCGCGTCGTGGGCGAGGCGGGCGACACGACCACCGCGCGCGCCGGCGACGACGGCACGTTCCGCCTCGAGCGGCTGCCCGAGGGCACGCCGATGGTGACGGTGACCGCCGTCGGCCACGTGCCCGAGGAGCGCACCGTGACGCTGCGCGCGGGCACGCCCGCGTCGCTCGACGTCGTGATGCGCCGCGGTACGGCGCTCTCGGCCAGCGTGACGACCGCTAAGTTCACCGAGCAGTTCTTCTCGGAGATCGAGGCGCGCCGCAAGCAGGGCGCGGGGCTGATCCGCACGCACGAGCAGCTCGCGCACTATCCGCAGATGGCGTCGACGCTGGCGGACGTGCCGGGCGTGCGCGTGCAGCACGCCGGCGGCCGCTGGAACGTGCGCTACATGCGCCTCGACCCGATCAACGGCTGCGAGCCGCAGATCTACCTCGACGGCACGCTGCTCAATCCCGAGCGCCCGGGCAGCCAGCAGTCCGGTGGATCGGGGGCAACGGAGTTTCTCGGCGCCTTCGCGCCGACCGACATCGCGGCGATCGAGGTCTACCAGAACGCCGCGCTCGCGCCGCAGAAGTACGTGAACGGCATCAACATGTGCGGCGTGCTGCTGGTGTGGACCAAGCAGCACGCGCGCATGCCCGTGAAGTGAACAGCAGCGACGACATGACGACCGCGCCCTTCGATCCCACGACGTCCACGATCTCCCGCCGCGCGCTGCTCAAGCTCGGCCTCGCGGCGGGGCTGGCGCCGGCGGCCGCGTTCCGCCGGCTGCCGGACCTGCGCCACGCGGCGTCGTTCTCGTTCGCGTACTTCAGCGACACGCACCTGGGGCTGGAGCGCCGCAACCTGGACGTCTGCCGTACGCTGATGCTGGAGATGGCGGAGACGATCGCGCCCGACCTCGCGATCAACGGCGGCGACGTCACCGACTACGGCTGGGCGGGCGAGTACGACTCGTACGCGCAGGTGCTGGCCGGGCTGCGCTTCCCGGTGCACCACGTCCCCGGCAACCACGACGTGCGCTGGGCGCCGCGCGGGCTGCAGATCTTCCGCGAGCGCGTGGGCGCGCCGTTCCGCAGCTTCGACCACAAGGGCGTGCACTTCGCGCTCCTCGACAGCACGGTGCCGCTGTCGCACTACGGCCACTTCGAGAGCGCGCAGCTGCGCTGGCTCGCGGCCGACCTGCGGCGCGTGGGGCGCACGACGCCGGTGCTGCTGTTCACGCACCACTGGGTGGGCCGCGCGCCCGTCGTCACCGACAACGACGAGGCGCTGCTGCGCGTGATCGAGCCGTACAACATCAAGCTGGTGTTCACCGGCCACGGGCACGCGGACCTGCTGTGGGACTGGCACGGCATGCCCACCACGATGAACAAGGGCCTCTACCAGGGCTCGTACCAGCGCGTGGACGTGGACGCCGCGTCGGGCGAGGTGCGCCTGTCGCGCCGCACCGAGAAGGCGCCGACGCAGGCGCTGCTCGTCTCCGCATCCCTCAAGGCCGATCGCGAGAAGCGCCCCGTGTGGGCGCTCGGCGCCATCTCGGCCGCTGCGGCGGCGCCGAAGCCGCCCGTCGTGCCGCCACCGGTGGTGCCCGCGCTG
The DNA here is from genome assembly GCF_030159095.1 of Roseisolibacter agri. Lineage (NCBI taxonomy): Bacteria > Pseudomonadati > Gemmatimonadota > Gemmatimonadia > Gemmatimonadales > Gemmatimonadaceae > Roseisolibacter > Roseisolibacter agri. The sequence goes on from NZ_BRXS01000001.1 coordinate 56,186, forward strand.
GCGAAGCGGTGGGAGCGGCCGCTCACCGGCGGCGTGATGTCGCACCTCCTGCTCGACGGCGACACGCTGTACGTGAGCGCGATGGACGGCTCGGTGCACGCGCTGCGCGCCTCGGACGGCACGGTGCGCTGGCGCGCGACGACCGAGGGCTACTGCCACTCGTCGCCGGTGCTCGCCGACGGGCGCGTGATCGTCGGCAGCGCGGACGGCCACGTGTACGCGTTCGACGCGCGCACCGGCGCGCCGCGGTGGAAGCGGCGCACGGGCGGTCCCGTCTACGCATCCGCCGCCGTCGCACGCGGGATCGTGGGCATCGCGTCGGGCGACGGCTCGGTGTACGGGCTGGACGCGGCGACCGGCGCGGTGCGCTGGACGTACGCGCTGCCCGCCAGCGTCTCCGCCTTCGCGCAGAGCCCCGCCGCCACCGACGGCACGCGCTTCTTCATCGGCGCGTGGGACCGCCACGTCTACGCGCTCGACGCGGCGACGGGCGCGCTGGTGTGGCGTCGCCCCGGCACCGACAGGTCGTTCGCGTACTCCGCCGCGATCGGCGGGCCCGCGGTCGCCGACGGCGTCGTCTACATCCCGTCCAACGGCAACGTGATGCACGCCTTCGACGCGGTCACGGGCGAGACGCGGTGGACGTACTCCTCGCCGGGCGACAAGGTCGGCTACTCGTCGCCCGCGGTGGTGGACGGCCGCCTGTACGTCGGCTGCCTGGGCGACCGCGGCGAGGTGCGCTGCCTGGACGCGCGCGACGGCCGCGAGCTGTGGGCCGCCGCCACCGGCAGCACGATCTACGACTCGAGCCCCGCGGTCTCCGACGGCATCGTCAGCATCGGCTCCGTGGACGGGCAGCTGTGGACGATCGCCGCCGCGGACGGGCGCATCCTCGGGCGGCACGCGCTGCCCACGGGCCACTTCCTCGCGTCGCCCGCGGCGGCGCGCGGCATCGCGTACGCCGCGTCCCTCTCCGACCGCGTGGTCGCGGTCGCGCTCCCACGACCGATTCCGGTGTGACCATGGAGTCGCAGACGCAGTCCCAGGCGCAGTCACGCATGCAGCCGCACGAGGCGGCAGCGCTCGTCATGGGCGTCGCGCGCCGCGGCGACGCTGCGATCCCCGGCATGCCGCGCTGGGCCGACCTGGGCGCGGGCCACGGCACCTTCACCGAGGCGCTCGCGATGCTGCTGGGCCAGGGCGCGCGCGTGCACGCGATCGACCGCGACGTCGCCGCGTACGCCGCGCTGCTCGCGCTCGCCGGCCGGCGGCCGAGCGGCGCCGTGATCGTGCCGCAGCTCGCGGACTTCGCCGACGCGCGCGCGTGGGACACGCTCGGCCTCCGCGACCTCGACGGCGTGCTGCTCGCCAACGCGCTGCACTTCGTGCCCGCCAGCCAGCAGGCGGTGGTGCTGGCGCGCATCGCGACGTCGCTGCGGCCGGGCGGCGCGCTCGTGCTGGTGGAGTACGAGGGGCGCGCGCCGAGTCCGTGGGTGCCGCACCCCGTGTCGCAGGCGCGCCTGCAGGCGATCGTGCCCGACGGATGGGGACGGCCGCGCACCGTGGGCGCGTGCGGGTCGATGTTCGGCGGATCGATCTATGCCGCGGAGATCCGCCGCCCGTCCGACGTCGCGCCGGAGGCACCGCAGGAAGTCGAGCAGGAGGAGTCGTCGTGAGCGCTTCGGAGCAGGAGTACGTCCTCGGCACCAACGACGCGGAGCTGCGGCGGCTCGGCTTCCAGCACCAGGTGTGGGCCGCGCCGACGGCGGCGTCGTGGGAGCGCGCGCGCTTCCGCCCCGGCCAGCGCGTGCTCGACGTGGGCTGCGGGCCGGGCTACGCGACCTTCGACCTCGCGGACCTCGTGACGCCGAGCGGCGGCGTGGTCGCGGTGGACGTGTCGCAGCGCTTCGTCGCGCATCTCGATGCGGAGCGCGCGCGGCGCGGCTACGCGCACGTCGAGCCGCACGTGCAGGACCTGGAGCAGCTCGCGATCGAGGACGCGAGCGTGGACGGCGCGTTCGCGCGCTGGGTGCTGTGCTGGGTGCGCGATCCCGAGGAGGTGGTGCGCCGCGTGGCGCGCGCGCTGCGCCCGGGTGGCGCGTTCGTCGTCCTCGACTACTGCCACTACGAGGCGCTGATGATGGCCCCGCGCGGCGCGGCGACCGACCGGATCATCCGCGCGGTCACCGAGTCGTTCCGGCAGAGCGGCGGGAACCCCGACGTCGGCCGCGACGTGCCCGCGATGATGCAGCGTGCGGGGCTCGAGATCGAGACGCTGCGGCCGATCGTGCGGCTGGCGCGTCCCGGCACCGCGCTGTGGGAGTGGCCGTGGCGCTTCTTCGAGAACTTCCTCCCCGGGCTCGTCGCCTCGGGCGGGCTCTCGGCCGACGACCACGCGGCGTTCCGGCGCGAGTGGGCCGAGCGGTCGCGGGATCCCGCGGCGTGGCTCCTCACGCCGCCGATGGTCGAGGTGATCGGGCGCAGGCGGGCGTAGATCACACGCGACGGCACGCGCGGCTCGCCAAACCGGGCCCGAGCGCACAGGTTGGGGCGTGCCCTCCGGACCGCTGCATCCTCCCGTGCCCGCCCGCCTCCTGTCCCCCTTCCTGCCCTGTGCGTCAGCTCCGCGGCCGCGTCGCGCGGGCCAGCTCGCGCGCCAGTGCGTCGTCGGGCAGCGTCGCCCAGCCATCGGGGATGGGCGCGCGGCGCCGCACGTCGGGCGGGTCGCCGGGCCTGCCGATCGCCTCGAACAGCAGCCAGCCGTCGCGCCAGTCCTCGGGCAGCAGCATGCCGGGCAGCGCGTGCCGCAGCTCGGCGTGGACGCGCCGCTCGTCGCCCGTGCGGCGCTGCAGCACGGGCGGGTCCTCCAGCGCCTCGATGGGCGTCGTGCGCCGGTCCGCGCCGCGGCGCCGCTCGCCGAGCACCTCCTGCGGCCGCACGGCGGTCACGCGCCAGCGGCGCCCGTCGGCGCCGGTGATCTCCCGGCCGCCGGTGGCGGTGCCGCGCGTCGCGGATGTCGAGGGCTGCGGCTCTGGCATGGAGGCTGGTCGGGGCCCGCGCGCATGATCACGGACCGTGCCGGCGCGCGTCGCGCGGGCTCGTTCGTTCGACCCGCACGCGCCGGGTGATGGCGGACATCCAGGTCGAGCGGGTCCGTGTCTCGGGCGATGCGTCGCAGGCCGCGGCGATGCAGGTCGCGCACGTGTCGGTGGACCGGCTGCGCGGGCTGCTCGCGATCTCCGCCGCGCTGGCGCGCGCCTTCACGGCCCTCGAGGTCGCCGAGGCCGTCGCGCGGCACGCGGTGCCCGTGGTCGGCGCCAGCTCCAGCATCGTCGCGCTGGTCTCCGCGGACGGCCGCTGGCTGGAGCGCATCGGGCTCGGCGGATTTCCCGCGGACGTGCGCGCCGACTGGGAGCGGAGCCCGATCGAGCAGCCGCTGCCGGTGGCGGACGCGGTGCGCACCGGCGCGCCGGTGCTGCTGACGTCGCGCGCGGAGATGGTCGAGCGCTATCCCGACACGGCGTCGCTCTGGTCGCGCGTGGGCGCGCACGCGCTGGCGACCTTCCCGCTGGCGTCCGACGCGCGGCCGTTCGGCGCGATCGCCTTCCGCTTCTCCGAGCCGCGCACCTTCCGCTCGGACGACGACCTCGAGTTCCTGCAGGCCGTGGCGCAGCAGTGCGCGGTGGCGCTGGAGCGCGCGCGGCTGTTCGACGCCGAGCGCCTCGCCCGCGCGGCCGCGGAGGAGGCGCGCCGCGAGGCCGACGAGGCGAACCGCGCGAAGAGCGAGTTCCTCGCGCGGATGAGCCACGAGCTGCGCACGCCGCTGAACGCGATCGGCGGCCACCTGCAGCTGGTCGAGATGGGGATCCACGGGCCCGTCACCGACGCGCAGCGCGAGGCGTTCGACCGCGTCGCGCGGGCGCAGCGCCACCTGCTGGGCCTCATCAACGACGTGCTGAACCTGGCGCGGCTGGAGAGCGGGCGCGTCGAGTTCGCGCTGGAGCCGACGCGCGTGCTCGACGTGCTCGCCGACGTGCGTCCGATGGTCGAGCCGCAGCTCGCCGCGAAGGGGATCGCGTTCGAGGTCAGCCTGCCCGACGACGCGGGCGCGGGCATCCCCGTGTGGGCGGACCGCGAGAAGCTCGTGCAGGTGCTGCTCAACCTGCTCGACAACGCGGTGAAGTTCACCGCGCCCGGCGGACGCGTGGTGCTGGAGTTCGGCGCGCGGCCGCGCCATCCGCACGAGGCGATCGTGCGCGTGCACGACACGGGCGTCGGCATTCCCGCGGACCGCCTCGCCGCCGTGTTCGAGCCCTTCGTGCAGGTGAGCACGGGGCTCACGCGCGCCCACCAGGGCACGGGCCTCGGCCTCGCGATCAGCCGCGACCTCGCGCGCGGCATGGGCGGGGAGCTGAGCGCCGAGAGCGCGCTCGGCGCCGGCTCGACGTTCACGCTCGTGCTGCGGCGCACGCACGCGCCCGACGGCCAGGCGATCGACCGGCGGTCGGGCGCGCCACGGCGCGGCAGCTCGGAGCGCCGTCGGCGCGGCGACCGGCGCGGCGAGACGCGGGGACGACGCGAGCCGCCGTCCCCGCGCCCGGGCTCAGAACTGTGGTGACGGCTGCGTCGAGCGCGACCCGGTGAGGCCCTCGTCGCGCGCGGCCTCGCGCGCGGTGTCCTGCGCCTCGTCCATGACGCGCGCGGCGACGTGCTGCACCTTGCCGGCCGCCTCCTCGGCCGCGTCCTTCACGCGGTCCACCAGGCGGTCGCGCGCGTCGCCCATCAGGCGCACCTCGCGGTCGCTCGCCGGCAGCGCGAGGCCCGCCGCCAGCCCCAGCGCGAGCGTCGCGGCGCCGACGACGAGCGGCTGCTCGTCGAAGCGGTCCTCGACGCGGCGCACCTGGTTGGTGACCTGCGTGCGCGTCTGCTGCGCCACCGCCTGCGCCGCGTGCGCCGCGTGCTGCGTCCGCTCGGCCACGTCGTGCGCGGTCTCGCTCGCGCGCTCGCGCACGCGGTCCATCGCGCCCGACGCGTCGCCCGCGTAGCCGCCCGCGTGGCCGCCCGCGTAGGGCGACGGCCCCGCGGCGTAGCGTGCGTCGTACGCACCCGCGCCGTACGCGCCCGTGTCGTACGCGTCGAGGCGCGGCCGGTACGGGCGCAGCTCGCCGTAGGCGCCGCCGTACTGCGCGTCGTACGTGCTGCGTGCGCCGCCGCGACGGCGGTTCATGAAGAGCCACCCGAGGCCGATGCCGACCATCGCCGCCGGGATGGGGTTCTCGCGGATCGTGTCCGCCAACGAGCTCCGGGTCTCCTGCACCCGGTCTGCGGCCTGTCGCGCCATGTGCTCCACTCTGCCGATGGTGGCGTCCCGGATGTCGTGCTTCACCTGTTGCCGGATGTGCTGCGGGTTGAGCCGCGCGCCGAGCTCCTCCAGCGTCTCGCCGAGGCGCTCGCGCGTCTCGCGGATGCCGGCGCGGAGCTCGGTCGGATCGGGCTCACGCTCGTCGTGCTGGCGCGGCGCCGCGTCGGGCGCCGTCCACTCGCTGGGCCGCTCCATGGACCGTTCCATGGTCAGCGCGGCTCCCCGCCACGCGAGCCGCCGCCCGGCTCCGTGCGCTCGTCCGGCGTCGTGTCCCACGCCGAGTCGGCGCGGCGGAACGACTCCTGGCCCAGCCCCGGCGTGCCGTAGGTCGGCTCGCTGGCGACGCGCTGGCGTTCGGTGACGTCGCGGTCGAGCGGCGGCGTGTAGGGAGCCGTGCTGGGCGGCTGCGTGCTGCCGTAGCCGCCGTAGACCGGCTGCGTGGCGCCGAACGACGCGTTGCCATACGGGCTGCTGCCGTACGGGCTGGGCGACGACGCCGCGCCGCGGTCCTGCCCGTAGCTCGCGGTCGGGCGCGGCGGGTAGTCGGGGCCGTAGCGCTCCGCCGACGCATGGTCGAACGCGGACGAGCCGCGCTCGTACGTCGGGCGCTGCGCGCGCTGCGAGCTGCGGAGGAAGCGCGCGCCGATCACGCCGAGCGCGAACATCCCGCCCAGGAAGAGCGCGGGCTGGCGGCGCGCGACGTCCTCCGCGCGGTCCACCAGCTCGTGGACGTCCGCGCGCTGCAGGTAGTCCGAGAGGCGCTGCATCTCGCGACCGGCACGCTCGGCGTAGTCGCCGAGCTGCGGCTGCTGCTGGCGCAGCTGCTGGCTCGACTGCAGCAGCGCCTGCGCGACGCCGCCCAGCGTGTCCGCCGCGCGCGCCTTGCCGCGGTCGAGGCCAGACTCCACGCGCTGCGTCACCTGCTCGCGCGCGTCGCCGGCCAGGTGCACGGCGCGGTCCTTCGCCTGCTCGACGGCGCCGTGCACGTCACGCGGCGGGGACGACTGCTGCAGCTGCTGCTGCTGCTGGTACGACTGCTGATGCGACGGCGGCGACTGCGGCCACGGCTGCTGCGACGCGTACTGCGAGGACTGCTGCGACGGTTGCTGCGTCGGTTGCTGCGTCGGTTGCTGCGTCGGCCAGGGCGCGGGATTCTGGTCGCGACGGTTCGCGTCCCAGGCCTGCCCCTGCCCGGTGTTGCCGTAGCCGGGCGTGTCGCCCGGCGTCGAACCCTGCCAATCGGCCATTGATGCCTCCTCGAAGGTCTCGCGCGCGTGGTCGCGCGCGTCTCGTCAGTCGCCGCGCGGCCGCGCGGTGAGCTCGCGGCGCACCTCGCGCATCTCCTGCCGCGCCCACGCCGCGTCCTCGCGCAGCGTCTCGACGGTCTGCGGCGCGCCGATCGAGCGGCGCTTGACGTCGTTCACCGCCGCGAGGCCCAGGAAGTAGCCCGCGGCCAGCAGCACGACGCCGACGATGAGCGCCGCGAGCCAGTAGTTGCCGAGCAGCTGCCCGAGCGCGAGCACCGCGAACGCGCCCACCGCGAGCGTGCCGGCGAGCGCGAAGCCGACGGCGATGCCGATCCGCACGCCGTCGCGCGCCAGCGTCGCGCCGGTGCGCCGCATCTCCGCCTTCGCCAGCAGCATCTCCTGCCGTACGAGCTCGCCGGTATCCTGGCTCAGCCGGCGCAGCAGCTCGCCGAGCGAGGGCTCGGGCGCGGCGTGGATGCCGCCGCCGTTCGGGGAGCGCGTGATGCGCGGGTCGTAGGGCTCCGATGCCATCGCCGTCCATTCCTCCGTCGTCGTGGGGAGGACCGCCGGGGCAAGGCGCGGGCCCGGTCGGGTGCGCCGCGGCGGACCGTCGGCGAGGTCGGCCGCAGCAGCGCGTCGTCCCCGCGCGGTGTACCTTCGCCGCATGAGCACGCCCCGCCTCGAGATCCGCACGCTCACGCCGGGACGCGACGCGGTCGTCGACCGGTGGCTGGCGCGCGTCGCGCGGCTGGGGCCCGCGGAGTGGGGCCGGCTGGACGCGATCGGTCAGCGCTTCGTCGCGGGCGACCCGATGTCGCGCTGGCAGCGCGCCGCGCGCCTGTCGGCGGCCGGCGCGGCGGTGCCGGCGCTGCCCGCGCTGCAGCAGGCGCTGGCGGTGGTGGGCTTCGGCGTCGAGCTGGTGCGCGATCTGACGGGCGGCACGCACGACGGCCCGCGGCGTCCACGCGACGCGCCGCCGTCGGCGGATCCGCGCACGCGGCGCCGCGTCGCGCAGGTGCAGTCGCTGTGGGACCTTGGGCACGCGCAGCCCGGCGGCGGGGGCGCCGCGATGTCGTGCCTGATGCTCGGCCTGGCCGCGCTGCACGCGCGCCCGCTGCTGCCGGCGGACGCGTTCGCGCGGCTGTACGCGCTGGTGGAGCCGGTGATTCCCGTGGTCGACGTCGAGCCCTGACTTCTCACGCCGGACCCTAACGGCAGCAATAGGTAAGGATGAAAGTCCGAGAATTTTGGATCGAAAGTCTGATGGCTCCGATGAAGCTCGAGATGGCCTGCCTCCAAGTGGACCCATTCACACTTGAGCAGATCGTCAAGAACTCCATGCGCGTGCACATGGATGCAGAACAAGCCATCAGACTTGCGATTGTAGCAGCCGCTCGTTGACGTGTGCGAACCGACCGTCGGCGGGGCGCCTAGCTGCGCCATGAGTGGGCCGGGAGCGCAACCGGTGAACTGTGTAAGCGCAAGGGTGCGCTTCAGCTAAGACTGCCGTTACCGACTGGCGCGCCGCGCGTCTGCTCTGGCCGACCTCCAAACGGTACTCGATCGAGGATGTCTGTGGCGAACCGCTCGCTAAAGCCGCACAGGAATGCCGCGACTTGCACATACGCGAACGCCTGGGGCGTAGCAGTCGTGCCGACGTTGATGATCCCGTGGTGGAGGATCTGGTAGACTACGACGGCGAAAATTGCCGCCAGTATCGGGCGGCCTGCACCAGCGAATACGACGATGCGCGTCTTAGTCTCGCCGCTCAGATCGGTCCCAGGCAGCCGCATGATCACGCTTGCTACGGCGCCGAGCCCAGCGTACGTGAGAATCCGGGCCACTCGCACCAGTGCGTCTGCGCTGTCGTTCGCGAAGGTCAAAGGTCCTCGGACATTCCCCAGCCGCACGAGGACCACGTAAAGACCACAGATGGCGATTGGAACGAGCACCGCCGCGAGCACTCCGACTCCGAGTCCGAGCAGGTAGTAGAGGCGATTGCGTGACTGCTCATGCTGCGCAAGACGTGCCTTGGCCTGCGCGAGCGCCTCGCGTGCGATCTTGAGATCGCAGTTCTCGGACGTACGTACTTAAACGGCTGCCGTTTCGCGCGCGCCATGCAGAAGTTCGATCACCTCATCATGCACCGTCGACGGCCGACGGCCCATGCGCTTGATGAGCGCACGCACCTCGGCATTTAGGATGACGGCCGCGGGGCTAACGTCAGACACCGGCGTGAACTTGGTCAGATGGGTATCGTACTCATCCCGGATACGCTTCTGCTCGTCGCTAGGTGCCGTCATGGATGGGCTCCCGCGTGGAAACAAATGACGGTGGGCGCCCCACTCTTGGTCTTAATCTCGGGTTACGCAAGGGGCGCTTTATCCAACCGCAGGAGCTCTTGTAGCGACCGACCCACCGGCGGCGCTCGTAGGGGCAAGTGGGCGAGAGGCGTAAGAAGCGCTCATGCGTGGAACGCCGATGACGGCTGCCCGTGGGCGCCGGCTGACGCGTTCGCGCCGCTGCGCCGGTGGAATCAGTGATTTCGGCGGCCGACGTCGAGCCCTGACGGCTGCGCCGGGCCCGAACGGCGAACGGCTTTGACAGGATTTACAGGATTGAACGGACAAGATCTGATGTACGCTCCTCACGGCGCATGGAGCTTTGCGCAATGAGGAGGGCACATCAGATCCTGTCCGCCAATCCGTCTTGATCCTGTCTGTGGTTGCCGTTCGGGTCCGGCGCGCCGCTCAGCAGCCCAGCGTCGCGCGGATCTGCGTCGCGGCGTCCAGGAGCGCCGTCGCGCCGTCGACCGGGATCTTCCGCCCGCTGAGCGCGCGCACCTGCGCCATGAAGTCCGCGAGGCTCGAGCAGGCGGCGGCCGTCGCGCCGGAGGCGATGGCGCTCTGCGCGTCGGCCAGCTTGGCCTGCAGGCTGGTGGTCGTGCCGCGGTCCAGCGCCAGCGCGCCCACCATCGCGCGCAGCACCGCGAGCTGCTGCGCGGCGGTGGTCGACGTGGGCACGGCCTCCGCGATCGTCAGCACGTGCGTCGACGGATCGTACGTGAACCGCATCGCGGCGCCCGTCGGCGGCACCGTGAACGGGATGTTGTCGCCGAAGAGCACCCCGCCGGCGCCGTAGCTCACGTTCCAGCTGTCGTTGATGGCCGTCTTCGCCTCGTAGCTGCCGCCCGGCAGCGTGAACACCGCCCGCCAGGTGCCCGACGTCGCGTCGTACGTCAGGTGCGTGGCCGCGCACGTGGGATCCCAGTCGCCCGCGCAGCCCGCCTCGGACTGGAAGCTGCCGACGGCGGTCACGGTCGTCACCGGCGGCTGCACCTCGGTGATCGTGAGCACGTGCGTCGCCGCGTCGTACGCGAAGCGCATCGTGGCGCCCGCGGCCACCGTGAACGGGATGTTGGCGCCATTCTGCTGGCCGCTCGCGCCGTAGTTCTCGTCCCAGCCCTCGTTGATGGCGGCCTTCACCTCGTAGCTGCCCGCCGGGAGCGCGCTGGTGACGAACGTGTAGATGCCGTCGCCATCCGGATCCTGCAGCCACGAGCGCAGGCACGTCGGGTCCCAGTCGCCCGAGCAGCCCAGCTCCGACTGGAAGCTCCCCGCCGCGGTCACGATGACGGAGCGGCGGTTGTCGGTGATCCAGTGCGTCGCGTGGTCGTAGTAGAACTTCACCGTCGCCGGCGCCGCGAGCGAGAGCGAGAGGTTCGCGCCGTTCGCGGTCGCGTTCACGCCGTAGTTCTCGTCCCACGTGCCGTTGAGCGCGGCCTTGTACTCGTAGCTGCCGGCGGGGATGCCGAGCGCGCGCTGCCAGACGCCGTCGTTCGCGTCGTAGATCAGCTGCGTCGCGGAGCACGTCGGCTGCCAGTCGCCGGCGCACCCCGCTTCGGACTGGAAGCTCGCCGCGACCGTGACCGTCGTGGGGGCGGGCGTGTGGTCACCCGAGGGGCGGCTCCGTGGACGCAGCGCGCCGTCGGGCGCCAGGGTCGGATCCGCGCACGCGCTCGCGAGCAGCAGCGCGAGGGCGGCGGTGTGAGCGAGGCGGCGGCGCGGCGCGACGGGCATGGGCGCGATCCTCACGATGGGTGTCGGCGACGGGCTCATGGCGGTCCCGTGGCGCGCCCAGTGTGCGGGCCGAGCCGCGAACATGCAATCCTGAGGCGCTCGGGCCACACCTGCCCGATCGTTCATCGGGAGGGACGTTCGCGGTCGTGACGGCGATCGCCGCGCGCCGGACCCTGAACGGCGAACGGCATTGCAAGGATGAAGATCGGAGAAAGTCTGATAACGGCGGATGGCTCCGCGTGACGCGATGTTGGTCGCCACCACGCGAAGCCATCCGCTCTTATCAGATCTTGTCCGATCGCATCCTTGCTGCCGTTCCGTTCGGGTCCGGCGCATTCATGAAGGCCACGTCCCCTGCAGTGCCGCTCACGGCGCCAGCACCTCCCGCCGCTCCGCCGCCGCCTCCACCGCCCGCGTCGTGTACGGCACGCGGAAGTAGCGCCCCTCGGCCCATGGCCCGAACAGGTCGCGGTAGTGCGGGCTGCGCGGATCGCCGCTCTGCCCGGGCGTGTTGGTGCCGAGCGAGCGGTCCCAGTCGGCCACGTCGCTGACGATGCGGAACGACGCGCCCGCGGTCTGGTTGTCGCCGCTGCCCGTGGCGTTGAGCGTGTGCGCCGAGCCGCCACGCGGCGCCGGCCCGACGTCGAAGGTCGCGCGCGCCGCGCTGTCGAGCGCCGCGCCCAGCGGATGGCGGATCAGCGCGTGGTGGTAGCGCGCCTGGCCGTACTGCCAGCGCGCGAGCTCCGGCCCGAAGCGTGTCGACAGCTCGCCCACCGCCTCGCCGAACGTCGCGGCCAGCAGCGCGTCGCGCGCGGCGCGCGGATCGCCTGCGTCGAGCACGCCCGCCGGCGCACGCTCCGGTCGCGTCATCCACTCGACGACGCGCGTCAGCGGGACGCTGCCCATCGCGTCGCGCGCGTCGGCCGGGATCGCGCGGCGCGTCACTGCGCGCGAGAGCGTGCGCTCCCACATCATGTACACGCCCGCCGGCACCGACGACGCGGCGAGCACGTGGTCCCATGCCGCGAGCGTGTCGCGCGCGCGCCGCGCCAGCGCACCGCGGTTCGTGTCCTCGAAAGCGACATCGCGCAGCAGCGGCGCCAGCGCGCGCGCGGACAGCGACGTCTCGTCGTGCTGCAGGCGCGCCATGTCGGCCGCCGTCGCGCCGGTCACCGTGCCGAGCGCCTCGCGCAGCCGCGTGCCGCGCCACGCCTCCGCCCAGGTGCGCGCGACCGCATCGGTGTGCGCGTAGCCCGCGGGGACGTTGTTCTCGTTGGCCGAGCCGACGAAGCCCTCGCGCGGGTTCACGCGGTGCGGCAGCTCGAGGATCGGGAGGAAGCCGGCCCACTCGTGGCGCCCGTCGCCCGGCACCGGCAGCAGCCCGCTCCACGTGCGGCGGACCGGCGCGATGCCCGCGGCCTGCCAGCCGATCGTGCCGCTCGTGTCGCCCCACACCCAGTTGAGCGCCGGCATGTGCGCGTAGCGCAGCCCCGCGCGGAACTCGTCCCACGTGCGCGCCTGGTCCAGCCGCAGGCTCGCCAGGTACGGCGCGCCGCCCGGCTCCAGCCACGCCGCGCGCACCGCGTAGGCGCGATGGCTCGCGCTGTCGATCCACGTCACGGGACCGTGGCGCGTGAAGCGCAGCGTCACCACGCGCGGCCCCTCGCCGCGCACGCGGATCGTGTCGGTCTCGCTGCGCATGCGCGCCCACGCGCCCCGGTAGCGGTAGCGCGTGTGGTCGCGCGGATCGAGCTCGTAGACGTAGAGGTCCGTCTGGTCGAGGCCGAAGATCGTGAGCCCCCACGCGCCGTGGCGGTTGTGGCCGATCGCGACGCCGGGCAGCGCGGGCTCGCCGCCGCCGATCACGTCCCAGCCGGGCGCGGTCAGGTGCACCCAGTAGCGCAGCGACGGCACGGCGATCGTGCGATGCGGGTCGTTCGCCACGATCGGCTTGCCGCTCGCGGTGCGCGTGCCGGCGACGGCCCAGTTGTTGGAGCCTTCCGGCATGTCCTCGAACGACTCGCTCGCCGCTTCCCGCTCGCCGCTCGATGCTGCAGCACCAGCGACGTCGGTCGCCGTGAACGCCGCCGGCGCGCGGAACGCGCGGAACAGCGCCAGCGCCGAATCCGACAGCGCCGCGACGTCCAGCGCCGTGTCGGGATCGAGCATCACGCGCCCCGGCCCGAACACGCCCAGCGCCGCCACGCGCGCCGCGCCCAGCGTCCGCACCGCCCGCGCACGGTCGATCTCCGTCTCGGCGTTGCCGACGAGCGCGTTGTGCCGCGACACCACCACCGCGGGCGTCCAGCGCCCCGGCGTGATGCCGAGCCGCTGCAGCTCGGGCGGCAGGAGCGTGCTGTCGCGCGCCACGCGGTCGATCCATGCGTTGACGCCGTCCGCGAACGCCTGCACGATCGCCGCGCCGCGCGGATGGTAGTGCGCCAGCTCGCGCGCCGCGTCGCCGCGGTAGCGGAAGAGCCGCGCGCCGTGGTCGCGCGCCGCCCAGCGCGCGCCGAGCGCCTCCGCCATCGTGCCGGTGGCCTGGCGGCGCCACAGCTCCAGCTGGAACAGCCGGTCGCGCGCCGCGCTCCACCCCTGCGCGAAGAAGAGATCGTGCTCGTTGGCGGCGCGGATGTGCACGATGCCGGACGAGTCGCGCAGCAGCGTGACGGGTGCGCGCAGGCCGGGCGTGCGGAGGGTGTCGGGCGCCGGCTGTGCGGCGACGGGCGACGCGAGGAGCAGGGCGGCGGCGAGCGCCGCGCGACGGGGCAGGGCAGGCATGGCGGCGAGGATAGCCCGCGGGCCGGCGCCCCGCGAGTGCGCTCAGTTCTCGCCGAACACGCTGCGGCGGCGCTCCTCGCGGAACGGCCCCGGGATCGTGCCCGGCGCGGGCACCGCTGGCGCCACCGGCGCGGCGCGGCGCCGGTCGACCGGCGCGCGGCGGAAGCGGCGCACCGTGTCCTGCACCGCCGCCGCCTGCGCCGCCAGCGCTTCGGCCGCCGTCGCCGACTCGTCCGCCGTCGCCGCCACGCGCTGCGTGACGTCGTCCACCTCGCCGACCGACGTCTCGACCGCCGACACGTCGCGCCGCTGCTCGGCGCTCCCCTCGGTGATCGCGCCGGTGACCGCGGCGACCTCGCCCACGCGCCGCTCCACCGCCTCGAACTGCGCCACGGCCTGCGCCGTCAGCGTCACACCGGCGGTGGTGTGCTTCAGCCCATCGGCGATCAGCTCCGCCGTGCGCTTGGCCGCGTCCGCGCTGCGCAGCGCGAGCGCGCGGACCTCCTCGGCCACGACCGCGAAGCCGCGCCCCGCGTCGCCCGCGCGCGCGGCTTCGACCGCCGCGTTCAGCGCGAGGAGGTTCGTCTGGAACGCGATCTCGTCGATCGTCTTCACGATGCGGCGCGTCGCGTCGGCGCTCGCGCGGATCTCGCCCATCGCGGTCGCGAGCCGCTGCATCTCGCGCGCGCCCTCGTGCGTCGCCGCGCGCGCCTGCGCCGCCAGCGCGCTCGCCTGCTCGGCGCCGGCGGCGTTGCGGCCCGCCGTCTCGCCGAGGCGCTGCACGTGCGCGCTCACCGTCGCGAGGCTCGCCGCCTGGTCGCCCGCGTCCGCCGCCAGCGCGCCCGCGCCGCCGCGGATGTCGTCCGCCGACGCCGCCACCTGCGCACTGGTCGCCTCGATCTCGCCCAGCGCCGCCGACAGGTCGTCGAGCGCGCCGTTGAGCAGCTGCTGCAGCTGCGCGTGCTCGCCCGCGTACGCGCCGCGCACGCGCGGCGTCAGGTCGCGCGCGCGCAGCGCGGCCAGCACCGTGCCCACCTCGCCCAGGAAGCGCGCCTGCTCCGCGCCCGCGGCCTCCAGGCGCCGCCGGCTCGCGTCGGCCGACGCGCCGGTCACCAGCCCGACGTCCAGCTGCACGAGCCGCGCGAGCGCCTGGCCGAAGCGCCGCTGCTCCGGATCGTTCGCGCCCTCCGCCGCGATGGCGTCGCCGAGCGCGCGCCGGAGCGTCTCGTAGAGCGCGATCGCCCAGTGCGGATGGAGGCCGAGCCGGTCGAGCGCGGCGCCGGCCGCGTGGCGCGCCTGCACGTACGCGTCGTCCAGCCGGCCCGCGAGCATCGACTGCACGTGCCGCGCGATGAGCGGCGTGCGCTCGGCGTCCGGCACGTGCGCCGCCAGCAGCGCGCGCGGCGTGGGGTGGCTCGCGACGCGCCCGAGGATCGACGCCGCGATGGCGTCCGTGCGCCGCGCGCACGCGGGCGCCCAGTGCGCCAGCACGCCCACGTCCTCCTCCGTCAGCCCGATGAACGTCACCCCTTCGGCGACGGCCGGATCGGTCAGCGCGATCGTCCCACGCGGGATGTGGGCGGCCGGTGGAGCGGGGCGGCGGGACGCGAGACGGCGGAAGAGCATCGGGCGGACGGCGAGGAGACGGCGCCCGCGCATGGCGGGCGAGGCACGCCGGGAAGTCTCGGTCGTTCGTGACGATTTCCTGAGGATTCGCGCGCCTCAGATCACGCGGTCGGGCGGCGTGCGGCCCGCGAGGAACGCCTCGAGGTTGTCGAGCGCGCGGTCGCCCATCGCGCGCCGCGTGCGCACCGTCGCGCTGCCCAGGTGCGGCAGCAGCACGACGTTCTCCAGCGCCAGCAGCGCGGGCGGCACGCGCGGCTCTCCTTCATAGACGTCGAGGCCCGCGGCCGCGAGCCGGCCGGCGCGCAGCGCGTCGGCCAGCGCGTCGGCGTCCACGACGTCGCCGCGTGCCGTGTTCACGAGGATCGCGCCCGGCCGCGCGTGCGCGAGCGCCGCCGCGTCGATCAGGTGGCGCGTCGCGGGCGTCGCGGGGCAGTGCAGCGAGACGACGTCGCTCGTCGTCAGCAGCTCTGCCAGCGTCCCGCAGCGCGTCGCGCCCACCGCGGCCGCCTCGGCGTCGCGCGCGGACGGGTTGAGGTAGCGCACCGGCATGCCGAAGCCGTGGTGCGCGCGCCGCGCGACCGCCTGCCCGATGCGCCCGAAGCCCACGATGCCGAGCGTCGCACCGGTGAGCGACGTCCCTAATAGATGCGTCGGCCGCCAGCCGCTCCAGCGGCCCGCGCGCAGCTCGCGCTCGCCCTCGCCCAGCCGCCGCGCGGCCATCAGCATGAGCGCGATCGCCACGTCCGCCGTGTCGTCGGTGAGGACGCCCGGCGTGTTGGTGACCGCGACGCCGTGCGCGCGCGCCGCCTCCAGGTCGATGTGGTTGACGCCGACGCCGAAGTTCGCGAGCAGGCCCGCACGCGGCCGGCCGTCGGGCGCGCGGCGCGCCGCTTCGGCGAACACCGCCGCGTCGATGCGGTCCGTGACCGTGCAGAGCACCGCGTCGGCGGTGGCCAGCGCGTCGGCCAGCCCGTCGGCGTCGAGCGGGCGGTCGTCCGCGTTCAGGCGCGCATCGACGGCGGTGGTGAGGGCGCTGGTGAGGCGCGCCTCCACGGGCGCGGGGAGGCGGCGGGTGACGGCGACGACGGGGCGCATGGCGGCAATGCTACGCGCGCGCTCGCGTGAGAGGGAGGTCATGACGTTTTCGTGAAGGTGTGGAGCGCGCGCGCGCAGCGGTCGACACTCGACGGAACCGTCACGAATCGTGGCTGACGCTGGTCCGCACCCGTCCCCCCGCATCCATGCTCGCTCTCACGCTCCGACAGAAGCTGCTCGCCCTCGCGCTCGTGGGCGCGGGATCCACGATGGCCGTGGGGCTCGTCGGGCATTCCGGCCTCACCGACACGCTGGCGCTGCTCCACACGACGACCGCCGCCAACGTGGTGCAGCGTCACACGCTGACCGCGGACATGATGCACGACGCCGTGCGCGGCGACGTGGTCGGCATGCTGGTGGCGCACGCCAACGGCGACTCGGCCGGCGTCGCGACGCTGCGCGAGGATCTCGCGGAGGACGGGCCCAAGCTGCTGGCGGAGCTGGACACGGTCGCGCGGACGGCCGGCTTCGAGGACGTGCGCGCCGCCACGCGCGCGGCGCAGCCGGACGCGATGCGCTACGTCGCGCAGGCCGACTCGATGGCCAGCGCGCTCGGCGCCGACACGGCCGCGACGCGCGTGCGCTTCGCCGCGTTCCAGGCGAGCTTCGCGACGCTGGAGCGTTCGCTCGGCGCGCTCGGGACGCTGGCCGAGCAGCGGCTGCAGGCGCGCGTCACGGCCGACGCGCGCACGGCGGAGGCGACGCGGCACTGGGTGCTGGTGATCGCCGGCGTCGTCGTCGCGCTGGTGATGGGCATCGCGCTCGCGCTGGCCGCGTCCATCCGCCGCCCGATCGCGCAGATGGCGGCGGTCGCGCGGCGCGTGGCGCTGGGCGACGTGACGGCGGACGTCACGCACCACGGGCGCGACGAGATCGGCGCGCTGGCCGACGCGTTCCGCGCGCTCATGGGCTACCTGCGGGAGGCGTCCGACGCCGCGGCGCACGTCGCGCGCGGCGACCTGTCGGTGCGGATGACGGCGCGCTCCGAGGCCGACCGGCTGGCCGCGTCGCTGAACGGCGCCGTGGACGCGCTGCACGGGCTGCTGGGCGAGACGCGCACGCTGATCGACGGCGCGCGCGCCGGCGACCTCTCGGTGCGCGGCGAGTCCGCGCGCTTCGACGGCGTGTACCGCGAGCTGGTGGCCGGGATCAACGACACGGTCGGCGCGGTCGCGGCGCCCACGCGCGAGACGATCGCGGTGCTGCAGCGCGTCGCGGAGTGCGACCTCACCGCGCGCCTCGATGGCGACTACACGGGTGACTTCGCGACGCTGCGCACCGCGCTGCACGGCGCGCTCGACCAGCTCGGCACGGCGCTCGACGGCGTGCGTACGACGGCGGGGCAGGTCGCCGTCGCCAGCGCGCAGATCGCGGGTGGCAGCCAGGCGCTCGCCAGCGGCGCGAGCGAGCAGGCCGCGAGCCTCGAGGAGGTCACCGCGCGCCTGCTGGAGCTGCGGCGCTCCGCCGACGTCAACGCCGAGCAGGCGACGGCGGCCAGCGCCGTCGCCGCGGACACGCGCACCAGCGCCGCCGCGAGCGTGAGCGCGATGACCGGGCTGACCGACGCGATGGCGCTCATCGGCGCCAGCGCGCGCGAGACCGCGACCGTGCTGCGCACCATCGACGAGATCGCGTTCCAGACGAACCTGCTCGCGCTCAACGCCGCCGTCGAAGCCGCGCGCGCGGGCGACGCGGGGCGCGGCTTCGCCGTCGTGGCGGAAGAGGTCCGCGCGCTCGCGCTCCGCAGCGCCGAGGCGGCGCGCCGCACGGGCGATCTCGTGGCGCAGAACGAGGCGCGCGTCCACCTCGGCACGCAGGCGAGCGACGAGGTGGTGGGCCATCTGCGCTCGATCGACGGCTGCGCGGCGCGTCTCGCGATCGTGCTCGACGCGGTGACCGAGGCCAGCACGCGCCAGCAGGGCGACGTGATGGACATCGGCGCCGCCGTCGAGCAGCTCAACGGCGCCACGCAGCAGACCGCCGCCACGGCCGAGCAGTCCGCCGCGGCGGCGGAGGAGCTCGACGCGCAGGCGCGCGTGCTGCGCGACGCGGTGGACGCGTTCGTGCTCGATGCCGCCGCACCGTCGGATGCGCCGCGCTCCACGCCGCGCTTCGACACCCGACTCCTGGCCGCGCGCTGACGCGGCGTCCCATCCTCCGCAGTCCCCTCCCATGCGTCATCCCGCCGTCCTTCCCGTCCTCGCCGCCGCCGCGCTCGCGTCCGGCTGCGCCTCCCACGGCGCCTACTCCGGCAGCATAGTCACCGACCGTCCCGACTTCACCGAGAGCCCGGTGGCCGTGCCGCGCGGCGCGGTGCAGGTGGAGGCCGGCAACACGCTCGAGCGCACCGACGACGTGCGCGCCAACACGCTCGGCGAGACGCTGGTGCGCGTGGGCGTGCGCGGCGGCGTGGAACTGCGGTTGGGGCTCCCGTCGTACGTGCGCGTCGCCGGCCCGGGCGCCGTGGACGGCCTCTCCGACGGCAACCTCGGCGCCAAGTTCGAGCTCGTGGGCGAGTCGCGCGCGGCGGGGCTGGTGCCGACGACCGCGCTCATCGTCGGCGCGGCGCTGCCGACCGGGTCGCGGGCGTTCCGCGGCGGCGGCGTCTCGCCCGAGGCCAAGCTGCTCGTGGGCTGGTCGCTCGGCGAGGCGTGGGCGCTGTCGTCCAACCTCAACGTCGCGTCGGTGGACGCGGGCGACGCGCGCACCGGCGAGGTCGCGGGAAGCCTCTCGCTCGCGCGCTCGCTCTCGGAGCGCACGGGCGCGTACCTCGAGTGGTTCGGGACGCGGCCCGACGGCGCGCAGGGGACGCACTTCGCGAATGGCGGCGTGACGTACCTCTTCACGGACAACCACCAGCTCGACCTGCGCGTGGGCCGCGGGCTGGGCGGCAACCGCCGCGACTACTTCCTCGGGCTCGGCTTCTCGCAGCGCTGGTAGCGCGCCGAGCGAAGGGAGGATCCGGACGGGCGGCGCGCTCTTGACGAGTGCGCCGCCGCGTCGTACCAAGGGGCACCGATCCAGCCGCCTCGCCGTAGCGGCGCGCACTCCGTTCGTGAGGGCCGTCCTCGATGCTCAGGCTTCCGCTGCCCCTCGCCTGGCGCGCGCTTCCGCGCCGGGCGACGCTGCTCGCCGTCCTCGCGACCGCCGGCTGTGGCGGGGGCGGGGGCGGGATCGCGCCGACCAACCCGCCGCCGACGCAGACGGTCACGCTCACGACCGCGCCGGCGGCGCTGACCTGCCAGGCGGGCGAGCAGGTGAGCCTCGCCGCGACGCTGACGCCCGCGCAGACGGGCGCCACGTTCACCTTCGCCGCGACTAACGCCAACGCCACCGTCACCGCCACGGGCGCGTCGGCGACCGTGCGCTGCGTGTCGGCTGGCGCGTCGGCGATCACGGTCAGCGCCGGCGGCCAGAACGTCACCGTGCCCGTCGCGATCACCGCGGTGCCCGTCACCGTCTCGGTGTCGATGGAGGCGTCGTCGCTGTCGATCCCCGTCGGCGCGTCGCAGCCCATCACCGTGCGCGTCACCGCGTCGCCCGCGGGGACGAGCACCGACTTCCGCTGCCGCTCGTCGGCCACGGGCGTGCTGACGGTCGACTCGCTCACGTGCCTCGCGCGTGGCGTCGCGCCGGGCAACGCGATCGTCACCGCGACGTCCGTCGCGCTCCCCACCGTCGCCGCGACCCTCGGCTTCAGCGTCACGGCGCCGGTCACCGGGCCCGCGGTGCGCTCGTGGAGCGCGTTCCGCGCGGGCATCGTCGGCGACACGGTCGTGCGCGGCTCGGTGTACGGGCTGTGGGGCACCAGCGCGACCAACGTCTGGGCCGTCGCGAGCGAGTTCGCGGCCACCGGCGAGATCTGGCGCTACGACGGCACGCGCTGGACGCTCGCGCGCGCCAGCAGCGGCGTGGTGCTGTACGGCATCAGCGGCTCCGGCGGGACCGACGTGTACGCGGTCGGCGAGCGCGGCACCGTGCTGCGCTGGGACGGCTCGGCGTGGAGCGCGATCGCGAGCGGCACGACGGCGACGCTGCGCAACGTGTTCGCCGCCGGTCCGCGGCTCGCGTACGCGGTGGGCGACAGCGGCGTGGTGCTGCGCATCGACGCGAGTGGCGTGGCGCGGCTCAATCCCGGCACCACCGCGCGGCTCGACGCGGCGTGGGCCAGCGGCACCGCGAACGTCTACGTCGGCGGCGACTCGGGCCTCGTCGTGCGCTTCGACGGCACGAGCTGGCGCCGCATCCCGACCGCGGCCGGCGAGTACGTGAACGGGATCTGGGGCACGGTCAGCGGCCCGGTGTTCGCCGCGTCCAGCACGGGGCGCATCTTCCAGGTGCAGACGGGCACCGCGACGCAGACGGCGAGCCTCCCGTTCGGCTTCACCAACATCTCGGGCACCGCCGCGAACGACATCTACGCGGTGGGCTACGGCGTCGCGCGCTTCGACGGGTCGTCGTGGAGCGAGGTCGATGCGCCGTACGACGGCGCGCTCCTCCTCTCGGCGTTCGCCACCACGGGCGCGGCGTTCGTGGGCGGGCCCGACGGGCTCGTGATGGTGCGGCGCGGCACGCCGGCGGCGTTCGTGACGACCAACGCGCGCGTGGAGTGGTTCGGCGTCGCGCCGCTCGCCGGCAACTCCACGCTGCTCGTCGGTTCGCTCGGCGCATCGTGCCGGTGGGACGGCAGCACCTGCACCGCGCAGCCCACGGGCACCGGCGCGACGCTCTACGGCGCGTGGGGCGACGTCGGCGCGAGCGCGATCGCCGTCGGCGAGGGCGTCATCCTGCAGTACTCGAGCGGCGCGTGGCGCACGGTGCGCAGCGACGTCGGCACGCTCAACGGCGTCCACGGCCGCAGCGCGACGGACGCCTTCGCGGTCGGCTCGCGCATCTTCCGCCTGCAGGGCGCGACGTGGTCGGAGATGACGAAGCCCACGACGAACGCGCTGTACGCGGTGTGGAGCGGGACGGCGAACTTCGCGCTCGCCGTCGGGCAGCGCGGGACGCTGCTGCGCTTCGACGGCACGGCGTGGCGCGTGGCGCCGCTGCTCAACCGCACCGAGAACCTGCTCAGCGTGTGGGGCGCCGACACGAGCAACGTGTTCGTCGGCGCCGCGGGCGGCGGCCTCTATCGCTTCGACGGCGCGACGTGGACCGCGCAGACGTCGCCGTCGACGTGCAGCGTGTGGGGCATCTGGGGCGCCAGCTCGCGCGACGTCTACGCCGCGACCGGCTGCGGCGAGGTGCTGCGCTACGACGGCACGAGCTGGACGCGCGTGATCCAGGCGCCGACCAACCTGTGGGCGATCACGGGCCTGCCCGCCGGCGGCGCGATCGCGCCGGGCGGCAACCACCTGCTGCTGCGCGGCTTCCCGACGGCGCTCGTGGCGTCGGACCTTGGCCCGCGCACGTCGCGGCGCCCCGCCGACGTGCGCACGTCGCGCGGCGGCGGCGCGCTGCCGCGCACCGATCGGTTCGGCGCGCCGGTGCTCCGGCCCAGGTGACGCGCGCCGTGCGGTCAGGGAGCGGCGCCTGCGCGGAGCGTGCGGCGCTCTTGACGAGTGCGCCGTCCCGTCATACCAAGGGACACCGGTACGTCCGTCTCGCCGTTGCGGTGCGCACTCCGTCCGAGGGAGCCGACCCAATGCCCAGGCCTCCGCTGCCCTCCGTCCGGAGCGCGCTCCGCACGCCGCTGTCGTTGCTCGCTCTCCTCGCGTCGGCCGCCTGTGGGGGTGGGGGCGGCGGCGGCATCGCGCCGACCACGCCGACGGTGACGCTCACCACCGCGCCGGCGGCGCTGGCGTGCCAGGCCGGCGAACAGGTGACCCTCGCCGCGGCGCTGTCACCCGCGCAGGCCAACGCGACCTTCACCTTCGCGGCGACGAATGCCAACGCCACGGTGACGTCCACCGGCGCGACGGCGACGGTGCGCTGCGTGTCCGCGGGGAGCTCGGCGATCACGGTCAGCGCCGGCGGACAGACGACGACGGTGCCGGTCTCGATCTCTGCGGTGCCGGTCACGGTCGGCGTGTCGCTGGAGGGACCGACGAGCGTGCGCGTCGGCGCGACGGCGGCGATGACGGTGCGCGTGACCGTGAACCCGCCGGGTGGCGCGAGCACGGCCTACCGCTGCCGGTCGTCCGCGGCAAACGTGCTCGCGGTGGACTCGCTGACCTGCGTCGTGCGCGGAGTCGCGCCGGGACCCGCGGTGGTCACCGCAGCCTCGGTGGCCGCGCCGAACGTGGCCGCGCAGCTGACGCTCACGGTGCTCGACGCCGGTCCGGCAATCCGCTCTTGGGTGGCGAGTCGCGCCGGCATGCTCGGTGACACGCTCGTGCGCGGTACCGTCTACGGCGTGTGGGCAAACACCGCATCGAACGTCTTCGCCGTCGCCAGCCCCGGCACCGACATCGGCGAGATCTGGCGCTACGACGGCACGCGGTGGGCACTCGCCCGCGCCAGCAGCGGGGTGGTGCTCTACGACATCGGCGGCTCGGGCCCGAGCGACGTGTACGCCGTGGGCGCGCGCGGCACCGTGCTTCGCTTCGACGGCTCGGCCTGGAGCACGATCACGACCGGGAGTACCAGCACCCTGCGCGGCGTGTTCGTCGCGGGGCCGCGGCTGGCGTTCGCGGTGGGGGACAGCGGCGCGGTATTCCGTATCGACGCCACCGGCGCAACGCGATTGAACGCGGGCACGACCGCACACTTCAAGTCGATCTGGGCGAGCGGCGCCGCAAACGTGTACGTCGGCGGCGACTCGTCGCTCGTGCTGCGCTTCGACGGTACGTCGTGGCGGCGTATCGTGGCACCGGCCACCGATTTCTTCAACGGGCTCTGGGGCACCGCCACCGGGCCGGTGTACGCGGCATCCAACAACCCACGCGTCTACCAGGTACAGACGGGCACCGCGGTCGCGCAGCTCGGGACCTTTGGGACTGGCTTCAACGACATCGCCGGCAGCGCGGCGAACGACATCTACGCTGTGGGTTTCGGCATCGCACGATTCGACGGTACGACTTGGAGTACGGTGACGACGCCGTATCCTGGCGTCCTGTTCCAGTCCGTGACTGCGGTGGGGGATGCGGTGTTCGTCGGCGGTACCGACGGGTTGGTGCTCGGGCGGAACGGCGGTGGCACATGGACCCCGACCAATGCGCGCGTAAGCTGGTTCGGGGCGGCGCCGATCGGCGCGTCGTCGGCGCTGCTCGTGGGTTCCTTCGGTAGCTCGTGCCGGTGGGACGGCGCCACCTGCACGGCCGTGCCTACCGGGGTCGGACGCGTCCTCGCCGGAGCGTGGGGGGACGGCGCCGGCAACGCGATCGCCGTCGGAGACGACGTCATCCTCCAGTATGGTGCCGGCGCGTGGCGGTCCCCGATCCGGAGCGTCGGCACGTTGCTCGGCGTCCACGGCACGAGCGCCAGCAGCGCACTCGCTGTCGGCGACCGCATCTTCCGCCTCGCGGGCACGAGTTGGACGGAGATGACCAAGCCGACTGCCAACCGGCTGAACGCCGTCTGGTCCGCGTCGCCGACGCATGCACGTGCCGTGGGCGCGAATGGGACCCTGCTGCGACTGGAGGGCACCGTGTGGCGCACGGAGTCGCTGCTCGGGCGAACAGAGGACCTGCTGACCATCTGGGGCGCAGACAGCGCGAACGTGTTCGTCGGTGCGCGTGCCGGCGCGATCTACCGCTTCGACGGCACCGCGTGGACGGCTCAGGCGACAACCTCGCAGTGCAACGTCTGGACGCTGTGGGGCGCGAGCGCCACCGATGTGTATGCGGGCACGAGCTGCGGTGAGGTGCTCCACTACGACGGCCAGGCGTGGACCACGCAGACGCGCGGACCAGCCGGGCTGTGGGCGATCGTCGGACTGCCCGGTGGTGGGGCGGTAGGCGCGGGCGACAACTTCCTCGTGCTTCGCGGTTCCCCGACCGCCTCGGTCTTCACGGCGACGGATGGCGGCACCCGCGGCATTCGCTGGTCGCCTCGCGCCGCGCGCTCACGCGGCGAGGCGTCCGCACCGCCATCGCACGCACCGCGCTCCATCGCGCAGCCGTCGCGCTGATCGCGGCGACGCCCACCCTTCAACGAACGACCATGCGATTCCTCGCGCTGGGATGTGCCCTGACGGTCACGACCGCCGCCGCGCACGCGCAGTCCGCGCAGCCGTGGTCGCTGCAGGCCTCCGCACTGCTCACCTCCGCGAACGTGGGCAGCGGCGGGTCGGGCGTCGCCGGCGGCGGCGTCGAGGGGCAGCTGCGCTACACCAGCGGGCTCTGGTCGCTCGGCGGCGGCGTGCAGTACAGCAGCCACTCCTCGCGCAACGACGCCACCGACCGCGACGACAACATCAAGCTCACGGGCGTGTTCGTGGAGCCGCGGCGCACCTTCGTCGTGTCGTCGCCGCGCGTGGGGCCGTACGTCGCGCTGCGCGGCGCGGTGCTCCGCCAGTCGAACAACTTCGGCGGCTCCAGCTCCAGCGGCTACGCGATCGGCGGCGGGGGCGGCGTGATCGTCGCGCTCACCGACCGCGTGAACCTCGACGGCGGAGCGGCGGTGCTGCGCCAGTCGCTCGGCAACTTCACGATCGGCAGCCAGGAGTTCCGCTTCCCGACGCTGACGTCGTACGTCGCGAAGGCGGGCGTCAGCATCGGGTTCGGCGCGCCGAAGCCGCTCTAGCGCGTCACCGCGACGGGAACGGCGCCGTCGGCGCGACGCCCGCGAGCTGCCAGCCGTCGCCGCGCGTGAGCACCGCGCGGAAGCGGCCCTGCTCCTGGCCGCGCGCGCCGAAGCCGACGATCCAGCGCACGTCCGCGCCGAACGGCACCATCCACTGGCCGTCGACGCGCGTCGCCTCGCCGACCCACACGACGGTCACCGCGACCTGCCGCGTGCCGTTGAGCCACTGCAGCATCCGCGCGCGCGGGATGCTCGCCGTCTGCGCGCCGCCCAGCAGGCGCGCCACCTCGCGCCCGTCGCGACGCTCCAGCGCCCGCGCGAACGCCGCCACCGCGGCGCGCGCGTCGGCGGCGGCCGGCGCGGACTCGGCGGCGGCGGGCGCGGCGGGCGGATAGGAGTCGGCCGGCG
Organism: Roseisolibacter agri; assembly: GCF_030159095.1. Lineage (NCBI taxonomy): Bacteria > Pseudomonadati > Gemmatimonadota > Gemmatimonadia > Gemmatimonadales > Gemmatimonadaceae > Roseisolibacter > Roseisolibacter agri. The sequence continues at coordinate 81,472 of NZ_BRXS01000001.1, forward strand.
CCGGTGCGGGGACCGACGGCCGGCGCACCGGCTCGTCGCGCACCGCGACCGGCTGTGGTGACGGCGTCGGCGGCGCGGGCGTGACCTCGGGCGCGGCGTACGCCGGCGCGGCGGCCGTCGTCGTGGGCGCCGTCGCGACGACCGGCGCGGGCACGGTGACGACCACGCGCGCGCGCGCCGCGCCGGCGCGCACCTCGATGGTCGTGCCGCGCGTCGGCGCGCGCACCGCGACCACGCCGTCGCGCACGGTCACGCTGGCCGCGTCGGACGAGCGCCACGCGAGCGGCACGCCGGTCACCACCTTGCCGCCCGCGTCGAGCACGCGCGCGGTGATGCGGCGCGTGTCGCCCACGCCCAGCGTGAACCCCGCCACCGGCGCGTCGAGCACGATGCGCGCGGGCACGGCCGGCGCCGATGGTGCGGGCGGTGCGTCGGTGGTCGTCGTCGGTGTGGACGTCGCGGGCGTCGGTGCCGCCGTCGGTGGCGCTGGCGTCGACGGCGCGGCCTCCGTGCCCGCTCCGGTCACGGCGACGGGCGGCGTCGCGTCGGACGATCCACCCTTCAGCGCGAGCCACGCGGCGATTCCCGCCGCGAGCACCCCGGCCGCGACGAGCGGACCGCGGCGCGTGGCGCGCGGCGACGCGATGGGCGTCGATGCGGTCGATGCGGTCGATGCGGTCGATGCGGCGGTCTCGATCGTGATCGGCCGCGGTGCCTGCGCCGGCGGCGCCGACGGCGTCAGCGCGGTCTCCTGCAGCGACGGCACGCGGAGTCGCCAGTCCGGCTCCGGCTCCGGCTCGGGCTCGATCACCGGCTCGATCACCGACTCGATCACCGGTTCCGGCTCCGCGATCTCCTCCACCGCCGCGACGATCGGCGCGGGCGTGAAGTCCGGGAGCGGCTCCGGGAGCGGCGTCGGCTCCGGCGCGGGCTCGGGGATCGGCGTGGGCGTCGGCTCGGGGACCGGCGTCGGGATCGGCGTGGGCAGCGGCGTCGGGAGCGGCGTCTCCGACCGCGCGGGCGTCGCCGCGGGCGTCGCGGCCGGCGTCGGGCGGCCGATCGGCACGGGGCTCTGCGGCGTGTGCGGCCCGGGCGCGTCGGTGCCGAGCACCGTCGGGACGAGCGCGGCCAGCGCGGCGCGCAGCGCGTCGGCGCCGCCGTGGTCGTCCAGCCGCAGCGCGCGGCACACCGCGTTCAGCGACGGCCAGCGGTCCGCGGGCGCCTTCGCCAGCATCCGCAGCACGGTCGCCTCCAGCTCCGCGGGCACGTCGGCGCGCTGCTCGCGGATCGGCGCGGGCGGCGTCGAGAGGTGCGCCTGCAGCACCTCGTACAGCGAGCCCGCGAACGGCGGGCGCCCCACCAGCAGCTCGTACGCGACGGTGCCGAGCGAGTACTGGTCGGACGCGCTGGTGAGCGTCTCCACGCGCCACTGCTCGGGGCTCATGTAGCCCGGCGTGCCGATCGCGAAGCCGGTCTTCGTGAGCTGCTCGCTCTGCGCGACCTTGGCGATGCCGAAGTCGGTCACCGTCACGCCGCCGTAGCGGTCGAGCATCACGTTCGCGGGCTTCATGTCGCGGTGCACCACGCCGCGCTCATGCGCGTAGTGCAGCGCGCGCGCGACCTGCTCCACCACGTAGCACGCGAGGTCCACCGGCAGCGCGCCGACGGCGTGCAGCAGCTGCTCCAGCGAGCAGCCGTCGATGTACTTCATCACGAAGAAGCGCAGCCCCTGGCTCTCCTTCGCCCGGTACACCCGCACGACGTTCGGATGGTCGTCGAGGTTCGCCGCGGTGCGCGCCTCCTGCAGGAAGCGCTGGGGCATCGTGTCGCGCGACGCCAGCTCGGGATACATCACCTTGATGGCGACGTAGCGCGCGAGCTCCAGGTCCCACGCGAGGTACACGGCGGCCATCCCGCCGTGGCCGAGCTCCTTGATGATGTCGTAGTCGCCCAGCGTCGCGCCGCGCAGCCGCCGCAGCAGGTGGTCGTCGCCCTTCGCGGGCGCGTCCTCCTCCACGAGCGCCTGCCCGCAGACGGAGCAGAAGCGCGCGCGCGGCGCGGTCTCCGCGCCGCACTTGGGACAGACGGTGGTGCTCAGCATGAACGCGTCGGGGATCGGGCGACGGCCGTGCGCCAGGCGCTACGATGCGGGCCGGACCCGCACCCGGCAAGGCACCGCTTCCGCTGGCGGCCGCGGGCGCGGCGGCGCAGGTTTGCCGCCGCCTCCCCATCGCCCGAGCGCTCCGTGACGACCGTCCCGCTGACCGTCCGCGACCTGCACGATCTCGCCGTCGCGCGCCTGCCGCGCATGGCGTACGACTACTACGCCAGCGGCGCCGAGGACGAGCACACGCTCGCCGGGAACGAGGCGGCCTGGGCGCGCGTGCGGCTGCGCCCGCGCTGCCTCGTCGACGTCTCCGCGCGCGACCTCGCGACGACGGTGCTCGGCCGGCGCGTGTCGATGCCGGTGCTCGTCGCGCCGACGGCGTTCCAGCGCATGGCGCATCCCGACGGCGAGCTCGCCACCGCGCGCGCCGCTGCGGCGATCGGCACGGTCATGACGCTCAGCACGCTCGCCACCACGACGCTCGAGGACGTCGCCGGCGCGTACGACGCCGAGCGCGGCGCGATGGGCGGCCGCTGGTTCCAGCTGTACGTGTACCGCGATCGCGGCATCACGCGCTCGCTCGTCGAGCGCGCGGAGGCGGCCGGCTACGACGCGCTCGCGCTCACGGTGGACGCGCCGTTCCTCGGCCGGCGCCTGCGCGACGTGCGCAACGGCTTCGCGCTGCCGCCGGGGCTCTCGGTCGCGAACCTCGTCGGCCACGGCAAGGGCGCGGTCGACGAGGCGCGCGGCGACTCGGGGCTCGCCGCGTACGTGGCCGCGATGCTCGATCCGTCGCTCACCTGGCGCGACGTCGAGTGGCTGCGCTCCATCACGCGCCTGCCCGTGCTCGTGAAGGGCGTCGTGCGCGCCGACGACGCGCGGCTGGCCGCGGCGCACGGCGCGTCGGCGGTCGTCGTCTCCAATCACGGCGGCCGCCAGCTCGACGGCGCCATCGCCACCGCGGACGCGCTCCCCGAGGTCGTGGACGCGGTGCGCGACGCGCTGGAGGTCTACGTGGACGGCGGCGTCCGCCGCGGCGGCGACGTGCTCCGCGCGCTCGCGCTCGGCGCCCGCGCGGTGCTGGTCGGCCGGCCGGTGCTGTGGGGGCTGGCGTGCGACGGCGCGGCCGGCGTCGCGTCGGCGCTCGGGATGCTGCGCGCGGAGCTCGACCTGGCGATGGCGCTCGCGGGCTGCGCGTCGGCGGGCGCGGTGCCGCGCGACCTGGTGGCTTGGTGAACATTACTGTTCACTGAACCCTTGACAGGCGGGCCCGGGGATCCTATCGTCGCGGCAGGTCGGTGAACATCGGTGTTCGCTGAACCTCCGACCCCGACGCATCCTCCTCACGAGGTGATCCCATGGCCACCATGCAGCAGACCCAGCTCCCCACGACCCGCTTCGACGGCTCCACCGGCCCGCGCATCATCAGGCCCCGCGACGGCAAGTACGTCGACCTGCGATCCGTCGGCGTGCGCTTCATGGTCTGGGGCGCGGAGTCCGGCGGCGACTTCTCGCTCGTCGAGCACCCGATCCCGCCGCGCACGCTCGTCGCCCCGCTGCACCTGCACGAGCGCGAGGACGAGTACAGCTACGTGCTCGAGGGCCGTATGGGCGCCCAGCTCGGCGACGACGTGGTGATCGCGGAGGCCGGCGACCTCGTGTTCAAGCCGCGCGGGCAGTGGCACACCTTCTGGAACGCCGGCGACACGCCCTGCCGCATCCTCGAGATCATCTCGCCCGCCGGCTTCGAGCACTTCTTCAACGAGCTGGGCGAGCAGATGGCCGCGGCCCACGCCGTCAGCGTGGCGGAGGTGCCCGACCTCGGCGGCCTCGCGGCGCGCTACGGCCACTACTTCCAGCCCGAGAGCATCGCGCGCCTGTGCGCCGAGCACGGGCTGACGTATCCTGGCTGAACGAGCGACGACGAGCGGGCTGTGGAGGGAGATCCTCCACGCCCGCCCGTCGTTGTCTTCCGTCAGAGCCGGGCGACGAGCGCCTGCCCGATCGCGAGGTCGCGCTGCGTCAGCTGGTGGCCGGCCGGCAGCCACTCGAGCGTCGCGTCCGCACCGGCATCCCGGAGCAGCGTCGCCAGCCGCTCCGCCTGCTCGCGCGACACGAGCGGGTCCATCAGCCCCGCGGCGATCGTGACGACCGGCGCCTTCATGCCGGGGGGCAGCGCGTGCGGCGTCTCCGGCTCGAACGGGACCATCGCCCGCAGCAGCAGCGCGCCGGCCAGCGAGCCCGGTCGGCGGAGCAGCAGGCTGGCGGCGACGTTGGCGCCGTTCGAGAAGCCGACCGCCACCACGCGGTCGCGCGCCAGCCCGTGCTGCGCCGTCGCCCCGTCCACGAACTCGCCCAGCGAGGCGGTGCGCCGCGCCAGGTCCTCGAGGTCGAAGACGCCCTCGCGCAGCCGGCGGAAGAAGCGCGGCGCCCCGTTCTCCAGCACCTGGCCGCGGGGGCTGAGCACCGCCGCGCCGGGCGCCAGCGCGCGCGCCAGCGGCACGAGGTCGTGCTCGTCCCCACCGGTCCCGTGCAGCGCGAGGATGGTCAGGTCGGACCCGGCCTCACCCGGCACGGCCGGCTCGTACCGGTACGCGAACCCGAACGCCTCCGCACTCGGCGCCCGCATCGATCCAGGAGCGGTCACGCGCGCACCTCCTCGGTGGTGCCCAGCACGGGCAGGTTGGCCTCGATGGCGGCGCGGTGCTGCTCGTACTGTGGCGGCAGTCGCAGCGCCTCGCCCAGCGTCTCCAGCGGCTCGTCGATCAGGAACCCGGGGCCGTCCGTGGCCAGCTCGAACAGCACGCCCCCCGGCGCCCGGAAGTAGACGGACTCGAAGTACTGCCGGTCCCGGACCGTCGTCGGCTGTAGCCCGGTGGCCGCGACGGCCGAGCGCATCGCCAGCTCCGCGGCCGCGTCGCCGACGCGGAAGGCCACGTGGTGCACCGAGCCGACGCCGTCGGCCGCGCCCCAGAAGCCCTGCACGTCGCGCACGTCCACGATCCGGCCCAGCGTCGCGTCGTCGGCGACGAAGCGCGTGGTCATGCCGTCGCTCGCCACGCGGCGCCAGCCCATCGGGCCGGTGAGCAGCGCGGCCTGGCCCTCCGCATCCTCGACCCAGAGCGTCACGCCGTACACGCCGCGGATCGCATGCTCCGCCGGGACCGCGTCGGGACCGGGCGCGCTCCACCCGGGCAGCGCGGCCGCGCGCGGGTCGGCCGCGAGCGCCAGTCGCATCCCGTCCGGATCGGTGAACGTCACGACCGTCTCGCCGTCGGCGCCGAAGCGCCGCTGCGGGAGCTCGTGCGGGACGTGGTGCGCCGACAGCCGGTCGAGCCACCAGCCCAGCGACGCCGCGGGAATCGCGAGCGCGGTCTCGCCGACCTGGCCCGCGCCCAGCCGCCCCTTCCGGCCGGTGGGCCAAGGGAAGACGGTGAACAGCGAGCCCGGCGTGCCGGTCTCGTCGCCGAAGTAGAAGTGGTAGGCGCTCGGATCGTCGAAGTTGACCGTGCGCTTCACCAGGCGCATGCCCAGCACGCCGACGTAGAAGTCGAGGACGCGCTGCGGATCGCCGGAGATGGCGGTGACGTGGTGGAGCCCCTGCGCCCGGACGGCGGGAGCGTCGGTCGCGGGGGTGGGGCGGGTCGTATCGGCAGCGTCGGTCATCGGGTCCTCCGGTCAGGGCCGGTCAGTTGTCTCAGTGCTAAGATAATGTACCCGACGGTCCGCGCAACGGTCCGCGCGTCCACCGCGCTACCGCCGGCGGATCGGGTTGTCGATGTCGGCCGCGATCCGCCACGGCTGCCCGGCCGTCGACCGCTTGAGCGCGAGCACGAACTTCCCGCCGTCCGCCTCCCCCGGCGCGCCCGCGAACGCGCCGATGATCCAGCCCACCGTGTCCGCCGTCGCGTAGCCCAGCGCGCGCAGCGCCAGCGGGCCGCCCTGGCCGCGGTACCCCTCGGCGATCGCGGCCCGGCCGCGCCGCGGCGGTGCGCCGTTCGCGAGCACGAAGCCGTCCTCCGCGAACAGCGCCGCCAGCCCGTCGGCGTCGCGCGCGCTCCACGCGCGCTCGTAGTCGCGCAGCACCCGGTCCAGCTCCGGCGGCAGCGTCACGCTCGGCAACGGCGCGGCCTGGGACGCGGCGGCGCCCGCGGCGGGCGGCTGCGCGTCGCAGCCGACGGGGGCCAGCACGAGTGCGGCCAGCAGCGGCGCACACGAGACGAGCGATCGGAGGCGCATGGCGAGGGAGCTCCGGTGATGGCGGGGTCAGGGGCGCGCGTCGGGCGTCTGCGGCGACAGCAGCGCGGCGGCGCGCGCGGCGATCTGCTGCTCCAGCAGGTCGAGCCACGCGTCGAGCGCGGGGCCGTAGATGCGGCGCGCCTCGGCCAGCGTCTGCACGCGCAGCAGCGCGCGGAGCTGCGCCAGGTCGCCGCCGCGCGCGAGCGCGTCGATCACCGCGCCGGCCACCGGGTACGCGACGCCGGGCGGCAGGCGGTCCCAGTCGGCCCACAGCGCGCGCACGTCCACCTGCGTGGTGCCGAGCCCGGAGAGCGCGGCCGCCGCCTCGCCGACGCGGTCCTGCGTGCTGCCGTCGAAGTAGACCGCGACGCCCTCGGTCACCAGCAGCGTCGCGACGACGGGCCGCACCGCACGGTACGCGATCACGTGCGCCAGCTCGTGCCCGACCGTCTGGTCCCACGTCATGTGCGTCAGCCCCACGGTCGGCCGCGCGAAGTGGACGCGCGTCAGTCCGGCCGCGTGGGCCTCCGTCTCCGTGTCCCAGATGAACATGTCGATCGGCTTCGGCGCGCTCACGACCGACGTGTCGCCGAGCGCGGCGGCGATCTGCATCGCGGCCCGCTCGCGCACGTCGGCGAACGCCGCGCGATCGAGGATCGGCGCGGTCGGGCTCACGCGCAGGCGCAGGTGCGGGGTGCGCAGCGAGATCCAGCGCGCGTACGTCGTGTCGAACCCGAACAGGCGCCAGTCGGTGGCGACGGTCGCGGCGAGGCGCGTGGTCGGGCGCAGCGCGGCGACGCCGGCGAGCGCCTCGCGCGCGCGCTCGGGGTCGCCCAGGGCGTAGCGCACCTTGCCGACGTACGCGAGCGCCCAGCCGCGCGCGGCGTCGCGCAGCGTGTCGAGCGCCAGCGCGCGCTCCAGGTGCGGCAGCGCGGCCGCGGCGTCGCCCATGTCGGCGAGCGCGCGTCCGGCGGCGACGCTCGCGGCGAAGCGCGCGTTCCGGTGCGACGACGGCAGCTCCTCGAGGGCGCGCTCGGCGCGCGCCACGGTGCCCGGTCGATCACCACGCGCGTAGGCCGCCCACGTCGAGTCGACGAGCGCGCGCGTGCGGGCGGCCGCCGCCGGCTCGCGCGCGGTGGGCCCACCGCCGCGGACCGGCGCGAGGTTCGGCTGCGCGCGCAGCGGCGTGGCCGCGGACGCGCCGGCCGCCAGCGTCGCGGCGAGGGCGCCCACGGCCCGGGCGAGGCGGCGTCGCGCGCGGGCGGCGCGTGGCGGCATGCGGGCGGGAGCGGTGGAAGTGGAACCGGATGTCGGCGGAGGCGCGGCGTGCGCGCTCCGACATCGCCACGCTGCACCACGCGTGCGCGGGGCGCCAGCCCGGTGGGACGGCCGCGGCCGCTCGTGGGACGAACGGGCGCTAGCCGCGTAGCGCGCGCCACACCAGCCATGCGCCCAGCAGCCCGATGGCGACGGCGAGCACGCGGCGGTAGCGCTCGGGCGACACGCCCAGCAGCACGCGCTCGCCGAGCACCGTGCCGACCAGCACGCCGATGCTCGCGATCGCGATGGGACCGGCGAGCGGCAGCAGCGACGCGCCCGCGCGCCACACGTACACCGGCGTGCGTGCCGCATCCACGAGCAGCCCCGTGGCCGTCGCGGTGGCGACGAACGCGCGCGGCGTGAGCGCGAACGTGCCCAGCGCCGCGGCGCGCAGCCCGCCCTGGTTGCCGGCCAGCCCGCCGAACGCGCCCGAGAGCAGGCCGAGTCCCCACACGACCGGCCCGTGCGGATGCCAGCGCGCGGCCAGGCCCACCAGCGTCGCGAACGCCGTCAGCAGGAGCAGCGCGCCCAGCGCGAGCGTCAGCGTGCGCCCGCCGGCGCCCGCGTACCCCAGCGCGCCGAGCAGGCCGCCGAGCGCGCTGAGGACCCCGAAGCGCCGCAGCACCGCGCCGTCGATCGCGTCGCGCAGCCGCCAGCAGCGCAGCGCGGTGGCCACCGCGTGCGGCAGCGCGACCACGGCGACCGCGGTGGGCATGTCCAGGCGCGTGGCCAGCAGGGGGGTCAGCAGGCTGCCGATCCCGAAGCCGACGAGCGACGCGGTCGCGCCCGAGAGCACGGCGACGGCGAGGAGGGCGAGCTCGAACCAGGGCACCGGATCGCGCGTTGCAGGAAGGGCGGACGAAGGCGAGGCCGGCCGCAGTCGTGCGGCGCGGCGCGCCTTTAGCTACACGGGCGCGGCGTCCGCCGCCATCGGTCGCACTCACCTCTCGGGTCACCGCTGGACGCCCCCCCGTGCACCCGACATCATTCCGCGCATGACGACGACCCAACCCGCCGCGGAGACGCTCGCGAAGGTGGAAGTGCTGGCCGACCTCGAGGAGGTCGTGCACACGCTGATGGAGAGCCACGAGGCGAAGCGCGTCCTCTGGTTCCCGAGCGAGCTGCTCGCGCCGCCGCCGGACACGGACCCGGACCGCTACGTCTCCGAGCTGCGCAAGCGCGCCGAGGGGATCAGCCTGCCGATGCGCGTCGCGCTGGCGCTCAACCTCCTGACCGAGGAAGGGCTGCCGCACTTCCACCGCCTGCTGGCCGCGTACCTGGGGAGCGACAGCTTCTGGACGCGCTGGACGAACCTGTGGACGGCGGAGGAGGACCGGCACGGCGCGGTGCTGCACGACTACGCGCGCGACAGCCGCATCCTCGACAACCCGGTGCTCGAGCGGATGCAGTTCGAGTACCTCAAGGCGGGCTTCGAGCCGGCGTGGGACAAGGACCCGTACCGCGTCTTTGTCTACACGACGCTGCAGGAGCGCGCGACGCAGGTCAGCCACGCGAACACGGGCAAGCTCGCGAGCGCGTACGAGCCGACGATCGGCGAGGTGCTGGCGAACGTCGCGAAGGAGGAGGCGCGGCACTACACGTTCTACCGCGCGATCTTCAAGGAAGTCCTCAAGCGCGACCCGAACCGCGCGCTCGTCTCGGCGGCCGAGGTGATGCCGTCGATCGACATGCCGGGCGTGAGCATGCCGCACTTCCGCGAGATGGCGGACGTGATCCGCCGCGCCGGGATCTACGGCCCCAGGGACTACCTGAGGATCGTCGAGGAGCAGATCCGCTACTGGGCGATCGACAAGCTCGAGGGGCTGGACGAGATGGGGAAGGTCGCGCAGGAGAAGATCCTGGGCATCCCCAAGCGGCTGGAGCGCGTGGCCGACGCGATGGAGTCGCGCAGCCGCGCGAAGTCCTTCTCGTTCGCGGTGGCGTTCGGGAAGGAGTTCTCGATGGCCTAGCGCCGCGCGGGCGCGTCGTCCGACGTCCAGGCGCTGGCCACCGCGCCGCGCAGGACGTCGGGCGTGCGCCCGAGGAAGGCCCAGGCCTGTCGCCTGCTGCGCGTGACCAGCGACGCCGATTCCTCGATGTCGCACAGGAGCTGGTACATGCGCAGCATGCCGAAGGCGATCGGCGTCCTGACCAGCGCAACCCGGCGCGCCGCCCGGTCGAACGGGTTGTGGTCGGCGAGCAGGCGCATGTCGGCGGCCGTCGCGGCGAAGACGGTCGTCTTCTGGAAGTCGGCGAGCTGCGCGAAGTCGGGCGAGAAGGCGGGATCGGCGGCCAGCGCCGTCGCGTGCGCGATCATCTCGCGGCCCGCGAGCCTGCCGACCGCGCAGGTGTACACCAGCCGCGCCTCGGGATAGATGTGATACGTCGCGGGCATGGGCGCGCCTCCCCTCAGCCCACCGCGCCGAGGAGCGTCGCCGCGACCTCGCTGCGGCGCTTCACGCCCAGCTTCGCCATCACGCGCTCGGTGTGGTGCCGCGCGGTGTGCGCGCTCACACCGAGTGCCGCGGCCAGCTCCGCGTTGCGCAGCCGGCGCGCGAGCAGCTGCGCGACCTCGGCCTCGCGCGTCGTCAGGCCGAGCGCCTGCAGTGCCGCCGCGGGCACCGCGTCGCGCACGGACGTGCCGGCGCTCGGTGCGACGAGCGTCGTCGGCGCCGTCGCGTCGATCTCGAGCGACACCTGCACCGCGCCCTCCACACCCCACAGCAGCGCGGACGCGTAGGTCGCGCGCAGCGTGTAGCGCGCCAGCGGCGTGATGACGGCGAGCGAGGGGCGCAGCGCGCCCGCCGCCGCCGCGGCGCTCCGGCGCAGCGCGCGCAGGTCGTGCGCCATCGTATGCATCGCGCCCACCACGTCGTCGCGCGCGGGCTCGCCGGCGAGCGCCTCGCGCAGCGCCACGTTGCGGTGCAGCTCGCGCCTGTCGGGGCCCACGATCAGCAGCGCGTCGCGCACCGCGTCGATGGTCGCCAGCAGCGCCGCCTGGCGCGGGCCGAAGCTGGACAGCGCGTGGTGCGCCGTGCGGATGGCCGGCAGCAGCATCCGCAGCACCTCGGCGTCGGTCGGGCCGCCGAAGCGTCCGTGCCCGCGGCGGTCGTAGCCGAGGGTGAGGAACATCTCGCCGCCGCGGACCGTGGTCGTCGTGCCCGAGCAGTCCTTGAAGCCCGCGGGCAGCAGCCCCTCGTTGTAGAACAGGCCGCGCTGCCCGTCGATCCCCATCGCGTTCATCACGCGGAAGTTGTCGCTCTCGTGCCAGACCTCGATGCGGTGCGCGCGGCGATGCTCGAACCACGCGACGACGCCGGGATCGAAGTTGATGTGCAGCCCCGTCTCCGGGTCCGCCGCCGACAGCGCCTCCAGGCGGCGCTCGGCGTCGTCGTCCACGCTGCGCCCGAAGTAGCGGAGCCGCTGCCCCTCGGGCCACGTGATCATCGCGTTGGCGCCGCCGAACAGGGTGCGCAGCCGCTCCTCGACCTCGGTCCACCACGGGATCGGGTCCGGTCCGACCGACGGCGCGAGCAGCGCCTCCACCGCCGCACCCAGGTGCGTCGTGTCCTCGTGCGTCAGGTGCAGCGACATCTGGGAGAGCTACGCCTTGGGAATCTGCCCCACCGCGGCGAGCACCTCGCGCGCGGCCCGCGCGCCCGACTCCACCGCGCCCTCAAGATAGCCCTGGGCGTCCACGGACGTGTGCTCGCCCGCGAAGTGGCAGGCGCCCACGGCCTCGCCCTCCGCGCCCGCGAACGCGGTGTACTGCCCGACCTTCCAGTACGAGTACGAGCCGAGCGTCCACGGATGGCGCGGCCAGTCCTCGAACGCCACGCGGCCGTCGTACTGCGCGGTGATCCCCGGCAGCACCGGCTCGACGCGGCCGAGGAACTCCGTCGCCAGCGCGGCGGGCAGGCGTCCGCTCTGCGCGCGCGCGGCGTCGCCGCCCGTGTAGTCCACGAGGATGCCCGCGGTGCCCGCCTGCGCGCGCGTCGCCTCCCACGTCTGCTGGTAGCCGCGGTCCGACGTCGTGTCGCCGTTGCAGCCGATCGCGTTCCAGTGCCGCGTGCGGAACTGCAGCGCGAGCTTCGCGTTCGCGCCCATGCCCAGCTCGCGGATCGCGCGCTCCTTCACGGCGGGGAAGCCCGCGCCCGCGAAGTCCACGCGCTCGCGCAGGATGCTGAACGGCAGCGCGAGCACCACGCGGTCAACGATCATCGTCGCGCCGCCGCGGAAGCCCAGCGCCCACCGGCCGCCGAGCGCGGTGGCGATGGACGTCAGCTCGTAGCCCTTCGCGACCTGGCCGACGAGCTGCTCCTCGATGCGCGACGCCAGCTGGTCGTTGCCGCCGCGCACCTTGTACTTCTCGTTGGACGGGCCGAACACGCGCAGCTGCCCCTGCCCGACGGCGCCGAGCAGGTAGATCAGGTTCAGCGCGCTCTGGTCGTGCGCCTCGGCGCCGTACTCGATGACGTAGGCCGTCTCGAGCAGCTGGCCGAGGCGCGACGTGCGGCCGCCCGGCACCGTGGCGTCGATCCACTGCGCGACGGACATCGCGTCGAGCGCGCGGCCGCGCGGCGTGGACTGCGTGTAGAGCGTCGGGTAGCCCGCCTCGACGTAGTCGCGCTTGAGCGGCTGCCACACCGCCTTCAGGTCGCGCGCGGCCTCCTCGGGCGAGTAGGCCGCGTCGTCGAACCAGTAGCGCGCCTCGGTGCCGTTGGGCTCCGCGGCCAGCACGTTGTCGAGCGTCAGCCCCAGCTCGCGCGCCAGCTGGCGCACGTTGGCGTGCGACTGGTCGATCAGCTCCCCGCCGCGCTCCGCGAGCTGGCCGCCGGCGAACGTCGAGTCGCGGCGCGTCCAGCAGCGGCCGCCCGCGCGGTCGCTGGCCTCGAACACCGTCGCGGCGATGCCGGCCTGACGCAGGCGCAGCGCGCAGGTGAGCCCCGCGAGCCCCGCGCCCACGACGGCGACGCTGATCGGCGCGCCGCCGGGCGTGCCGCCGCCACGCTCGAAGCGCGGCGCCGCGGGGACGGTGAGCGGGTCGTCGGCGCAGGCGGTGGCGCCCAGCGCGGCCATCGCGCCCGCGGCGCCGAGGAAGGCGCGGCGGTCGAGCAGCGCGTCGGTGGGGAGGCCGCTGCGGTGCGACGTGTCGGCCACGCGGGCGAGCGCGGCGAGCTGGCGGAGGAGGGGGGTCCGAGGCATGGTCGCCCACGGTAGGGCGGCCGGCTCATCCGCGCCAGAGCGGATTCCTCACGCCGCCGCCCGGGGCGGCCGCGAGTGCCTGATCCGCGCCAGAGCGGATTCCTCACGCCGCCGCCCGGGGCGGCCGCGAGTGCCTGATCCGCGCCAGAGCGGGCTTTTCAGCCGCCGCCCGGACCGGCCGCGAGGCCCGCGAGCACCGCCGCCGGCCAGCGCGGGAGCCCGGCCCGCGCGGCCGCCGCGTCGTAGGTGGCCAGCAGCGCGCCAGGATCGCACAGCTCCCGCAGCAGCCGCGCGCGCCCGTGGGTGGTCTCGATCGTCCGCGCCATCACGTAGCCCACCGTGTACCAGGGCCCCTGCTCGCCGTAGAAGGCCGCCGCCCGCTCGCGCGCCGCGCCCGGCGCATCCAGTCGCCCCTCCAGCACGTCGGTGAAGAAGGCGGCCAGCTTCGCCATGTCGGCCGGCGCGTTCGCGACGTCGCGGTCCCAGCGCACGCGGACGCTGTCCTCGCTGGCGGCCTGCGGGTGCGCGTCCGGCCCGCCCGCGGCGGCCAGCATCGCCAGCCCCTCGCCGAAGGCGCCCGCCCACAGGCGCGCGGTGGCGCGGCGGGCGGCGCGCAGCGAGTCGGGACCCGTCGCCGTCGCGGGGGGCGCGTCGCGGCAGGCGGCCGCGTAGCCGACGTGGTGCAGCTCGTGGGCGACGACGTTCTCCAGCCGCGCGGGCGGCTCCGCCGGATCGACGTAGACGAAGAACGCCGGATCGCCGTCGAGGTCCCAGACGAAGCTGTTGTCGCGCGGCTTGATGACCGGGTAGAGCGTGGCGCGGAGCGGCGTCCCCGCGGGCAGGTAGGCCGCCGCGCGCGCCGCCGCCGCACGCACGTCGACCGTGCGCCAGCGCTGCACCGCGTCGCGCAGCGCGGCGTGCCGGGCGCGCAGCGTGTCCGACGTCAGGAACGCGCGGAACGCCGAGTCGGTGAAGGGGCGCCCCATGCCGCGCTCGCGCTCTCCCAGTCGGCGGTAGCCCGCGGTCGCCGTCAGGCGCGCCCAGAGGTCGTCGGGGATGCCGCGCCCCGCCGCCTGCGCGTCGAGCACCGCGACCGCCGCCTCCGCCTCGGCCAGGTCGGTGCGGACGGCGAGCGGTGCGGAGGGCGGGACGGCGGCGCGCGGCGTCGCGCAGGCGAGCGCGCCCAGCATCGGCGCGGCGGTCAGCAGGCGGAGGATCGGTCGCATGCGGGGACGATGCACCGGCCGCGACGCCCCCGCATGGGGTTCAACGACCCAGGGTCGCGGTGGAGGCGGCGGCCGGCATGGGCTCCACGCGCGCGCGGTTCCAGCGCACGCGCCACGCGTCGCCCTCGCGCACGATGATGGCGTTCATGCCGAAGCGCCGCACGACCGCGTGCGCCGAGTCGGCGCCGGTGCGCTCCAGCCACACGCGGCCCTCGACCACGACGACGTCGGGCGACACGCGCTGCACCTCCTCGACCACGGTGTGGTGCACGAGCGCGGGCTCGGTCTGCGTGAACGAGCGCGTGAAGTAGGCCCTGATCGCGTCGCGGCCGCGCAGGTCCACCGGCGTGCCGACGATGCGGTTGTGCCCTTCGGCCGTGTACAGGGCGCTCAATCCCGCGGCGTCGCGCGCGTTCCACCGCGCGTCCGACTGCGCGGCCAGCGCGACGATGTCGCGCAGCTCCGCGTCGCTGACGCCGATGGCGCGTGGGGGCTGCGCCGCGGCGGCGCGGGCGCTGACGAACAGCAGGACGGCGGCGCGGACGAGCGAGACGGGCAGACGCATGGGATGCGTGGCGAGACGTGAGCGAGCCTTCGGGTCGCGCTCACGGTGCGCGCACCGATCCGATCGCCGCCACGCCGGCGGGACGGATGGGCCGTGCCGCGGGTCAGCCCGCGGACGTCGTCGCGCCGCCGGCGACGGGCGCGGGCCACGCCTCGCTCTCGATGCCGTGCGCGGCCCACGCGTCGCGCATCGCCGCGCCCACGCGTTCCACCGCGTCGCGCGGCGCGAGCGCGATGAGCGAGGAGCCCGCGCCGCTCAGCGTCGCGCCCCACGCGCCGGCGCCGCGCGCCGCGTCCACCACCGCATCGTAGCCGGGGATGAGCGCGCGGCGAAACGGCACGTGCAGCACGTCGTCGAGCGCGTGCGCGAGCAGCGCCGCGTCGGCGTCCGCGAGGCCGCGCACGAGCGCCGCGCTCTTGCCGGCCGCCTGCACCGCGATGCGATGCGGCACCTCGGGCGGCAGCGCGGCGCGCATGGCGCGCGTGGACGTCTGGAAGGTCGGGATCGCGACCACCGCGGCGACGTCGGGGTGCATCGTCAGCGGCGCGAACGCCCACCCATCGCCGCGCGGCACGCCGAGCACCGCGCCGCCGAGCAGCATGGGGGCGACGTTGTCGGGATGGCCTTCCTCCGTGGCGCCGAGCATCGCGACGCGCGTCGCGCCCAGGCCGAGGCCGAGCAGCGCGTCGGCCAGCAGCGCGCCCGCCACCAGCGCCGCCGCCGACGAGCCGAGGCCGCGCGCGACGGGGATGTCCGACGTCGCGGTGATGGACAGACCGCGGGGCATCGCGCGGCCCGCCGCCTCGCACGCCAGCGCGACGCCGCGCACCAGCAGGTCGTCGTCGGCCGGCGCGTCGCCCAGCGCGGCGAGCGCGCCGCCGCGCGTCAGCACCGGCGTGGCGGCGTCGCCCTCCAGCCACGCCTCGGCCGCCAGCCAGCGATCGAGCGCGATGCCCACGCAGTCGAAGCCCGCGCCGAGGTTGGACGTGGAGCAGGGGACGCGGACGTGCGCGCGCGGGGTCGGCTGGGGCATGGCGGGTCTCTGGTGGGCGGCGGGCGCCGGAATCTATCTTCGACGCTCCTCCCATGAGCCTCCATCTCTCCGCCCAGGACCTCGCCCGGCTCGGCGCCGCGACCGAGGCGCTGCTCGCCCCGTCGCACGGCGATCCGTGGGCCTGGTGGCGCGGCGCGGAGGCGCGCCTGCGCGAGCTGTTCGTGGGCTCGAACGTGATGCTCTCGATGCCCGACGGCGACCGCCTCCGCAACGACTCGGAGAGCATCGACGACTCGGCGCGGCGGCGCATCACGGAGCTGACGGCCATCGATCCGCGCGCGGGCCACTTCCTGATCCGCGACCCGGCGATCGAGGCGTGGGTGGCCTACCGCCGTGCGCACGCGCTGCAGGTCTGGAGCACCGCGCGCAACATGCGCATCATCGAGGAGCTGGGCTTCGACGGCACGCGCAGCGTCTTCGTCAACGACGGGCTGTACGCGGCGTCGATGTTCGGGCTGTGCGGGCTGTCGTACGAGTCGCCGGTGGGCGAGGCGTTCCTGCAGGTGGGCTATCCGCGCGGCCGCGAGTCGCGCTTCGGCGACGACACGACGCTCCTCTCGCTGCTGCTGCCGGCGTACCGTGCGGGGCACCACGCGGCGTTCGCGTCGGCGCGGCGCGAGGCGGAGCTGGCGGCGACGCTGGACGCGGCGGGCGAGGCGCTGCTGGTGGTGGCGCCGGACGGCCGCCCGCTGCACCGGAGCGCGGCGCTGGCGCGCCTGCTGGCCGCGGACCCGGAGCGCGAGCGGCTGCTGGACGCGACGCTGCGCGCGGCGCGCGACCTCGGCGCGCTGTCGGCCGCGCGGCCGCTGGCGCGCCACGCCGCGCAGACCGTGGTCACCACCGTGGCGCGCTACACGGTGCGCGCGACGTACGCGTCGGAGCTCGTGTGGGGCGTGCCGGGCACGGTGCTCGTCGCGGTGGAGGCCGAGCGCGCGCTGCCCGACGCGGCCGCGCTGCCGGAGTCGCTGGGGCTCACGCGCCGCGAGGCCGAGGTGGCGCGGCTGCTGGCGCAGCGCCTGAGCAACGCGGAGGTGGCGGCGGCGCTGAGCGTGAGCGCGCACACCGCACGGCACCACACCGAGCGCGTGATGCACAAGCTCGGTGTGAGCTCGCGCGCGGAGATCGCGACACGGTTGCGGGGTGCGCCGTAGCCGCGAGTCGTCGCGCCGGACCCGAACGACAACGGCAGCAAGGATGAAAGTCTGAGAAAATCTGATAACGACGGAGGGCTCCGATGGAGTGCGAGACACCTCGCCGCCCCGCGGAGCCCTCCGTCGTTATCAGACCTTATCCGATCTTATCCTTGCAAATGCAGTTCGCGGTTCCGTCGCCTGTCAGCTCACGTCCGCGCGCGGCGGCGCGCCATCGCGCCGACGGCGAGCAGCCCCGAGCCCATCAGCAGCCACGTCGACGGCTCGGGCACCGTCGCCACCGCGGCGATCCCCGCGAGCCCGCCGCCCGCGTTCACGGCGCCGACGAGCGTCGCCGCGCCGGTGCCGAGGTTCACCGTGTACAGGTTGCTGATGCTGCCGGCGCCGAGCGCGGCGAAGAACGCCGTGTTGGTGCCGCCGACGGTCACGATGTCGAAGCCGTTGATGGCCGACAGCGTGCCGAGTCCGAGGCTGCCGACCGTGTTCAGCGTCCCGTTGTTCGGCGGGTTCACGGTGACCAGCGTGCCGTTGCGCGTGTCGATGCCGTAGAGCGTCGTCGACGCGGCGCCGGCGACGCTGTTGGTGTACGCGACCGCGGTCACGAACGGCGAGCTGCCCGCGTTCGGGTCGCCCGCCGCGTACGCCAGCGAGCCGTCGACGATCGTCGTCGACGCATCGACGTTGACGCGCAGGCTCGTGCCCGCGCCGTCGACGAGGCGCAGCCGGTCGGCGACCGGGTTGAAGTCCACGCCGCCGGCGCCGCCTGTCAGGTCGTCGATGTCGCCGACGAGCGTCGCCGCGCCGGTGGTGAGGCTCACCGTGTAGACCCGGCTCCCGTCGTAGCCGTAGAGGAGGCCGTTCGCCGGCCGGAAGTCGATGCCGGTCAGGTTCGCGCCCGTCGCGCCGAGCGTCGTCACGGCGCCCGGCGTGGCGCTGCTGAACGACACCAGCTGCTGCTGTCCCGCGACGTTGGTGACGCCGTAGACGGTGTACTGGGCCTCCGCGGCCGTGCCGGCCAGCAGCAGCCCGAGGGCCGGGAGGATGCGACGCGCGATCCGGTGCATGGCAGTGGTCTCGTGTGCGGCGTGGGTCGACGCGCGTCGATGCGAGTCGATGCGCGTCGACGTGGAAGGCGAGCGCGCCGGCGATGCCGGAGCGGCCGATGGACGTGCGGCAGCGGCGCGGAGTGCAAGCGAGGGTCCCGCACCCTGCATCACGCGAACGTCTGCCGGCGCGCCGGGTTCCTACGCCGCCACGCGACGATCGGATGGCCCGTGATCGGCGTGCGGCCGATGCGCACACGGTGGCGTTCGCTGCGCGCGCGCGACGCTCCTGCTGCATGCGTCGACGCGCCTGCTGCGCGCCGCGCGCGATCAGAGCCGCGACACCAGCCGCGCGCGGCGGAAGTGGCGCACGCCCACCAGCAGCACCGCGGCCGACACGAGCCACGCGCCCGCGCCGACGAGGAAGAGCGTGCCCGGCTGCAGCACCACCGTGCCCTTCACCGAGCCCACCACCAGCCCGACGATCGGCAGCACGAGCAGCCCGCCCAGCTGCACCGCGTCCTGCGTGCGCGCAACGCGCTGCGAGACCAGCACCATCGCCGCCAGGCCGAGCGCCGCGAAGGCGGGTCCCACCCACGTCACCAGCACGAGCGACGCCGCGCCGAACGGCGGCGTCCAGCCCACCGTCGTGCGTCCGATCAGCGTCACCACGGCCACGTAGAGCACGAAGCCGAGCAGCGACGCGAGGATGCCCGGCAGCCCGGCGGCGAGCAGCTTGCCCATGAACAGCGTCGCGTCGTCGGGCGGCGTGTAGAGCAGCGCCTCGAGCGTGTGCCGCTCGCGCTCGCCCGCGAAGCTGTCGGCCGCGATGACGTTGGCGACGATGAACGGCACCAGCAGGAAGAGCGGCGGCCAGAGCTGCGTGTGCACGAGCAGCATCCACATCTCCGCCGGCGGGCGGCCGGCGTACTGCGCGCGCACGCTCGCCGGCAGCCCCGCCAGCAGCTCCCGCAGCCCCTCGGCCGCGCGCGGATCGGCGGCGCCGAGCGACGGCGCGAGCAGCAGCGCCGCGGGGAGCACGACGAGCATCATCAGCGGCACCGCGACCAGCGGCGCCATCATCGCGCGGCTGCGGCGCACGACGGTCATGTCGCGCCGCGCGATCGCCCACATCGCGCGGCGCGTCACGACACGTCCCCGTCGACGGTGGTGGCCACGACGTCGGGCGGCTGGAGCGCGAAGTACGCGTCCGCCAGCGTCGGGCGCGCGGGCGTCACGCGGTACACGCGCACGCCAGCGCCCACGAGGCGCGCCACGAGGTCGGGCACCGCGTCGTGCGCGAGGTCGGCGACGATCGTCGCGGCGCCGTCGGCGAGCGTCGGCGCGGCGCCGGTGACGCGCGCCGCCGCGTCGGCATCTTCCGCGTGCACCTCGAGCGTCACGCGGTCGGTCGCGCGGACGCCGCGCGCCAGCTCCGCCGGCGTGCCGAGCGCGCGCAGCCTCCCGCGCGCCATGACGCCCACGCGGTCGGCCAGCGACTCCGCCTCGAACAGGTTGTGCGTGCAGAGCACGACCGTGCGCCCGTCCTCGCGCACGATGCGGCGGATGATGCCGTGCAGCTGCCGCGTCGCCTCGGGGTCGAGCCCCGTCGTCGGCTCGTCGAGGAAGAGGAGCGCGGGGCGGTGCAGCAGCGCGCGCGCGAGCGCGAGCCGCTGGCGCATGCCGCGACTGAAGCCGCCCACGCGGTCGTCCGCGCGCGCCGCGAGCCCGAGCTCCGCCAGCAGCGCGGCGATGCGCGCGGGCGTCCCGTCGCGCGGCAGGTCGTACAGCTCCGCCGCGAAGGCCAGCGCCTCGCGCGCCGTGAGCCGCTCGTCGATGCCGGGCGTGTCGGTGAGGACGGCCGTGCGCCGCCGGATCTCCGGGCCGTCGGTGGCGGGCACGCGCCCGAGCACGCGGACGCTCCCCGACGCCGGCTCGGCCAGCCCGTTGGCGGCGCGCACCGTCGTCGTCTTCCCCGCGCCGTTGTGGCCGAGCAGCGCCAGCACCTCCCCCTCCGCGACCTGCAGCGAGAGGTCGTCCACCGCCGTCACCGCGCCGAAGCGCACGGTGAGCCGCTCGATCTCGAGGGCAGCGGGCATGCGCGCGGCCGCGTGCTAGCGACCCGCCGCGGCGGCCGTCGCGTCCACCACGCGCGCCAGCGCGTCGAGCGTCGCGTCCACCTCGACGGGCGCGTTCACGAGCGGCGCGTCGTGGTCCGCGCGGTGGTAGTCGAGCAGCACGCCCGGGTCCTTCAGCACGTGGCCCGTGAGGATCGCCGCCACGCGGTCGCCGGCGCGGATGACGCCCTCGCGCGCGAGCCGCCGCACGCCCGCGACGCTGGCCGCGCTCGCGGGCTCGCAGCCGATCCCCGCCGCGTCGATCGCCGCCTTCGCCTCCAGGATCTCGGCGTCGCTCACGTCGGTGACGACGCCGTCGAACTCGCGGATCACCGCCGCCGCGCGGTCCCACGATGCGGGATCGCCGATCTTGATCGCGGTGGCGACCGTCTCCGCCTTCACGCGGTGCTGCGTCGCGAAGTTCTCGCGATATCCGCTCGCGAACGGGTTCGCGCCCGCGGCCTGGATGCTGGCGATGCGCGGCGCGCGGTCGATGAGGCCGAGGCGCACCGCGTCGCGCAGCGCGGCGCCGACCGCCGACGTGTTCCCGAGGTTGCCGGCGGGGAGCACGATCCAGTCGGGCGCGTTCCACGCCAGCTGCTGCAGGATCTCCAGAGCGACCGACTTCTGCCCCTCGATGCGGTACGGGTTGATCGAGTTGACGAGGTAGACGCCGAGCCGCTCGGCGCCCTCGCGCACCAGCCGCAGGCAGTCGTCGAAGTCGCCGCGCACGAGCAGCGTGCGCGCGCCGTAGGCGAGCGTCTGCGCGAGCTTGCCGAGCGCCACCTGCTGCGCGCCGCCCTTGGGCGCGGGGACGAGCACGAGGCCCGGCACGCCCGCGAGCGCCGCGTAGGCCGCGAGCGCCGCCGACGTGTTGCCGGTGGACGCGCAGGCCACCGCGCGCGCACCGGCGCGGCGCGCCTGCGTCAGCGCGACGGTCATCCCGCGGTCCTTGAACGAGCCGGTGGGGTTGAAGCCGTCGTGCTTCAGCAGCAGCCCGTCGACGCCGGCCCACGCGGCGACGGACGGCCGGTGGAAGAGCGGCGTGTTCCCTTCGGGCTGGCTGACGATGTCGGCGTCGGTGGCGCCGGGCATGATCAGCTCGCGGAAGCGCCAGACGCCCGAGGCGCGCGCGGCACCGGCGGCGTCGGCGACGTGGCCGGCCGCGGCGTCGCGCAGGCGTGCGTCGAAGCGGTCGCGCAGCGCGGCGCCGCGCTCGGCGGGCGGCGCGTGCTCGAGCGCGAGGAGCCCGCCGCAGGCGGGGCAGCTGGTGCGCGCGTCGCGCTCGGGCAGCTCGGCGCCGCACGAGGCGCAGCGCTGGAGGGTCAGGTCGGGCATGGTGGTGTATTCTACGCGGACGCCGATCTCACGCACGACTTCGGAGGACGCGCGGAGGATGCATGGAACGTGAGCCGCAGGCGCGGACGCGGATGGACCAGGAGTCGCTGCGCGAGCGGGCGCCGGTGGTGGCCCCCGGGATGGCGCCCGGGGCGCGCGGTGACCGGCGGCGCTCGGTCGGGCGGCTGTTCACGGCCTGGGTGCTGTGGTGGAGCGCGGTGCTGATCGGATGGCTGTGGCCCGAGCTGCCGAGGATCTGGGAGCTGGCCACGCGGCCGGGCGCACGCGGGTCGTTCAGCCTCACCATTGACGCGGGGCTGGGCGAGCTGGCGCTCTGGCTCGCGCTGCCGCCGCTGTTGATGACGGTGGTGTGGCTGCTGCTGAAGCGGCGGCGCGCGTCGTGATCGGACGCGCCGGACCCAAACGGCATCAGCAAGGATGAAGATCGGATAACATCTGATAACGACGGATGGCTCCTTCCGGAGTCGAGGGGCGTCGCGCCACACGGAACCATCCTCGTTATCAGATCTGATCAGATTTTCATCCTTGCAATGCCGTTCGTAGTTCGCCGTTCACCGCGCGCCCGCGAGCGCGAGCACGTCGTTCAGCACGCCCGCCGCCGTCACCTCGGGGCCAGCGCCGGGGCCCGTGATCACGAGTGGCCGCTCCTTGTAGCGACGCGTCGTGAACACGAACTGGTTGTCCGTGCCGCTCAGCGACGCGAACGGGCTCGCGCGATCCACCTCCACGATGCCGACGCGCGCCTCCTTCGGCGACACGTCCGCGCGATAGCGCAGCACCGCGCCGCGCGCCGCGGCGGCGGCCACGCGCGCGGCCCACGGGGCGTCCAGCGACTCGAGCTGCGCCAGGAACTCCTGCAACGGCAGCGCGGCCAGCGCGGGCGGCACCAGCGACTCCACCGCGACGTCGTCGAGCGTCCCCTTCCAGCCCACGAGGCGCGCGAGGATCACCGCCTTGCGCGCGACGTCCTGCCCCGAGAGGTCCTCGCGCGGATCGGGCTCGGTGTAGCCGCGCGCCATCGCGTCGCGCAGCGCGTCGCTGAACGCGCGCCCGCGGCCCAGCTCCGCGAACAGGAAGCCGAGCGTCCCCGACGGGCAGCCCTGGATGTGGAGGATGCGGTCGCCGCTCTCCTGCAGCTTCCTCACCGTGTCGATCACCGGCAGCCCCGCGCCCACCGTCGCCTCGTGCAGCACGCGGCGGCCGCGCGCGGCGGCCGTGGCCACGAGCCCCGCGGCGCTCGCCGTCGCCGCGTCCACCGTCACGCGCCCCTCGGCCAGCGGCTTCTTGTTCGCGAGCACGAGGTCCATTCCGTGATGCACCGCGGCGTCGAGCAGCGCGGACGTGTCGCCGGCCGTCACGTCGACGAGGATGGGACGCGACAGCGCGTGCGCGGCGATGTGCGCCAGCGCCGCGTCCGGCGCGCCCTCCGCGCCGCCCGGCAGCTCGGCCAGCGCGCGCCCCTCGGCCTTCGCCTTCGAGAGCGAGGCGAGCCGGCGCGGCGCGAGCCCCGCGGCGTCGAACACCCAGCCGCGCGAATCGACCACACCGACCAGCGACACCGGCGACTGCGTGCCGTCCGCGCGCGACGCGCTCTGGCGCTGCGTGATCTGCCGCGCCAGCTCGCGTCCCACCTTGCCGAAGCCGAGCAGCACCACGTCGGCGTGCTGCGGCGCGCGCGCGGCGCCGCCGCCCACGCGATCGAGGCGGAACGCGGCATGGGCCGCGCGCTGCGCCGCGGCCGCGTCCTTCCCCGCGACCACCGCGCTGATGTTCAGCTCCGACGAGCCCTGCGCGATCGCGACCACGTTGACCTGCGCGTCGGCGAGCGCGCCGAAGAAGCGCGCCGCGATGCCCGGCACGCCGGCCATCCCGCTGCCGACCACCGCCACCGTCGCGACGTCCGGCTCGACGTCGATCCCCTCGATCTCGCCGCGCGCGATCTCCGCCGCGAACGCCTCGCGCAGCGCGGGCTCCACGGCCGCGGTCGCGCTCTGCGGCACGCCGATGCAGATCGACTGCTCGCTCGACGCCTGGGAGATGAGCGCGACCGAGATGCCCGCGCGCTCCAGCGCGCCGAACGCGCGCGCCGCGATGCCGGGCACGCCCGCCATGCCGGTGCCGCGCACGGTCACCAGCGCCTGCCCGCCGAGCGCGGAGACGGCCTTCACCGGATGCCGCGGCGGCGACGACGTCGCGCCCGGCGCGCGGCGCTCCTCGGCCAGCACGATCGTCGTGCCGGGCGCGGTGGGGTCCGCGAACGGGCGCACCGTCACGCGCGCGCGCGGCGCGGGCACGCCGGCCTCGCGATGCGCGTCGCGCTGCGCGGAGCGCGCGAGCAGCGGCACGAGCGCGCGCGGGTGCAGCACCTTCGCGCCGTGGTACGCCAGCTCGCTCGCCTCGCGCGCGTGCAGCGCCGGGATGACGCGCGCGTCCGGTACCACGCGCGGGTCGGCGGTGAGCAGCCCGCGCACGTCCTTCCACAGGAACACGTCGCGCGCGCCGAGCACGCGGGCGAGCGTCGTCGCGGTGAGGTCCGAGCCGCCGCGGCCGAGCGTGACGACTGGAGCGACGCGGCGTGGCGCGTCCGATGGCGCAGCGTGTGCCGCCGTGCGCGCCGGCACCGCGCCGACGAAGCCCGGGATCACCGCGACCGTGCCGCGCGCGAGCAGCGGCGCGAGCACGCGGCGCGCAGCGGCGGCGGTGCGCGGCAGGTCGGGGAAGGCGTTGCCCGGCCGGCCGTCGGTCTGGATCACGTCGCACTCGTCCACGTACTGCGCCGGGACGCCGATCGCCGCGAGCGCGGCGACCGCCAGCCGCGCCGACAGCCGCTCGCCGCGCGCCAGCACCGCGTCCGCGACGCTGGGCGGCAGGTCGCCGAGCGCGGCCAGGCCGTCGAGCAGTCCCGCGAGCTCGCCGAAGGTCGCGTCGATGACCGCGGAGAGCGATTCGTCGCCACCGCCGTCGCCCGCGACGCGGCGCGCGGCCTCGTCGTGCCGGCGCCGCAGCGCGTCGAGCGCGTGCCGGGCGCCCGTGGCGTCGCCGTGCGTCGCGCGGTGCGAGGCGTCGAGCAGCGCGTCGGTCACGCCGTGCATGGCCGAGACGACCACCGCCGTCGGGAGCGCGTCGTCGGTGCGCAGCATGGCGACGATGGACGCGGCGTGGCGCACGGCGTCGGCGTCGGCCAGCGCGGCGCCGCCGAACTTGTGCACGAGGGGAGCGGGACGGGCGGAAGGCATGAGGGCGGGAGCAAAAGCAACGCGGCCCCCCGGGGTCGGGAGGCCGCGCGTCATCGGTGCCGTGCGGTGCGGCCGACACGGCTTGGGCGCTCGGAGGGGCTGCTGGCACGATGCCGGGCCGGGCCGACCGCGTCAAGCGGGCCGCCCGGCCCGTCGGGCCGTCAGCTCGGGTTGATCGGCTCGCGCTGGTCGGAGCTGGTGCGCGGCTGCCCGCCCTCCCCGCCGTAGCTCGGCTTGTGCTCGCGGTCGCGCTCCAGCGGCTCGGAGCCCGCCCGGTCCGCCGTGCCCTCGGCGCCGCGCCCGGTCACCGCGTCCGTGCCCGCGGGTGCCGACGCGCTCGCGCCGTCGGAGCTGTTGCCCTGGTCGGCGTGCACGCCGGCCGTGGCCTCGCTCCCCGCGCCCAGGCTGCCGGTGGTCGAGCGGCGGGAGTCGTCCTGGTCGGGCGGCGTCTGTCGGTCGCGCATGCGCGGCTCCTCGGTGGGGGTCACAGGTCGTCGATCCGGCTGTCGGCCGATCCGGCGCGCGAGCTGCCGTCGGGGCGCTCCACGTCCTCGGCCGCCGCGCGCACGCGGGACTGCGCGGGGCCCTCGCTGCCGTCGCCCGTCAGCGACCCCTCGATCCCGTTCGACACGGGGTCGGTGTTGGTGCTCGGCTGGCCCGGCACCTGGTCGCCCAGCTGCGCGTCGCGCGGGGCGGTGTGGGCCGACTCGGCGCCGTCGGGCCGGCCGACGCGCGTGCCCGCGTCGTCGCCGAACCCCTGCCGCCCGTCGGGGTCGCGGAACCCGGTGTCCGTGTACTGGCTGCGGTCGTTCTGCTTGCGGTCGTCCTTCATGGTCGCTCCGGCTCGGGATGGGCCGGAGGGGTGCATGGCACGTGCCCCGATCCGATGGCGACGGGCGGCGCCGGACCCTGAACCGGATGGTTGACGATCAGCGGGCGTGGTCGTACCGTGAACCACATGGTTGAACGAAGCGCCGACTCGCTGAGCCTCGTCTTCCGCGCCCTGGGCGATCCCACGCGGCGCGCGATGGTGCAGCGCCTGGCGGGCGGCGAGCGCACGGTCGGCGAGCTGGCCGAGCCCTTCCGCATGTCGCTGGCGGCCGCGTCGAAGCACGTGCGCGTGCTGGAGCGCGCGGGCCTCGTGCGGCGCCGCGTGCAGGGGCGCGTGCACCGCTGCCGCCTGCAGGCCGACCGGCTGGCCGAGGCGCAGGCGTGGCTCGCGCACTACGAGCGGTTCTGGAGCGAGCGGCTGGACGCGCTCGAGTCGCTGCTGGCCGAGGAGTCGCCCGACCCTTCACCGGATCGTCGATGACGGACACCCAGTCGCGCGGCGCGCTGCCGCGCACCCTCGTGATGGTGCGCACGCTCGCCGCGCCCGTGGCGCGCGTGTACGCGGCGTGGACCGAGGCGTCGCTGCTCGCACGCTGGATGGCGCCCGCGCCGTACCGCGTGGAGGAGGCGGTGACCGATTCGCGTCCGGGCGGCATCTACCGCGTGAAGGTCGTGGGACCGGAGGGCGACGCGCATCTCACGACCGGCGAGTTCCTGGAGCTGGTGCCCGACCGCCGCGTCGTGCAGAGCTGGCTGTACGAGGGCGCGTTCGGCCGCGACGTCGCACCCTCGCGCCTCACGGTCGACCTGCGCGCGATCGGCCCCGCGCTCACCGAGGTGACGCTGACGCACGACCGCATCCCCGACACGGAGCCGTACGCGCACCTCGACGCGGGGTGGGCGGCGTGCCTCGACGCGCTGGAGACGCTGCTCGACGAGGGATACGTGCACGTGCGCGTGGCGCGCCACCTCGCGGCGTCGCCCGAGCGCGTGTTCGACGCGTGGGTCGATCCGGACGTCGTGGGCCGGTGGATGGCCGGCACGGGCGACATGGTGCGCATCGCGCTCGACCCGCGCGCGGGCGGCACGTTCCGCTTCGTCGTCCGCCGCGACGGCGAGGACGTGGTGCACGAGGGCACGTATGTCGCGTTCGACCGCCCGCACCGCCTCGCGTTCACGTGGGGGCTGCCGCAGCTCTCCGCCGACCACGACCTGGTGCGCGTCGCCCTCGCGCCCGCGGACGGCGGCTGCGCGCTCACGCTCGTCCACCGCATGCGCGCCGAGTGGGCGGAGTACGCGGAGCGCACGGCGAGCGGGTGGGGGAGGATGATCGACGTCGTCGCGGCGGCCATCTGAGGTTGCGTGCTGCGTGCTGCGTGCTGCGTGCTGCGTGCTGCGTGCTGCGTGTAGCTCCATGCCCTCGGCGTCCGTCGTCGCGCCCGGGCTGTTGGCCGTTGGTGAGGATGCGGATGCTCCGGATCGGAACGGATCAGACGGATCGCGCCGTGTGGCGCATGGGGCGTCGCCGCCGCGCGGAGCGATCCGAAGCATCGCCCTTCAAGATCCGCAGCATCCGCATCCCTCCCAGAGGCACAGGGGACCGGCGCAGCGAGGCAGGCCACGCAGCACGCAGCACGCTCCACTCACTCCCTCACGAGGATCTCACCGCATGCGCATCGCCCTCGCCAGCGTGCTCGTCGACGACCAGGCCAAGGCCCTCGCGTTCTACACCGAGAAGCTCGGCTTCGTGAAGGTGCTCGACATCCCCATGGGCGAGCACCGCTGGCTCACCGTCGCGTCGCCCGAGGGCACGCCCGACGTGCAGCTCGCGCTCGAGCCCAACGTGCATCCCGCCGCGCGGCCGTGGCAGCAGGCGCTGTATGCCGACGGCATCCCGCTCACGTCGTTCGAGTCGCGCGACGTGCACGCGGAGTACGAGCGGCTGGTCGCGAAGGGCGTCGTCTTCCGCACGCCGCCGACGGTCATGGGCCCCGTCACGATCGCGATGTTCGACGACACCTGCGGGAACCTCATCCAGCTCCACTCGGCGTGACGCCGTCGATGACGGGCGTGCGCACGATGGCCGCGCCGGTCGCGCGCGGGGTCGCGGCGTGGACCGACCCGGCGCTGCTGACGACCGCGCCCTGACGGCCCGGGCGAAACGTCGCGGTGGCGCGCGTCGTCCCTCACGCGGAGTCGGCGGCGTCGACGGCTGACGCACGAGGGGACGCACTCTCGTCGTCGATCCGCCTCGCGTCGTCCACGCCGTCCACGCCGTCATGCCGCTCGCCGCTCCCGCACGTCGTTCGTCCGCGATCTCGCGGTGCGCCTCGCGCCTCGTGCCGCTCGTCACACTGCTGGCGATGCTCGCGGGCTGTCGCGACGTCACCGCGCCGGGGGCACCGGCGCGGATCGTCGTGCACGCCGGCGCTGGCGCGACGGACACCATCGGCGCCGAGCTCGCGCCGCTGCGCCTCACCGTCACCGACGCGTCGGGCCGCCCCGTGCCCGGCGTCGAAGTCGTCGTCGACCGCGTCGTGATGCCGCCCAGCGATCCGGACTGGCGGCCCGAGGATCGCCCCGTCGCCATCCCACGCACGATGGACGGCCGCGCCGCGGAGTACGGCGGGCTGCACGACACCACCGACGCCGACGGCGCGACGGCGATCCGCGTCACGCTCGGCTGGGTGGCCGGCACCGCGGCGCTCGCGCTCTCCGTCCCCTCGGTGGGCGTCGTGGACACGGTGCGCTTCACCGTGCGCCCTGGCGCGCCGAAGCACCTCGAGCTGCTGTCCGCCTACGACACGGCGCTCACGGTCGGTGCGCGCGCGCGGATGGCGGCGATCCGCCTCGACCGCGCCTTCAACCGCCGCGACGACTCCGTGACCTTCGCGTCGTCCGCGCCGGAGCTCGCGGTCGCGGCGAACGGCGACGTGCGAGCGCTCGCGGTCGGCCGGGCGGCCCTGACGGTGTCGGCGCCGGGCATCGACAGTGTGACGACCTGGATCAGCGTGGTGCCGGCGGGCACGCTGGCCGTCGTGCGGCAGGACCTCGACGGCACGGCCCTCGGCGTCATGCACGTGGACGGCACGGGCTTCCGGCGCGTGCCGTTCGACGGCGTGCCGGGGCTGCCGGAAGTGACCTGGGAAGGCTTCGGGCCGCGCTGGAGCGCCGACGGGCAGACGCTGCTCGTGAACGCCCAGGACGAGGTGTACCGCGTGTCGCTCGACGGCGGGAGGTATCCGCTGGCGTCGTCCCTCCCCGGCGATCCCGCGGATCCCGAGCGCCGGCAGCCGGTGCGCCATCTGGCCCGCGAGTCGAAGGACGGCTGGATCTACCAGAGCGTGTCGTGTACCGGCGGTGAGATCGTCTACCGCGTCCGGCCCGGGTCGGCGACGCCGGCCGAGCGCGTGAGCCCCGAGCCGTACGACGGCGACGAGGAGCTCGCGCGGTTGCTGAACTGCCAGGCCGTCCGCCACGAGGCGCCGACGCTGTCGCCGGACGGCCGGCACCTCGCCTTCACCGACGTCGCCTTCACGCCCTGGCGCTCCACCCTCTCGATCCTCGACGTCGCGAGCCGCTCGATCCGGTCGCTGGCGATCGACGGCTACGCGGCGCGCTGGTCACCGACGGGCGACCTGATCGCCTACTGGAGCGACGGCGGCCTCTGGGTCGTGCGGCCCGACGGCACCGGTCGCCGTCGCATCTCGACCTCGTCGCGCGACTACCGGTGGGGCGTGACGTGGTCGCCCGACGGCGCGTACCTGCTGGCGCGGCGCGGCGACCCGTTCGGTGCGACGCTCGTGCTGATCGCGGTGAGCAGCGGCCGCGAGATCCCGCTGCCGTACAGCTACTGGCGGCGTCCGCAGAACGGCCACGTGATCTCGTACGGCCAGCCGGACTGGCGTCACGACTGAGCAGGCGTCAGGGCGCCCGCACCACCAGCGGCCCGAGCACGCCGTCCGGCGGCGCGACGTGCAGCGCGCCGCGGAACGCCGTCCCTGCCAGCGCGCGCCGCATCGCCGCGCGCGCCAGCTCGGGCGTGTTGTTGTGCCGGCTGAGATGCCCGAGCACGAGGTGCTGCAGGCCCGCGTGCGCCACCGCGCGCGCCACCTCGCCGGCCTGCGCGTTGCCCAGGTGTCCCGTCGGCCCGCCGACGCGCGCCTGCAGGTCGGGCGGGTACGGGCCGCGGCGCAGCATCTCCTCGTCGTAGTTGGACTCCAGCACCAGCGCGTCGACGCCCTGCAGGAGCGCGAGCACCGCGTCCGGCGCGTGGCCGAGGTCCGTGCAGTAGCCCACGCGCACGCCCGCGACCTCCACCACGAAGGCGGCCGAGTCGTCGACGTCGTGCGGCGTGGCGGCGGAGTGCACGCGGAAGGGGCCCGCGTCGAAGCTCGCGCCCGTCTCGAACGGCGCGACGTCCACGCCGCGGAGCGCGCGCCAGCGCCACACCGTCCCCAGCGTCGCCCACACGCGCCAGCCGTACGCCTTCACGCCCGCCGCGGCGCCCACGACGTGGTCGCGGTGGCCATGCGAGAGCAGCACCTCGTCCACGAACCACGGATGCAGGTCGGCTGCGCGCATCCGCTCCAGCAGCACCGGCAGGTCCACGCCCGCGTCCAGCAGGAGCAGCCGCTCGCCGCACGCGATCGCGGCCGCGTTCCCCTGGCTGCCGCTGCCGAGCATCCAGAGGGTGATCGATGGGGCGACGTCCGGCATGCGGGTGGGATCGAGGAAGGCTGCGTGCTGCGTGCTGCGTGGCCCGCTCCTTCACGCCGGACCTGTTGGCCTGTTTGGGGGGATGCGGATGCTCCGGATCTGAACGGATCTCACGGATCGCTCCACGTGGCGGCGAGGCACCGTGCACCACGAGGAGCGATGCGTGACATCCGCTGCATCCGGAGCATCCGCATCCCTCTCCAAAGGCGAATGGTCCAGCGCGTCCGGCATCCGAATCCCCTGCGAAGTTCGTGCAGGTAGGGCGCGACGTCGGGCGCCGAGCCGCACGCAGCCGCCCTCCGGTTTGCGCCCCGCGTGTCCCGTGGTCATGTTCCCCCGACCCGGCGCCGCGCCGTCCCAGCGGCCCCGGCGACGCCGCATTCGTGGACGCCCTCGCGTCCGGAGGTCCGATGACGCAGCCCGTGCGCGCCCCCGGGGCGCTCGACGATCCGACGACGCTCGCGGCGATGGTCGACCGCCTGGGCGCGGCCTTCCACGTCAGCGACGCCGACGGGCGGCTGATCGACGCGACGCCCGGCCTGGCCGCGCTGCTCGGCGTCTCGGACGACGGCGCGCTGCGCGGACGGCCGCTCGACGACTGGATCGCCGACCCGTCGGCGCGCCGCGCCGCGCTCCAGGCGCTCGCCCCCGACGCGCCCGCGCGCACCGTGCTGCTCACGCTCCGCGGCGCCGGCCGCGCCACCCACGCCGTCGAGACGGTCACCGCCGTGCGCGGGCCCGACGGCGCGGTGCGGCTGCAGGGGATGCTCGTCGCCGCATCCGGCATCATGGGCGCGTCGCAGGGCGGTGCGAGCCTCTCCACGAGCGGCGAGGCGGGCCGCGACGCGCTCACCGGCTCCCTCGACCGCACGCACCTCAACGCGCTCGGCGAGCGGCTGGGCCGCGACCCGGTGACGCCCGTCGGCGTGCTGATCGCGCGGCTCGAGGGCGAGGACATCCCGGCCGAGGACCGCGACGTCATGCGGCAGCTCGTCGCGCGCTTCCTCATGCGCCAGGTGCGCGCCAACGAGGAGGTCATCCGCCTCGGCGACGACGAGTTCCTCGTGGTGCTCGGCGGTGCGTCGGCGGAGCAGGTGGAGCGCGTCGGCCGCCGCGTGCAGCTGCTCGCGCTGCGCAGCGCGCCCGGCCCGCTGTCGCTCGGCTGGGCGGCGCGCGACCGCGGCGAGTCGCTCCCCGCGCTCGTCGCGCGCGCCGCGGCGCAGCGCGTCCCCGTGCCCACGCGCGAGCGCGATGCGCACGAGCACCGGCGCGCGGGCGAGGAGCCCGTGGGCGCCGGCGGCTGGCAGGGCTTCGGCTCGGGCACGCGCTGATCGCGCGCATCGCACCAGCGTCCGCAGTCGTTCGCTCGCGTGGCTGACGTTCCCGCCGCGCTGCTCGCCGCCACCGCGGGAGCGGCGCTCGGCCTGGCCGTGGGCGCTGCCGTCGCGTGGCGCCTGGGCGCGCGCGCCGCGCTCGCGCGCACGGCGGTCGACCGCGCACGCCAGGACGCCGAGCGCGTCGCGCTGCTGCGCGACGCCGAGCGGCTGACGCGCGAGCTGGCCGCGCACGCGGGCGAGGCATCGCAGGCGCGCGAGCGCGCGGCGGCGCTGGCCGCGGAGCTGGCGGCCGAGCGGCGCGCGGGCGCGGCGCGCGAGGGCGAGCGCGCGGAGGCGGAGGCGCGGCTGCGCGAGGCGTTCGCGGCGCTCAGCGCCGACGCGCTGCGCAACAGCGGCGAGCAGTTCCTCCAGCTGGCGCGCGCGTCGCTCGGCGAGGCGCAGCAGCAGTCGGCGGAGGCGCTGCGCGAGCGCGAGCGCGCGGTGGACGCGCTCGTGGCGCCCATCCGCGACGCGCTGACGAAGGTCGACGGCACGCTGCAGCAGGTCGCCGTCGCGCGCGCCGACGCGGAGGCGGCGCTGCGCACGCAGCTCGGGCACATGCTCGACGGACAGCGCGAGCTGAGCGGCCGCACGAAGGCGCTGGTGGACGCGCTGCGCACGCCGCACGGGCGCGGGCGCTGGGGCGAGATCCAGCTGCGCCGCGTGTGCGAGATGGCGGGCATGATCGAGCACTGCGACTTCGTCGAGCAGGCCAGCGTGGACGACGGCCGCCTGCGCCCCGACCTGCTCGTGCGGCTGCCGGGCGGGAAGCTCGTGGTGGTGGACGCGAAGGCGCCGCTCGACGCCTACCTCGCGGCGGCCGAGGCGCCCGACGACGCGACGCGCGAGC
This sequence comes from Roseisolibacter agri, assembly GCF_030159095.1. Classification (NCBI taxonomy): domain Bacteria; kingdom Pseudomonadati; phylum Gemmatimonadota; class Gemmatimonadia; order Gemmatimonadales; family Gemmatimonadaceae; genus Roseisolibacter; species Roseisolibacter agri. Next base: position 113,870 of record NZ_BRXS01000001.1, read on the forward strand.
GCCGGCTGCGCGACCACGCGCGGCAGGTGCGCGACCACGTCGCGAAGCTCTCGGCCAAGGCGTACTGGGGGCAGTTCGCGGAGACGCCGGAGTTCGTGGTGATGTTCCTGCCCGGCGAGAGCGTGTTCGGCGCGGCGCTGCAGCACGATCCCGCGCTGATCGAGCACGGCGTGGAGCAGCGCGTGCTCGCCGCCAGCCCGACGACGCTGATCGCGCTGCTGCGTGCGGTGGCGTACGGCTGGCAGCAGGAGCGCGTGGCGCGCAACGCGGAGGCGATCAGCGCGCTCGGCCGCGAGCTGTACGAGCGCGTGCGCGTCTTCGCGGGACACTTCAATGATCTGCGCCGCGGGCTGGAGCGGGCGAACGACGCGTACAACGGCGCGGTCGGCTCGCTGGAGCGCATGGTGCTGCCGCAGGCGCGGCGCTTCCGCGACCTCGGCGCGACGTCGGCGGCCGAGCTGCCCGAGCCGGCGCCGGTCGCGCGCGTGCTGCGCACGCTGTCGGCCGAGGACGTGCGCGATACGGTCGCGCACGCCACGGCGCACGCGGACGAGGCCGGCATCGCGATCCGCGTGCTGCAGCCCGAGGACGTCGGCACGGCCCGACCGTAGCGTCGAACCATGACGATGGTGTGACGGCCGTCACGCCGGATTCGACGTCCGAGGCCTGCGACTTGCGCACCGCACCACGACCACGCCGCCCCTCGGCGTCGTCCGTTCGCCCGGAGTCGCGCTCTCCCCCAACGCTACGCGGCGCTGGTCGAGCCCGGCCGATGAGGAGCGGGGCGTGGATCATCGGCTCGCGGTCGCATCCGACGGATCGGATCGCCCGGAGTCATGGACATGCGTTGGGGAGGGAGGAGCATGAGGGGCATCGGTAGGATCGCGCGCGCCAGCGCGGCGCTGGCGGCCGCGGTCGCGATCGCGGCGCCGGCGACGTCGCAGGCGCAGTTCACGAACTTCCTGCAGGTCTGCAACACGCCGCAGCAGTTCTGCGCGAACTTCGGCTTCGCACTGTCGGGGCTGAGCGCGGACAACACGTCGGGCGTGCTGACGGTCGGGATCCGCAACGTCGGCTCGACGCCGAGCGCGGACTCGTTCCTCAGCGGGTTCGGGATCTTCGAGACCGGCGCGAACGTGACGCTCACGGGCGGCACGCTCATCGCCAGCTCGCCGACGCTCGTGGGGCCGGGGGCCGGGCAGACGCTCCCGCTCACGAACTTCGCGACGAACGGCGCGCCCGGCGACCTCCAGAGCGGCGCGGGCACGACGACGCTGCCGGTCGGGGTCGACTTCGGGAACAACGGGTTCCGGCCGTGCGGGTTCGGCGACAACCTGACGGGCAACACGCGCTACGAGACGTGCCCGAACGAGTACGGTCAGTTCCAGTTCAACATCACCGGGACGGGGCTCAACAACCTCCTCTCGGCGATCCAGGTGGGCGTCCGGGCGCAGAACCTCGCGCTCATCAACGGCGCCACCGAGACGTCGGACAAGTGCTTCTCGTCGGGCGACGCGAACTGCGGCGTCTCCACGCCGGGCGGCATCAACGGCGGCGGCACCGGGTCGGTGGTGCCGGAGCCGTCGACGTACGCGCTCATGGCGACCGGTCTCGTGGGCCTCGTCGGGTTCGCCCGCCGTCGTCGCACGCAGGCCTGATCGGCCGAAGGCAGGACCGCCACGCCGTCCGAGCGGCGCTGGCGTCGGAAGCCCCCCGGACAGCCCATCGTCCGGGGGGCTTCGCGCGTCCGCCAGCGACCCCGGCGCCGGCCCGGGCAGCGACCGTCGGCCCCGGGCGTTAGAATGGGCTCGATGCTCGTAGTCCACCGCAGCGCCCGCCTCGAGCCGTTGGCCGACGTGCTGGCCGACGTCCTCCGCGCCCCGGTCGCGGACCCGCTGGCGCCCGAGTGGGTGGTGGTGGGCTCGCGCCCGCTGGAGCGCTGGCTCGCCGCGCGGCTGGCCGAGCGGCTGGGCGTCTGCGCGCACGTCCGCTTCCCGTCGCCCTCCACGGTCCTCGAGGAGGTGCTGGAGTCGACGCTGGGCGTCACGCGCGCCACGGTCCGCGGCTGGCGCGCGGAGCGGCTCACCTGGCGCCTGCTCGCGACGCTGCCCGCGCTGCTGGACGACCCGGCGTTCGCGAAGGTCTTCGTGGACGTGCGGCGCTACCTGCACCGCGACGGCGGAGCCGCCGACCCGCGCGTCGTGGATGCGCGCGCCCTCACCTTCGCGCGCCGGCTGGGCGAGTGCTTCCATCGCTACGCCAGCTGCGACCCCGCGCGCGTGCGGCGCTGGGACGCGGGCGCGGACGACGGGTGGCAGTCCACGCTCTGGCGCGCGCTGCACGCGGGCGACGCGCCCACGCACCCGGCGGCGCTCGCCGCCGCGGCGGAGGCGCGCCTGCGATCCGGCGGGCGGGCTGCGTTGCCCGAACGCATCGTCTGGGTCGCGCAGCCCGGCACGCCGATGCTGCACGTGCGCACGATGGTCGCGCTCGCGGCCGCGGGCGTGGACGTGCACGCGCTGGTGGCGCTGCCGCCGCGCACCGCGTCCACGTCGCCGTCGCTGCGCACCTCGCTCGGCCGGCTGGGCGACGATCTCGACGCGCTGATCGAGCGCGCGTGCGCGGAGCTGGACATCACGCCCACGCACGTCGCGCACGTCGCGCACGCTGCGCTGGCGATCGCGCCGCGCTCCGCGCTCGACGTGCTGCGCGCCGAGCTGCTGGGCGCCGCGTCCGACGCGCCGGTGCCGCTCGCGAGCGACGACGCGTCGTGGCGCGTGCACGCGTGCCATGGTCCCATGCGGCAGGCGGAGGTGCTGCGCGACGAGCTGCTCGCGCTGCTCGACGCCGACCCGACGCTGCGGCCGCGCGACGTGCTCGTGCTGACGCCGGACGTCGCGCTCGTCGCGCCGCTGATCGAGGCGGCGTTCGCGGCGACGGGCGGCGCGGCGCCGCTACCGCTGCGCGTGCTCGATCGTCCCGCGCGCCGCGGCAACGCGGCGGCCGACGTCGCGCTGCGCGTGCTCGCCCTCGCGGCGTCGCGCGTGAACGTCGTGGAGGTGCTCGACCTGGTGACGCTGCCGGCCGTCGCGGCGCGCTTCGGCCTGGACGCGGGGGCCGAGGACGTGCTGCGCCGCTGGGTGCGCGAGAGCGGCGTGCGCTGGGGGATGGACGGTGACGACCGCGCGGCATCGCACGACCAGCCCAACGACGAGGAGCACACCTGGCGCTTCGGCCTCGAGCGGCTGCTGCTCGGCTGGGGCCTTCCGGGCGACGGGCGCACGCTGTGGGAGGGCGCGCTCCCGGTCGACGCCGTCGAGGGGAGCGAGGCCGAGCGGCTCGGCCGCTTCGCCGAGGCGTGCGCGCGGACCTTCGACGCGGTGCGCGCGGTGCGCGGCGCGCGCACGCTGCGCGAGTGGCGCGACGTGCTGCGCGCACAGGTGGTGGACGCGCTCGTGGACGACGGTCCCGATCACGTGCTCGCGCGCCGCGCGTGGCGCGATGCGCTCGACGCGCTGGTGGAGGAGGGCACGGGCTGCGACCGGCCGGTGGAGCCGGCGGCGGTGCGCCTGCTGCTCGCCGCGCGCTTCGACGAGCCCGCGGGCGGCGAGGGGAGCGCGGGCAGCGTCACGCTCGCGCGGCTCGCGCCGGGGCGCGTGGTGCCCGCGCGCGTGATCGCGCTGGTGGGGCTGGACGACGGCGCGTGGCCGCGCGCGCGCGGCGGCGCGGGCTTCGACCTGCTGGCGCGCGAGCGCGTGCCCGGCGCCGCCGACGCGAACGCCGAGGACCGCCAGCGCCTGCTGGAGGCGATCCTCGCCGCGGGCGAGCGGCTGATCGTCACGTACACGGGCCGCACGCTCGACACGAACGAGCCCGTGCCGCCCGCCGTGCCGGTCGGCGAGCTGCTGGATGCGCTGGACGCGCGCTGCACCTGCGACGCGCGCGACGCGGACGGCACGCCGCTGCACGCGCGCACCGTCGTCGAGCGCGCGCACCCGATGCAGCCGTTCGGGCCGGGCGCGTTCGGCGGCGATGGCGAGGCGCCGCGCAGCCACGACGCGACGCACCTGGCCGGCGCGCTCGCGCTGCGCGCGCCGCGCGGCGACGCGCCCGCGTTCCTCACGCGCGCGCTGCCGGCGCCCGCGGAGCGCGTGGTGACGGTCGACGCACTGGCCGCATTCCTCGCCGCGCCCGCGCGCGCGGTGGTGTCGGGCCGGCTCGGCGTCTGGCTCGGCGCGCCGGAGGCGCTGGAGATCGACGACCCGCTCGACCTCGACGGGCTCGATCGCTGGACGCTGCGCAGCGACGTGCTCGCGCGGCTGCTGGACGACGAGGATCCCGCGCCGTCGCTCGCGCTGCAGCGCGCGGCGGGCCGGCTGCCGCACGGACCGCTGGGCCACGTCGCGTTCGGCGCGGCGGTGGCGGAGGCGCGCACGGTGACGCGGCTGGCCGATGCGCGAAAGCGCGCGGTGCGCACGGACGGCGTGGACGTCGACCGCACGATCGGCGGCTGGCGGCTGGTGGGACGCGTGGGCCCGCTGTTCGACGGCGGGCTGTTCGAGGTGCACGCGGGCGCGCTGCGCGCGAAGCAGCTGCTGTCGTTCTGGGTGCGGCACCTCGCGCTGCACCTCGCCGAAGGGCCGGGCGCGCCCGCGAGCACGCTGGTGGGCCTGCCGAAGCGCACGCCGACCGACGGACGCCTCGCGTTCGCGCCCGTGTCCGATGCCGAGGCGCGGCTCGGCGCGCTGCTCGCGCTGTACGACGAGGCGATGCGCCGTCCGCTGCCGCTGCTCCCCGATGCGTCGCTCGCCTACGTCGAGGCGTTCACGCCGAAGCGCACGCCAGAGGACGCGCACCGCGAGGGGCTCGCGAAGGCCATCGCCGCGTGGAACGACCGGCGCGACGCGTGGACCGAGCGCCTGCTCGGCGAGCAGCCGTTCGGCGACGGCGCGCGCTTCGGCGAGCTGTCGCGCGCGGTGTGGGAGCCCGTGCTCGCGTGCCTCGGCGCGCGCGCGCCGGAGGCCGCGTCGTGAGCGCCGAGCCGCTGGACCTGTTCGCGGCCGCGGCGGCGGAAGCCACGGCGTACGCGCCGCCCGCGCCCGCGGCCGACGACGTCCCGCGCTTCGATCCGACGCGCGCGGAGCCGCTGCCGGCGGGCGTGACGATGCTGGAGGCGAGCGCCGGCACCGGGAAGACGTACAGCATCGCGTCGCTCGTGCTGCGCCTGGTCGTCGAGGAGCGGCTCGGCATCGACGAGATCCTGGTGGTGACGTTCACCGAGGCCGCGACCGCGGAGCTGCGCGACCGCGTGCGCCGCCGGCTGCGCGACGCGCTGACGCTGGCCGAGCGGGCGCTGGCGGCGGGCGCGATCCCGCCGGGCGACGCGATCGCCGCGCACGACGAGGTCGCGCGCACGCTGGTGACGCGCGCCATCGCCGGCTCCGCGCTCGGCGACGCGGTGACGGCGCTGCGCACGGCGCTCGGCCGCTTCGACGACGCGCCGATCACGACCATCCACGGCTTCTGCCACCGCGTGCTGCGCGAGCGCGCGTTCGAGTGCGGCGGGGAGCTGGACGCCGAGCTGCTGACCGACGAGGCGGAGCTGCTGGAGGCGGTGGTGCGCGACTTCTGGGCGCGCGAGACCGCGCGACGCCCGGTCGCGCTGGTGGAGGCGCTGGTGGGGCGCGCGAAGGTCGGGCTGCCGATGCTGCAGGCGCTGGCGCGCCGCGCGGTGCGGCACCCGGAGTCGTGCTGCGTGCCCGCGCTCGACGACATGGACGGCGGCGCGTTCGAGACGCTGCTGGAGGAGCGCACGCGGCTCGCCACCGACATCGCCGGCCGCTGGAGCGAGGAGGACACCGGCGACGTGTTCCGCCTCATCGACGAGGCGCGCACGGCGAAGATCCTCAGTGGCGTGAAGTGGAAGGCGGACTCGCTGGACACGCGCGCGCGCACCATCGCGACGTGGGCGTCCGCCAGCCCGGCGACCGATCCGCTGCCGGAGAAGGAGCTGCGCTACTTCGGCGCGTCGGGGCTGCGCGAGGCGTGCAACAAGGGGAAGGAGGCGCAGGCGCCCGTCCATCCGCTGTGCGCGCGCATCGACGCGCTGCTGGATGCGGACGCGCGCCTGCAGGGCGCCGCGCTGATCGAGGCGCTGCGGCTGCAGCACGACTGCGTGGACTTCGCGCGCGCGGAGCTGGCGCGGCGCAAGCGCGCGGCGCGGCAGCACGGCTTCGACGACCTGCTGCGGCTGGTGCGCGACGCGCTGCGCCGCGACGCGGACGCCGCGGGCGAGCCGCTGGCCACCGCGCTGCGCGAGAGCTTCCGCGCCGCGCTGATCGACGAGTTCCAGGACACCGACGACGTGCAGTGGGAGATCTTCCGCCGCGCGTTCGCGACGTCGGGACATCGGCTGGTGCTCATCGGTGATCCGAAGCAGTCGATCTACGCCTTCCGCGGCGCGGACGTGGAGGCGTACCTGGCGGCGCGCGGCGCGGCGGGCACGCGCTGGGCGCTCGACGCGAACTGGCGCACGGAGGGCGCGCTGGTGGACGCGCTGCACGCGCTGTGGGGCGCGCACCCCGCGCCGTTCGCGGAGCCGGCCATCGCGTGGCGCGGCGTGCGCGCGCGACACGGCGCGCCGCGGCTGCAGGGCGCGGGCGCGCCGCTGCGCGTGCGCTTCCTGGCGCGCGAGGGCGACCTCGCGCCCACGGGCACGAGCACGCTGATCACGAAGGAGCGCCTCACGCCGCGTCTCCCGACGCTGGTCGCGAGCGACGTCGCGCGCTTCCTCGGCAGCGGCGCGACGATCCTCGAGCGTGTGGGCGGCCACGACCGACCGCGCGCCGTGCGGCCGGCCGACGTCGCGGTGCTCGTGCGCTCGCACCAGCAGGCGCGCGACGTCCAGGCCGCGCTGCGGCGCGCAGGCGTGCCAGCGGTGATCCACGGCGCGGAGAGCGTGTTCGCGTCGCGCGAGGCGATCGAGCTGATCGCCGTGCTGGCCGCGGTGCTGGAGCCCGCGTCGCCGTCGCTCGCGCGCGCGGCGCTGGCGACGGATCTCCTGGGACTCGCGGCGGCGGCCGAGCTGGCGAACGGCGGCGCGCCGTTGGGTCCGGGCGACCTGCTGGCCGCGCTCGATGCCGACGATGCACGCTGGGACACGTGGGCCGAGCGGCTGCGCGCGTGGCGCGCGGCGTGGCGCGGCGACGGCGCGATGCGCGCGAGCGGCGCGTCCGGTGCCGGCGCGCCCGGCGTGATGCGCCTCGTGCGCGCGCTGTGCGACGAGCTGGCGCTGCCCGCGCGCCTGCTGGCGCTGGTGGACGGCGAGCGGCGGCTCACCAACCTGCTGCACCTCGGCGAGCTGCTGCACGCCGCGGCCACCGAGCGCGCGCTGGCGCCCGGCGCGACGCTGGCGTGGCTGCGCGAGCAGGTCGCGAACGCGGACTCCGGGCGCGACGACGCCGCGCGCCAGCTGCGACTGGAGAGCGACGACGAGGCCGCGCAGGTGGTGACGGTGCACTCCAGCAAGGGGCTGGAGTACGGCGCGGTGTGGTGCCCGTACCTGTGGGACGGCACGCTCTCGCACCGCAACGACCTCGCGTTCCCGCACGTGCGCGTGCCCGGCGCCGCGACGCCGCGCGCGATCGACCTGCGCGGCGGGCCGCAGTCGCCCGCGGCGGCGCAGGTGGACGACGCGCGCTTCGCGGAGTCGCTCCGCCTCGCCTACGTCGCGATGACGCGCGCGCGGCACCAGGTCACGCTCTGGTGGGGCGCGGCGACGAGCTTCGACACCTCGCCGCTGGCGTGGCTGCTGCACGGCGACGACGCCGCGCTGGCGGACGGCGCGCGCTCGCCGCGCGCGGCGCTGCTCGACCTGCAGCTGAAGACGCGGGACGACGACGCGCTGCGCGACCGGCTGGAGGCGCTCGCCGCCGCGACGCCGGCGCTGATCGCGGTGGACGAGGAGGACGTGCGCGCGACGCCCGTGCGCTGGCGCGCGCCCGATGCGGCGCGCCCGGCGCTGGCCGCGCGCGCGTGGACGCGCACCGCGCCGCTGGACGACGGCTGGCGCATGGGCAGCTTCACGGCGCTCACGCGCGGCGCGCACGCGCACCGCGACGCCGAGGACGACGCGGAGGTGCCCGAGGCGCTGGACGACGCGCGCCGCTCCGCGCCCGACGACGAGGGCGACGTGCCGCTGGCCGGCTTCCCGGCGAGCGCGCAGGCCGGTCTCTTCTTCCACGAGGTGCTGGAGCGCCACGATCCCGCCGCGCCCGAGACGCTGCCGCCGATGATCGACGACCGGCTGCACGCGTACGGCTTCGACGCGGCGCGCTGGACGGCGCCGGTGACCGGCGCGCTGCGCGGCGTGCTGGACGCGCCGCTGGCGGTGGACGGCGGCGCGACGCTGCGCCTGCGCGACGTGCCGATGGCGCAGCGCCTGACCGAGCTGCGCTTCGAGCTCCCGGCGTGCGATGCGAACGACGCCGCCATCTCGCCGGCGGCGCTCGCGCGCGCGTTCCGCGACCATCCGGGCGGCGCGCTCACCGGCGACGCGATGGCGCGCTACGCCGACCGTGTCGCCGCGCTCGGCTTCCGCCCGCTCCGTGGGTTCCTCACCGGCGCGATCGACCTCGTGGCGCGCCACGCGGGGAAGTGGTGGCTGCTCGACTACAAGTCGAACCGGCTGGGCGCGCGGCGCGCGGACTACGCCGCGGAGCGGATGGCGCAGGAGATGGCGGACGCGCACTACGTGCTCCAGTACCACCTGTACGCCGTCGCGCTGCACCGCTGGCTGACGCTGCGCGTGCGCGACTACGACTGGGACCGCGACGTGGGCGGCGCGTGCTACGTCTTCCTGCGCGGCATGGGCGACGGCACGGGCGTGTTCGTCGACCGGCCGCCGCGCGCGCGCATCGAGGCACTGGACCGCGTGCTGCGGGAGGGCGCATGAGCGTCGAGGCCGACCTCTTCTCGTCGGTGGCGCAGCCGCTGGACGTCGGCGCGCTGGACCGCCGCACGGGCGACCGCGACGCCGTGCCGGGGCTGGACGAGCTGCGCGCGCACGGCGTGCTGCGCGACGTGGACGTGCACTTCGCGCGCACCGTCGCGCGCCTCGCCGGCGTGCACGATCCGCTCGTGCTGCTGGGCCTCGCGGTCGCCAGCCGCGCGCCGGGCGCGGGGCACGTGTGCGCGGAGCTGGACGCGCCCGAGCGGCTGGTGCGCATGGAGCGGGCGGAGGCCGCGACGCCGTGGCCCGACGCGGCCGCGTGGCGCGACGCGCTCGCGAACAGCGCGGTGGTCGTGGCGGCAGCCAACGCGGAGGCGGGGACGACGTGCCCGCTCGTGCTCGACGGCCATCGCCTGTACCTCGCGCGCTACTGGGCCTACCAGCGGCGGCTGCAGGCGGCGCTGCGCGCGCGCGCCGGCGTGCTGCGCGCCGACGTCGACGAGCGGCTGCTGCGCGACGGGCTCGCGCGGCTCTTCCCGGCGACCGAAGGATCGGCGCCCGACCTGCAGCGCACGGCCGCCGCGGTGGCGGTGCTGCGGGCGCTGGCGGTGATCACCGGCGGGCCGGGCACGGGCAAGACGACGACGGTGCTCGCGGTGCTCGCGCTGCTGGTGGAGCAGGCGCTCGCGCGCGGCGAGACGCCGCCGCGCATCGCGCTCGCCGCGCCCACGGGCAAGGCCGCCGCGCGCCTGGCCGAGTCGGTGGTGTCGGGCCGCGCGCGCCTCGCGCTGCCTCCGGACGTGTCGACGCACGTCCCCGCGGAGGCGACGACGCTGCACCGCCTGCTGGGCTGGCAGCCGCGCACGCCCACGCGCTTCCGTCACGACGCCACGCACCCGCTGCCGTACGACGTGGTGGTGGTGGACGAGAGCTCGATGGTGGACCTGGCGCTGATGGCGAAGCTGCTCGACGCGGTGCCGTCGCACGCGCGGCTGGTGCTGCTCGGCGACCGCGACCAGCTGGCGAGCGTGGAGGCGGGGACGATCCTCGCCGACGTGTGCGGCGACGGTGACGTGCCGTGCAGCGCGACGTTCGGCGCACAGCTGGCGCGTGTGGGCGCGGCGGCGGGCACGCCGGCGGCCGGCAAGCTCCCAGCGGTGGCGGACGCGGTCGTGCGGCTGCGCGTGAGCCGCCGCTTCCACGACGACGGCGGGATCGGCGCGCTGGCGCGCGCGATCAACGACGGCGACGCGGCGCGCGCGCTCGCGGTGCTGGAGCACGACGCCACGGGCCAGGTCGTGTGGGAGCCGTCGGACGGCGGCGTGGACCGCGCGGCGCTCGCGCCCGTGCGCCGGCTGGCGCTGCCGGCCTACCGCCAGAGCGTGATGCTCGACGGTCCGGCGGCCGCGCTGGCCGCGCTCGACCGGTTCCGCGTGCTCGCGGCGCATCGGGCGGGCACGGTCGGCGTGGCGGGGCTCAACGGCGCGATCGTGGAGGCGCTGGCGCGCGAGGGCACGCTGCCGCGCGACGCGGCCGGCGCGCGGTGGTGGCACGGCCAGCCGGTGATGGTGACCGAGAACGACCACGCGCTGGAGCTGTACAACGGCGACGTCGGCGTCGTGCTGCGCGACGGCGCCTCAGGCCTGCGCGCGTGGTTCCGCGCGTCGGACGGCGGCGTGCGCGCGCTGGCGCCCGCACGGCTCCCGGCGCACGAGACGGTCTTCGCGATGACCGTGCACAAGTCGCAGGGCTCGGAGTTCGACGAGGTGGTGCTCGTGCTGCCGCCGCGCCCGTCGCCGGTGCTGACGCGCGAGCTGCTCTACACGGGCGTCACGCGCGCGAAGTCGAAGGTGACGGTCGTCGGGAGCGCCGAGGTGCTGCGTGCCGGCATCGCGGAGCGCGTGCAGCGGGCGAGCGGGCTGCGGGAGGCGCTCTGGGGGTGAGGTGCTGCGTGCTGCGTCGCTGGCACCGTCGCGCCGGCCCTGTTGCCTGATGGAGGGATGCGGATGCTCCGGATGGAGACGGATGCTGCGGATCGCTCCACATGGCGGCGACGCTTCACGCACTTGGAGGAGCGATCCGAATGATCCGTTCCGATCCGGAGCATCCGCGTCCTCCCCAACAGGCGGAGGGGTCCGGCGGACCGACGCGTCCCGGGCAGCCGGATGCGCGGCACGCGGCACGCAGCGGCTCTATCTGAGCGCCGCCACCACCAGCCCCGCGAGCCCCGCCAGCAGCCCCGCGGCGCCGAGCGCGATGCCGAGGAGCGCGGCATGCTGCGAGCGCGCCTCCACCGCCTGCAGCGCGAGCGCGGTGCGCGCGTCGGGGACGGCGACGTTCGGCCCGGCCGCGACCGCCGCATCCTCGTCGGCGAAGATCGACTGCCGCATCACCGACTTCGCGGCCATCACGTCCTCGATCCCCTGCACGAAGTGGCGCTGGTGGATCCGCTTGCCGACGTCGACGCCCGGCTCCGCGGCCGCCGCGGCCGCCGCCTTCAGGACCGCGTTCTTGATGTCGCCGCCGCTCGCCGGATAGCGCTCCGCCAGCGCCGCGAAGTCCACGTCCGCCGACAGCGGCGTGTGCAGCGGGTGCAGCTGCACCTGCCAGATGCGCTCGCGCTCCGCGACGCCCGGCATCTCGAACAGCACGTGCGTGCGGATGCGGCGCTCGAACGCCGGGTCGAAGTTCGCGGCGAGGTTGGTCGCGAACACCACCACGCCGTTGAACGCCTCCAGCTCACGCAGCAGCACGTTGACGACCGTGTTCGCCTCGCGCTCCATCGCCTGCCGCGCGCCGGCCGTGCGCCGCGCCGCGATCGCGTCCGCCTCGTCGAAGAAGAGCACCGCGTCGTCCTCGATCGCCGTGCGGAAGACCGCGGCGACGTTCTTCGCCGTCTCGCCGGCCCACATCGACTCGACGACCGAGTAGTTCACCACCAGCAGCTGCTTCCCGAGCGCGTGCGCGATCGCCTCGGCGCAGATCGTCTTCCCGGTGCCCGGTGGGCCGGCGAAGTTGAACGCGAGGCCGAGGCCCGTCGCGTGCCGCTCGCCGAGGCCCCAGCGCTCGAAGATCAGGGCGTGGTTGCGCACCTGCGCCAGCGCCTGCTCCAGCGTGCGCTGCGTCGCCGGCGGCAGGATCACGTCGGCGAAGGTGCGCTCCGGCGTGATGGTGTCGACCGCCTGACGGCCGCGCCGGCCGGTGAAGAAGCGGAGGAGCGGGGACGACGGCATGCCGCCTGGGCGTGCACGTCGCGGACCTCGGGGGGCGCGACGGCCCGATCCGTCGGCGCGCTCGCGTCCGCCTCAGCCCTCGCCGCGGTAGCGGCAGCCCGACGTGCAGGTCTCGCGCACCACGATCTCCGACAGCCCCGGCACCACCGGCGCGAGCCGCGCCCACAGCCAGCGCGCGAGCACCTCGCTGGTCGGGTTCTCGAGGCCCGGGATCTCGTTCAGGTAGCGGTGGTCGAGCGCGTCGTCGAGCGGCTTCCACGCCGCCTTGAGGTCCGCGAAGTCCATCACCCAGCCGAGCGTCGGGTCGAGCGGCCCGCGCACGTGGAGCTCGACGCGGAACGAGTGCCCGTGCAGCCGCGCGCACTTGTGGCCGTCGGGGACGTGGGGCAGCCGGTGCGCCGCCTCGAAGGTGAACTCTCGCCAGATCTCCATCATGCCGGATGGTGGCCGGACCGGGCGCCGCACGCAACCGCCGACGTGACGCGGCGCCTTGCAGAACCGCGTGCGCCCGCCGATCCTCCCGCGCCATGCCGATGCCGACCCCGTCCCGCCGCTCCCCGACCGTGCTCGCGCTGGTGGCCCTCGCCGCGGGCCTCGCGCTCGGCGCCGCGGCGGCCGCGACCGACGCGCCGCTCCTCCGCACGCTCGTGCGCGTCGTCGAGCCGCTGGGCGCGCTGTGGGTGAGCGCGATCCGGATGACGCTCGTGCCGCTGGTCGTGGCGCTGCTGGTGACGAGCGTCGCCGGCGTCGCGGACGTGCGCGCGGTGGGACGGCTGGGCGCGAAGGCGGTCGGCTGGTTCCTCGCGCTGCTGGTGGGCGCCGCGCTGCTGGCCGCGCTCGCGGCGCCGCCGCTGATGGAGCTCTACGCGATCGACCCCGCGGCCGCCGCGTCGCTGCGCGCGTCCGCCGCCGACGCCGCGGCCGGCAGCACGGGCGCCGCGCCGCAGCTCCCGACGCTGCGCGGCTTCGTCGTCGGGCTCGTGCCGACCAACCCCGTCGCCGCCGCGGCCGACGCCGCGATGCTGCCGCTGATCGTCTTCGTCGTGCTGTTCGCGGCGGCGGTGACGCGCCTGCCCGCTGCAGGGCGCGATCCGGTCGTGCGCTTCTTCACCGCCGTGCGCGAGGCGATGCTGGTGCTCGTGGGCTGGGTGCTGCGCGTGACGCCGATCGGCGTGTTCGCGCTCGCGGCCGACATGGGCGCGCAGCTCGGCGTCGGCGCGGCCGGGGCGGTGGGCTGGTACGTGCTCGTGCTGTGCGGGCTCGTGACGGTGACCGCGCTCGCGTGCTACCCGGTCGCGGCGCTCTTCGGGCGCATCCCGATCGCGCGGTTCGCACGCGCGGCCGCGCCGGCGCAGATGGTGGCGGTGAGCACGCGCTCCTCGCTGGCGTCGCTCCCCGCGCTGGTCGACGGCGCGCGGCGGCACCTCGGCGACCGCCCGGCGATCACGGGCTTCGTGCTGCCGCTCGCGGTGTCGACGTTCAAGCTCAACACGCCGATCGCGGACCTCGTGGGCCCGCTCTTCCTCGCGCACCTCTACGGCGTGGAGCTATCGGCGGCGCAGATCGCGACGATGACGATCGTCTGCATCGCGATGAGCTTCAGCAACCCGGGCATCCCGAGCGGCGGGCTGTTCGTCGTCACCGCGCCGGTGATGCTGAGCGCGGGGCTGCCGCTGGACGGGATCGGGCTGCTGATCGCCGCCGACGCGATCCCGGACGTGTTCAACACCGTCGTCAACGTGACGGGGGACATGACCGTGGCGACGGTGCTCGCGGATGATGTCGAGATCGTCGAGCCGGCGGACGTCCGCGTGGCGTGAGCTGCGGACTGCGGATCCGAACTACGGCTCCTTGCTGCGTGCACTGCCGCTCGGGACGCGTCGGCGTGCCGGCTCCCTATCGGCCATTGGAGGGATGCGGATGCTCCGGATGATGGCGGATGCTTCGGATCGCCCCGCACGGCGGCGACGTCCCATGCGCCACACGGAGCGATCCGCATGATCCGTTCTGATCCGGAGCATCCGCGTCCTCCCCAATAGGCACCGTCTCCGCAGCGCGCCGATGCATCCCGAGATCGTTCACGCAGCGCGCAGCACGCAGCTCGAGGAATCCGCAGCCCGCGGCCCGCAGCTCCCCGCGCGTCGGAGCTCACCCGCGCGTCAGACCCTGAAGAGATAGCTCCACTTGAGGAAGAACCCGTCCGTCGTCCGCCGCAGCTGCCCGAAGCGCAGCGGATCCGGCTCGCTCGCCGACGAGCCGTAGCCGGCGAAGAACACCGTGCCCGGGTTCGGCTGGTAGCTGAACAGCACGTCGCCGCGGAAGGTGTTGCTGCGCTGCGCGCCCGCGCGCACGTAGCCGTTCGCCGTGCGGAAGAACACCGGCGCCTGCGTGCGCCCCTCGTCGCGCAGGCTGTCGCGCTCGAACGCGACGTACTGGCCGACGAAGCGCACGAACACCGGGCGCGCGATCTGGTACTCGAGCTTCAGCCGCGGGATCTGCGCCTGGCCGACCACGCTGCCGTCGCGCACGCGCGCGAAGCGCTGGATCTGGTAGGCCGCGTCGATGCGCATCCGCTCCGTCGGGCGGATCGTGCCGTTCAGCGTCACGAACAGGATGTCGCTCGACGCCCACTCGTAGAAGTTCTCGTCCTGGCCCCAGATCACGAACGCGTTGCCCGAGAACTTCCGGAACTGCGGCGTGTTGAGCGTGAGCACGTAGTCCAGGTTCGGCAGCGACGGCGTGCCGACGTACGGCACCGTGTCCATCACCGCCGGGTTTCCGGCGCGCGGCTGCGGGATGTAGTAGCGCGCGTACAGGTCCGGGTCGTAGCGGAACTCCTCGATCAGCACCGAGCCGCCGGCCGACCAGCCGCCGCGCAGCTGCGCGTTGCCGTTGAGGTGCAGCTTCTTCTCCAGCGCCTCGCGGCCGGCCGTGAAGTCGTCGTACTTCCACGTCCCGTCGAGCACCACGTCGCCGCCGTAGCTGACGATCGGGCTCGTGGGCGCGTTGAAGAACGTCACGCGGTGCGACGCCGCGGCGCGCGCGATGTTGCCGCGCGAGATGAAGCCCGAGCCCGCGACGAAGTCCGGGTGGATCCCCGACGTCGAGTAGCGGAAGCCGAAGCGCCGGCCGTTGCGCTGGAAGGTCGCCTGCCAGAGCGGGCCGGTGCGCACCTCCTGCACGCCCTCGACGTCCGGAGCGTCGGGGCGCGTCGTGCTGGCGACCAGCTGCCCCTGCACCGCGTACACCTTGCCGAACACGACGCGCGTGTCGAGGCCCGCGACGCGGTTGAAGCCGCCGCCGTCCGCCTCGCGGTCCGTGATCACCGCGCCCACGCGCGACTGCGCGCCCAGGTCGCGCTGCACGCGCACGATGTTGTAGAGCGGGTGGCGCCCAGGCTGGCCGTGCGGAACGCCCGGATCGTCGACCGCCGACAGCACCGCGACGTCGGTGCCCGCGACCTTGCCCGTGAGCTTCACCGCCGCCGCGGGCTGCACGATGCGCCGCGTGTAGATGATCCCGTTCGGCACGCTGAACTGCTCGATGCCGTCGAGGAAGAACGGGCGCCGCTCGGCGAAGAAGAGCGCGGAGCGCGGATCGAACTGCACCTGCGCGGCGTCCGCCTCGACCTGCGAGAAGTCGGGGTGCACCGTGCCGTTGAGCGTGAGGTTGTTCGTCACGCCCCAGCGCACGTTGCCGCCGACGTCGGGCCGGCGCACGCGGTAGTCCCACGCGCCGCCCGGCGCGCCGCTCACCGGGCGCCCCTCGCTGCGCTGCGTCACCACCGGCGTGAGGTCGAGCACGAGGCCGCGCCGCAGGTCCGTGAGCCCCGTGAGCCGCCCGCCCTGCGCGAGGAACGACGCGCGCCCGCGCCGCGCCGGCGCCCACGAGTCCTCCGCGCCCAGGCGCGTCACGCGCCGCAGCACGTTGATCCCCCAGCGCTGCACGTCGCGCGGCTGGTAGCGCAGCGACTTGAAGGGGATGCGCACCTCGACCTCGTAGCCCTCGGGCGTCACGCGCCCCTTCGACTGGAAGACGAAGTCGGCGGACAGGTCGATCCCTTCGCGCGCCTGCGCGCCGCCGCTGTTGCCCATGCCGCCCGTGCTGATGTTCCCGGTCTCGACCAGCGTCCCGTCCATCTGCACGCCGAGGGGGTTCACCGCGAACGCGACCGCCTGGCGCGCGTCGTCGAAGGTCGAGAGCAGGATCGTGACGTGGTCGTCGCCGGTGATGCGGTCGCGGTCCGCGAGCGTCGCGTTCACCGTGCCCGCCGGCGCGAACGCGCGCACGCCGAAGTGGATCGCCGTCGGCGAGTACCACACCAGCACCTCGGTCGAGTCGGTCGCCGGCTCGCCGTCGGTGGGCTGGAAGCGCGAGAAGCCCGTGAGCCGCGCCGCGCGCGACCACGCGGCCTCGTTCAGCACGCCGTCGATCGCGACGTCCGCCTCGATGCGTGGCGGTGCGACGTCCAGCTCCCCGCGGCGGCCGTGGTGCACGCCCTCGACCTTCGGGGGCGCGGGCTGCGCGCTCGCGGCGCGGCGGACGGCGGAATCGGGCGCGGCGCCCAGCAGGGCGGCCGCGAGCAGCGCGGGGACGAGCGACATGCGGAGGGAGGCGAGGACGGGGACGGCGGCGGACCGCGGAGCAATCTGACGCGGTCGCGCCGCCGGCAGGGTTCGAACTCCGTCAGAACCGTGTGCGCGTCCTTCGCGCCCTTCGCGCCCTTCGCGCCCTTCGCGTCCTGCTGGCGCCTACTCGTCCTCCTCGTCGTCCTCGAGCAGCTCGTCGAGGCGGTCGGCGATGTCCGGGCGGTTCGCGCGCAGCCAGGCGCTCGCCGCGCGTCCGTCGATCTCGACCACCAGCTCGCTCTCGGTGCGGCGCGCGTGACGCACCACCTCGTTGATCTCGGGATCGTCGGCCGAGAGCACGCGCGCGACCTCGATCGCCTCCTCGCCCGCCCAGCCGTCGCGGGCCAGCGCGCGCACCTCGGCCACGGTCGCCTCGGAGAGCCAGGGGACGACGTCCGCGATGTGCTCGACCACGCCGTCGTCGCTCGCGACGCTGGCGTCCACGCGCTCGACGGCGTGCGCCCGCGCCTTCAGGCGCGCCAGCGCGGCCGCCATCACCTCGGCCTCCACGGGCTCGGGCTCCGCGGGCTCGGGCGGAGTGACCACCACCGTGCGCGCGTCGCGCTCCTCGGCCCCGTCCTCGTCCGGCGCGTCGTCGTACGCCTCGGCGTCCTCCGCGTCGGCGTTCTCCGCTCCTTCGTCTTCCGCTTCCTCGTCCTCCGCCGTCTCGTCCTCCGCCTCCTCGTGCCTGACCGGCGTTCCGATCGCGAGCGGATTGGCGTCGTCGAGGAAGGGCGACGCGACGCGCGGGGTGGCGGCGCCGAGCATGGCGGTGAGGACCGCGGCGGGCGGCTCGGTGGGGACGGCGCCGTCGAGCGCCAGCAGCGGCAGGACGAGCAGCTGCGTCTCGTCGCTCGTGGCGACGGGCACCTCGCGCGCGTCGTCGCCCAGCAGCGGCGCGTCGCGCCGCGGGCCGCGCACCCAGCCGGTCACGAGCGCGCGCAGCGCCGGCAGCGGCCCGCCGGCCGCGGCGTCGCCGGCGAGCGTCGTCAGCAGCGCGGCGGCCTCCTCGCGCGAGGCGCACGCGCGCAGCTCGGTGCCGAGGACGGTGTCACCGCGCAGCCGCGCGGTCGCGAGGAGCCACGGCGCGCCGACGACGTTGGCGAGCAGCGCGCGCGCCGCCGGCGTGCGGTGGTCGGCGAGGGCCGCCCGCAGCGCCGCGACGTCGGCCTGGGCGGCGGCGAGCAGCAGCCGCACGACCTCGCCGAGCGCGCCGCGTCCGTTGCCGCTCCCGGGGGCGCCGAGTCGCACGCCCATCGCCAGCGCCAGCGACGCCGCAGCCGAGCGCCCGGTGGACGACAGCGGCCAGTCGCTGCGGCACCAGCGGCCGAGCGCCTCGATGTGGTCGCTCCAGGCGTCGCTCACGCCGCCCGCGCTGCCGGCGCCGCCAGCACCGCCCACGCCGCCCGGATTGCCCGCGCGCGCGCCGTAGCCGCCACGCGCGAGCGCGGCGCGCTCGTCTCCCTCACCGGCCGGGGTCCAGCGCACGTCGGGCGCGCGCGACGGCTCGCCCGGCGACCCGCGCCCGTCGTCGCGCCCGCGCGCCTGCGCGGACGGGGACGACGCCGGCGTCGCGTGCGACGTGGCGCCGACACGGAGCGCGGAGGGGCGGGGAACGCTGGACATCGCGGGCGGGGCAGTGCGGGAACGTGGGACGGGAGTCGCGGGCGCCGTGCACGACGCCGTCGGTCACAACATAGACGCGCGGGAGGGCGCGATGTTGCGGAGGCCGGTGAGGCGGAAGACGGAACGGCGGAAGACGGTGAGGCGCGATACGGTGGCGTGGAGTCGTGGTGCGTCAGCGTACCGTGCGCAGTCCGCGCGCCACCCACTCCTGCAGCTCCGGGTCGTCCGCCACCGATTCGGCCGACACGACGAGCCAGGTGCCCATCGGCCGCGTGCCGTCGGGCTGGAAGGGGGTGACGCCGGGCGCCGCGCGCGCGGCCTCGTACTCCGCGGCCGGGACCTTCACGAGCACGCCCTCGCCCCAGACGATGACGAACGTCGTCTTGCCGACGAGAAAGCCGCGGCCGCCGAAGACGTTCTTCTGGCGGACGCCGCGGGCGCCGAGGGAGTCGAGGGCGGAGGCGACGCGAACTACCAGGCCTTGGTCGTAGGACACGATCGTCGGAGGAGCGGAGGACGGAACGGCGGAGAACGATAGGGCGGAGGACGATGGAGCGTGAGACGATGGAGCGGCGCGGTCCGCGGGTACGCGATGCGTTCGTACGGTCACGCGTTGCATGCGAACGGCGTCAGCTTGCGGAGCATGCAGCCCGCTCGACGTCCTTCGCAACCCGCGGTCAGCTTCCGCGACCTGCGGGTCTGGCAGGAGGCGATCAAGCTGGTCGTAGACGTGCGTCCACTCTGCGCGAACCTCCGCCAGTCGCGTCACTGGGACCTCGCCGACCAGCTGCGGCGTGCCGCGCGCTCGGTACACGCCAACCTCGCCGAAGGGTGGGGCCGGCGCACGGTGCGTGACCGCGCGAAGTTCTACACCGAATCGTGGTCGTCGCTGCAGGAGGTCGAGACGCTCCTGATCGAGGCGAGCACGGACGATTGCACGCCGGCCGAGCTGCTGCAGCCGTGCATCCGACGCGTGCACAACACGACGCGCCTGCTGAGCGCGTTCCGTCGCGCGACACGAGAAAAGACCGAGAGTGCCGAAGCGGAGGACGGAACGGCGGAGGACGGAACGGCGAGTAACGATGAAGCGTGAAACGGAAAGGCGGACCCGTCAGGCTTGCAGCTTCGAGCTAACGGGTCCGCTTGTTCGTTTCACGCCTTTCCGTCCTCCGCTTCATCGTCCTCCGCCTCACCGTCCTCCGCTACTCGACTTTCTCGAACCGCACCCGCCGCGCGCGTCCGTTGGTGACGAGCAGCGCCGACGGCTGGCCCGCGCCGTCGCGCACGATCTCGATCCGCAGCGCGCCCGCCGCGAACGCATCCGCCACCAGCGGCCGCAGCGCCGCGTCGGCGAAGCGCGGACGCCGCAGGACGAGCGTGTCGCCGCGCAGCGCGAGCGCGTACGTCACGCCCACCTCCGGGCTCGCGTAGCGGCCGGCCAGCGCGCCCAGCGCGGCGGCGTCGGGGCGCCACGCCACCGACGGCGTGAAGGTGAGGCGGTTGCCGTCGCGCGCGTCGAGCGTGAGGCGCGGCGCGCCGTCCGGCGTCAGCCGCACCTCGCCGCGGCGCGCGGTGAAGCGGCCGTCGCCGACCGGCGCGAGCGTGTCGCCCGCCGTGGCGAGCGGCCCGCCGAGCACGAGCTGACCGTCCGGCGTGGCCGCGAGCGCGAGCACCTCGCCCGTCGTCGAGTCGCGCCACAGCCCCGCCAGCGCCGCGGCGCGCGCGGGCGAGAGGCCGCGGGTCGAGGCCGCGCGCGCGACGCCGCGCGCCGTCGTGGGGCGCGCGGGCGCGTCGGCGCGGAACACCGCCGGCAGCGCCGCGTCGGCCGTGCGCAGCGCCAGCCCCTCGGCGTCCGCGGTCGCGACGTTGCAGAGCAGCGTCACCGCCGCGCGGTGCTCGGGCGCGCGCAGCAGGTACGCGCGGTAGCCCGCCGTCGCGCCGCCGTGCGCGATCGTGCGCACGCCGCGATGCGTGCCGTTCGTGAGGCCGTACGCGTACGGGATGCGCCGGCCGTCCACGAGGCGCGCGCTGTCGCTCATCGCCTGCACGAGCGCGCGGCCGCCCACCGTGCCGCTCTCGTAGTTCGCCTCCAGGCGCATCAGGTCCCCGACCGTCGTCAGCATCCCGCCGCTGCCCACCACGCCGTACTCCGGCATCTCCAGCCGGAAGCCGCGCTGCGGGGTGCCCGCGTACGCGATCGCGCGCCCCTTCACCAGCCGCGTGTGGTCGTCGCGGAACTGCGTGCGCGACATGCCGAGCGGCCTGAAGATGCGATCGGTGGCGAAGCGCGGCAGCGGCTGGCCGCTCGCGCGCTCGATCACCAGCGCGAGCAGCGCGTAGCCGCTGTTGCTGTACAGCCACTGCGTGCCCGGCGCGAAGTTGAGCGCGCGCTGCCGCGTCAGGATGTCCACGACCTCGCTCCCCGTCTGCACCACCTGCTGCGCGCGCGGGTGCATCAGGTCGATCAGCGCCCACTGGTCGCGCAGCCCGCTCGTGTGCTGGATGAGGTGGCGCAGCGTGATGCGCGCGCCGAGGTCGGGCAGCTCCGGCACCCAGCGGCGCACGTCGTCGTCGAGCGACAGCCTGCCGTCCTGCTCCAGCAGCCGCGTCGCGAGCGCGACGACCTGCTTCGTGACGGAGCCCGCCTCGCTGACCGTCGCGGGCGTGAAGGGCACGTCGTGCTCGAGGTCCGCGGAGCCGTACGCGCGCTCCAGCACCACCGCGCCGTCGCGGCGCACCGCGACCGCGCAGCCGGGCGTCGTGGGACCGTACGCCGCGAACACCGCGTCCACGCGGCGCACGAGCGAGTCGGGGATCGCCGACTGCGCGGCCGCCGGCGCGGCGGTCGCCAGCGTCGTGAGGACGAGCGCCGTCGCGGCGCGGGACGGGCGGGAGGTGAGTGCACGCATGGTGATGACGCGGGAGAGAGTCAGTAGGCGTTCCCGAGCGCGGCGATCGCGAGGCCGAAGAGGATGCCGAGTCCCGCGGTGCCGATGACGGCGGCGGTGGAGCCGGTGGATGCGCCGACGAACACGGCGCCGTGCGTGCGGCCGCCGGCGCGCGGCACGACGACTCCACGGACCGAGACGGCCGCCAGGTCCGCGAGGTTGGCGCGCGCCTCCGCGACCGCCGCGGGGCGCCAGACGTCGCCCTGGTAGCCGGTCGACGACGCGACGAACGGCATCGCCACCTGCGCGGCGCCCGGACCGCCGGCCAGCTCGAGGCTCGTGGACGCACCCGTCCAGCGCCGCCAGCGCACCGTGCCCGCGACGAACGGGCCCTGGTTCAGCGCCGCGCCGCCGATCACCGCGCCGCCGACGGCCGTCCCCGCGCCGAGGTTGCGCATCGCGCCGACGCTCCAGCTCAGCTGCCGGCCGAAGGAGGGCTCGTCGCGGTCGGCGGCGCCGGGAAAGGGCGACGGCTCGCGCAGCCGCGTGGTCGCCAGCGCCTCGAAGTAGCCGAGCTCGAACAGCGCGAACGCGCGGCAGCGCGGCAGCGGGCGCCCGCGCCAGCAGAAGCCGTCGGTCGACGCGTCGGCACGCGCGGGCTGCGCATGCGCGGTGTCGGTGAGGGCGAGCAGTGCGGCGATTCCGGCCAGTCGTGCGGCCGCCCGCACGCGCCTCACGCCTGCACCGCCGCGTCCAGCTCCCGCTCGAACGCGGCCGCGTCCGACGGATCGCCGAGCCCCGCGGCGGCGAGGAACTGGCGGCACGCGCGCATCGCGAACGCCGTCAGCGCGCCGAGGTCCACCAGCAGGTGCTCGTACTCCGCGAAGCCCTGCACGGTCGCGAGCACGTTCGGGAGGTGGCGCGCGAACGTCGCGTGCACGATCGCCGCGCGCCGCGGATCGGCGGCCACGAGGTCGCGCACGCAGAGCATGCCGAACGCGACGTGCCGTCCCTCGTCGCGGCGGATGAGGCGGAACCCCTCCTGCAGGCCGGGCAGCCACCCGCGCGCCGTCAGCGCCGCGTGCGCGCCCTCGTATCCCGTGCGTGCCAGCATCGCCTCGACGACTCCCATGTAGTGCGTCACGCCCTCGGTGAGCAGGTCGCCGAGGCGTGCGGGATCGTCCTCGCGCCGCAGCCGCTCGCTGATCGCCTGCAGGTCGTCCACCAGCACGGCCCGCGGCGCGCCCGCCATCGCGTCCTCGCCCGTCGGGCCCTCGCCGTCGAGCACCTCGGCGAAGTAGCGCGTGAAGAACTCGAAGTGGCGGGCCTCCTCGTACAGCTGCGCGGCGAGATGCAGCTCGAGGTCCACGCCCAGCCCCGCGCGCGCCACCGCGGACGCGTACGGCGCGAGCGTGCGCGTGACGCTCTCCTCGCCCTCGTGGAACAGCGCGCACAGCCGGGCGATCTGCTCCGGGTAGCGCTCGGCCGCATGCTCGCCGCGGATGCGCCGCCAGTCGGCGCGGTCGCGCGACAGGTCGATCGCGGCCGGGTCCCACGCCAGGCGCGCCGCGCCGCGGTAGAGCGCGAAGTAGCGGGAGCGGGCCTGTGGGGCGGTGAGCGGCATGGCCCGAACATCCGCGCCGGCGCGCGCGGGCGCCAGCCACCTCACGAATCCGGGCCGTGCGGGTTTCCGGGGCTCCGGGCGTCCGGGGCGTGTCCTTTGCGCCGCCCGACCGGCGTGCCGCCCCCCACGCCTCCGCGGGAGCCCGGCCGCCCCGACGGCGCGCCGCCTCCCGAGCGCCGCGCGCACGACCGCGTCGAGCCGCCCAACGTCGCCGCGGTCGTCGAGCGCAACATCACCGCGCTGCTCGAGCGCCGCCGCGCCGACGACGCCCGGCGCGGGAGCCAGGTGCGCGCCGCGGACGCGATCACGCGCTTCACCGGCAGCCTGACGTTCGTCTACATCCACCTGGTCCTGTTCGGCGCGTGGATCGTCGTCAACGTCGGCTGGATCCCCGCGATCCCGGCGTTCGACCGCAGCTTCACCGTGCTGGCGATGGCGGCCTCGGTCGAGGCGATCTTCCTCTCGACCTTCGTGCTGATCTCGCAGAACCGGATGCAGGCGCAGGCGGACAAGCGGGCGGACCTCGATCTCCAGATCTCGCTGCTGGCCGAGCACGAGGTGACGCAGCTCATTACCCTCGTGCGCGAGATGGCGCGGCGCATGGGCGTCGCGCAGGCGCAGGATCCCGCCCTCGACGAGCTGGCGCGCGACATCCGCCCCGAGGTCGTGCTGACGCGGATGGAGGACTCGGAGGAGCGGGCCGCCGGCCGCGACGACTGACCGGCGCGCCGGGCGCGTGTAGATTGCGCGCGTGTTCAAGCATGGATTCCTCCGCCGCACCGACCTGGGGACGGAGTGCGACGCCTGCGGCGCCCGCCTCGACCTCATGACGGGCGGCACCTGCGAGCGCTGCCGCCGCATCCTCTGCGCGCGCCACCTGCACGGCTCGTGGTGGCGCCGCATGGTGCACGAGTTCAAGCGCCCGATCCTGTGCGTGGCGTGTCGCGCCGGGCAGACGCCCGAGGCGCCGCGCTGACGCGTCCGAACCTCCCGCCTCGACCTCTCCGATGACCACGACCGCCGCGCCGACGCCCGCGACCACGCCCTCGCAGCTGATGTTCGCCGACCTCGCGAACGAGCTGCGCACGACGCGCCGCCTGCTCGAGCGCGTCCCGGCCGACAAGGCCGACTGGAAGCCGCACGCCAAGTCGATGTCGCTCGGCCGCCTCGCGGCGCACCTCGCGGAGCTGCCGGCGTTCGCGATGGCGATCCTCAAGACCGACCAGCTGGACTTCGCGAAGGGCGAGTACGTGCCGGTCCCGTTCGAGACCACGGAGCAGGTGCTCGGCGTGTTCGACGAGCGCGCCGCGCAGATGCAGGCGGTCGTCGACGGCGCCGACTGGGACGCGCTGGCGAAGTCGTGGACGCTGCGCTCGGGCGACCACGTGCTGCTGCAGGGCCCGAAGGGCACGCTCCTGCGCTCGCTGGGCCTCAGCCACATCGCGCATCACCGCGGGCAGCTGGCCGTCTACCTGCGCCTGCTCGACGTGCCGGTGCCGAGCATCTACGGGCCGTCGGCGGACGAGCAGTAGTCGAGCGCTGCGGACTGCGGGCCGCGGGTCCGAACGACCAACGGCACGAGTGGACAGGATTACAGGATGACGAGGAGGCTCCGCGTGGCGCGCTGCTCCGAGCGCCGGTGCGGAGCCTCCTCGTCATCCGGTCATCCTGTCCGATGTCGTTCCGGGGCGAGCGCGCCGGACCCCATGTGCCGCTTGGGAAGGATGCGGATGCTTCGGATCTGAACGGATCATTCGGATCGCCCCGTGTCGCGCATGGAGCGTCACCGCCGCGCGGGGCGATCCGCAGCATCCGTCGTGATCCGCAGCATCCGCATCCTCTCCAAAGGCCAACAGCCCGGGCGCGATGGCGGCGGCCGACGGCATGGAGCCAGAGGATCCGCAGCCCGCACCCGTGGTTCAGGCCTCGTCCGGAAACGCCGTCGGCACGCGCGCCGCGCACGCCACCAGCGCCTTCGCGGCGTTGACGTGCATCATCAGCGTCATGAGCGAGCCGCGCACGAGGCGGATGCGCCCCGACACGACGGCGTTCACGGGCTCCAGCGCGCCGCGCACGACCTGCTTCCACGTCGCGTAGTCGGCGCCGAGGACGATGGCGGCGTCGGCCTGGTCGCCGGCGAGGGCGCGGGCGTCGCTCGCCGTGCCGCGGTCGAGCGCGACCTGCACGGCGACCGGCTCGGGATAGCCGAGCGCGGGGTCCGCGGGATCGAGCAGCAGCGCGACGGGCCACGTCCAGCCGCTGGCGGCGGCACGGTAGTCGGCGTCGGCGTTGATCGCGTCGCGGAACGCGTCGGCCCAGGGCTGGGAGAAGGGGCGGTGCATGTCGGGATCGATGGTGCGGAGAACGAAACCGCGGACAACGGAACCGCGGGAGACGATGGTGCGTGGAACGGAACGGCGGAGCACCGGTGCTCAGGCGACGTGCGCGGCGGCTTCCTCCGACTCGCGCGACGCCGCGTGCGACGGATCGCGGCGGCGGCGCAGCGCGTGGAGCACCGTGCGTCCCGCGGCGAGGCCGCCGAGCAGCACGTAGGCGTAGAACGTGTAGACGCGCCACCAGATCAGCGACGCGCCGAACAGCACCGGCGGGATCGCGTTCCTGAGCGTCGCGCCGAACGCCGCCTCGATGAAGCCGCCGCCGCCCGGCGCGGGCGCGACCACGCCGCCGTACTGCAGCGCGAGCGGCCAGAGCACGAGCGGCGCGGCGGTGGCGCGCGTCACCTGCATCGTCGCCTGGCCGGCCAGCACGGCGCCGAAGACGAGGCCCGGCAGCACGAGCACGCGGGCGACCACGTGCGCGATCGACGCCACGAGCGCGAGCGTCATCATCCCCAGGCGCGCCTCGCGCACGCCGGCCACGCTCGTGCGCAGCTGCCGCAGCGAGCGCTGGATCGTGCGCCAGCGGCCCGCGTGCAGGCCCACCGCGGCGGCCCAGCGCGGCGGCGGGCCGTTGGCGTTGCGGCGCGCCAGCGCCATCCCCGCCACGCCGATCCCGATCACGAACGCCGCGTAGCCGCCCACGAGCCCCTGGATCCCCGTCAGCGCGCGGCCGCCGCCGCGGAACAGCAGCGCGAGCGCGATCGCGACGACGGCCAGCGAGAGGATCTCGAGGAACAGCTCCGCGAACAGGATCAGGAGCCGGCCGGCGGCCGGCACGCGCGCCTCGGTCAGCACCAGGTAGCGCGCCGGCTCCGCGCCCGAGCGCGCCGGCGTGATCGCCGCCCCGAAGTCGCCGCCCAGGACGACGCGCAGCGCGGTCCCGAAGCGCAGCGGCAGGTGCAGCGCGCGCGCGCTGAGCTGGATCTTCCAGGCGCGCGACAGCGTCTCCAGCACGAACGCCCCGCCGCCCAGCAGGTGCGCGAGCCACGGCAGCGCGACGCTCGCGCCGTCGCTGGGCCAGCTGCTCCAGACGACGTAGACGGAGGCGCCGATGGTGGCGGCGAACGAGAGGGCGGTGACGAGCCAGCGGAGCGGCGACAACGAACGGCGGGGCGGGGGCGGCTGGGGGTGGGCCAGGGAAACTAGCGAAGGGGCGGCCGGTGGGGCGGGAGAGCCCCGGCCGCGTGCGGCGAGCTGCGTGGCCGGCCTCGGGGCGCCTCGGTGCGCCGGACCGTTGGCATTTGGGGAGGATACGGATGCTCCGGATCGGAACGGATCGTCCGGATCGCTCCTCGGAGCGCACGGGACCTCGCCGCCGCGCGGAGCGATCCGCAGCATCCGTCTCCGTCCGGAGCATCCGCATCCCTCCAACAGGCCACAGGCGCTGGCGCACCGGGCCCTGAACGACATCGGACAGGATGACAGGATGACGAAGAGCTTCCGCGCTGGCGCATGGAACGATGCGCCACAGGGGGCCTCCTGGTCATCGTGTCATCCCGTCGGTGGTTCGAAGGGCACGCAGCACGCAGCACGCGGCACGCCGCGCGCGGCCCGCCGCCTTCACTCCCGCCACAGCGCCATCCGCGGCGTCACCCGCAGCACCGCCCGGATCGGCACCGAGGTCGCCGCCAGCACCAGCGACAGCACCGACGCCGAGACCACCGCGCCCGCCGTCAGCGTCAGCCAGCCGCTGATCGGGAAGGCGTACATGAAGCCCGCTCCGATCGCCGCCAGGATCGGCGCCGCGGCCAGCGTCCCCACGCCCAGCTGCCGGCCGCCCTGCCGCAGCAGCAGCCGCGCGACGCTCCCCTCCGATGCGCCGAGCGCGCGCCGCACGCCGATCTCGCGCGTGCGGAGCCCGATCGCGCGCGACATCAGCCCGTACGTCCCCGCCAGCGCGAGCAGCAGCGCGAACGCGAAGCAGGCGGCGAACAGCTTCGACGTCGCCGTCGCGATCATGCCGAGCCGCGCCAGCACCTCGGCGAACGGCTGCACCGTGTCCGGCACCAGCAGCGGATCCACCTGCGCGAAGGCCTGCAGCAGCGCCTGGCGGCCCGCCACCTCGCTCTCGCGGTAGCGCGCGAGGAACGGCGCGTACTCCGCGTCCGTCTGCTGCAGCGGCACGTACACCGCCTCGGCGCTGCGGTCGCGCGACAGCGGGTTGCCGTACGGGACGTCGCTCGCGACGCCGACGATCGTCAGGAAGCGCGTCGTGTCGCCCGTGCCCAGGAGCCGCAGCTGGTCGCCGACCGGCGAGCGCCCGCGCCAGTGCTTCGCGGCGAGCGCGCGGCTGATGACCGCGACCGGCGCATGCTCCGCATCGTCGCTCGCGACGAGCGCGCGCCCCTCCACGACCTTCACGCCGATGGTGGCGAAGTCGCCCAGCGCCGCGACCACGAACGCGCTCGGCGCCACACCGTTCGCGCGCGCGTCCCGGAAGGTGAAGCGTCCCGCCTCGGAGGGCTGCTCGGCCAGCGTGCGCCGCAGCAGCACGCCGTCGAGCGCCGGCTGCTCCGTGAGGCGCGCGTGCACGTCGCGGTAGACCGCCGCACGCTGCGCGGGCGTGCCGTAGCGCGCCACCGGCGGCGCGATGCCGCCCTGCAGCAGGCGCGCGGTGTCGAAGCCCGCGTCCAGCGTCACGACGCGCTGCGCCATCACGCCCGCCATCACGCCGGCGAACATCAGCACCGTCACCGTCGTCACCTGCAGGCCCACGAGGATGCGCGACAGCCGCCCGTCGCGCCGCGAGCCGGAGCGCGCGCTGCCGTCCTGCATCACCTCGCGGACGTTGGTGCGCGTGGTGCGCAGCGACACGACGCCGCCGAGCACCGCGATCGCGAGCGTGACGAACGCGCCGGCGCAGAGCAGCGTGACGTGGTCCATCCGCCACACCCACCAGAAGGCGAGGTTCTCCTCCATGTTGGCGCGCGTCCAGCGCGTGATCGCCGCTAGGCCCCACGCCGCGCCCGCGGTGCCGAGGATGCCGCCGCCGACGCAGAGGATCACCGTCTCCCACATCCCCTGCATCGCCAGCCGCCCGGTGGAGGCGCCGAGGGCGAGGCGCACGGCCGTCTCGCGAATGCGCTCGTTGGCGCGCGCGATCAGCAGGTTGGTGACGTTCACGAGCGCGAGCAGCAGGATCATCGCCGCGACGCCGTTGAGCGCCGTGAAGATCAGCGCGCGGTCCTCGCCGAACTGCGCGGCGGGGAACGACTCCACCAGCGCGGCGACCGTCTCGCCGCGCACCGACGTGTCGCGCGCCGCGATCGCGCGCCGCAGGCGCAGCCCCACCTCGGCGGCCGCCGCATCGTGCGTGGCGCCCGGCGCCAGACGGCCGACGAGGCGCACCGACTGCAGGCCGGGCTGCGTCGTCGCCAGCGTGCTCGCGGGCATCGGCACCCACGCCTCGGACGCGACCGGGAAGCCGAAGCGCTCGGGCATCACGCCGATCACGCGCGTGCTCACGCCGTCGACCGGCACGTGCTGGCCGACGATCGCGCGGTCGGCGCCGAACGCCGCCGTCCACAGGCGGTGCGAGAGCACGATCACCGGCTCCGCGCCCGCGTCGGCGTCCGCGGCCACCATCGCGCGGCCGTACAGCGCCGGCGTGCGCGCCACCGTGAACAGCGCCGGCTCGGCCACCGTCGCGCCGACGATGCGCCGTCCCTCGTCGCGGCCCAGCACGACCTCGCGGCCCGCGTACGCGCCGGTCTCCCGAATGGTGCGCAGTGTACCGCTCGACGCGTCGCGCAGTGCCGCCACGTCCACCGCGTCGATCGCCTGCTGCCGGCCGGCGACCTGCGGATCGATGCGCACGACGCGCTCGCCCTCGCTCAGCGGGAGCGGTCGCAGCATCGCCGTGTGCAGGAAGGAGAAGGTGAAGGTGCTCAACCCCAGCCCGCCCGCGAGGACCAGCAGCGTGAGGAGCGTGAAGCCCGGCGCCCGCGCGAGCAGGCGGAAGGCGTAGCGGACGTCCTGCGCGTGCAGCATGCGCGCTCTCGGAGCGGAGGGACGGAGGCGCTCGCGGCAGCCGGTCATGCAGACGTCGGCGAGCTCGCGGGCGAGGAGGGGCCATGGCGTGCGGCCGGTGGCGGCGCGCGCATGCGCGACGCGATCGGCGAACGTCACGCGCATGTCGTCGCCCCAGTGCGCGCGGAAGTCGGCGGGAAAGGCGCGCAGGGCGAGGTCGTAGGCGCGCGTCCACCAGGGCGCGCGCGGCGTGTTGGACGGCATCAGGTGCTCCCGGGGATCAGCCGCGTCGCGCGCGCGCGGTCCACCAGCGCGGCCATCCGGGCCGCCTCGGCCGACGCGGCGCGACGCCCGTCGGCCGTGATGGCGTAGTAGCGGCGCCGCTCGTCGTCGTCCGCGTCGGCGCGCGGCGCGGTGGGCGAGACCAGCCCCTGCTCGACGAGCCGCTGGAGCGCCCGGTAGAGCGTCCCGGTCTCGACCTGGACGGCCCCGTCGCCGCGGGCCTCGATGTCCTGGATGATCGCGTAGCCGTGCCGGGTCCCCGCGGCGAGGGACAGCAGGATCTCGAACTCGATGGGGCGCATGGGTGGGGACTACGTGCGCCGCGCAGATAGGGTTTCGAGGCCGCGTGAAGCGGGCTGCGTGGCCTGCGCCGAGCACGCCCGACCCCGTTCATCTCTTGGGGGATGCGGATGCTCCGGATCGGAGCGGATCAGGCGGATCTCTCCCCTTGGAGGCGACGCTCCATGCGCCGGTGCGGAGCGACCCGCAGCATCCGTCGTGATCCGGAGCATCCGCATCCCTCCGAGAGGCCGACAGGTCCGGCGCGCCGGCCCCTGAACAGCGAGCGGCATCCGACAGGATGACAGGATGACGAAGAGGCTCCGCACCGGCGCATGGACATCGCGCCACACGGAGCCTCCTGGTCATCCTGTCATCCTGTCTGGAGCAGTTCGCAGGCTTCGTCACTCCTGCGCGCGCCGCGCGAGCGCCATCAGCTGCCAGAAGATCGCCCGCACGGCCTCCTCGTCCGCGAGGCCGGCGTCGCGCGCCAGCTCGGCCGCGCGGCGCACGACCGCCGCCTCGCGCACCGGGTCCAGCGTGGGACGGCCGAGCGCGCGCTTCGCCGCGCCGATGTCGGCGGCGAGGCGCGTGCGCGCGGCCACCAGCGCCACCAGCTGTGCGTCCACCGCCTCGATCTCCTGCCGCAGCCGCGCGAGCGCGGCCGCCGGGGCCTCGCCCGCGTCGGTGCTCATGCGGCCACCTCCGCGACCTGCGCGAGCTCCGCGGCGGGCAGCGTGCGCCCCGCCGCCGCGGCGAACGGGCGCAGGCGCGCCATCAGCGCGTCGAACGCCGGCAGGTCGAGCGACTGCGGGCCGTCGCTCCGTGCCTCCGCAGGGGAGGGATGCACCTCGATGATCAGGCCGTCCGCGCCCGCGGCGAGCGCCGCGCACGAGAGCGCGGGCACGAGGTCCGCGCGCCCCGCCGCGTGGCTCGGATCGACGAGCACGGGCAGGTGCGTCTCCGCCTTCAGCACCGGCACCGCCGCGACGTCGAAGGTGTTGCGCGTCGCCGGGTCCCAGCCCTTGATGCCGCGCTCGCACAGGATCACGTCGCGGTTCCCCTGCGCCATCACGTACTCCGCCGCCATCAGCAGCTCGGCGATCGTCGCGCTGGGGCCGCGCTTGAGGAGCACGGGACGCTGCACGCGCCCCACCTCCGAGAGCAGCGCGAAGTTCTGCATGTTGCGCGCGCCGATCTGCAGCACGTCGGCGTGCTCCGCGACCAGCTCCACGAGGCGCGGGTCCATCACCTCCGTGACGACGGGCAGCCCCGTGCGCGCGCGCGCCTCGGCCAGCATCACCAGCGCCTCGCGGCCGAGCCCCTGGAACGCGTACGGCGACGTGCGCGGCTTGAAGGCGCCGCCGCGCAGCGCGACCGCACCCGCGGCGCGCACGGCATGCGCCGTCTCGAGCAGCATCGCCTCGCCTTCCACCGAGCACGGGCCCGCGATGACGGTGAGCGCGTCGCCGCCGACGATCACCGGTCGCGCGGCGCTGCCCAGTCGCACGTGCGTGGGGCCGGCGGAGAACTCGCGCGCGGCGAGCTTGTACGGCTTGAGCACCGGCGTCACCGACTCGACGCCGGGCATCGCGGCCAGGCCGTCCTCGACGAGCGCGGCGTCGTCGCCGATGCAGCCGACGACGATGCGCTGCTCGCCGCGGATGACGTGGGTGCGCAGCCCCGCGGCCTCGACGTGCTCGCGGATGGCGTCGAGCTGCGCGGGAGTGATGTCGGGCGTGGTGACGACGAGCATGGCGGGCTCCGGCTGATGGTGGGCGACCGTGCCGGAGCGCGCGGCGCCGGCGGGGCGGGCGCGGGGCGCGAAAAAGCGCCGGGGCCCGTGGATGCAGCTCCACGGGCCCCGGCGCAGTGAACGGTCGCGTCGCGTCTACGCGCGCACGCCGGCTCGGCCGCGGACCCTGGAGGGGCGCGGATAGCTAAATCGAGCGAGGCGGGCGTCGAGGCGCGGCGTCATGGAAGGCAGGCTACGGCCGGAGGCGCGTCGCGTCAAGCACGACGGCGCGGTCGCGTACGCTCACTTGGGCTTCAGCGCGTCGAGCATGCGCCGCGCCTGCTGGTCGTTGGCGTTGAGGCCGAGCGCCTTCTCGAGGCTCGCGCGCGCGCCGGCGGTGTCGCCCGCGGCGAGCTGCGCGCCGGCCGCCTGCCGGAACGCGAACGCCGACGTCGGCAGCATCTGCGTGTTGAGCATGTGGAGCCGCACGGCATCGGGCAGCCTGTTCTGCGCGCGCAGCGCCGCCGCCACGTCGGCCAGCGTCGTCTCGCCGAAGTCGTACGCCGCGCGCCCGAGGTACTGCGTGCGCAGCGTGCGGTAGCGCGCCTCCGCCGAGTCGATGCCGCCCGCCTCGTACGCCGAGAGGAGCACCTGCTGCAGCGGCCGCGGCTCGGCCAGCCCACGGTGGCAGGTCATGCACGACACCGCGATCGACTTGCGCTGCGGGACCTTCGACAGGTGCTCGCCGTTGATGGCGGCGACCATGCGCAGCATCTCGCGCGCCTTGAGCTTCTCGACCTTCTCGTCGCTCGCGAAGTCGTACGTGTTCGGTGGATCCCCCTCCCGGCCGACGTGGCAGTACGTGCACCGCACCCCGAGCGCGCGCGTGAACGACGCCATGGTGTCGCGCACCGCGCGCATCGGCATGTCCGCCGGGAGCACCTTGAGGTTCTTCGGCTTCTGCTCCGGTGCCTGCGGCGGCTGGGCCATGGCGGCGGTGGCGAGCCCGCAGATGGCGAGGGCGGTGACGACGAGTCGACGCATGCGTTTTCGATGGAGGGAGTGGGGTCCTACGCAATGCGTCACGGCGCAGCGGATCGCAAGGGCTGCGTGCTGCGTGCTGCGTGCTGCGTGAGGGGCATCCCGGGGCCGTTCACGCAGCACGCAGCACGCAGCCGCTCGCAGTATCATCCCCGCATGACCTCCTCTCCCCGCGTCGCCTTCCAGGGTGCTCCCGGCGCCTTCGGCGAGGAGGCCGTGCTGCGCTGGCGCGCCGACGCGCAGCCCGAGCCGCGCGGGACGTTCGCGGCCGTGCTGGACGCCGTGGTGCACGGCGAGGCGGATGCGGCCGTGCTCCCGGTCGAGAACCGGATCGCCGGGCTGGTGGCCGAGGCGCGCGCGGCGCTGGGCGAGCGGGCGACGCTGCTGCGCGTCGTCGGCGAGGTCACGCAGCCGATCGCCCTCTGCCTGCTGGCGCTGCCGGGGGCGACGACGGCGACGGTGCGCGTGGTGCGCAGCCATCCCGTCGCGCTCGCGCAGTGCGGCGCCTTCCTGCGCGCGCACCCCGATCTGGTGGCCGAGCCGTGGTGGGACACCGCGGGCGCCGCGCGCGACGTCGCGCGCGCGGGCGATCCGGCGGTGGGGGCGCTCGCGTCGCGGCTGGCGGCGGAGCGCTGGGGGCTGGTCGTGCTGGCGGCCGAGGTCCAGGACCTGGCCGACAACTGGACGCGGTTCGTGGTGGTGACGCGCCGCGCGGAGCGCGCGGACGCGTCGGATGCAGCTTCGGGTGAGATCCTACCAGGCGCGCCCGGC
Source organism: Roseisolibacter agri (assembly GCF_030159095.1). NCBI lineage: Bacteria > Pseudomonadati > Gemmatimonadota > Gemmatimonadia > Gemmatimonadales > Gemmatimonadaceae > Roseisolibacter > Roseisolibacter agri. Next base: position 147,295 of record NZ_BRXS01000001.1, read on the forward strand.
GCGGGCGGCTGACGCCATCGGCGGCCGCTCCGGGCGGGCCGCCTGGCACAGCGCCTCCAGCTCGTGCGGCAGCATGGCGTGCCAGCGCGCGGGGTAGCGCGACAGCAGCCGGCGCTGCGTGGCCGACTCGAAGCAGAGCCACGAGCCGCCGTCGTGCATGGCGGCCTCGAAGCGCGGCGTCGGCGGGGCGTCGGCGAGGACCGGCCGGGGCGCGAGCTCCCAGACCTCCCACTCCACTCCACTGGCGTCGACGAGTCGTACGGGCACGGGCATCCTCCTGCGGGGGACCATCACGCCGCTTCGGAATCTGTTCGCGGCGCACCCACGGGAATGGCACGATGGCGACCGTGGGTCCCCTTCAGTGTCGGCTTGCCAAGCGCTTGTCATGAGCGCACTTGCACGGATGGGCTCAGCGCACCTGCGGTCGGGGCCGTCTGCGTGGTGTGACACCACCTGCGTGGGCACACAGACGGCGGAGCGTCAGTCGCCGCTGGACCGGAACGGCAGCACCGGTGGGATCCCCAGCCGTAGCTGCATGCTGTACGCGACGCGGTGGCCGAGGGCCTTCATCCGCTCGGCGGCGGGCCCGCTGTGGCGCGCATCGACGACGCGCTCGAGCGTCGCCAGCCAGCGCCCGAAGTGCTCGGCCGTGAGGCCGGGCATGTCGGCGTGCGGCCGGAAGGCGTTGCCCTGGTAGCGCCCCGAGTGGAAGAGCAGCGTCGACCAGAAGTCCGCGATGCGCGGGAGGTGCGCGGCCATGTCGAGCGGCGCGAAGTAGGGCTGCAGCAGCGCGTCCTCCTCGATGGTCGCGTAGAACGCGGTGAGGAGCGGGATCAGCGCGGCGTCGTCGACGTCGGGGCGCGCGGCGTCCTCGCGGGCGACGCTCGCTTCATGCGCGTCGGCGACGGTGATCGGGAGGGACTGTGACACGAGGTGGAAGCTAGCGGGACACCGATGCTGCGTGCTGCGCGCTGCGTGCTGCGTGGCGTGCCTCGACGCGCTGGCCCCTGTGCCTTCTGGAGGGATGCGGATGCTCCGGATCGGAACGGATCATTCGGATCGCTCCGCGCGGCGGCGACGCGCCGTGCGCCACGCGGAGCGATCCGCAGCATCCGAGTCATCCGCAGCATCCGCATCCCTCCAAAGGCCGAACGGCCCCGGCGCGCCGAAGCGTCCCGAGCGGCCGTACACGCAGCACGCAGCGCGAAGCTAGCTTCCCCGCATGACCGCCCGCCTCGACACGCTCCCCTCGCTCGCGGAGCTCGAAGCCGCGTCCGCGCTCGTGCACGCGGCGATGCCCGCGACGCCGCAGTACCGCTGGCCGCTGCTGGAGGCGCGCACGGGCGTCGCGACGTGGGTCAAGCACGAGAACCACACGCCCGCGGGCGCGTTCAAGGTGCGCGGCGGCATCACGTACTTCGACTGGCTCGCGCGGCAGGTGCCGCGCGTGGCGGGCGTCGTCACCGCGACGCGCGGCAACCACGGGCAGAGCGTCGGGCTCGCGGCGGCGCGGCACGGGATCCCGGCGCTCGTCGTCGTGCCGCACGGCAACAGCCGCGAGAAGAACGCCGCCATGCGCGCGCAGGGCGTCGAGCTGGTCGAGGCGGGCGACGACTTCCAGGCGTCCGCGGAGGCGGCGGATGCGCTGGCGCGCGAGCGCGGCTGGCACCGGCTGCCGAGCTTCCATCCGGTGCTGGTCGCGGGCGTCGGGACGTACGCGCTGGAGCTGTTCCGCGCCGTCCCCGACCTCGACACCGTCTACGTCCCGATCGGCCTCGGCTCCGGCGCCTGCGGCGTGCTCGCGGCGCGCGACGCGCTCGGCCTGCGCACGGAGGTCGTGGGCATCGTGAGCGCGCACGCGCCCGCGTACGCGCGCTCGCTGGCGAGCGGCGTGGCGGAGTCGCACGCGGTGCACACGCAGCTGGCGGACGGGATGGCGTGCCGCACGCCCGTGCCGGCGGCGCTCGCGCTGCTGCGCGGCGACGGCGCGCGGCGCGGGCTCGCGCGCGTGCTGGAGGTGACCGACGACGAGGTGGCGCACGCGATGCGCGCGCTGTTCACCGACACGCACAACGTGGCCGAGGGCGCGGGCGCGGCGGCGCTCGCGGCGCTGCTGCAGGAGCGCGCGGCGGCGCGCGACGTCGGGCGTCGCGTCGCGCTCGTGCTGACCGGCGGCAACGTGGACGCCGAGGTCTACGCGCGCGTGCTGGCGAGCTGAAGATGCGCTGAGCGCGACCGACGTCGCGCGGCGAACGGCTCACGTTGCTCTGTGGCCGCCGCGATGCATACTGGGGGCGTACGCATTCTCCTCCAGGGAGTCGAGTGCGATGCGCTTCGCGAGTCCCGATCTGCTGGCGCACCCGCCGCCGCGTCATCGCGGTCGGCGTTCGTAAGGAACCACGTGCGATTGAGCGGCCGGCGGTGACGTCGGACGCATGCGCCGCCGCCGTGCCTCCCCGAAGACAGGAGGTGCGCATGACGCGCCGTGCTTGGCTCTACCTCGCCGGGCTGTCGGTCTGCCTGGCGCTTCCGCGCGCGCTCGACGCGCAGCAGCCCGCGCCGCAACCCGCGCAGCAGCCCGTGGCCCGTCCCGCCGCCTCGCGCACGGCGCCGGCGCGGACCGCCACGCAGAAGATCCAGGACGCGATGAGCGCGGCCCCGGCGTCCATCGCCGAGCAGGCGACCATCATCGACTGGCCGATGGCCGAGGGCGGCAGCATGCGCGAGCTGCGCGCCGGCACCAACGGGTGGGTCTGCCACCCGACGACGCCGCAGACGTTCGCGGGGGCATCCGGCCGCGACCCGATGTGCCTGGACCCGGAGTGGCAGCAGCTCGTGAAGGCGTGGGCGAGCCGCTCGACGCCCACGGTGCGCAAGCTCGGCGTCGCCTACATGCTCCAGGGCGACGCGGGCGTCAGCAACACCGATCCGTTCGCGACGCAGAAGACCGCGGACAACGACTGGGTCGTGTCGGGCCCGCACGTGATGCTCGCGTTGCCGGACCGGTCGCTGCTCGACTCGCTGCCGTCCGATCCACGCGGTGGCGGGCCCTTCGTGATGTGGAAGGGGACGCCCTACGCGCACCTCATGGTGCCGCTGCCCGCGGCGCCGGGCGCCGCGCGCGTGATGCGTCCGACCCCGAAGTGAGAGCGACCGACATGTCAGCGCGGGAGGCGCGATGACCAACGGGGCACTCGTGGTGGTGTGGGGGCAGGCGGTGCGCGGGCGCGAGCAGCACGCGCTCGTGGTGTTCAACGAGGTGCTGGGCTACTTCGGCCGGCTGCAGCGCGCCGGCGAGATCGACAGCTTCGAGCCCGTCGCGCTGGAGCCGAGCGGCGGCACGCTCGCGGGCTTCCTGCTGGCGCGCGGCGATCCCGCGCAGCTGCAGCGCATCCGGCTGAGCGACGAGTTCCTGCGGCTCAGCAACCGCAGCCTGCACGTCGTCGACCACTTCGGCGTGCACGGCGCCTACCTGGGCGACGACCTGCAGCGCCTCTACGCGAACTGGGGCGCGCAGGCGCAGGCGCTGACCTCGACGCTGGCGGACGCCGGCACCGTGCCGGCGTACCTGCCGACCTGACGTCGGCCACACACGGGCCACTCACGGAGGGACCATGCGAGGACGCATCCCGAGCCTGCTGGCGCTGGCCGCGCTCGCCGGCTGCAGCTCGAAGGACCGCAGCACGAGCGACACCGCCGCGGCGGTGTCGGCGACCCCGGAGTCCGCCGCCGGGACGATGGCGACGCCGGCTCCGGCGACCCCGGCCGCGGCGGCCCCCATCTCGCTCGGCGCCGTCGCGGGCCGGTGGGACATGCGCGCCGTGCCGGAGTCCGGCGACACGACGGCGACGACGTACGTGATGACCGCGACCGCCGACTCGACCGGCTGGATGATGGCCTTCCCCGACCGGGCGCCCGTGAAGGTGCGCATCGTCTCGGTCGCGGGCGACAGCATCGTCGCGGAGGCGGGGCCGTACGCGAGCGTGCGGCGGCGCGGGGTGCAGGTGACCACGCACAGCGTGATGCGCATGCAGGGCGACCGGATCGTCGGCCGGACGGTCGCGCACTACAAGACGTCGGGGCCCGACTCCGTGCTGCAGCTGCGCACGGAGGGCACGCGGCGTCCCTGAGCCGGAGGCGCCATGTACGCCATCGTGCGCCGCTACACCGGAGCCGAGGGGCTGATCGCGACGCTCGCGCGCCGGCAGGACGAGGTGCGCCAGCTCATCGGGTCGGTCGCCGGGTTCGTCAGCTACCAGGCGATCCGCTCGGGCGACCAGCTGATCACGGTCAGCGTCTGCCACGATCGCCAGGGGGCGGAGGAGACCACGCGCCGGGCGGCCGAATGGGTCCGGCAGCAGGTGCCGGCGGACCAGGTGCGGGTGCCGGAGGTCGTCGTCGGCGACCTGTTCCTGGAGTTCAAGGCCGGCTCGACCGCACCGCCTGAGGCATATCCGTCGGCGATGCCGCGTCCGGCCGACGTGCGCCCGCCCGCACGCTGAGAAGCTCGTAGACACGGCCGCCGATGGCGGCCGGCCGCGCCCGTCCCGTGCACCGTCCGGCCTCGCGCCGCGGTGGGCGGGGCGGGCGCCTCGCATGTGGCTTTCGTACGCGCGCCGTACGAACCCCTTGACGGCCTCCGGTCCCCGGATCAGCTTGGCCGCTCGCCAAGTCATCTGATGACTTGCTCACTCGATCGCATGCCGGTCCCGACCATGGACGTCGCCCTCCAGCCGGTCCTGCGCCAGAGCCTGGCCGACGACGTCGCCCAGCGCATCCGGCAGCTGATCCAGCGCCGCGACTACCAGCCGGGCGACCGCCTCCCGGCGATCGCGGAGATGGCCCGCCACTTCGGCGTCGCCGGCGCCTCGGTCCGCGAGGGGCTCCGCAAGCTCGAGACGCTCGGCGTCGTCGACATCCGCCACGGCTCCGGCGTCTACGTCGGCCGGATCCCCGACGCCCTGCTGATCTCGAACCCCGGCTTCGGGGGCGCGTTCTCGCAGAAGCTCCTCGTCGACCTGATCGAGGCCCGCATCCCGATCGAGGTCCAGTCGGTGTCGCTGGCGGCCGAGCACGCGACGGAGGAGGACCTGGTGCAGCTGCGGACGCTGCTCCTGCGCGCGGGCGCCATGCTCGACGACGCGGTCCTGCTCAACCAGACCAACCTCGCCTTCCACCGCGCGATCGCGCAGGCCTCGGGGAACGGCGTGCTGTTCCAGCTCCTCGAGGTCCTCGGGAGCCTGTTCAAGGAGGAGCAGCGCGTGATCCTCGACATCCACGGCTCGCGCGGGCAGGACCACGCCGAGCACCTCGGGATCCTGGAGGCGCTGGAGCGCCGCGACGCCGCGCTCGCCGCGGAGCGCATGCGCGCCCACCTGGACGGCGTGCGCGACGTGCTGCGCCGCTGGGACCCCGCCGCCCACCCGGTCGCCTGATGCGCGCCCACCTCCGCACCGCGCCCCTCCTCGCCGCCGCGTCGCTGCTCCCCGCAGCCGCGGCCGCCCAGACGCTGACGGTCCGCAACAACCACGAGCTCCCCTACGCCGGCCCGGTGAACGCGGCGGTGGCGCTCCCCGACGGCCACTACGTCGGGGCCGGCGCGACGGCCGAGGTGCGCGGTGGCGCGGTGCGCGCGGTCGTGGCGCTGCCGGCCGGCGGCGCGGCGCGGCTCACGCGCGCGGCGCTCCCCGCCGACGGACCGCATCCGTTCCTCCTCGGACCGCTGCGCGTGACGCCCGCGGGCGGCGCGCTCGCGCTGGCGTGGGACGGCCGGCCGGCGGGCACGCTCGACCTCGGGCTGGTCGTGCTGCCGGGAAGCAGCGCGACCGTGGACAGCGCGGTCGCCGCGTTCCGCCCCACGGCGCTCACGTGGAAGCCGCAGGTGGACGGGAGCTTCGCGGCGGAGACGCGGCAGGACGGCTATCGCGTGACGGTGACGCTCGCGCCGTACGGCGGCGGGTGGGTCGACGCGCGCGCCCGCGTCGAGCGCGAGGCGCCGGCGGGTCCCGCGTACGTCGCGCTCGTGCGCCGCGTGACGACGCCGGGCGTGCTCACGGCCGCGCCGGCGGCGCGCCTCCGCTTCAACGGGCGCGTCCTCGACGGCAGCGACTCGCCGGACACGTGGGACCGCGACTTCTGGTACGTGCGCGGCGTGGATTGGGCGCGCTGGCCGGCGGGTCCGCTCTCGTTCCTCTCGGTGAACGGGTTCACGCCGACGCCGACGATCCAGAACGCGAAGGGCGAGTGGGTCGAGGGCTCGCACTTCTACGTCTGGGAGCGGACGCGGCGCGTGCAGGACGCGGCGTTCCTCGTCTCCGAGATCGCCGGGCCCAACGCCGAGCAGGCGAAGTCGCGCTACATGCCGGTGACGCCGTACGCGCCGATGCGCGCGGGCGACGCGCTCACGCTGTCGTGGCGGCTGGCGGTCTCCGCGAATCCCGATGCGCAGTGGGAGGAGTCGCAGCTGCGCGGCTTCGCGGGCCATCGCCTCGCCGCCGACCGCGCGTCGCGCGGCCCGGTGCGCGACTCCGCGACCGTGGACGTCGGCGTGCGCGCGGTGACGTTCGGGACGGCGTACTTCCCGTACTCGACGTTCGTCGAGAACCTCGACTTCTACCGCACGCCGGGCACCGACCGCGAGACGTGGTGGCCGGTGTCGCCGGTGCAGTGGGCGAGGTGGCGCACGTACGTGCCGCGCATGCGCACGGACCTGCACATCATCCGCGCGATGGGCTTCGAGGTCGTGCGGCTGCACCACCTGGAGCTGCTGCAGCAGCTGCCGCGCGCCGAGGCGCTCGCGTTCCTCGACTGGTACGCGCAGCAGGCGCGCGCGCTCGGCCTCCGCATCCTGATCGACACCGAAGGTCCCGCGGCATGGGTGACCGCGCTCGCGGCGCGCTACCGCGACGTGCTGGTGGGCGTCGAGATCGAGAACGAGATCCTCATCGGCGGCGTGAAGCCGGGCAGCGCGGAGCGGTGGTCGTCGCTCTACCAGGCGGTGAAGCGCGGCGCGCCGTCCCTGGACGCGTTCCTCACGACGGCCGGCAACCACGGCCAGTTCGAGCGGCTGCGCCAGCTCGGCACGCCGTTCGACCGGGTCGGCCTGCACGCGTACAAGCACGGCGCGCCGTGGAAGGAGTCGTTCCTCTCGCACGCGCTGGGCACGGGCGGCTACGCGAGCGACCTGGGGCTGCCGGCCACGCTGGGGGAGTTCAACTGGAAGGACATCACGCGCCTGTCGCCCGAGCGGCGGCACCGCGAGGTGGCGGAGATCTTCGAGGCGATCCTGAAGCCGCGCGCGCTCCCGCAGGTGGACCAGTTCCAGTTCCACGAGATGCTGGCGGTGAGCCCGAGCATCTCGCTGAACGGCGGGCGGCACTACGAGGCGGTGGCGCTGGACCGCCGCCCCAAGCCCGAGGCCGAGGAGTGGGTGCGGCTGATCCGCGCCTACGGCCCGTCGGACGCGCCGGTGCGCGTGCTGCCGGTGACGGTGCGCGAGGCGACGTTCGCGAACGGGCGCGCGACGACGACGTTCACGGTCGAGAACCGCACGGGCCGCGCGGTCACGCTGACGCTCGCGCCGCAGTCGTTTGACGGCGTCACGGCGACGCTGCAGTCCGCGGCGCGCGTCACGCTCGCCGCCGGCGCGACGCACGAGGGCCGCCTCGCGCTGCGGCTCGCGCCCGGCGCGAAGCCCGGCGCGTACCACCATTTCGTCCGCGTCGCGTACGGCACCCGCACGTCGCTCGGCTGGGGCGTCGCCGGCAATCCCGGCGCGCCCACGTTCACCGCGCCGCTGCTCGGCGACCGCGTGACGTACGAGGGCGGCGCGGACGTCGTGCGCCGCATCGACTGGGCGCGCCCGGTCACCGTCGCGTGGGTCGACAAGGCGTCGGTGCTCGAGGTCGAGATGGCGTTCCTGGTCGCGAGCACGCTGCAGGCGGCGACCGGCCGCCCGGTGCGCGTGTCCGCGATGGCCGACGTGCCCGACTCGCTGCGCGCGCGGGCGACGCTGGTGCAGGTCGGCGTGATGCCCGACGCGGCGGCGAAGGTCGGCACCGTCGCGCTGCGCGACCGCACGCTGCTGCTCACCGGCGCCGACAAGGCCGCGGTGCAGGCGGCGGCCACCGACTTCGTGCTCCGCTTCTGGCCGCAGGCGAAGGACGCCGCGATGCGCCACACGGGACGCGAGCCCGGCAACCTCCTCGGCCACAAGGCGGGCGTGACGGAAGCCGATCCGCCCTGACGCCGCACGCAGCACGCAGCACGCAGCAGCACGTAGCCCCGCAGCACCCCACTCCTTCCCACACACAGGACCGGGATCACCCATGAGTGTCTCCCGCTGGCGGACGGCCGCCCTGCTCGCCGCCCCGCTGCTCGTCACCGCACCCATCGGCGCCCGACTCGCCGCGCAGCAGCCCACGGGGCAGGCGGCCACCCAGGTCGCCGTGCGCGGCCGCGTGCTCGTGGCCGAGACGGGCGAGCCCGTCGTCGGCGCGAACGTCGTCGCGCGCGGCACGAACCCCGTGATCGGCACGCAGACCAACGAGCGCGGCGAGTTCAGCCTGCGGCTCCCGAGCGCGCAGTACACGCTGGTGGTCTCGCGCATCGGCTTCGCGCAGGACACCATCGCGCTCGCCGGCCGCACCGACGTCGAGCTCCGGCTGCGCCGCAACGCGCTCTCGCTCTCGGAGGTCGTCGTCGTCGGCTACGGCACGCAGCGCCGCAGCGACATCACGGGCTCGGTCACGAGCATCACGCCCGAGCGGCTGGAGAACAAGCCGAACGCCAGCGTCGAGCAGGCGCTCCAGGGCGCGCTGCCGGGCGTGCAGGTGACGACCAGCAGCGCCGGCGCGGAGGGGAACGTCAACGTCCAGATCCGCGGCCGCAACTCGATCTCGGCCAGCACGAACCCGCTCGTGGTGGTGGACGGCATCCCGTACAACGGGTCGCTGACCGACATCAACCCGAGCGACATCGGCTCGATCGAGGTGCTGAAGGACGCGTCGGCGACGGCCATCTACGGCGCGCGCGGCTCCAACGGCGTCATCCTCATCACGTCCAAGCGCGGCACCAGCGGCAAGCCGCAGGTCGCGTACAGCGGCTACACCGGCCGCAGCGAGTACGCGAACATCCCGCGGCTGATGACGGCGCAGGAGTTCGCGGACTTCAAGTGCGTGCGCATCAACAACGGCCAGAACTGCAACACCGCGCTCACCACCACCGAGCAGCGCAACCTGGCGGCCGGCGTGAACACGCCGTGGGTGGACCTCGCCACGCACAGCGGCAGCCAGCAGCAGCACGACTTCAACGTGCGCGGCGGCAGCGACGACACGAAGTACTACCTGGGCGGCTCGCTGCTGAAGATCGACGGCGTGGCGCGCAACGACCTGCTGGACCGCGCCACGGTGCGCGCGAACCTCGACCAGCGCCTCTCCAAGTGGCTGTCGGTGGGGACCAACACGCAGGTGTCGCAGATCGACCGCAGCGGGCGCGGCGCGAGCTTCGAGAACGCGTTCTTCGCCAACCCGCTCATCAGCCCCTACGAGGCGGACGGCACCACGCTCGCCGTCGTACCGTGGCCCGAGGATCCGGTCACGAACAACGCGCTGGAGCCGCTGCTCGCCGTCGACGACGACCTCACGCGCCGGCTCTTCACCAGCAACTTCCTGCAGCTGACGGTGCCGCGCGTCCAGGGGCTGAGCTTCCGCGTCAACGCGGGCCTCGACCTGGCGAGCAGCAAGACCGGCACGTACTGGGGCCGCAACACGCAGACGGGCCGCGCGGTGCAGGGGCTGGCGACGGTCTCCAACACGCTGCGCAACGACTGGACGCTGGAGAACATCCTGCGCTACCAGCGCGGCTTCGGCGCGCACAACCTCGACTTCACGGGGCTCTACAGCCGCCAGGGCAGTGACCTCGACGTCAACGGCGTGCGCGGGCAGGGCTTCCCGAACGACGTCCTCGGCTACCGCTCGACGGTGCCGCTCCTCTCGGTGCCGACGGTGTCGGTGACCGACTACGACCTCGTGTCGCAGATGGGGCGCGCCAACTACGGCTACGACGACCGCTACCTGCTGACCTTCACGGTCCGCCGCGACGGCTACTCGGGCTTCGGCAGCAACAACAAGTACGGCGTCTTCACCTCCACGGCGCTCGGCTGGAACGCCGCCAACGAGGCGTTCTTCCCGTGGAAGGAGACGGTGAACACGCTGAAGGTGCGCCTGTCGTACGGCCAGAACGGCAACCAGGCCATCCGCCCGTACCGCACGCTGTCGCAGCTGGACGACCGCTCGTACCTGAACGGCGACGTCGCCGCGCCCGGCTACATCCCGACCACGCTCGGCAACCCGGACCTGAAGTGGGAGACGACGACGTCGCGCAACGTCGGCGTGGATCTCGGCCTGTGGAACGACCGCGTGCGCGCGACCATCGACGCCTACTCGGCCAGCACGCGCGACCTGCTGCTCGCCCGCGCGATCTCGTCGGTGCACGGCATCACGACGATCACGCAGAACATCGGGCGCACGGCCAACAAGGGCATCGAGCTGCAGCTGGGGACGACCAACATCGACCGCGGCGGCTTCCAGTGGCAGACGGAGCTCAACATCTCCGCCAACCGCAACAGGATCGTCGACCTCTACGGCGACAAGCAGGACGACATCGTCAATGGCTGGTTCATCGGCCGGCCGATCGACGTCAACTACGGCTACCAGTTCGCCGGCATCTGGCAGACGGGCGACGACATCGCCAACTCGGCCCAGCCGACGGCCAAGCCGGGCGACGTGAAGATCGCGGACCTGAACGGCGACAAGAAGATCGACCCGCTCGACCGCACCTTCATCGGCAGCCTGCAGCCGGACTACATCGCGGGCCTCGCCAACACGTTCCGCTACAAGCGCCTGTCGCTGAACGCCTACCTCAACACGGTGCAGGGCGTCACGCGCTCGAACATCCTGCTCGGCACCAACCAGGTGTTCTCGGACGTGCGCCGCAACACGGTGTACCGCCAGTACTGGACGGCCGCGAACCCGATCAACACGTACCCGGCCAACAGCAACACGAGCAACCCGCTCAGCGTGCCGTTCTACGAGGACGCGAGCTTCGTCCGCCTGCGCGACCTCTCGCTGCAGTACGACGTGCCGACGACGCTCGCCGGCCGCATCGGCGCGCGCACGCTCCGCGTCTACGTGAACGGCCGCAACCTGTGGACGAGCACCAAGTGGACGGGGCTCGACCCCGAGCTGTCGAACCAGCGCTCCATCCCGCTCGAGCGCATCGTCACCGGGGGGCTCAATGTCGGCTTCTGATCGCGCCCCCCTCTCCCAGCGTCCCGCCATGCTCCCGCGCCTCCGCGCCGTCGCCCTGGCCCTCGTCGCGCTGGCCGCCGCCGGCGCCACCGGCTGCGACGACGAGTTCCTGACCGAGAAGCCGCGCGACATCATCGTCGCCGACAACCTCTACACCGACCTCGCCGGCTTCGAGGCCGGGCTCAACGCGCTCTATTACCAGGTGCGGCGCGAGCGCGCGGGCTCGGACGACGGGCAGACGAACAACATCTTCCAGACCGGGATGGTGATCGGCGTCGACAACGGGTACGGCATGTACCTGTCGCCCACCGAGCGCCTGTTCACGGAGTACGGCGTCCGCAACAACTCGCAGGACGACTACATCCGCCGCACCTGGAACTGGCTGTACCAGACCATCAACGCCGCCAACACCATCATCAACCGCGCCGACGGCCCGGCGGTGACGATGACGACGGCCGAGAAGGAGCGCGTGGTGGCCGAGGCGCGCCTGATCCGCGCCTGGGCGTACCGGCACCTGAGCTACATGTGGGGCGCGGTCCCGGTGACGCTCGAGGAGTCGTCGGGCGAGGCGATCCGCACGGACTGGGAGCGCATCCCGCGCGACTCGGTGCGCCGCATCATCGTCGCCGACCTGCTGTACGCCGAGTCGAAGCTGCCCACGACGTCGAGCAACCCGGGCAAGGTGACGAAGGCGGTGGCGCAGCACTACCTGGCCGAGATGTACCTCGCGCTGGGCCAGCCCGCGCAGGCGGAGGAGAAGGCGCAGGCGGTCATCAACGACCCGCAGTACAAGCTGATCACCGCGCGCTACGGCGTGCGGTCGACGCAGCCGGGCGTGCCGTTCATGGACCAGTTCGTGGACGGCAACGTCAACCGCTCGCAGGGCAACACCGAGGCGCTGTGGGTGCTGCAGTACGCGTTCAACACGGTGGGCGGCGGCACGAACATCATGCGCCGCAGCTGGGTGACGCGCTACGAGAGCAACCGCGGCCTCGCGGTGTCGCTGGAGAACGGCGGCCGCGGCATCGGGCGCCTCGCGATGACGCGCTACGCGCTCAACCTGTACGAGCCGGCCGACCAGCGCGGCGGCGAGTTCGCGGTGCGCCGCTACTACCTGATGAACAACGCGGCGACGCTGCCCGCCGGCCGCCGCCTCGGCGACACGGTGAAGACGGTCGTCGCCGCCGAGAAGGCCAACGACCCGCTCTGGCCGAGCACGCGCAAGTGGGACGGCGCGAGCCCGATCGACCCGGCGTCGGCGGAGCAGTACGGCGACCAGCCCTACATCCGGCTCGCGGAGACGTACCTGCTGCTGGCGGAGGCGCAGTTCAAGCAGGGCAAGCTGGCGCCGGCGGCGGACGCCATCAACGCGCTGCGGCGCCGCGCGGGCGCGTCGGTCATCACGCCGGCGCAGGTGACGCTCGACTTCATCCTCGACGAGCGGTCGCGCGAGCTGGTGACCGAGGAGCAGCGCCGCTACACGCTGCTGCGCACCGGCACGCTGCTCGACCGGGTGAAGCGCTACAACCCGATCACCGCGCCGGTCATGATCGCGCGCGACACGCTGCTCCCGATCCCGCAGGACGTGATCGACGCGAACAGCGGGAAGCCGATGGCGCAGAACCCGGGCTTCTGAGCGGGTGACCCTCACTCGCACCACCGCGGGCGCCGCGCTGGCGCTCGCGGCCCTGGTCCCCGCCGCGGCGCGCGCGCAGCGCGGGGGACCGCCCGCCGCGCTGACGCTCGCGCGCGGCGGCGCCACGGCGTACGTCGTCGTGTCGCCGCCCGGCGGGTCGGCGCCCGAGGCGCTCGCCGCCGCGGAGCTGGCGGCGTACCTGGGGCGCATCAGCGGCGCGACGTTCCGCGTCGCGCCGTCGGCGCCGGCGGGCGCGCACCCGATCGTCGTGCGCGTCGTCCCGACCGCGGACACGGCCGCCACCGCGCGCGACGGCTACACGATCGCGGTGCGCGGCGACTCGCTGGTGCTCACGGGCGCGAGCCCGCGCGCGGCGCTCTACGCCGCCTACGACCTGCTGGAGCGCCTCGGCTGCCGCTGGCTGGCGCCGGCGCTGGCGTTCCACCAGGGCGCGCACGAGCTGGTGCCGCGGCGCGCGACGCTCGTCTACACGGGCCCCGCGACGGTGGCCGAGCGGCCACGCTTCGCGATCCGCAAGGTCGACGTGTCGGAGGGGATGTCGCACGATTCGGCCAGCCTGCGCGCGATCGTCGCGTGGATGCCGAAGCTCCGCTTCAACACGCTCATGGCGCCGCAGGACTTCGGCGGCTCGGGGCGCGTGACGTGGGACCGGTGGCGCGACGCGCTGACGCCGGAGCTGCGCCGACGCGACCTGCGCGTCGAGATCGGCGGCCATGGGTGGCAGAACTTCCTCAGCGCGCGGCGCGACGGCGCGCTGTTCGCGGCGCATCCCGAGTGGTTCGGGCGCGACGCGCAGTGCCGGCCGTCGCGCGAGGAGCGGCTGGCGTTCAACACGTCCGACTCGGGCGCGGTGCGCCACGTCCTCGACGGCGTCGTGCGCTACCTGCGCGACCGCTCCGAGATCGACGTCTTCGACTTCTGGCCGCCCGACGGCGTGCGCTGGGCGGAGTGCGCGGCCGACGCGGCGCTGGGCTCGCCCGCCGACCGGCAGGCGCGGCTGGCCAACGCGCTGGTGCGGCGACTGCGCGCCGAAGGGCTGCGCACGCGCGTGCAGATCATCGCCTACGCGAACCTGAAGTCGCCGCCGACCGTCGCGCTCGACCCCGAGATTCTCGTCGACTTCTGCCCCATCGGCCAGAACTTCGACGTCGCGATCGACGACGCGGCGGGCGCGAACAACCGCCAGTACGTCGACACGCTCGCGGCGTGGCGCGCGGTGCGCCCGCGGAACCTGGGCGTCTACGCCTACTACCGCCGCTACGCCTGGCGCTCGCTGCCGGTGCTGCTGCCGCGCTACATCGCGCACGACCTGCGCTGGCACGCGGGGCACGGCATGACGTCGGTCTCCAGCTACGTCGAGCCGGGCGACTGGTTCACCTACGAGCTCAATCACGTCGCCCTCGGCCGCCTCGCCTGGAACCCCGACGCGGACGCCGAGGCGCTGATCGACGACCACGCGCGCGCCCGCTTCGGCACGGGCGCGACCGCGGCCGCCGCGGCGCTCCGCACGCTCGAGGACGTGGTGCGCACGTACGGCTCGGTGCCCTACTCGGCCCCGAAGCCGCTGGCGCGCGTGACCGAGGCGCGCCGGCTGGTGGAGCGCCGGCTGGCCGCGGTGCGCGACGCCGCGGCCCGGGCGAACGCCACCGATGGCGCGGCGCTGCGCCGCCTCGCCCTCATGCTCGACTTCGCGCGGCGCGACCTCGCGCTGCAGGAGCTGCGGCTGACGAACGCGCCCGCCGACGCGCGCCGCGCCCAGGTCGAGGCGCTGGTCGCGATGCTGACTGCCAACGCCGACGCGGGCACCTTCCTCATGTACGGTCGCGCCGACCGCGCGCGCTACCTCCGCCACTACGGCCTGGACGCCACCGCGCCCACGGCCGCCGCCGACACGCCGTAGAATCGCCGTGAACACGCCGCTCGCCGCCATCGCCCGCCGCTCGCTCGCGCTGCTCGCCCTCGCCGCGCTGCCGGCCGTCGCCCAGACGCCGGACCCGCGCGTGCGCATGACCATCAACGACGGCTGGCGCTACCGCGCCGACGGCGTCGAGTTCGCCGAGAAGGGGTGGCTGAACGACACCGGGTGGGAGCGGGTGAACCTGCCGCACACCTGGAACGCGCAGGACGTCTTCGACGACGTCGAGAGCTACCGCCGCGGCATCGGCTGGTACCGCAAGCGCCTCACGCTCCCCGACTCGCTGAAGGGGAAGCGCGTCTTCCTCCACTTCGAGGGCGCGAACCAGACGGCGGAGGTCTACGTCAACGGCGCGTACGCCGGCGAGCACGCGGGCGGCTACACGGCCTTCACGCTGGACGTCACGCGGCACCTGCAGTGGGGCGGCGGCAACGAGCAGCTGATCGCCGTGCAGGTGGACAACAGCCACCGGCCGGCGATCGCGCCGCTGTCGGTGGGCTTCGCGCTGTACGGGGGCATCTACCGCGACGTCTGGCTCGTCGCGACCGACTCGGCCCACGTCACGCTCGGCGACCACGGCGGCCCGGGCGTGTATGTCACGACGCCGCGCGTGTCGCGTGAGGCGGGCGAGGCGCGCGTGCGCGGCACGCTCTCGAACGACGGCGGCGCGGCGCGCACGCTGCGCGTCGTCTCGACCATCCTCGACTCGGCCGGCGCGCGGGTGGGCGAGGCGACGACCACGGTGCGCGTGCCCGCGCGCGGCCAGGCGGAGTTCGCGCAGGCGCTGCCCGCCGTGCGCGCGCCGCGCCTCTGGTCGCCCGACACGCCGTACCTGTACTCGGTCCGCACCGACGTCCACGACGGCGATCGGGTGATCGATCGCGTCACGAGCCCGCTCGGCTTCCGCTGGTTCCGCTTCGACGCCGACAGCGGCTTCACGCTGAACGGCAGGAAGACGTTCCTCCGCGGCACGAACCGCCACCAGGACTACCAGGGGCTGGGCTCCGCGCTGAGCAACCAGCTGCACGTGCGCGACCTCGAGATCATCAAGGCGATGGGCGCGAACTTCCTGCGCCTCGCGCACTACCCGCAGGACCCCGCGGTGCTCGACGCCGCGGACCGCCTGGGGCTGCTGATCTGGGAGGAGGTGCCGGTGGTCAACCAGATCACCGTCTCCGACGCGTTCACGGCCAACAGCCAGCGCATGCTGCGCGAGATGATCCGCCAGCACCACAACCACCCGTCCGTCGTCATCTGGGGGACGATGAACGAGGTGTTCCTGTGGAGCGAGGCCGGCGCGCGCATCGCGCGGCAGAGCGACACGACCTACATGCGGCAGGTGCGCGACTTCGCGCGCGGCATGGAGCGCCTCGCGCGGGCCGAGGATCCCGCGCGCGCGACCGCGATGGCGATCCACGGCGCGGCGTCGTACGACACGGCGGGCGTGGCCGAGATCCCCATGGTGCTGGGGCTCAACCTCTACAACGGCTGGTACGGCGGGACGTTCGCGGAGTACGGCCCGACGCTCGACCGCCGGCACGTGCGCAGCCCGAAGCAGGCGATCCTCCTCAGCGAGTACGGCTCGGGGAGCGAGCTGCGGCTGAACAGCACCGCGCCCGAGCGCTTCGACCACTCGGGCACGTGGCACCGGATGTACCACGAGTCCTACATCCGGCAGTCGCGCGCGCGGCCGTGGCTCGCGGGCACCGCGGTGTGGAACCAGTTCGACTTCTCGCAGCCCCACATCGGCGAGACGACGCCCCACATGAACAAGAAGGGGCTGTACACGTTCGACCGGAAGCCGAAGGACGTCTACTACCTGTACCAGGCCAACTGGACGACCGCGCCGATGGTCTATGTCGCGAGCCGCGACTGGTCGCACCGCGGCGGCGTGGGCGCGACCACCGTCACGCAGCCGATCGACGTCTACACCACGCTCGGCAGCGTGGAGCTGTTCGTGAACGGGAAGTCGCTGGGTGCGAAGACGCCGGACGACGTGCGGAAGGCGAGCTGGGACGTCGCGTTCGCGGACGGCGACAACGTCGTCGAAGCGCGCGCGACGGGCGAGGGGCAGACGGCGGTCGACCGCATGACGATCCGCATGGACCGCACGCCCGCCGACCTGCGCGACCCCAAGACGCCGTTCCGCGAGCTGGCGGTGAACGTCGGCTCGAACGCGCAGTACGCGGACGCCGACGGCCTGGTGTGGCTGGCCGACCAGCCGTACGCCGCCGGGAGCTTCGGCTCCGTGGGTGGGCAGCGGGCGCTGATGGCGCGCGAGGTGGTCATCACCAACACCGCGCAGTCGCCGATGTACGCCACGTACCAGTCGAACCTCCAGGGCTATCGCGTGGACGTGCCCGACGGCGACTACGAGGTGGAGCTGCGCTTCGCGGGCACCGGCGGCGTCGCGGGCACGGCGGCCGCGGGCGGCGCCGAGGCGGCGAGCGGCGGCTCGGGCGCGCGCGTGTTCTCCGTCGCGGTGAACGGCGCGACCGTGGCCGAGCGGCTGGACCTGACGACGCGCGGAAACGTCGCGCCGGCCACCACCCTGACCGTCACCACGAGCGCGACGAACGGCGGCGGGATCGTCGTCGCCTTCCGCGCGCTGCAGGGGCAGCCCGTCCTCAATGGCATCCGTGTCCGCAGGCGCTGACATGACCGCGTCAGTTCACACCGGGGCGTCCTCCGTCGTCATCCCGACCCCGAGCGCAGCGAGGGGGAGGGATCCAGGCTGCGGTACGCGTGGATTCCGTGGCGGACAGGGACGGCCCACCGATGACGCACCACACGTGACGCACACCAGATCCCTCGCTGCGCTCGGGATGACTCTCCGACGGCCCACCCTCCTCGCGTTCCTGCTGGCCGCCGCGCCGGCGGCGCTCCACGCGCAGACCGACGACGAGGCGCCCGCGAGCGCCGCCGCGCGCGCCGTGCGCGTGCCGCCGTTCCGCGTGCTCGCCTTCACCGACACCGCGGGCGCGCGCATCGAGGTGACGCTGTCGCCCGCGACGACGGGTGCCATCGCCGTGTCGAAGGACGGCGTCTCGCCGGCGGCGCTGGCGAACGCGCCGGTGCGCGCGACCATCACGCCCGTCGCCGGCGGCGCGCCGCTCTGGTCGGGTGAGCTGGGCCGCATGAGCGTCGGCCCCGACGGCGTGGCGAAGCTGGTCGCGCGCACGCCGCGCCTGGCGCCCGCGCGCTGGAGCCCGCAGTCGCCCACGCTGTACACGTTGACCGTGGACGTCGGCGCCGGACGGCTCGCGGACACGACGCGCATCGGCTTCCGCACCATCGGCGCGAACGAGGGCCGGCTCTTCCTCAACGGGCGGCCGCTCTTCCTGCGCGGCAACGCGATCAACCCGCCCGAGCGCAACCTCCCGGACTCGCTGAGCGAGAGCCCGCGCTTCGCGCGCGACTACCTGCGCTACATGAAGGGCATCGGCGTCAACGTCGTGCGCTTCACGCGGCCGTCGCAGGTCTGGATGGACGCGGCCGACGAGGTCGGGATGCTCGTCTTCCAGGGCCACTACGGCACGCCCAACGGCGCGTCGTCCACGAAGCCGCCGCAGGTGTCGCTGGACGAGAGCGAGCGGTGGTACCGCGACCGCGTCATCGCGCCGCAGGCCAACCACCCGAGCGTCGTCGTCTACGCGCTCTCGAACGAGCAGGCCGCGCCCGAGATCAGCTACCTGAAGACGGGCCACGCGGAGGTCGCCGCCTTCCTGGGCGAGATGCACGCGCGGCTGTCGAGGTGGGACGACACGCGCCTCTACATCGGCAACGCGGGCTACGGCTTCGGCCGCGGCGGCGAGGTGTGCGACATCCACCGCTACTGGGGCTGGTACTACAACTCGGCCCTCAGCTTCTACACGCTGCGCGATCCGAAGATCTGTTGGCGCTCGGACGCGAAGCAGCCGATCACGCTCACCGAGGCGGTCGGCAACTACACGGGCCCCGACGGCCGCTACAACCTCGCGTCCAACACGAAGCAGCCCGAGTCGCAGCTGAACTGGACCGGCCACGCGCCGGACGCCGAGCAGGGGCCGCGCGCGCTGGCGTACCAGGCGTGGGTGGCGGGGCAGGGGATCGAGATCACGCGCCGCCTGCGCGCGCGCAACCCGTACCTCGCGGGGCTGCTGCCGTTCACCATCGTCTTCCACGACTGGCACGGCATCACGAGCTTCGCCGGCATGCGCCCCAAGCCGGTCGCGGCGCAGTACGCGCGCTCCTACCAGCCGGTGCTCCTGAGCTGGGAGCTGTGGACGCCGCAGGTGTATGCGGGCAGCACGATCGCGCCGGTCGCGCACGTCGTGAACGACGCCGAGTCGGGCGAGGACCTGGCCGGGCTGTCGCTGCGCTGGACGCTCGCCGACGCGTCGGGCCGCGTGCGGCAGCAGGGCACGACGGCGATGCCGGACGTGCGCTACTTCGGCACCGGGCGCACGCCGCTCTCCGTGGCGCTGCCGGCCGACCTCGCGACGGGGAGCTACACGCTGGCCGGCGTGCTGACGCGCGGCGCCGACACGCTGTCGCGCAACCAGACGTCGCTGTGGGTCGCGCAGCCCGCGTTCGCGCGGCCGGCCGCCGCGGCGCCCGCGCGCCGCATCGTGCTGCTCGACGACTCGGCCGGCGCCACGGGCCGCGCCCTCACGCGCCTCGGGCTGCCGCACCGCGCGGCCGCCACGCTCGGCGCGCTCGACGCGGCGCGCGATGCGCTCGTGATCGGTGACGGCGCGTGGAGCGCCGCGGCGACGCGCGACACGGCGCGGCTGCGCGCCTTCGTGGCCGCGGGCGGACGCGTCCTGGTGCTGCCGCAGCGGCCCGACCGCTTCGACGCGTCGTGGCTGCCCGCGCGCATCACGCTGCAGACGGAGCAGCTCGACCATCCGGACGTCTATCCCGGCGGCCGCCCGTTCCGGAACGGGATGTCGATCAACCCCGAGCGTCCCGACCATCCGGTGCTCGCGGGGCTCGACCGCGATCGCCTCTTCCTCTGGTCCGACTGGACGCGCTGGGACGACGCGAGGCCCGGCTTCCCCGAGGTCTATCCGGTGACGCGCGGCTTCGTCGTCGCCGATCCGGCGCGCCTCGGCCGGGTCGCGGTGCTCGCCAACTACGACCACGGCCTCGAGGGCGTCGCGCTGGCCGAGCTGTTCGACGGGCGCGGCTCGGTGCTCGTGTCGGGCTTCGACGTCGTGCATCGCGCCGGCCTCGACCCGGCCGCCGACCGCCTGCTCGGCAACATGGTGCGCTACATGGCGTCCGCGGACGCGCACGAGGCGCACCCGCTCGTCGACCGCAAGATCACGTGGGGCGACTACGCGTCCGAGCGCGGGCTCGTCACCGGCATCTACAACGGCCTGTTGCTGCACACGGTGCCCGTGATCCCCGACGGCATGAAGGGCGCACGCACGATCCGCGTGGACTCGACCGGTTTCGCCTTCGCGGGCGCGTTCGGCGGCTGGAACACGAACCCGTCCATCCAGTACGTCGGCCGCGGCCGCCGGCCATACGGCCCCTTCACGTTCACGCTCGGCGGCGCGGTGCGGCTGGAGAAGGGCACGCCAGCGACCGGCGAGGGGCGCGTGTGGCTGCGCGTGCCCGCCGGCCGCCGCACGATGACGACGGTCGTGCACAACCAGGCCACCGACGCGAAGACGCTGGAGATCAAGCTGAACGGCGCGCGGCAGCAGGTCAGCGTGCCCGCCGGGCAGACGATCACCGTCGAGACGCCGCTGGCCAACGCGACCGCGCTCGCCCTCACCTACCGGGGCGATCGCCGCCTCGTGCTGCTGGAGACCGACTTCCGATGACCGCGATGCCCGCTGCGAATCCGTTCGACCTCACCGGCCGCGTCGCCGTCGTCACCGGCGGCACCGGCGTCCTCGGGGGCCAGATGGCCGAGGGCCTCGCGCGTGCCGGCGCCCGCGTGGCGGTGCTCGGCCGCCGCCGCGATGCCGGCGAGGAGCGCGCCGCCGCGCTGCGCGAGACTGGCGCGGAAGCGATGGCGCTCGCCGCCGACGTGCTCGACGAGGGCGCGCTGCGCGCCGCGCGCGACGAGGTCGTGGGCCGGTGGGGACGCGTGGACATCCTGATCAACGCCGCCGGCGGCAACGTCGCGCGCGCGCGCACCGACGGCGTGCCGCCGTTCGGGATGCCGATGGACGCGTTCGACGAGGTGGTGAAGCTCAACCTGCACGGGAGCGTCGCGCCGTCGCTGATGTTCGGCGCCGCGATGGCCGAGCAGGGCAAGGGGAGCATCGTCAACATCTCCTCGATGGCGGCGATGCAGGCCATCAGCGGCGTCCTGGGCTACTCGGTGGCCAAGGCGGCGATCGACAACTTCACGAAGTGGCTGGCCGTGGACCTGGCGCGCAAGTGCGGCGCGGGGCTGCGCGTCAACGCGATCGCGCCGGGCTTCTTCCTCGCGCACCAGAACCGCGGCGTGCTGGTGAACGAGGACGGCAGCTACACCGACCGCGCGAAGACCGTCATCGCCCGCACGCCGATGGGCCGCTTCGGCGCGCCCGAGGAGCTGATCGGCGCGGTGGTGTTCCTGTGCAGCGACGCGGCCTCGTTCGTGACGGGCACGGTGCTGCCGGTGGACGGCGGCTTCAGCGCCTTCAGCGGCGTATGACCTTCGCGCTCCGCGCGCTCGCGGCGCTCGGCGCCTTCACGCTGGCGGCACCCGCGCACGCGCAGGTGACGCTGCATCCGCTGTTCGTGGACGGCGCGGTGCTGCAGCGCGGCGTGCGCCTGCCGGTGTGGGGCACGGCGCCCGCGGGCGAGCGCGTCACCGTCACCGTCGCCGGCCAGCGCGCGACCGCGGTCGCCGGCGCCGACGGCGCGTGGCGCGTGCGGCTCGCGCCGCTCGCGGCGGGCGGCCCACACGTGCTGGTCGCCGCCGGCCGCGCCGACACGGCGCGCGCGCGCGACGTCCTGGTGGGCGAGGTGTGGGTCGCCGGCGGGCAGTCGAACATGGGCCTCGTGACGCGCCGCGTGCCGGGCGCCGACACGGTGCTCGCGCAGGCGCCAGACTCGGGGCTGCGCCTCTTCCTCGTGGGCCAGGACTCGGCCGACGCGCCGATCGCCGCGCCGCGGCGCGGGACGTGGACGCGCGCCGACTCGGCCACCGTCGCGGGCTTCTCCGCCGTCGCGTACTACTTCGCGCGCGACCTGCGGCGGCGGCTCGGCGTGCCGGTGGGCATCATCGGCTCGTACTGGGGCGGCACGACCGCCGAGACCTGGGCGTCGCGCCCGGCGATGGACCGCGTGCCCGCGCTGCAGCCGCTGCTGGCGCGCTTCGACGCCGAGCAGCGCGACCCGTCGCTGCGGAAGCTGCCGCTGCCGAAGGCGCCCAAGCGTCCTGCGATCCTCTACAACGCGATGATCGCCTCGCTGCAGCCGTACGCCATCAGGGGCGCGATCTGGTACCAGGGCGAGTCGAACGCGGGGCGCGCGACGGAGTACCGCGCGCTCTTCCCCGCCGTGATCGACGGCTGGCGCGCGGGCTGGGGGCAGGGCGACTTCCCGTTCCTCTTCGTGCAGCTCCCCGGCTACCTGCCCGACACCGTCGAGACGCCGCGCGCCAACTGGGCGCAGCTCCGCGCCGCGCAGCTGCACGTCGCGCGCACCGTGCCGAACGTCGGCATGATCGTCTCGCACGACCAGGGCGAGCCGCACGACCTGCATCCCACGCGCAAGGACGTCGTGGGCGCGCGGCTGGCGCGCGCGGCACGCGCGCTCGCGTACGGCGAGCCCGTCGCGTGGGCCGGCCCGCGCTTCGAGGCGCTGCGCGTGCGTGGCGACACCGCCGAGCTGACCTTCTCGCACGCGCGCACGCTGGTGGCGCGCGGCGACACGCTCGCGGGCTTCGAGCTCGCGGGCGCCGACGGCCGCTGGGTGCCCGCGCGCGCCGTCGTGCGCGGCGCGCGCGTGCTGGCCTGGAGCCCCGCCCTGCGCGCGCCGACGGCGGCGCGCTACGGCTGGCGCGACTTCCCGATCGCCAACCTGACCGACACCGACGGCCTCCCGGCCTCGCCCTTCCGCACCGACGACGCGCCGGCCGGCCGCACGGCCGGCGCTTCCTCCCGCCGCTGATCGACATGAAGCTCGGACTCGGACTGTACCGCAGCCTGCTCACGCCCGACAACTTCGCGTTCGCGAAGCAGGCCGGCGTGACGCACCTGATCGTCCACCTGGTGGACTACTTCAAGGGCGCGACGCCCAACCTCACCAGCGGCCCGCCGACGCTCGGCTGGGGCGTGACGCAGAACCAGGACCGGCCCTGGACCTACGAGGAGCTGGTCGCGATCAAGAAGGAGATCGAGGGCGCGGGCCTGACGTGGGAGGCGATCGAGAACTTCGATCCCTCGCACTGGCACGACGTGCTGCTCGACGGCCCGAAGAAGGTGCAGCAGATGGAGAACCTGAAGCGCACGATCCAGGCGATCGGCCGCGCGGGCATTCCCATCATGGGCTACAACTTCAGCATCGCGGGCGTGTGGGGCTGGACGAAGGGCCCGTACGGCCGCGGCGGCGCGAAGGCGCTGGTCTACGACGAGTCGAAGATTGACAAGGCCACGCCGCTGCCGAACGGCATGGTGTGGAACATGGTCTACGACCCCGACGCGCCCGAGGGCGTCGTCGCGCCCATCAGCAGCGACGAGATCTGGCAGCGGCTCGAGTGGTTCCTGCAGCAGATCCTGCCGGTGGCCGAGGAGAACGGCGTGCGCATGGCGCTGCACCCGGACGATCCGCCGACGGATGCGCTGCGCGGCGGCGCGCGGCTGGTGAACACGCCCGGCAAGTACCAGCGCATGCTGGATCTCGTCCCCAGCTCGTCGAGCGCGCTGGAGTACTGCCTCGGCTCCCTGCAGGAGATGGCCGAGGGCGACGTGTACGAGGCGACCGAGCACTACGGCCGTCTGGGCAAGATCGCCTACGTCCACTTCCGCAACGTGCGCGGCAAGGTGCCGCACTACCAGGAGGTGTTCGTGGACGAGGGGGACCTCGACATGATCCGCGTGCTGTCGATCCTGCGCGACGTGCAGTTCGACGGCGTGATCATCCCGGACCACACGCCCGAGATGACGTGCGGCGCGCCGTGGCACGCGGGGATGGCGTTCGCGCTGGGCTACATCAAGGCCGCGATGCAGGCCGTCGATCGCTACGACGCGGGACGGGTGGTCGCGGCGGCGGCGCGCTGAGTTCGAGGGGGCGAGTTCGGTGCGCCGGCGCGGGCGCGCGGGGCAGCCGCTCCCGCCGCTGCGACGCCGGCCGCTGCGGAGCCATGATCGCGCTCCGCGCATCACGTCTCCTTGCTGGCGTCGCGGCGGCGTCCACGGCCGCTCCGCGCGCCCTCGCCCGTGCATCGACTCGCTTGCAACCCAGGTTCGCACGGCCAGGCGCGCCTCGTACGCGTCGTCGCGCGCGCGACGGTGAAAGGGTGCGCGAGCCGCAAATCCGTGAGCGCACGAAGCAGTAGCATCGCCCGGCGTCACCGCTCGTGCCGCCGGTTCCCGTCCCGACCATCGTCCGGAGGTTGCCGCATGTCCGTGGCCGTTCCCCGTCGCATCCTCGCACCGCTGCTCGCCGCCGTCACCTGGGGGTGCGCCGACCCGACGCCCGTCGAGCGCGCGCTCCTCCCGCGCGACGGCGCGTCGGCCGACGTCGGTACGGCGGAGAGCCAGAGCCGCATCGTCGTCGACGCCTCGGAGCCGCAGGGCGACGTCATCCGCTTCGAGCGCGCGAGCACGCACTCGACGTCGAGCCCACTGCCCGGCGAGGCGACGCGCGACTACATGCGGCGGCTCGACCACGACGTCGTGCGCACCTGGATCCAGGTCCGCTACGTCTACAACAACGGGAACGTCGACTACAACTATCCGTACGAGTCGAGCGGCGTCGGCGCCGAGGACGCGCTGCGCTTCTACGCGTCGGCGGGGAAGCAGGTGCTCGTCGCGCTCAGCGCCTACAACCCGACCTCGCAGTGGAAGCTGCCGCAGGGCGAGGCGTTCGAGACGTTCCTGAAGGAGACGCTGGTCTACTACAAGACCAAGTACCCGAACATCCGCTTCATCCAGGTCGGCAACGAGCCGGACGCCGGCGACGAGACGATGGCGACGTACTACCCGATGTACCAGCGCTACTACCGCGCCGTGAACGCGGCCAACGCGGCGATGGGGCTCGGGAACGGGGACCGCCTGCTGATCACCAACGGCGCGTTCACCAGCAACACGGTGAACATGCTGCAGTACGCCGACGGCTTCCTCGCCGCGTACGCCGCCGATCCGGACCCGGCGAAGCGCCTCGACGTCTTCACCTTCCACGTCTACGGCGAGACCGACCGTCCGGCGCAGCTGGGCGACGTGCGCCAGCGCATCGACGCGGCGATGGCGAAGCACGGGCTGCCGTCGATCCCGACGTTCGTGACCGAGTACGGCGTGTTCGGCGGCTCGACGCGTCCGGTGCGCTTCACCGACGCGCAGCTGGTGACGCTGCAGCCGGCCGGCCAGCTGACCAAGGCGCTCTACCTCTACGAGAGCGGCGTCGACGAGGTGTTCAACTGGGCCATCCACCACGGCTCGCTGCCGATGAAGTCGCAGCTCGCGAACGTGCAGACGGCCACGCCCTACCCGTACGGCAACGCCCTGCTGCTGGCGCGCGAGCTCTCGGCCCGCAAGACGCGCATCAGTGCCACGTCCAGCTACGTCAACTCGCTCGGCATCGGCACGCACGCGGTGGCGGCGATGAAGCCCGGCGACGGGATCGCGGTGCTGGTGTGGAACTACCACTGGCGCACGACGCCGACGCAGCCCGGCGCGTTCAACGTCCACATCAAGGGCATCCCGAGGTCGGCGGTCGGCGGCAGCCGGATGCGCGCGACCGTCTACGTCATCGACTCGAAGACGAACAACGTCTACACGAACCCCGCGCAGACGTCGCTCGTCCCGTCCAGCACGACCGAGATGGCCTACGCCGAGTCGGTCGACGTGCCGCTCGACCTCGAGCCGCACGCCGTCGCGCTCGTGCTGCTGACGCGGAAGTAGCGCTCGGCGCGCCGGGCGCCCGCTCAGCGCGCGAAGCAGTAGAACAGCCCGTCGCCGCCGGTCGCGCGCAGGTTCGCCTGACTGCACCCGCGCGACGCGTGCGCCGAGTTCCACGAGGTCGGCCGCTCGCCGCCACCCTGGCGGTCGTGATGGCCGACCTGCGCGCTTCCCGTCGAGTCGCTGCGCGTCCAGTTGCCGCAGGTGTGGTCGGCGGCGTCCGTGTAGGCCGTGCCGTCGGGCATCGAGCCGGTGAGGATGTCGTGGCGGTTCGGCGTGTCGCCGCGTCCGTTCACCGTGTCGCCTCGCTCGGTGAGCGATCCCGTCTTCCCCAGGCCGCTGGCCTCGGAGTGCAGCTCGGTGAGGTTGGCGGCGACGCGCACGCCGCGCGCGTTGTGCCACGGCCCCGTGCCGATGCGGTCGCGCGCGTTGACGGCCGCCTGCGCCGCCTGCGCGGCCGCGCTCAGGTAGGCGCGCCACGTCTTCCCGCGCACGCCCGCCGCCTCCGCGAGCCGCGCGCAGTGCGCATCCGCTCCCGCCAGCCCGCCGAGGTTGGCGCCGTCGCCCGGGCCGGCGCTCGTGAGGAAGAAGCTCATCGTCGTGTCGCCGCGCGCGCCGGTCGCGACGGTGGTCGTGGTGGTGGCGACGGTGGTGGTGCTGCCGCTGCTGCTGCTCGTGCTGCTGGTGGCGCAGGCCGCGCCGGCCAGCAGCGCGAGCGCGGCGGTGAGCGGATGACGCATCGGGGTCCTCCCGTTCCGTTGTGGTGGACGTGGAGCCGGGGCGCGGGCGAACATACCGCGCGAGCACGTCACGCGCCGCCCGCCGCCCGCATGCGCGCGATCAGGTCGTCGGCGTCGACGTGCCGCGCGTCGCGCGGCGTGAGCCCGGTCAGGCCCGCGAAGTGGCGGCGCAGCGTGTCGGCGGAGCCGTAGCCGAAGCGCGCGGCCGCCGACGCGGCGGTCTCGCCGCCGCGCACCGCCGCCGCGACGCCGAGCACGCGCAGCAGCTGCAGGAAGCGCAGCGGCGGCCGGAAGCCGGCGGCCGCGGCGTGGCGCACGAAGGTGCCGCGGCTCACGCCCGCGGTGCGCAGCAGCGCGTCGAGCGTCGGCCAGCTCGGGCCGTCGCCGGTCATCGCGAAGGCGTGGCGCGCGAGCCCCAGCAGCAGCGCGTCGAGCGGCCACCCCGTCGCCAGCGCGCGCACCGTCGCGGCCTGGCCCAGCGCCCGCGTCGCCTCCGCCAGCCGGTCGCCGAGCGCGGGCGCCGTGATCTCGCGGCCGAGCACCACGTCGGCGCAGGCGAAGCGCCGCGGGTGGCCCACCAGCTGGTGCAGCGCGGCGCCCGCAGGCGAGCCCAGCAGCGCCAGCACCGTCAGCGCGGGCCACGCGCCCCCGACCGCGTCCAGCCAGCGCGCCGACGCCTCGGCGTCGGGCGCGAAGTCGTGCACCAGCAGCCCGCCGTGCGGATCGCGCGAGTCGCGCAGCGCCGCCACCAGCGCGCGCCCGGCGTCCACGCGGGCGTCGGGCGACGCGTCCAGCACCAGCGGCGGCGACGCGAGCCGCGCGGCGGCCTTTCCCGCGAGCGACCGCAGCGCGTCGTTGTGCACGACAAGGACGAGCATGCTCAGAACCGCCGGGAAACGGGACACTCTGACCGGCTAGGCGGGTCGCACGATGCGCCGTAGCATGACGCGACCGCAACGGTTCCATGCCCGGCGGTCGCGTGCCGGCGCCTCGGCGCCGCATTGCACGCGCAGGTGCGGCGCGGGGCACGCCGCACGCGCCGCGGCCACCCGACCCGGAGCCCGCATGCCGACGCTGCACCTGCACCTGCGCGAGGGGTTCGTCGGCGAGCGCGTGGTCGTCCACGCGGACGACGCCGTGGTGCTCGACGAGCCCAACGTCCGCACCCGCACGCAGCTCGGCCTCGCGGTCGCGCGGGAGGTGACCGTGCCCGCGGGCGCGATGGCGCTGCGCGTCGAGCTGCCGGGACGGGGGCGCACGCACACGGTGCGCGTGAACGTCGCGCGCACGCCCTACGTCGGCGTCTCGGTGGACGCCGCCGGCGAGATGGACGTCGTCTGCACCGCGGAGGCCTTCGGCTACGTGTAGCTCCGGGCAGCACGACGTGTCGCACGCCGTACCCCTGACGCGAGGAGCGCCGCATGACACCCCAGAAGGACCGCCCCGTCCGCCCGCGCCGCACCGAGTTCACGCAGGACTACGCGCCGCCCGGCGGCGACGGCGGCGCCGAGGCGATGGCGCTCGACGCGCTGGAGACCGCGGCGGGCTTCGACGCCGCGGCGCAGCAGCCGCTGCCCGTCACGCCCGTCATCCCCATCCTCTACAACGTCAGCGGGCTGTATCAGTGGTCGCAGCTGCAGCCGATCGGGCCCGTCCCGAATCCGCTGCCGCCGACGGTGCCGCAGCCCATCCCGGGGCCGGTGCCCGGGCCGGGCGCCCGCACGGAGAACGGCGCGGCGATGGCCGAGCCGGCCGCGGCGACCGCCGCCATCCTGCGCGAGACGCTGCGCCTGGACGTGGACGGCCGCTATCCGCAGATGGTGGCCAGCGGGACGATCTTCCAGCTGCTGACGGAGCGCATCCACTGGATCGCGCGCCTCACCAGGCAGGCCGACGGCAGCTGGGTCGGGCCGATCTTCTACAAGGACGGCACCGCGTCGGCGCTGCCGCACACGCAGGTCCGCATCACCGCGGTGCGCACGCCCTTCCCGACGTCGCGGTCGGCGACGGTGACCTTCACCGGCGGCGGCGCCGCGACCCGCGTCCGCACCTACAAGTGGGACTCGGCCTACTACCGCCCCTGTGAGCTGGAGTACGACACCGTCGCCGGCGCGACGGCCGTGACGCAGATCGCGACGCACGCGCACCCGCGCCGGCCGTCGTCGCTGCCGAGCGAGACGCTGACGATCGAGAAGGTGTTCCAGCGCGCCGGCTTCAACGTCACGCGCTCGGGGGACAGCCCGATCCCGATCGTGCACGCCGGCGCGAACGCGCGGTGGAACGAAGCCGAGATGCACGACGCGATGCAGCGCTTCTGGTCGCGCTTCGCCAACCGGCCGCAGTGGGCGGTGTGGACGCTGTTCGCGTCGATGTCGGAGCAGGGGAGCAGCCTGGGCGGGATCATGTTCGACGACATCGGGCCGAACCATCGCCAGGGGACCGCGGTGTTCAGCGAGTCCTTCATCAAGGATGCGCCCGCCGGCGACCCGGCGCCCGCCGCGTGGGTGGCGCGCATGCGCTTCTGGACCGCGGTGCACGAGCTGGGACACACCTTCAACCTCGCGCACGCGTGGCAGAAGGTGCATCCGCCCGCGTGGGGCAACAGCTGGATCCCGCTCGTCAACGAGCCGCAGGGGCGCAGCTTCATGAACTACCCCTACAACGTGACCGGCGGGCAGAGCGCGTTCTTCGGCAGCTTCGAGTACCGCTTCAGCGACCAGGAGCTGCTGTTCATGCGGCACGCGCCCGAGCGCTTCGTGCAGCAGGGGAACGCGGCGTGGTTCACGAACCACGGCTTCGAGCAGGTGCGCCGCAGCGACACGCCGACGTTCGCGTTCGAGCTGCGCACCAACCAGGGCGACCAGCCCAAGGCGCACGCGGCCACGCACCAGTTCCTGGACCAGGTGGTGGTGGAGCTCAAGCTCACCAACATCACCGACGAGCCGCAGCTGGTGGACGCGCGGATCCTCGAGACGACGGACAGCATGACCATCGCCCTCAAGCGCGAGGGGGGCGAGGCGCGCGTGCACACGCCGCACGCGACGATGTGCTGGCACTCGAAGAAGCGCGTGCTGGAGCCCGGCGACGCGATCTACGCGTCGCTGTACCTCTCGGCCGGGCGCGACGGCTTCTACGTCGCGGAGCCGGGGCGCTACGTGGTGCAGGCGGCGCTGCACCTGGCGGAGGAGGACATCGTCTCCAACCCGCTGCAGCTGCGCGTGCTGCCGCCGCGCGGCTACGAGGAGGAGGTGTTCGGCCAGGACCTGTTCACGGCCGACGTGGGGCGCGCGTTCGCGTTCGACGGCACGCGCGCGCTCGACGACGCCAACGCGACGCTGCAGGAAGCCGTGGAGCGCTTCGCGAAGCATCCGGTGGCGACGCACGCGCGCGTGGCGCTGGCGCTGCCGCAGGCGGTGACGTTCAAGGAGCTGCGCGAGGGGGACGGCGAGGCGCGCCTGCAGTTCCGCGGGCTGGAGCCCGACCTGGAGGAGGCGCGCGACCTGCTGCACGACGCGCTGGCCGAGCGGCCCGGCGAGGCGGCGCGCACGCTGGGGCACATCGACTTCGCGGAGTACGGCGCCAAGTACGCGAAGGCGCTGTCCGAGGGCGGCGACGAGATCGCGGCCGAGGCGGAGCGCGAGAGCGTCATCGACGGGCTGAAGAAGCGCGGCGTGAAGGCGAGCGTGCTGGACGAGGTGCGCGCGAAGCAGCGGAAGACGAAGTAGCGGCGAGCGTCGAGCGTCGAGCGGCGAGCGGCGAGCGTCGAGCGTCGAGCGTCGAGCGTCGAGTGAGAGGCTCCGCTCGGCGCCCGGCGCTCGGCGCTCATGATGAACGGCGAAGGGGGCTCCTCAGCCAGGACGAATCGTCCCGACGGAGGAGCCCCCTCGACGCTCGCCGCTCGCCGCTACCGTTCCGGATTCAGGATGCGGTCGATCTGCGCGCGCGCGTCCAGCAGGTGCAGGCGCGACGTGCGGTCGCTCGTGCGGCCCACCGCGGACGCGAGCTGGCGGTCGAGGTCCACCAGCTCGCCGCGCAGCAGCGCGCGTGCGTCGGGGGCGCTCTGCGCGCCGAGGAGCGCCACGAGCTGCGCCGGGACGCCGGCGGGCACCGCGGGCGCGGTCGGGTTGATCTTCGCGCCCAGCACTTCCAGGTACGTGCGCTGCAGGCGGCGGCGGTACGGGTCGATCGCCGCGCCGCTCGCCAGCTCGCTCCACACGCCGCGGCGCAGGTCGCCCAGCATCGCGCCGAGCGTGTAGACCGGCGCCCCTTCGGGCAGCGCCTCGTTCTCGATCATGCGCTGCAGGCGGCCGTTGTCGAGCAGCACGTTCAGCACGCGCCGCTGCGCGCTGCCGATGCGGTCGAGCGAGCCGGTGGGCTCGATCTTCCGCAGGATCGACGCGTCGAGCAGGTAGGCCGGCGTGCGGAAGGCGTGCTCGTTGAGGAACGCCACCGCCGCGCGCTGCTTCGCCGCCGACGTCGGCGTCCACACCTCGCCCGGCTGGCCGACGACCTTCTCCTGCTTGGCGAGGCCGCCGGGAATGCGCGCCACGTGGCCGAGCTCCGTCGCCCACTGGTTGACGACGTAGCCGTACAGCTCGCGCAGGTCGGCGTAGGTCTCGCCCGGCGTCGCGGTGGACGCGCCCTCGACGAGCTTCGCGACGCGGCGGATGTTGCGCAGCCCGAGCGCGGTCGCGCGCACGGCGTCGGCGTCGCCGACGGCCTCGCTGGCCTCGCCCGGATCGGCGCCCTGCAGCCCCTCGTCGCCCGCGTAGCGCAGCCACGGCAGCGTGTCCTGCATGCGCACGAGCGGCTCCAGCGCCACGCGCTGCGCCTCGGGCGCGCCCGGAAGCGGCGCGTAGCCCCATTTGATGGCGAAGCGGTCGTACGGGCCGACCTTCGGGATCAGCGCCTCGAGCGCGATGCCGTCCTCGGGCTGCGCGACGTAGTTGAAGCGCGCGTAGTCCATGATGCTCGGGCTGTGGCCCATGCGCGCGGTCCACGTCTTCGAGCGCACGGAGTCGAGCGGGTACATCGAGCTGCCCTTCATGTTGTGGCGCAGCGCGAGCGTGTGGCCCACCTCGTGGGCGACGACGTTCTGCACCAGCCGGCCCATGAGCGAGTCGGGGAGCGGGAGCTTCTGCGCGCGCGGGTCGAGGTGCCCGACCTGCGCGACGTAGATGCCGCGCAAGACGTTCATGATGTTGTGGTACATCTGCACGTCGGCGTCGAGGATCTCGCCGCTGCGCGGATCGACCGTGCTGGGGCCGACGGCGTTCTCGCTCGCGCTCGGGAGCCAGCGCACCATCGACACGCTCGCGTCCTCGCCCTGCAGGATGCCGATCGAGTCCCTCGGCACCTCCCGCGCGACGATGCCGTCCGCGAAGCCCGCCTCGGCGAACGCGGGCTTCCACTCCTCGATGCCCTTCTTCACCCACGGCACGAGCCAGGCGGGCGTGGCGGGATCGACGTAGTACGTGATCGGGCGGCGCGGCACGCAGAGGTTGCCCTCCTTGCGGTCCGAGCACTCGAGGCGCCAGCGGTTGGCGAAGGTGCGGCGCGCGACGCGCTGCTCGCGCGTGCCGAAGTCGGCCTGCGTGGTGTTGAAGAAGCCCACGCGCTCGTCGAACAGGCGCGGCTGCATGGGCACGTCCGGCAGCCGGACGATCGAGAAGTGGTAGACCTCCGTGCCACGTGGCGCGGCGAACAGCGCCGCCAGCGGGTTGGCGGCCGTCGCGCCGCCGAGCGGCGACGACGCAAACGTCTGCGACGCCTCGATCTCGACGTTCTTCTCGAACGTCGCGACGCGCTCGATGAAGGAGCGCGACGGATCCGGCGCGCCGCCGGGCACGCCCTGGATCAGGTCCGGCACGCCGCCGAGGAAGAGCCGCGAGACGTCGATCACGGCGGCGGAGTCGCGGCCGTAGCTCTCGACGTTGAACGCGGCGATGATCGGCGCGTACGCGATGATGTCGAGCGCGCGCACGATCGCGTTGGTCGTGTCGCCGACGACGTTCTGGTAGTTCGCGCCGCGCAGCAGGATGCGGTTCTCGCGCCGCTCCCAGCGCACGAGCCGGCTGCCGGCGAGCGTCGTCCCCGGGATGCCGCCGATGGGCTGCTGCGAGCCGCGCAGCGAGCGCACGACGAGCATGTCGCGGTTGAGCTGCGCCGCGGGGATCTCGAACAGCAGGCGGCCGCGCAGCTGGTGCGTGGTCAGCAGGCCGCGCGTGGTGCGCGCGCCCGGCGTGACGACCATGGCGTACGGGCGCGGGCTGGGCTCCCCCGGCGCGCCGCCGGCGCCGCCGAGCAGCCCCGCGAGGCCGGCCGGGAGGCCGCCGGCCGGGGCGCCGCCCGGCGTGGGCGACGGCGTCCCCGGCGTCGGAGAGCCGGGCGCCGGCGTGCCGGGCGCCGGGGTGGCCGGCGTCGGGGTGTTCGCGCCCCCCGCGGTCGGGCGCTGCGGCGTGGGCGTGGTGCTGGGCGTCGGCCGGCAGGCGCCGAGCGCGACGAGCGCGGTCAGGGTCGCGGCCAGCGTGGCGGACAGCGCCACCGGGCCGCGGCGGCCGGGCCGGGCGGCGGGGGAGGGGGACTGCGGCATGCGGGGAGAGGAGGAGGGGACCGGCGGCGGCGCCGTGCGTCCGGCGCACACCGCTTCAATGTACGGATCGGAGGCGGAGGGCGAGCCCCCGGCTCGTGCGGGGGCGGTGACGCGGGGTGCCACGCGGGGGCGGCGTGCGCCTTGCGGCTGTCGCGCCGCCGCCCGGCGCGCCCGCGAACGAGATCCGCGGGCGCGTTCATGTCCCAGCCGCCCCTCGTCCCACCCGCCCGATCCGGCATGACGCGCCCGCTCCCCGACTTCCTCGTCCCCGATCCGGCCTCCCATGGCTATCCCCGCCCGCAGCTCGAGCGCGACGCCTGGTGGTCGCTGAACGGCCGGTGGGACTTCGCGCTCGATCCGGACGGCGTGTGGCGCACGCCGGAGGAGGTGCCCTTCGACCGCGAGATCCTGGTGCCCTTCGCGCCCGAGACGCCGGCCAGCGGCATCGAGGCGAAGGACTTCTTCCGGGTGTGCTGGTACCGCCGTCGGTTCGACGCCCCGGCGCTGGAGGCGGGCGAGCGGCTGATCCTGCACTTCGGGGCGGTGGACTACGCGTCGACGGTCTGGATCAACGACGTCCCGCTGCAGGACCACGAGGGTGGCTACACGCCGTGGTCGGTGGACATCACCGACGCGCTCACCGCCGACGGGCCGCAGACGGTGGTGGTGCAGGCGGAGGACGATCCGCACGACCTCGCGAAGCCGCGCGGGAAGCAGGACTGGCAGCGGGAGCCGCACTCGATCTGGT
Source organism: Roseisolibacter agri (assembly GCF_030159095.1). NCBI lineage: Bacteria > Pseudomonadati > Gemmatimonadota > Gemmatimonadia > Gemmatimonadales > Gemmatimonadaceae > Roseisolibacter > Roseisolibacter agri. The sequence goes on from NZ_BRXS01000001.1 coordinate 181,307, forward strand.
ACCAGCGCACGTCGGGCATCTGGCAGACGGTGTGGCTGGAGAAGGTGCCGGCGACGCGCATCGGGTCCCTGCGCTGGACGGCGAGCCTGGAGCACTGGGCGGTGGGGCTGGACGTCCACCTCGAGGGCGCGCGCCGCGCGGGGCTGCGGCTCAAGGTGCGCCTGACCGCGAAGGGGCAGCTGCTGGCCGACGACACCTACCAGCTGGTGGCGGGCGAGGTGCACCGCCGCATCGCGCTCTCCGACCCGGGGATCGACGACTACCGCAACGAGCTGATCTGGCGTCCCGAGCAGCCGACGCTGATCGACGCGGAGCTGGAGCTGTGGGGCGAGCGCGGCGAGCGGATCGACGCGGTGCGCAGCTACACGGCCATCCGGCAGGTGGGGATGCAGGGCGACCGCTTCGTGCTCAACGGGCGGCCGTACCACCTGAAGCTCGTGCTCGACCAGGGCTACTGGGAGCACACGGGGCTCACCGCGCCGGGCGACGCGGCGCTGCGGCGCGACGTCGTGATGGCGAAGGCGATGGGCTTCAACGGCGTGCGCAAGCACCAGAAGATCGAGGATCCGCGCTACCTGTACTGGGCGGACAGGCTCGGGCTCCTGGTGTGGGAGGAGATGCCGAGCCCGTACCGGTTCACGCGCCTGGCGGTGGACCGGCTGACGAAGCAGTGGCTCGACGTGATGCGGCGCGACGCCAGCCATCCGTGCATCATGGCGTGGGTGCCGTTCAACGAGAGCTGGGGCGTCCCCGACCTGCCGTCGATGCCGGAGCAGCGGCACTGGGTGGAGGCGCTCTACCACCTCACGCGCACGGTGGACAGCTCGCGGCTGGTGGTCGGCAACGACGGCTGGGAGAGCGTGGCGACGGACCTGGTGGGCATCCACGACTACGACCACGATCCGGAGCGCATCCGCCGCCGCTACCGCCCCGAGGTGGAGCTGCCGCAGATCTTCCAGCGCGAGCGCCCGGGCCATCGGCTCCTGGTGCTCAACGACGTCGAGACGCACGCCAAGCTGCCGGTGGTGCTGTCGGAGTTCGGCGGCATCGCCTACGCGGCCGACGAGGACCGCACGTGGGGCTACTCGCGCTGCGCGACCGCCGAGGAGTTCCAGGCGCGCTACGCGGCGCTGCTGCGCGTGGTCAACGGCATCGGGCTGTTCACGGGGTTCTGCTACACGCAGTTCACCGACACGTACCAGGAGGCCAACGGGCTGCTCTACATGGACCGCACGCCCAAGTTCGACCTCGCGCAGATGGACCGCGCGACCCGGGGCGACGCCGACCGCATGCCGGAGCCGGGCCTGCCCGGCAGCCCACCGATGATCGTGCCCGAGCATGCGCCATAGCATGCGCCGTAGCATGCGGCGTGATCGGGCGCGTCACGCGCGATGCCGGCGCGCCTGACCCACGACCTGCGGGACGAGCGCGCGATCCGCGGCGGGCGGCGCGTCGACCTGACGTTCGGGCGCGAGGGCGACGACGAGCGCGTGCCGGCGGTGCTGCTGCTCCCGGAGGGCGCATCGCGCGAGCGGCCCGCGCCGGGCGCGGTGCTCCTGCACGGCTTCACGTCGCGCAAGGAGCAGATGGCGGACACGGTGGGCGCGCCGCTGCTCGCGCGCGGCATCGCCACCCTCGCCATCGACCTGCCGCTGCACGGCGAGCGCATCGCCGAGGGGCAGGGCTCGCAGTGGGGGAGCGGCGGCTACGCGCGCGCCGTGGATCGCTCCGCGTTCGGCAACCCGCTCGCGCTCGCGGGCAGCTGGCGCGCCGCGCAGCGCGAGACGTCGCTCGCCCTCGGCTACCTCGGCGCGCGCTCGGAGGTGGACCGCGAGCGGCTCGCGATCGTGGGCTTCTCCATGGGGTCGTTCCTGGGCGTGCTGGTGGCGGCGGCCGAGCCGCGCGTGCGCGCGCTGGTGCTCGCCGCCGGCGGCGACCTGCCCGAGGGGACGCCGTTCGCGCGCGTGATCCGCACGCTCGCCGATCCGCTGCGCGCGGTGCGGCGCTTCGACGGCCGCCCGCTGCTGATGGCGCACGGCCGCCGCGACACCACCGTCTCGCCCGCGCAGGCGCAGCGCCTGTTCGACGCCGCGCAGGAGCCGAAGGAGCTGCGGTGGTACGACGCGGGGCACTACCTCCCGGCGCGGGCCATCGACGACGCGGCGACCTGGCTGCTCGAGCGGTTGGGCTGACTCCGCTGCGTGCTCCGTGGCATCCACTGTCGCCCCGGACCCAGTTCCCTCTGGGAGGGATGCGGATCCTTCGGATGGAGACGGATGCGCCGGATCGCGCCGCACGACGGCGACGTCCCGTGCCCTGAGAGGGCCGATCCGTCTGATCCGTTCAGATCCGAAGCATCCGAATCCTCACCAACAGACCATAGAGTCCAGCGCGCCGAAGCGTCCCGAGGCCGTACACGCAGCACACAGCACGCAGCACGATACTCGCAGCGCTTCACGGCGCGTCGCTCAGCGCCCGGAGCCGCTCCGCCGCGGTCTCGGGGGTGAGGTCGCGCTGCGGCTCGCCCAGCATCTCGTAGCCGACGAGGAACTTGCGCACCGTCGCCGAGCGGAGGAGCGGCGGATAGAAGTGCAGGTGGAGGTGCCACTCGGGATACGCGGCGCCGTCGGTCGGGGCCTGGTGCAGCCCGGCCGAGTACGGGAACGACACGTCGAACAGGCGGTCGTAGCGGCGCGTGAGGCGTCCGAGCACGTCGGCCAGCGCGTCGCGCTCCGCGTCGTCGAGCGCGGCCACGTGCGGCACCGCGCGCCGGCTCACGACGAGCGTCTCGAACGGCCACACCGCCCAGAACGGCACGAGCGCGACGAAGTGGTCGTTCGCCACGACGACGCGCTCCCCGCGCGCGAGCTCCAGCGCGAGGTAGTCGCCGAGCAGCGTGCGGCCGTGGCGCGCGTGGTGCGCGCGCTGCCGATCGAGCTCGCGCGCGACGTGCATCGGCACCGTGCGCTGCGCCCAGATCTGCCCGTGGGGATGCGGGTTGCTGGCGCCCATCGCCTCGCCCTTGTTCTCGAAGATCTGCACGTGCGCGACCTGCGGATCGCTGCCGAGCGCGAGGTATTCGTCGGCCCACACGTCGACCACGCGCCGCACGTCCGCGAGCGGGAGGTCGGGCAGCGACTGGTCGTGGCGCGGCGAGAAGCAGACGACGCGGCAGCGCCCGGGCTCCGCGTGCGCGACCAGTAGGTCGCCGTCGTTCACGAGGACGTCGTCGCCACCGGGCACGAGCGCCGCGAAGTCGTTGTCGAAGACGAAGGTGCCGGTGTAGTCGGGATTGCGGTGCCCGCCCGCGCGCGCGTTGCCGGGGCACAGGTAGCACGTCGGATCGTAGGCGGGCCGCGCGGCGACGGCGGGCTTCTCGACCTGGCCCTGCCACGGCCGCTTGGCGCGGTGCGGCGACACGAGCACCCACTCGCCGCTGAGCGGGTTGAGGCGGCGGTGCGGTCGCTCGGCGAGCAGGGTCAGGTCGTCGGCCATGGTTCGTGTGCGTTCATCGTGAGCGGGGCTGCTGCGCGGCGCGGGCGGTTCTCCTCTGCACGACGGACGCCGCTCAACGTCTCCAGGGCCGGCGTCGTCGCGTCGGCTCGGGGGCGCGGAGGGGCCACCGGCTCGGGAATTGGCGCGGCGAAGCCCCGACCGCGCTGCGCGCGTCGGGTCTCCGCTCGCGCCAATTCCAGGTCGCTCGGCGGCCCCTCCACGCCCCCTCACCCCGAGCGTCCTCGGTGCGCACGCGCACGCTCGGCCGCCGCGTGCGCGGCGCGGCCGCGCGAGGCAAGCCGGATGCGAAACGCAGACGCCCGGGCGCCGCGGGCCTGGGGGAGGCGCCGAGCGACCTGTGTTCCGCGGCAGAGGAGACCCGCTGCGCGCAGCGCGAGCGGGGCTCCGACCCGCGGAATACCGAGCCGCCGCCTCCCCCAGGCCCGCGGCGCCGCGCACCGATGCCGGCCCTGCGCACGGCAGCGCACCAGGGCCGGCAACCGACTACCACGGGCGCGCCGAACGACGCGCGCCGCCGGAGTACCCGGGCAGGGATGACAGGGGAGTCATCGCCGCGCGGCCTCAACGTTCCGGCGTGGCCTTGCGTGACGCTGTCGAGCCGCGCACCCTCGGCAGGATTCCTCTCTTTCTTCCCTCCTCGGAGGTCCCAGGCGTGACCCGATCCGCACCTCGCCGCGCCGCGCTGCCCGCGCTGGCGCTCGCGACGGCCCTGCCGTTCGCCCTCACCCTCCTCGCGGGCCCGTCCGCCGTCGCGGCCCAGCAGCCGACGCGCTCGCGGATCAACGCGCCGGCGCCGGAGCCGGCCGCCCGGTTCGCGGCGGGGCAGTCCCTGCGCTTCGACAGCGCCGCGTTCGCCGCGCTGCGGTGGCGTGAGGTCGGGCCGCCGCGCGGCGGCCGCTCGGTGGCCGTGGCGGGCAGCGTCCAGCGCCCGCTCGAGTACTGGATGGGCACCACCGGCGGCGGCGTCTTCAAGACCACCGACGGCGGCATGTCCTGGCAGCCCGCCTCCGACCGCTACTTCGGCGGCACCATCGGCGCCATCGCCGTCGACCCGTCCAACGCGGACGTCGTGTACGTCGGCGGCGGCGAGACCGACATCCGCGGCAACACGTCGCACGGCGACGGCCTGTGGAAGACGACCGACGGCGGCCGCACGTGGACGATGCTCGGCTTCAAGGACGAGTACATCTCCACCATCCGGGTCCATCCGACCAACGCGAACGTCGTGTGGCTCGGCGTCTTCGGGCGCGTGTTCTCCGCGCATCCGGACCGCGGCGTCTACAAGAGCACCGACGGCGGGAAGTCGTTCCAGAAGGTGCTGTTCGTCAACGACTCGACGGGCGCGATCGACATCGCGCTCGATCCGTCGAACCCGGACGTGATGTACGCCGCGATGTGGCAGGCGTACCGCACGCCGTGGTCGATGTCGAGCGGCGGCATCCACTCGGGCATCTGGAAGAGCACCGACGGCGGCGCGAAGTGGACGAAGCTCACCGGCACCGCGCGCGGCCTGCCGACGGGCACCATCGGCAAGATCGGGCTCGCCGTCTCGCCGGCGAAGCCGAGCCGCATCTGGGCGCAGATCGAGCACGACTCGGGCGGCGTGTACCGCTCCGACGACGGCGGCCAGTCGTGGAGCTACATCAACCGCGACCGCAAGCTGCGCCAGCGCGCGTGGTACTACTCGCAGCTCTACGCCGACCCGAAGGACTCGAACGTCGTCTACGGGCTGAACGTGGGCATGTTCCGCTCGAAGGACGGCGGCGTGACCTTCCCCGAGACGCTCAACCCGCCGCATGGCGACAACCACGACCTCTGGATCGCGCCGAACGATCCGAACCGGATGGTGCAGGCGAACGACGGCGGCGCGAACGTCTCGCTGAACCGCGGCGCCAGCTGGACGGCGCAGAGCTACGCCACGGCGCAGTTCTACCACGTCAGCACCACCAACGAGTTCCCGTACAAGGTCTGCGGCGCGCAGCAGGACAACTCGACCCTCTGCGGCCCGAGCCGCAAGGAGGGTGGCGTGACGATGGCCGACTGGTACGACGCGGGCGGCGGCGAGTCGGGCTACGTGACGCCGCACCCGACCAAGCCGGACGTCATCTTCGCCGGCAGCTACGGCGGCCTGCTGACGCGCAAGGACCGGCGCACGGAGTTCGAGCGCAACGTCACGGTGTACCCGGACAACCCGATGGGCTACTCGTCGGAGGACATCCCGGTGCGCTTCCAGTGGACGTTCCCGATCGTCTTCTCGCGCCACGATCCGGGCGTGCTGTACGCGGGCGGCAACTTCCTCTTCCGCTCGACCGACGAGGGGCAGAGCTGGACGCGCGTCTCGCCCGACCTGTCGCGCCACGACCCGCGCACGATGGGCGCCTCGGGCGGCCCGATCACGAAGGACCAGACGGGCGTCGAGACGTACGGCGTGATCTTCACGTTCGACGAGTCGCCGCTGCAGAAGGGGCTCCTGTGGGCGGGCACCGACGACGGCTACGTCTGGATGTCGCGCGACAACGGCGCCAACTGGAAGAACGTGACGCCGCCCGACATGGGCGACTTCACGCGCGTCTCGATGATCGAGCCGGGGCACTACGCGGCGTGCGCCGCCTACGTGGCGAGCAACCGCTACCAGCAGGACGACAAGCGCCCGATCATCCACAAGACGACCGACTGCGGCGCCACCTGGACCAAGATCGTCAACGGGATCGGCGCGGAGGACTTCACGCGCGTGGTGCGTGAGGATCCGGTGCGTCGCGGCCTGCTGTACGCGGGCACGGAGCGCGGCGTGTGGGTGTCGTTCGACGACGGCGCGAACTGGCAGACGCTGCGGCGCAACCTGCCGCCGGTGCCGGTGCACGACCTCGTGGTGAAGGACGCGGACCTGGTGATCGCGACGCACGGCCGCTCGTTCTGGATCATGGACGACGTGTCCGCGCTGCGGCAGGTGACGCCGCAGACGATCGCGAAGACGACGCTGTACAAGCCGCGCGACGCGTACCGCGTGAACTGGGGCGGCGGCGGCTTCGGCGGCGGCGGGCGTGGCGGCGGCAACACCGCGCCGTCGGGCGTGACGCTGTACTACCACCTCACGCAGCCCAACCAGCGCGTGCGGATGGAGTTCCTCGATGCCGCCGGCAAGACGATCAGCGCCTTCACCAGCGACCAGGACTCGGCCACCGCGGCGGACAGCGTGCGCGGCGCGCAGCGGCGCACGCAGCGCCTCGACTCGCTGGTCGCCACGGGCATCTCGCGCGACTCGGCCACGAAGCTGATGCGCACGAACGAGGGGAGCGGCGCGGGCGGCGGCGGTGGCGGGGCGGTGGACTTCGAGGCGCTCGCGCGCTCGGGGCCGCGGCCGCCGCGGGTGCCGAACCGCGCGGGGCTCAACACCTTCTCGTGGAACCTGCGCTATCCCGACGCGGTGCGGTTCGAGAACATGATCATGTGGGCCGGCAACACGAACGGCCCGATCGCGCCGCCGGGCACGTACAGCGTGCGCATGACGGTGGACGGCGAGGCGCAGCCGCACACGCAGACCTTCGTGGTGCGGAAGGACCCGCGCTCCGAGGCGACGCTGGCCGACCTGCAGGAGCAGTTCCGCTTCCTGACGCAGATCCGCGACCGCGTGAGCGACGCCAACAACGCGGTGCGCACGGTGCGCAACGTGCGCGCGCAGGTCGCCGACCGCACGAAGCTGATCGCCGGCAAGGCGCAGGCGGCGGAGTTCCAGCAGGCGTCGTCGACGCTGATGACCGAGCTGACGGCGCCCGAGGAGGCGATCTACCAGACGAAGAACCAGAGCTCGCAGGACCCGCTCAACTTCCCGATCAAGCTGAACAACAAGATCGCGGCGCTGACGGGCGTGGTGTCGAGCACCGAGGCGAAGCCGACGAAGCAGAGCTACGAGGTGTTCAACCGCCTCAGCGGCTCGCTCGAGGTGGAGCTGAAGAAGGTGCGGAAGTCGCTCGACGAGACGCTGCCGAAGGTGAACGCGATCCTGCGCGCGGCGGGGCTGCCGATCATCGTGCCGGGCACCGCGGAGCCGCGCGATCCCGCGCGCCCGGCGGTCGTGATGGACGACGACGCGATGGACGAGCAGAAGACGAAGTGGTAGCCGAGCGTCGGTGCGCCGGACCCGAACGGCGAACGGCGTTGCAAGGATAAGATCGGACAAGTTCTGATAACGACCGATGGCTCCGTGTGGCGCGAGATTCCTCGCCCTCCGCGGAGCCATCCGTCGTTATCCGATCTTCTCGGACGTTCATCCTTGCAATGCCGTTGGCAGGTCAAGGATCCGCAGTCCGCAGTCCGCGGCCCGCCGCACCGTTCTAGAACAGCGCCGCCCCGAAGATCCCCGCCAGCACCCAGAACACGACGATCGACGCCAGCCAGCCGACGAGCGCCGTCATCACCGCCTTGCCGGTGTCGAAGTCGAGCGCCTGCCGGATGGCGACGATGCCGGTGCCCAGCATCCAGAGCCAGATCACGATCTTCACCAGCACGCCGAGCACCGGGACGATCGCCGCGACCATCAGGACGCCCGGCGCCTGCGCGAAGCCGAGCGTCCGCAGCAGCTCGCCCCACGTCGCCGTGCCCTTGAAGACGCGCGTGCCCACGATGTAGGTGATCCCCGACCACACCGCCCAACCGATCAGCGAGCTCACGAGGCCCCCGAGGATCCCCGGGCCCCCGCGGAACGCGTTGCCGATCGCCGCCGCGATCGCGGCCAGGACCACCACGACCGCGGCCTGCCCGGTGGCGCTCGTGTCGGCCTCGACCTCCTCGTAGGTCGCGACGTCGAACATCGCGGCGCCGCGCATGCGGTCGACGATCGAGCGGCGCGGGATGGTGGCATCCATGGCATCCATGCGGGCGACTCCTCCGGCTGGGGGTGACGGCTGGGGGTGACGGCAGGCGGATGGCACATGCCGTGCGCGACTGCGGGCATCTTCCGAGGCCCTTCACCCCGCGACGATGCCGCCGTACTCGTTCCCCCGCAACCTCCGCGACCTCCTGCGTGCCGAGCCGAGGCTCGACCCGGACCGCGCGGCGCGGCTGCTGGCCGACGTGGCGACCGTGCTGGCGCCGCGACACGCGCAGGGCGAGGCGCACGGCGGCCTGACCCCCGAGCGCGTCCTCCTCGACGCCGACGGGCGCGCCACGCTCGCCGCGCCCCCGGCCGACGACGACGGGGCGCTCGCCCCCTGGCCCGCCTACCTCGCGCCCGAGCAGATCGACGGCCGCGAGCCCGATCCCGCCAGCGACGTCTACGCCCTCGGCCTCCTGGGCTGGGAGATGCTCGCCGGCCAGCCGCCCTGGGCCGGGGAGAGCCTCTACTCCATCGTGCTCAAGCAGCGCGAGCAGGACCTGCCGCGGCTCTCGACGCTGCGGCCGGGGCTCCCGCGCCACCTCGTGTTCGCGGTCGAGGGGGCGCTGCACAAGTCGCCGGGCGACCGGTGGCGCGGCGCCGACGAGATGCTCGCCCAGCTCGCGCCGGACGCGCACCCGGACCACGAGCCTGTCCACCACTACGGCCACGACTACGGCCACGACTACGCGCACGCGCATCCCCACGCGCCGCCGGTGGTCGGGGAGACGGTCGCGATCCCGCGCCACGTCGAGCCGCCCCTCGCGGCCCGCGGCCCCGTGGTCGGCATGCCGGCCGTCCCGCCGCCCGCGCCCCGGCCTCGCCCCTCGCGCCTGCGCCCGCTCGGCCTCGCGGCGCTGGCGGTCGCGGTGCTGGGCGCGGGCGCGGCCGGCCTCGCGGTCTTCCAGGGCAGCGAGGAGAAGGGGAGCACGCAGGCCTGGCTCGACTCCGTCTCGGCCGGCGGCGCGACCGGCGAGGTGATCTCCGAGAGCACGCTCACCATCGCCGAGGAGCGCGCCCGCGACCAGCTGCGCCGCGACTCGCTGGCGAGGGTGGCACGCGCCAGCGCGCGCCGCGACAGCATCCGCGCCGCGGCGGCCGCCGAGAGCGCGCAGGCCGCGGCCCCCGCGACCGACAGCGCCGCGCCGCGCGACACGACCGCGCGGCCCGACACGACGCCGTCACCCACGCCGTCGCCCACGCCGTCGCCCACGCCGCCGCCGACGGTGCCGCCGGCGACGCCGCCGGCGCCCTCCTCGACGCCGGCGGCGCCGCCCACGAACGGCTGATCGCCGTCAGGCTCTGGTGGGGCGCTGGCAGGGCGCTGCGGACGGGCGCGAGGATCTTGTCGTCCTCTGCCGTGGGGGATACGCTAGGGGCCGCGACGCCGCGACTGCCTGCAGCGATCCCTCGCCAGGGGGTACCTCGTGCCCACGCGTTACGTCAGGCCCTTCACGTCGGAGCTGGTCGGCGACGACGGCAAGCGCATCACCGAGCTGCTGTGGGGCGATCCGGTCCACGTGACCGGCGCCGTCGAGGACGGCTTCATCCGCGCGCGGGCGCGCGGCCGTCCACTGCCGAAGAAGGGCGAGGCCGAACCGCCCACTGGCTGGGTGCGCGCGGACGACCTGATGCCGGCGAACCCGCTCCTCGAGCTCTACGTCATCGACGTCGGTCAGGGCGACAGTGTCCTCATGCGCACGCCCGACGATCGGTGGCATCTGATCGACGGCGGCGTGGCCGCCGAGCAGCAGATGACGCGGAAGGGCGCCGCGAACTTCCTACGGTGGAAGTTCCTCGACGACCTCGGTCGCGACGCCGTCGAGCTGGAGACGGTGATCCTCACGCACGCCGACGAGGACCACTACGGCGGGCTCGCGAACGTCTTCACCGGGCGCGTGCCGATGCGCGATCCGTTCCCGGTGCGCATCGCGCGCTTCTTCCACAGCGGCATCGCGAACTTCGCCGCCGCACCGAAGACCGGCGACGAGGTCGCGGGCGAGGTCCCCGCGTTCCCGATCCCCGGTCAGCGCATCAGGCGCGGCGGACGCTTCGTCACGCAGCTGCTCGGCGGCAAGACGTCGTTCCGGAAGCCACCGCGGCCGCTGGCTCCGCGCTACGCGGCGTTCGCGGCGCTCGTCGGCCGCCTCGAGGGCAGCGTCGCCCGACTCTCGCGCGACGACGGACACCTGCCCGGCTATGCGCCCGGTGACGGCGACGTGACGATCCACGTGCTCGGGCCGGTGATGGAGACGCTCACCGACGGCACGCGCGGCCTGCGCGTGCTCGGCGCCACCGGCGTCACCAAGAACGGGCACTCGATCGTGCTGCGCGCGGACTACGGCGACGTACGCGTCCTGCTGACGGGCGATCTGAACGACGCGTCCCAGCGGCTGCTGCTCAGCTACGTGCCGGCCGCGGACTTCGCGGTCGACGTGGCCAAGGCGTGCCACCACGGCGCCGAGAAGGTGGAGCTGGACTTCATCGCCGCGATGCAGGCGCGGGCGACGGTCATCTCGTCGGGTGACAACGAGTCGCACGCCCATCCGCGGCCGGTGCTCATGGGTGCGTCGGCGCGCTACGGGCGCGAGGCGGTGGACGAGAAGGGCGCGCGCATGCCGCCGCTGCTCTACTCGACGGAGCTCGCGCGCTCGGTCGCCCTCTGCTACGCCAGCGGCGTGCGGGTCCGCCCGGCGGCCGGTGGACAGCCGGAGCAGGTCGACCTCGGCCTCACCGATGTGCGTCCCGACGTGCGCGGTCAGGACTATCGCAAGCTCGCGTTCCTGCCGCTGGCGAGCGATCTGGTGTACGGCCTCGTGAACGTCCGCACCGACGGCGTCCACGTGCTGTGCGCGACCATGGAGGAGGCGGGGACCGACTTCGACGTCAAGGTGTTCCGCGCCGGCCAGGCGCCGTGAGGCGGGCCGGCGCGGTAGCGGAGGGCGCGCACGGAAGGCACGTTTGCGCGTCCTCCGCCCACCCCGCCATGCCCGCCATCGTCGTCCGTCGCGCCGCGACGCTCGCCCTGCTCGCCGTTCTCGCCACGCCACTGTCGCCGCTCCACGCGCAGGGAGACGCGCCATTCCGCGTCGGCCCCGTCGCCGTGCGCGCCGGGGAGGCGGCGTCGGGCTTCCTCGACGTGCCCGCGGGCAGCGACGGCGCCACGCGCGTGCCGGTGAGCGTGCTGCGCGGACGCGAGACGGGACCGGTGCTCGCGCTCGTGGCGGGCACGCACGGCAGCGAGGTCGCGCCGATCATCGCATTGCAGCGCCTGCGCGCGCGGCTCGATCCCGCGGCGCTGCGCGGCACGCTGATCCTCGTCCACGTCGCGAACATGCCGAGCTTCCTCGGCCGCACCGTCTACTACTCGCCGGTCGATCGCAAGAACCTCAACCGCGTCTATCCCGGACGCGCCGACGGCACGGTGAGCGAGCGCATCGCGCACGCCATCACCACCGAGGTCATCGACCGCAGCGACTACCTGGTGGACATGCACGCCGGCGACGGCAACGAGTCGCTGCGCCCGTACACCTACTGGAGCCGGCTCGGCCTCGACGCGCGCGTCGACTCGCTGTCGCGCGAGATGGCGCTCGCATGGGGCCACGACCACGTCGTCGTCAACGACGACCGGCCGCGCGACCGCGCGCGCAGCCTCTACACGCAGAACACCGCGCAGGTGCGCGGCAAGCCGTCCATCACCACCGAGACCGGCTACCTCGGCCTTCCCGAGCCCGAGATGGTGCGCGCGAACGAGGAGGGCGCGATCCGCCTCATGCGCCACCTCGGGATGCTGCCGGCGCTGGGCGCGCTGCGCGCCGAGGAGCGTGTCGCCGCGCCGCTGTACCTCGCGCGCACGGTCGTGCTGACGAGCCCCGCGACGGGCGTGTGGCACGCGAGCGTCGAGCGCGGGACGACGGTGCCGCAGGGCGCGCCCATCGGCCGCGTGACGGACTTCTTCGGCGCGACGGTGGCGACGGTGCGCGCGCCGTTCGCGGGCGAGGTGCTCTACGTCATCGGCACGCCGGCGATGAGCGAGGGCGAGCCGGTCGCGATGCTCGGACAGGCGGCGGACAGCGTGCCGGCGCTGCAGCCGCCGCCGCCCGTCGAGGCGGTGTCGCTGCTCGGCGACACGCTGCGGCGGCCCGCGCTCGCGCCCGCGACGCAGCGGCGCATGGAGGCGCAGCTCGACTCCGCGCGCGCGATGCTCGCCGCGTCCCCCAACAGCGCCGACGCGAAGATCTGGGTCGCGCGCCGGCTCGGCTACCTGGGGCGCTACCGCGACGCGATCGACGTGCTCACGCGCGCGGCGGCCGAGCATCCCGACGATCCGCGCATCTACCGCCATCGCGGGCACCGGTATCTCACCGTGCGCGACCTGCCGCGCGCCGTCGCGGACCTGGAGCGCGCCGCGACGCTGATGCGCGGCCGCCCCGACGAGATCGAGCCGGATGGCCAGCCGAACGTGCGCAACCAGCCCATCGGCACGCTGCAGTCGAACGTCTGGTACCACCTCGCGCTCGCGCGCTACCTGCAGGGCGACGACGCGCGCGCGCTGCAGGCGGCGCGGTCGGGGCTCGCGGTGTCGGGCAACCCGGACCGACTCGTGTCGCAGACGTACTGGACCTACCTGATCCTGCGCCGCATGGGCCGCGACGCGGAGGCGCGCGCGGCGCTGGCGCCCGTCACGCGCGAGCTGGACGTGTTCGAGAACCAGAGCTACCACCGCCTGCTGCTGCTCTTCAAGGGCGCGCTGCCCGCGGACTCGGTGCTGGGCGGGCTCGGCTCGCCGTCGGACCTGTCGGCGGCGTACGGCGTGGCCGCGTGGCACGCGCTGGAGGGGCGCGCGGCGGAGAGCGCGGCGCTGCGCCAGCGCATCCTGTCGAGCGGGCAGTGGGCGTCGTTCGGCTTCCTGGCCGCGGAGGCGGACGCGGCGCGGGCGCGGCGGCGCGCGAGCCGCTGACGGCGTGTCGGTCCGCATCCGCGAACGCCCCGCGTGTCGCCCGTTAGCTTTCGCCCGCCACCCGACCGCAGCGGCACGAGCGAGAGCACGGAGCGAGAGCATGGACCACACGCCGGGATTCCTGAAGCTCGTGGACGACGCACGCACGCGCGTCCGCGAGATCGACGTCGACACCGCGCGGGCGCGGCAGGCCGCCGGCGCGCGGCTGATCGACGTGCGCGAGGACCTCGAGTACGCCGCCGGCCACGCGGCGGGCGCCGAGCATCTGGGGAAGGGCGTCATCGAGCGCGACGCCGAGCGGCGCATCCCCGATCCCGCGACCGAGATCGTGCTCTACTGCGGCGGCGGCTACCGCTCGGCGCTCGCCGCCGACGCGCTGCAGCGCATGGGCTACACGAACGTCGCGTCGATGGCCGGCGGCTGGCGCGCGTGGCAGGCCGCCGGCGCGCCGGTCGAGATGCCCGCGAGCGACGAGGTCGCGCGCTGAGCGCGAACGCCGTCGCGCCCGAGCTCCCGCCGAACGTCCCGCGGCGGCACGCGCCGCGGCTGCAGGCGCTCGGACGCTTGGGCCTGCGCGCGATGGGCTGGCGCGTCGAGAGCGCGCCGCCCGACCTCGCGAAGATGGTGGTCGTGGTCGCGCCGCACACCTCCAACTGGGACTTCCCGGTCGGCGTGCTCGCGATGTTCGCGCTCGACCTCGACCCGCGCTGGCTGGGGAAGCACACGCTCTTCCGCGGGCCGTTCGGCGCGCTGCTGCGGCGCATCGGGGGCGTGCCCGTGCGCCGGCACGGCGGCGGCGCGAGCGGCCGCGACGACACGGTCGCGCAGGTCGTCGAGACCTTCCGCCGCAGCGAGCGCTTCCTGCTCGCGCTCGCGCCCGAGGGCACGCGCCGCCGCGTGCAGCGCTGGAAGTCCGGCTACTACGTGATCGCCGAGTCGGCCGGCGTGCCGGTGGTGCCGGCGTGGATTGACTGGTCGCGCCGCGTCGTGGGCTTCGGCGCGCCGATGCGGGCGGAGGGCGGCGCCGACGCCATGAGCGCGCGCCTCGCCGCCTCGTTCCACGCCGGCATGGCGCGCCGCCCCGACGCCTACTAGCCGCGACCGACGGCTGCCGACCGCTACTCGTACTTGCTGTCGTCGCGCTTCGGGTCCCTATCGCGGTTCCCCGGGCGCGCCCGCTCGTTCTGGTCGCCGCGCTGGTTGCCGCCCTGCTTGCTGTGGAGCTTCTGCTCCAGCTTCTCCTGGTGCGACGCGTTCTTCGGCACCTCCGCGCGCTGCTTGCTCGCGCCGGTCGTCGCGTGCATCTCGCTCGGCGACTTGCCCTGCTCGCGCGCCTCGCGCGCGGCGGCGCGTCGCTGCTCGTTGTTCCCTTCCATGTTGCGCTTCTGGCCGGCCATCTGGACCTCCGGGTGACGTCTGGTGGACCGGCTTCCCGAGTCAACATCCGTACCCGGGGCCGCTCCCCGCACGGAATGGCTCGGCATGCCCTGCCGGCGCCCGCGGCCGCGGGCTAGTGTTGCGGCATGGCCGACGACGACGCTCCGCTTCCCCTGGATCCGCACGCGGTCCCCGACTGGCTGCTCGGCCGCTGGCGGCTGCTGCGCGCCGAGAGCGCGCTCGACTTCGCGCCGGGCGTGTGCATGGACTTCCGCCGCGGCGGGCGGCTCCTCTACTCGTTCTCGGTCGAGGGGCACGCGCAGACGGTGCCGCTGATCTACCAGGTGGAGGGCGACGTGCTCCGCACCGACAACCCCGCCGCCACACACGCGGTCGAGACGCACTACGCGCTCGGTGCCGGCGGCGTGCTCGTGCTCGACTTCTCGGGCGCGCGCGCGTGGTTCGTGAAGGAGACGTGACCCACGGCGCGTTCTTCCAGGACGCGCCGCGCGTCGGCGATCCCTGGGCCGACGACGCCGCGCTGCAGGCCGCGCTGCGTCGCCTGCTGCCGGCGGACGTGCTCGCGACCGCGACGCCGGAGCTCGCACGGCTCGGCGCGCGCGCGGGCGGCGACCTGCTCGCGCTGGCCGACGCGGCGGAGGCCGCGCCGCCGCGCCACGTGCCGTACGACGCGTGGGGCCGCCGCGTCGATCGCATCGAGGTCAGCGACGCGTGGCGCGCGCTCGACCGCGCGAGCGCGGAGGAGGGCATGGTCGCGGTCGCGTACGAGCGGCCGTGGGGCGCGGCGTCGCGCGTCGTGCAGATGGCGATGCTGCACCTCTTCCATCCGTCGTCGGCGATCTACAGCTGCCCGCTCGCGATGACCGACGGCGCCGCGCGCTGCCTGTCGCTGATGGCGGGCGACGACGCGGTGCTGCGCGACGCGCTCGCGCACCTCACGTCGCGCGATCCCGCCGCGTTCTGGACGTCGGGGCAGTGGATGACCGAGCGCACCGGCGGCTCCGACGTGTCGATGACCGGCACGCGCGCCGAGCCCGCGGACGACGGCGCGTGGCGGCTGCACGGCACCAAGTGGTTCACGTCCGCGACGACGTCGCAGATGACGATGACGCTCGCGCGGCTGCCGGGCGCGCCCGACGGCAGCCGTGGGCTGTCGCTGTTCTTTGTTCCGCTCGCGCGCGACGCCGAGGGGCGCCTGCCCGGCCTCGTCGTGCACCGGCTGAAGGAGAAGCTGGGCACGCACGCGCTGCCGACGGCGGAGCTCACGCTCGACGGCACGCCCGCGCGGCTGGTCGGCGGCGCGGGCGAGGGCGTGCGGCGCATCGCCACGCTGTTCAACGTCACGCGCGTCTGGAACGCCGCCTGCGCGGCCGGCGGGATGCGGCGCGCGGTGACGCTCGCGCGCGACTACGCCTCGCGGCGCGTCGCGTTCGGGAAGCTGCTGCGCGACCATCCGCTGCACGCCGAGACGCTGGCGGCGATGGAGGTCGAGGCGCGCGGCGCGCTGCAGCTCGTCCTGCACGTCGCCGCGCTGCTCGGCCGCGAGGAGTGCGGGCTGGCGAGCGACGGCGAGCGCGCGGCGCTGCGGCTGCTCACGCCCGTCGCCAAGCTGTTCACCGGCAAGCAGGCGGTCGCGGTGGCGAGCGAGGCGCTCGAGGCGTTCGGTGGCGCGGGCTACGTCGAGGACACGGGGCTCCCGCGCCTGCTGCGCGACGCGCAGGTGCTGGCGATCTGGGAGGGCACGACCAACGTCCTCGCGCTCGACGTGCTGCGCGCGATCGAGCGCGAGGACGCGCTCGCGCCGCACCTGGCCGATCTGCAGGAACGCCTGCGCGCGCTGCCGGCTTCTGATGCGCTCGCGCCGTCGGTCGCCGTCGTGGGCGCGGCGCTCGGGCAGCTGGGCGCGCATGCCGCGGCGCTCGCGGCCGCGCCGCGCGCCGACGTCGAGGCGGGCGCGCGGTCGTTCGCGATCGCGCTCGGCCGCGCGACGATCGGCGTGCTGCTGCTGGAGCAGGCGGCGTGGTCGGCGACGGACCCGGCGGGCGCGTGCGACGCGGCCGCCGCGAGCGCCGCCGCGCGGCGCTGGTGCGCGACGCTGCCGCCACCCGTCGCGTTCGCCGCGGAGCAGCGCGCCGAGGCGGATGCGCTGCTCGGACGCGTGCCGGTGACGGGTTGACGGCTGGCGGGGTATCCCCTACCGTAGGCGACCCGCCGGCCACGCGCCGGTCCCACTTCCTTCGACGCCGGTCGATCCTCGATGCGCTTCCGCGCCCTCCCCATCTGGCAGCTCGTCCGCGATCGGCGCCGTGCGCCGGTCGTCGGCGACTGCTCGGTCGTCGTGACGACCGGGATGGGACGATGATCCATCGGCCAGGGACCGCGCGCGCGGGACGATAGTCGTCCCGTCGTCTGCAGAGCGAGTCGCCCCACCTGCGCCGAACGCGAGCCAGGTGGGGCGATTCGCGTCTTCCCGCACGCGGAGCACGACCGCATGTCCAGTCCGACCGACCTCCTGCCCGACGACGAGACGCTCGACGAGGCGCTGCCGCCCGCGCCAGCCGAGTCGGCCGCGCCGACGCCCGGCTTCTGGGCCTCCGTCCGCGAGGCGCTGCACGGCAGCCAGCAGGACTTCACGCGCGGTCCCATCGGCCGCGCGATCCTGCTGCTCGCCGTGCCGATGGTGCTCGAGATGGCGATGGAGAGCGTCTTCGCCGTCACCGACATCTTCTTCGTCGCGCACCTCGGCGCGGCGGCGGTCGCCAGCGTCGGGCTGACGGAGTCGCTGCTCGCGGCCGTCTACGCGCTGGCGATGGGCCTCGCGATCGGCGCCACGGCCGTCGTCGCGCGGCGCATCGGCGAGAAGGACGCCGAGGGCGCGGCGCACGCGGCCGCGCAGGCGGTGCTGCTGGGCGCGGGCATCGCCGTGGTGCTCGGCGCCGTCGGCTCGTTCTTCGCGCCCGAGCTGCTGCGCCTCATGGGCGCCTCCGACGAGGTGCTCGCCATCGGCGTGAACTACACGCGCGTGATGCTCGGCGGCGAGGCGAGCATCATCCTGCTGTTCGTCGCCAACGCCATCTTCCGCGGCGCGGGCGACGCGGCCATCGCCATGCGCACGCTCTGGATGGCGAACGGCATCAACATCGTGCTCGGCCCGCTGCTCGTGTTCGGCGTGGGGCCGTTCCCGAAGCTCGGCGTCACCGGCGCGGCCATCGGCACGACGATCGGCCGCGCGATCGGCGCCGGCTACGCGCTCTGGCGGCTGACGCGCCCGTATGCGGACGTGAAGGGCGAGGCGCTGCGCGTGCGCGTCGCCGCGCGCCACTTCCGGCCGGACCGCGCGGCGCTCGCGAGCCTGGTGCGGCTGTCGTCGTCCGCGACGGTGCAGATGATCATCGGCACGGCCAGCTGGATCGGGCTGGTGCGCATCATCGCGGCGTTCGGCAGCGACGCGCTGGCGGGCTACACGATCGCGATCCGCGTGGTGGTGTTCGGCATCCTGCCCGCGTGGGGCCTCAGCAACGCGGCGTCGACGCTGGTGGGCCAGGCGCTGGGCGCGAAGGACCCCGAGCGCGCCGAGCAGGCCGTGTGGATGACAGCGCGCTACACGGCGGCCTTCATGGGGACGCTGGGGTTGCTCTTCCTGGTCGCGGCGGGGCCCATCATCAACATCTTCACGCAGGACCCCGCGGTCGTGCCGGTGGGCGTGCGCGCGCTGCGCATCGTCGCCGCGGGCTTCGTGCTGTACGCGTACGGCATGGTGTTCACGGCGGCGTTCAACGGCGCCGGCGACACGCGCACGCCGACGTGGCTCAACTTCGCCGTCTTCTGGGTGTTCGAGATCCCGCTCGCGTGGGTGCTGGCGCGCCCGCTCGGCATGGGCCCGACGGGTGCGTTCATCGCCATCGCGCTCGCGTTCTCGGCGCTCGCGGTGGCCAGCGGCGCCCTGTTCCGACGGGGGACGTGGAAGACGCAGCAGGTCTGAACCGAAAGGCGAACCGCATTTGCAAGGATGAAAATCTGAGGAAGGTCTGATAACAGCGGATGGCTCCGTGTGGTGGCGAGGGATCTCGCACTCCACCGGAGCCATCCGTCGTTATCCGATCTTGTCCGATCTTCATCCTTGCAATGCCGTTCGGGTCCGGCGTGCCCGGCGCGTCTCCGCGGCAGAGATGGATGGTGACGGCGCGGCCGCGCTCGCGGCCGGCCCGGGCACGCCCACGGCCGGCGTCGCGACGGCCGACACGTCGCGCGCCACGAACCTGCCGTCGTCCGTGCGCATCGAGGGGCGCGTGCTGCTCCCCGGCGCGAGCGACAGCACGCAGCTGGTGGCGGCGCCGGGCGCGAAGCTCACGCTCTACCGCAACCAGATGGTGGACGGCCAGGCGACCACGACGAAGGTGGCCGAAGCGACCGCGGGGGCGGACGCGAGCTACGCGTTCGACGGCGTGCCGGGCGGCTACTACGTGCTCTCGGTCGACGTCACGGCGTCGCGCTTCTGGGGCTCGCACGTCGCGTTCATCCTCGCGGACGCGCCGGTGGTGCGCGTGACGGTGCCGTTCTGGCGCCGCCCCTGATCGCCGTGTGACGCGCGCCGGTGGTGGTTGACCGGCGGCGCGACGGGCGCGTAGCGTGCGGGCCATGACGACCACCCGCCGCCTCGCGCCCGTTCTCGCGCCCGTTCTCGCGCTCCTGATCGCCGCTGCGCCAGCCCTCGCGCAGCCCGTCGTTCCCGAGGGGCGCGCGCGCGCCCGCGACCTGGGCGTCGCGCCCGGCGTGCTCGCGCCCGGGCGCTGGAACGCCATCACCGACGTCGCCGGCGTGCGCGTCGGCCACACGACCGTCGTCGAGGGCGACAGCGTGCGCACCGGCGTGACGGCCATCCTGCCGCACGCGGGCAACCTCTATCGCGAGCGCGTGCCCGCGGCGGTCGTCGTCGGCAACGGCTTCGGCAAGCTGCTCGGCAGCACGCAGGTGGGCGAGCTGGGCGAGCTGGAGACGCCGATCCTGCTCACGTGCACCCTGTGCGTGTGGCGCGCGGCCGACGCGATGGTGGACACGCTCCTCACGCTGCCGGGGATGGAGCGCGTGCGCTCGATCAACCCGCTGGTGGGCGAGACGAACGACGGCACGCTCAACGCCGCCATCCGCAGCCGCCCGCTGCGCCCCGAGCACGTGCGCGCGGCGCTGGCCGGCGCGCGCGAGGCGCCGGTCGCGATGGGGAGCGTCGGCGCGGGCGCGGGGACGGTCGCCTTCGGGTGGAAGGGTGGCATCGGCTCCAGCTCGCGAGTCCTTACGCGCGGACTCGGTGGCTGGACGGTGGGCGTGCTGGTGCAGAGCAACTTCGGCGGCGTGCTCACCGTCGGCGGCGCGCGCGTGGGCGAGGCGCTCGGCCGGCACCCATTCACGCGCGCGCTGGCCGACAGCGCGCGCCCCGCGCCGCCGCCGGGCAGCGCCGACGGCTCGATCGTGATCGTGGTCGCGACGGACGCGCCGCTGTCCGACCGCAACCTGCGCCGCCTCGCGTCGCGCGCGCTGCTGGGGCTCGGGCGCACCGGCTCGTACGCGTCCAACGGCTCGGGCGACTACGTGATCGCCTTCTCGACCGCGCGCGAGGTGCGCCGCGCGTTCGACGCGCCGCGCCTGTCTACGACCGAGCTCGCGAACGACGGCGGCGACCTCTCGGCGCTCTTCGCCGCGGCGGCCGACGCGACCGAGGAGGCGATCTACGACTCGATCTTCGCCGCCACCACGGTCACGTCGCGCGGCGGCACCGTGCAGGCGATCCCGCTCGACCGCGTGCGCGAGGTGCTCGGGCGGAAGCGCTGAGCGCACCGCGCCGGAGCTCTTGCTGTTGGAGAGGATACGGATGCTTCGGATGATACGGATGCTTCGGATCGTCCCGTGTGGCGGCGACGCTCCGTGCGCTGCGAGGAGCGATCCGTCCCATCCGTTCAGATCCGGAGCATCCGTATCCTCCCCAAAGGCAACAGGGGCCGGCGCGACTCAGCGCAGCCGCGCCCGCGACGAGTCCAGCGTCGCCGCCAGTCGCCGCGCGTCGGGCACGCGGGCCACGAGCAGCGTGTGCACGTCGCGCAGCCGGTCCACGTACGTCGCGTACTCCGG
This sequence comes from Roseisolibacter agri, assembly GCF_030159095.1. NCBI lineage: Bacteria > Pseudomonadati > Gemmatimonadota > Gemmatimonadia > Gemmatimonadales > Gemmatimonadaceae > Roseisolibacter > Roseisolibacter agri. The sequence goes on from NZ_BRXS01000001.1 coordinate 202,174, forward strand.
CCGCAGCGCGCCCGACGCATCGTAGAACGCCGCCGGCGTCGACAGCCGGTGCAGCACCTCGCGCTCGGTGTACTCGACGTAGCGGCGATAGCGGTCGCTGATCGAGTTCACGCGGTTGTAGAACTCCGCCAGCGTGAAGAAGAGGCGCGGCTCCACCAGATCCAGGCCGCCCGCCGCGCGCGTCGCGTCCCATACCTCGGTGGGGATGCGCTCGCTGCCGGCGCGCACGTAGTACACGGGCGGCGCCGGCCGCTCGCCGCGCGCACGCGCCGCGTCGAACGCCGCGATGGCGCGCTGGATCGTGTCCGCGAGCACCGGCGCGACGGTCGCGAAGTTCTGCACCTCGCGCCCCAGCGCCGTGTACACCTGCCGCGCGCGCTCGGCGCGGTTGCGGGCGTCGCGGTAGTTCTCCACCGCGAACGCCAGCAGCAGGCCCAGGAACGTCACCAGCAGCTCGAACGCCAGCAGCAGCGCGGTGCGCGCCACGCGCTCGCGCTGCCCGCGAAGCCGCTCCGGGATCGCGGCGCCGATCCGCCGCGCGCGCGGCGTGGGCGGATCGGACGCCTGCGGCTCCCGCGCGACGGTCACGTGCCCGTGGGCTCGACGGCCTGCGCGCCCTCCGCCGGCGCGCCCGCGGCGTCGGCCACCGGCTGCGCGAACATCACCACGCGCCCGCCCGGCTCGCGCACGCCCAGCTCGTCCATCCCGTAGAAGGTGCGGCGGCGCGGCACGACGAGGTCCATCCCCCGCACGGCGGCGGCGACCGCCTCGATGTCCTCGACCTCGAAGAAGAGCGCGGTCGCATCCGCCGCGGCGCCCGCCGCGGGCACCGACGCCGCGTTGTCCTCCGCGACGCTCGCGCGCGTCTGGTACATCACCTCCACGCCGTCCTTCACGAGGATCGCGAAGCCGATCGCGTCGCCGTGCGGCACCGTCGCGACCGTGGCGAATCCGAGTCGGTCCACCCAGAACGGGAGGCACGGCTCGATCGCGTCGACGATGAGGACGGGCGTGAGCTTGCGGAAGGCGCTGGTGGTCATGGAGTTCGCTCGCTGCGATCGGTCGTGGTGGCGCGGCGCGGCCGCGCGGGGATGCGCGCAATCTGCGCGTGGATCCGCGGCGACGCTTGGCGAAATGGAACGCGGGGCGCGCGCATGCTCAGCCCACCGCGAGGCGCGACCACTCGCCCGGCGTGCGCCCCGTCAGCGCCTGCAGCTCGTCGGTGAGGTGCGACTGGTCGGCGAAGCCCAGCGCGTGCGCCACCGGCGACCAGCCCACGCGCCGCGCCTCGTCCACGCGCGCGATCGTGCGCCACATGCGCGCCACGCGCGCGTACGTCTTGGGCGACACGCCCACGTGCTCCGCGAACGCGCGCGCCAGCGCCTGGCGCGTGAGGCCCAGCGTCGCCGCCAGCTCCTCGACGCGCGTCGCCCCGCCCGAGGCGTCGAGCAGGCGCACCGCCTCGCGCACGGCGGCCGGCGGCGGCGCGGCCTGCGCGGCGCGCCGCACCAGCAGCTCCGTGAGCCGTGTGCGCGTCGCGTCGAGCGTCGGCTCGCCGTCCAGCAGCGCGTCGGCCGCGTCGCGCCACAGGTCGTCGAGCGGCACGCTGTCGTCGGTCAGCGCGTGCGCGGAGACGCCGAGCAGTCGGCGCGCGGCGCCGGGGCGCAGACGCGCGGCGACGAAGCGCGTACCGCCGACCGCCGGCGCGAGGAAGGCGCGCGTCATCGTGCCCACGACCTCCGCGACCGCGCCGTCCGGTCCCATCGTCAGCATCACGTCCACGCAGCCGTCGGGCAGCACGTGGTGCGGCGCGCCGCCGGCCGGCACGTCGCCGCGCGTCCACAGGCACGCCACGAACGGGCGCAGCGCGGCGGGCGGCGCGTGCTCGGCGTACGCGGCGGGCGCGCCGGCGACGGAGGGAAGGGGCTGACTGGGCACGGAACGCGGGGTGGGAGCAGGGAATCTCGCTCCGACCCCGCGCGCGGCAACCCCGTCGCGACTCAGCTCGCGGGTGGGGGAACAGGCGCCGGGGTGCAGGGCGCCGGCGCCGTCAGCCATGCGGCGGGCAGCAGGTGGCGCGCGCGGGCGCGCGACAGGCTCCAGCCGCGCCAGTCGCCCCGGCGCTCGGCGCGGCGCGCGGCGTGGTGGAAGGCCCACTGCAGTTGGCAGCGCGCCCGCGGCTCGCGCTGCGTGGCGGCCAGCATCGTGTCGGCGTGCGCCACCAGCGCCGGCGCCGCGTCCGCGCTCAGCCCCGCCAGGTACTCGGCGTCGAGATCCAGGCCACGGGCGGCGCGCACGGCGTTCACGTTGACGATGCGCGCGTCCGGGTTCACGGCGTGCAGCAGCAGCACCCACGCCCACCCCGACACCAGCGTGCCGAGCGCGAACTGCGCCACGCGGCCGCGCAGCAGCGTCGCGCCCGCCCACGCGAACACCACGCCGAGCCACGCCATGAACGCCGACGCGTAGAAGCGCTGCTCCGTGAGCCCGAACGCCGTCAGGTAGAGCCGCATGCGGTCGGCGGCCGAGACGAGCAGCACGAGCACGAGCGCGATCAGCGCGCCCGCCGCGATGCGGAAATGGCGGTGCGCGCGGCGCGAGTGCGGGCTCGGCGTCCCCTCGCCGACGAGGCCGTGCGCGAGCAGCAGCATCGGCAGCGCGAGCGCGGCGACGACCACCAGCTCGAAGAAGCCCCGTCGCGCATATTCGGCCACCGTCACGCCCGCCGTCGCCAGCGCGCGCGAGCCGCCGAACAGCCACCCCACCTGCAGCGCGCCGAACGTCAGGAAGAGCGCGTCCACCAGCGCGATCGCGACCGTCACCTCGCGCACGCCGACGCCCACGCCCTGCAGCCCCGCGCGGAGGTCGCTCATCGGCGCGATCGCGTGCTCCAGCGTCGTCGCCGGCGCGTCGGCGATCGGTGCGGGGCGCGGCGCGAGCAGCGCGGCGTAGAGGTAGCCACCCACCATCCACGCGCTCACGGTGATCACCACCACGTGCTGCGCCACCAGCCCGCCGTCCCACGCGACCAAGTGCTCCATCATGCGTGCGAAGGCGCGGTCGGCGGAGACGAGCAGCACGCCGAACACCAGCAGCGCGGGCGCGGCGAGCAGCCCGCCGCGCGCGAGCGTGCCGATGCCGGCGAGCGTCGCCGGCGCGGGGAGCGGCGGCGCCTCCACCGCGCGCGACGCCAGCAGCGGCGCGCCGAAGGCCACGCGCGCGCCCATGATCACCGCGCCGCCGACGTACGCCAGCGGGCCCGCGTGGTCCACGTCGAGCGCGTCGCCGTGCAGCACCGCCGCGGCCAGCGCGGCCAGCACCGTCAGCAGCGCGAGCACGTTGAGCGCGGCCAGCGCCTCCGCGTCGCGCCAGCCGGCCGCGCCCGCGAACACCAGCGCGAGCGCGCCCAGCAGCGCGGCGCCGAGCGTGAGCGGTTGCTCGCGGCGTCGCGCGAGCCACGCCAGCGCGGCCACCAGCGCGGTCGTCAGCAGCAGGAGGTTGATCCCGAGGGGCTGTGCCCGCAGCAACGCGTCGGTGAGCACGCCGAGGGTGAGCGCGGCGCCCACCGCGCGGCGCGCGACGGCCGGCTGCGGCAGGGCGGGGAGCAGCGACGAGAGGGCGGGCATCGGTCAGCCGTGCGCGGTGCGCGGAGAGGTGGGGAGCGCGCCGAAGCGGCGCTCGCGGGCGGCATACTCGGCGAGCCCGCGCGCGAGCTCGTCGGCGTCGAAGTCGGGCCACATCGTCGGCGTGAACCAGAGCTCCGCGTAGGCGCACTCCCAGAGCAGGAAGTCGCTCAGCCGCTGCTCGCCGCCCGTGCGGATCAGCAGGTCGACGTCGGGCGTGGGCGCGACGTCGTGCATCGCGGCGCCCAGGCGCGCGGCGAAGAGCGCGAAGGCGTCGCGCGCGTACTCGTCGTCGGCCGCGACGGCCTGCGTGGCGGCGCGCACGATCGCGTCGCGGGCCGAGTAGTCGAGCGCGATGCGCAGGCGCAGGCGGTCGCCGCCGCGCGTCGTCTCCTCCGCTGCTTCGATGGCGCGGCGCAGCAGCGGATCGAGGCGGTCGCGGCGGCCGACGATCGTCAGCTGCACGCCGTGCGCGACGCAGCGCGCGGCCTCGCCGTGCAGGTAGCGGCGGAAGAGGCGCATCAGCTGCTGCACCTCGCTCTCGGGGCGGCGCCAGTTGTCGCCGGAGAAGGCGTAGAGCGTGAGCGTGCGCACGCCGGCGCGGAGCGCGGCGTCGACCGTGCGTCGCACGGCGCGCGCGCCCGCGAGGTGGCCGGCGGCGCGCGGCCGGCCGCGGCGCGTGGCCCAGCGCCCGTTCCCGTCCATGATGATCGCGACGTGCGCGGGGACGCGGCCGCCGCCGGCGAGCTGGAGGTGTGGAGTACTTTGCATCGTAAAGTCAGCGGACACGAGAATGCGCCACACGCGACGCGGACCCGCAGACGTGCCGGGTCAGCGATCGCGCGTGGCGCGGATGAGGGCTTCCATGTGGTCGAGGTAGCGCTCGAGCGCCCGGCGCCCCTCGGCCGTCAGCCGGTAGTCCGTGCGGGGGACGCGCCCCTCGAACCCCTTCGTGCAGGCGACGTAGCCCGCGTCCTCCAGCTTGCGCGCGTGCACGCTCAGGTTCCCGTCGGACGCCTGCAGCAGCGCCTTCAGCTCGGCGAAGCTCAGCGACTCGTTCACCGCCAGCGCGCTGACGATGCCCAGGCGCACGCGCTCGTGCACCAGCTGGTCGAGCTCCGGGGCGGTGCCGGCCGCCGCCCCGCGCACGCCGGCCAGCGCGGGCGCGGCCGGACGCTCCTCGCCCGCCGCGCGGCGGGCCGCTCCGGATCTAGCCACCGTGACGCCTCGCGATCCAGGGTCCAAAGGCCAGGTGCAGCCCGCCGAAGCCGAGGCCCAGCAGCAGCTCGCCCCAGCTGACCGGGGCCGCCACCGCGACGGCGCCCAGGGCGAGGAAGGCGGCGCCCATCGCGGGCACCGCGCGCACCGAGTAGGCGCCGCCGGCGACGATCGCCGTCCCGTAGAGCGACAGCCAGAGCGCGGGTACGACGTCGAGCGCCCCCGCGCGCCAGAGCGCGAGCGTCAGCAGCGCGCCCGCGAGCATCGGTGGCAGGAAGGCGAGCGCGAGCTTCTTCGCCGGGCCGACGAGCGCCGGCAGCTCGCTGCGCCGCGCCTTCCACACCGCGCCGGCGACGCTGGCGCCGAGTGCGAGCGGTGCGGCGGCGAGCCAGATGATGAGGCGCGCGCCCGCGTCCGGCTCGCGCGCGGCCAGCAGCGCCGCGCCGAGTCCCACCACGCCCGTGCCCGCGATGCCCCACCCCGACACGGCGGTGACGCTGGCGGCGCGCTCCATCGTGCTGCGGATGAAGTGCAGGTTGTCCATCGCCCGCGCGTGGAGCTGCGGGGGATCGGCAGGGTCCTGCGCGGCGGCCGGTCGGCGCGTCGGGGCGGCGGGCATGGGCGGAGGATGCGTCGCGCGCCGGCTCGTGTCAAGTACTTCGTGTGGCAAAGTAAACGGGTGGATTCTTGACAGCCGCGCGCTTGGCCCGGATGTTCGCGCGTCGGTCACGAATGGGTGACCACCTCCGTCGGCCCGCGCGTCCGCCCGCCGACGGAGACCCGCCTTCCGTGCGCGTCGAGGTCGGCCCGATGAAGCTCCCGCCCCGCTCCGCTCGTGTCGCGTGCACCGCGACCGCCCTGTTCGCCGCCGCCTGCGCCGATCCCGCCGGTCCGCGCGTCGATGCCGCCGACGTCGAGGACCGCCCCGCGTTCGAGCGCGCCGCGGCCGCCGGCGACGCCGGCCAGCCGATCCCCGACGAGTACATCGTCGTCTTCAACGGCGACGTCGCCGACGCGCCGGGCCTTGCGCAGCGCCTCGCGGCGTCGCAGGGCGCCGAGATCCGCTACACGTACCAGCACGCGCTCCGCGGCTTCGCGGCGCGCATGTCGGCGCAGGCCGCGGGGGCGCTCGCGCGCAACCCGAACGTCGCGTACGTGGAGCAGGACCAGGAGATGTACGCGTCGACGGAGCAGGCCGGCGCGACGTGGGGCATCGACCGCATCGATCAGCGCAGCCTGCCGCTGAGCACCACGTACGCGTACACCGCGACCGGCAGCGGCGTCACCGCGTACATCATCGACACCGGCATCCGCTTCTCGCACGGCGAGTTCGACGGGCGCGCGACGAGCGGATTCGACGCGGTGGACGGTGGCGCCGCCGACGACTGCAACGGCCACGGGACGCACGTCGCCGGCACGGTGGGCGGCGAGACGTACGGCGTCGCGAAGGGCGTGTCACTGGTCGCGGTGCGTGTCCTCAGCTGCTCGGGCAGCGGGTCCACCTCGGGCGTGATCGCGGGCATCAACTGGGTGACCGAGCATCACACCACGGGCGCGGCCGTCGCGAACATGAGCCTCGGCGGCGGCGCCTCGACGGCGCTCGACGACGCCGTCAGGAACTCCATCGCGGACGGCGTCAGCTACGCCATCGCCGCCGGCAACGGCAACATCATCGGCATCGCGCAGGACGCGTGCAAGTACTCGCCGGCACGCGTCGCCGAGGCGATGACCATCGGCGCGTCGGACAGGACCGACAGGAAGGCGTCGTTCTCCAACTATGGCGCCTGCGTCGACTTCTTCGCGCCGGGCGTGAGCATCACATCGGCCTGGTACCGGAGCGACGCGGACGTCAACACCATCAGCGGCACGAGCATGGCCACTCCGCACGTGGCGGGGGTCGCCGCGCTGTACCTCCAGTCGAACGGCGGCGCGACGCCGGCGCAGGTGCGCGACGCGCTGTTCGCCGGCACCACCAAGGGCGCCGTGTCGAGCGCCAAGACCACGAACAACCACCTGCTGTTCTCGGGCTACTGACGCGCGGCTCCGGCCGTCCGATGGGAATGCACGCGGGGCCGGTCCACCACCTGGCGGACCGGCCCCGCGTCGCGTTCGGGTGCTGCGGAGCGACTCAGTCCGCGCCCGCTACGGTCGTCAGCGCGTCGACGGCCATGCCCATCGCGTGGTAGCCCTTGTCCACGTAGACGGTGGTGCCCGTGATGCCGCGCGCGAGGTCGCTGGCGAGGAACGCCGCGGTGTTGCCGACGTCCATCGCGTCCAGCTGCTCGGGGAGCGCGGCGTTGCGCTCGCAGTACTCGACCATCTTGCCGATGATGCCGATCGCGCTCGCGGCGCGGCTGGCGTACGGGCCGGCCGAGATGACGTTGACGCGCGCGCCGAACTTGCGGCCCGCCTCGAAGGCGAGCGTGCGCGTGTCGCTCTCCAGCGCGGCCTTCGCGCTCGACATGCCGCCGCCGTAGCCCGGGATCACCCGCTCGCTCGCCATGTACGTCAGCGACGAGAACGAGCCGCCCGGCCGCAGGAGTGGCCCGAGGCGCTGCACCATGGAGACCATCGAGTAGGCGCTGGCGCTGACGGCGGCGAGATAGCCGTGCCGGCTCACCTCGAGCAGGGGCTTCTTGACCTCGGGGCCGTTGGCCAGCGAGTGCACGACGATGTCGAGTGGCTTCTCGCCGAAGTCGGCGACGAGCTGCGTCGCGAGCCCCTCGATGGAGAAGTCGCCGCGCTCCGCGTAGCGCTTGTTGGTGCGGATCTCCTCGGGCGCGTCGGCGAGCGTGTCGAACGTCGCGTCGAGGGGATAGATGCGCTCGAACGTCATCAGCGAGCCGTCGGCGAGGCGCCGCGAGTCGTCGATCTTCCCGCGCTCGATGAGGTTCAGGAAGATGTTGAGCGCGGGCGGCCAGGTGGCCACGCACACGGAGGCGCCGGCGGCGGCGAGCGCCTTGGCGATGGCGAAGCCGAAGCCGTTGTCGTCGGCGACGCCGGCGACCAGCGCGCGGCGCCCGGAGAGGTCGATGGGGAGCATGGCGCGGAATGTAGACGCGGGGGGGAGCGTCGCAACGCGGGTCAGCTCGGCGCGGGCGGACGGTAAACAGGGGTTTACGGCCGCGTTTGCTTGACTATGACGCCCTTGTTACAAACATTCGGGGGCCTCCCTGGTGACACGTATCACCTTGGGGGACAACACATTACCGTTTCGTCATCTCGGCGGCCAAATGCTGCGGGGTGACAACGCCAGATGCGGGATCGCTGCCGCGTGGAGCCGGTCGACCGGTTCTCCGTGATCGCTCAACGCGTGCGCTAAAAACGGGTTATGGTCGCGCTCGCTCTGGCCCGGCGAGTGCGTTCGGCACGATCGGCGTCACGGCGCCGCCCCCGGCCGCCCCCGGCCGCCCCTCTTCGCAGCCCCTTCGCAGTCCCTCCCCTCCCGCACAAGGCACCCCGGTCGCGAGGCCGGTCCGCAAAGCACGGGATCTCGCCCCGTCGAGACCGCCCGGCCGCCGAGGAGGACTCCGACCGTCTCCACCCGCTCCGGCATGGTGCCGCGACGCGGGAACGGGGGCGGCTCCAACCCCCCCGGAGTTCTTCCCATGCAGTCCCGCACCCTCCTCTTCGCGGCCGTCTCCCTCACGGCGCTCGTCGCGGTCGCCGCCTGCGCGTCCGACACCGAGCCCGCGGCCACTCCCGTGGCCCCCACCGAGCCCGCGGGGCCCGCGTTCTCCGCCGCGCCGGCGGGACCGAACGTCGCCGCCGCCCTCGGCAACCGGATCGCGTCCACCTGCCGCGGTTACGCGCGCAAGCAGGCCGCCCTCCAGGCCGCCATCGGCAAGGCCAAGGGCGACGAGGAGAAGGAGCTGCGCGAGCAGCTCGCGGCGCTCGAGGTGATCAAGAAGGACGCGTGCGACTGACGGCAACCGCCGGTCGCCTGATGCCCTGACCGGGTCGGCCTGCGTCAGCCGCCCCGTCGCCCGTCCTCCCTGACGCTTCGCCCGCGACGTCGCGGGTCCCCCTCCGTGCCCCGCGCAGCACCGCCGTCGCCCGACGGCGCGACGCTCCGCCCCGCTCCTCCCATGTCCAAGCTCCTGCGCCTCCCCGCGCTTCTGCTGGTGGCCCTGCTCGCGCTGGCGTTCGACGCCTCCGCCGCCGCCGCCCAGAAGGCGCTCGTGTACTGCCCGACCGACGAGGTCGAGACGTGCGGCAACGTCGTCGCCGCCCTCAGCTCCACCGGCGCCTATCCCGAGGGCGTCGACAAGGCGTACGACGGCAGCAACGGCACCGTCGACCTCCGGACGGCCGACCTGTTCGCCTACACCCTGTTCGTCGTGCCCTCGCTGTCGGACGACGAGGAGGGGACGCCGCTCGCGCTGCTGCGCGATGCGACGGTGGCGGGGCGACTGAAGCTCGCGCTGCTCGGCCGGCGCGCCTTCTACTCCGGCACGCCGGACCTCGGCGCGACCAATCGGCTCGCGAAGAACGCGCTGATCGTGAACCTCGCGCGCTGGGCGGGCGCGAACTTCGACGCGGTGCGTGGGCCCGGCCTCGTCGTGCTGCAGGACAACTCCGACGTCGAGGCGACGCGCTACGACTGGGTGCGCGGGCTGACGGGGCTGACCGTGACGGCCGACATCGCGCTGAAGACGTACGCGAGCGTCCGCACGATGACCGCGACGGGCATGGCCATCATGTCGAACGGCGGGACGCAGCTCGCCTACGACAACATGGCGTCGTTCGGCTTCTACTTCCCGAGCGGCGCGCCGGGCCTGTCGCTCGACGCCGTCGGGCAGACGGGGACGTCGGCCGGCGGCCAGGTCGTGCTGGTGACGGCCGAGGGCGCGAACACGGGTGGGGCGACGGTACAGACCGATCGCAACGACTACGTCCCTGGCAGCATGGTCACGATCACGGGCGCGGGCTTCGCGCCGGGTGAGACCATCAAGATCACGCTGCACGAGGATCCGCTCGTGCACGAGGATCGCACGCTCTCCGCGACGGCCGATCAGGCGGGCGCGTTCGTCGACACCACGTTCTCGCCCGAAGCCCATCACCTGGGCGTGCGCTTTGTCCTCACCGCCACCGGGCAGACCTCTGCGCGGCGGGCGCAGACGACGTTCACCGACGGCAACGTGCAGCTCTTCGTCGCACCGACCGGGTTGGACTACGGCTACCGTCTCCTCTGGTACGACAACACGACGTGCACCGGATCGCCTGCCGGGCAGTACACCCAGGAATTCCTGCTGAGCCAGAACAGCAGCTGGAGCTTTGAAGGCGCGGCGATCCAGTTCGTGGCCAATGCCACCTCGACGAATGGGCGGCCGTTCGACAAGTGGACTGCAGAGTCGAAGGACACGGACATCACGTTCAATCAGGCGAACCGCTCGATCTGCGTTCCGACGAACACCAACAACACGAAGAAGGTCACTGCGAACTTCGGCACCGCCGTCGCGACGAGCGTCGCGGTCGACGCGGCGACCGGTACCTACGGCGGGACGACGACCCTCAAGGCGACACTCACTTCGGGGAGTCCCGCCACAGGGGTGAACGGAAAGACCATCACCTTCCGACTGAACGGGAACTCCGTAGGCAGCGCGACGACGAACGTCTCGGGTGTCGCCACGCTCACCGGCGTGAGCCTGACCGGGATCAACGCGGGGTCGTACGCAGCCGGCACGAACACGGGCGTCGCGGCGAGCTTCGTCGGTGACGCGTCGTACACGGCGTCGAGCGGCGGCGCGACGCTCACGGTCGGCAAGGCCGACCAGACCATCACCTTCGGGGCGCTCGCGGGGAAGTCCTTTGGCGACGCGGCCTTCACGGTGAGCGCGACCGCGAGCTCCGGGCTGGCGGTGAGCTTCAGCGTCGGCAGCACGGACAAGTGCACGATCAGCGGCAGCACGGTGACGATCACCGGCGCGGGCAGCTGCACGGTGACGGCGTCGCAGGCCGGCAACACGAACTACAACGCGGCGGCGTCGGTCCCGCAGAGCTTCAGCATCGCCAAGAAGGCAGCGACGATCAGCCTCTCGGCGCTCAACGCGACGTACGACGGCACTGCGAAGGCGGCGGTGGCCACGACGGATCCCGCAGGCCTCGCGGGCGTCGCGATCACGTACGACGGTGTCACGACCGTGCCGACGGCGGCCGGCAGCTACGCGGTCGTCGCGTCGCTGACGAACGACAACTACCAGGCGACCAATGCCACGGGCACGCTGGTGATCGGGAAGGCGGCCCCGCTGTTCAGTGGGCTCACGGCTCCCGCGATCACGTTCGGGACCGCCACGGCGACGGTGACCGGTACCCTCAAGACCACCGGCGGGCTGGTGCCGAGCGGCTCGGTGACGGCGCTCGTGACCACCACCGGCGGCGGCGCCGCGGTGAGCGGCACGGGCACCATCAACGCGTCGACGGGCGCGTTCTCGATCACCGTGACCAACGCGAACCTGCTCGCCGGCAGCACGACGGGGCACGAGGTGACGGTCAGCTTCGCGGAGAACACGAACTTCGCGGCGGCGAGCGACAACTCGCTGACGCTCGTCGTCAATCAGGCCACGCAGTCGATCACCTTCACGGCGCCGACGACGGCGAAGTACGGGGACGCGGATGCGGCCCTGGGCGCGACGGCCAGCTCCGGGCTGACGGTCAGCTACGCGAGCTCGACGACCGGCGTCTGCACCATCGTCGACGGCAAGCTGCACGTGGTGAAGGCGGGGAGCTGCACGGTGACGGCCAGCCAGGCCGGCAACACGAACTTCCTGCCGGCGCCGAGCGTCGAGCGCACCTTCAGCATCGCGAAGGTGCAGGCGACGATCACGCTGACGGTGCCGACGGGGGCGGCGGCGACCTATACGGGCTCGCCGATCGCCGCGACCGCCGCGGTGGACCCGGCGGGTATCACGGGGCTGTCGGTGACGTACGCGGGGAGCACGACCGCGCCGACGAACGCCGGCACCTATGCGGTGGTGGCCTCGCTCGTGAACGACAACTACGAGGCGGAGACGAAGTCCGGAAGCCTTACGATCGGCAAGGCGAGCCAGGTGATCAGCTGGGCTACCCCGGCCGCGATCACGTACGGCACCACGCTGGCCGGGGTGCTGAACGCGACACTGACCACCGGTGATGGTGCGCTGAGCTACGACAAGGCGACCACCGATGTGCTGCCGGTGGGGGCGCACACCCTGACGGTCACGGCAGCCGAGACGCCGAACTACATCGCGACGAGCAAGTCGGTCTCGCTGACGGTCAACAAGGCGCAGGGCTCGGTGAGCATCACGAGCACCAACCCGGGCACGCTGGCCTACAACGCCACCTATGCGGTGACGACCTCCAAGGTCGGCGACGGCGGCGTGACCCTCTCCGTGGGTGCCACGGATGCCTGCGAGATCAGCAACGGCACGGTCACGATGAAGGCGGGCGTCGGCAGCTGCACGGTCACGGCGACGCTGGCCGAGGGGGGCAACTATCTCGGTGCCTCGACCACGCAGACCTTCGCCGCCGCCAAGGCGACGGCGTCGATCACGCTGACCAACCTGAGCCACACGTACAACGGCGCGGCGAAGGCGGCGACGGCGACGACCAGCCCCGCCGGTCTCACCGCCGTGACCGTCCGGTACTTCCAGAACGCGACCGAGGTCGCGGCGGCGGACGTGAAGAACGCCGGCAGCTACGTCGTGAAGGCGACGCTGAGCAACACGAACTACGACGCCCCGGAGGCCACCGAGACGCTGGTGATCGGCAGGGCGGCCGTGACGGCGACGGCAGGGAGCGGCACCGGGACGTACACGGGCAGCGCGCAGACGCCGTCCGCGTGTGCGGTGACCGGGACCTACACGACCGGCATTAGCTGCGCCAACGACCCGGCCACGGTGGGACCGAACGTCGGGACGTACACGATCGTGCCGAGCATCACCGGGCCGGCGGCGAGCAACTTCGACGCGACGCCCGTGAACGGCTCGTACGCGATCACCCAGGCGACGTCGCAGGTGGTGATCACCTGGGAGAACAGCACGTACAACGGCTCGGCGAACGGTGCGACGGCGACCGTGAAGGATGCGGGCGGCGCGGCGATCGGCGGGGCGACGGCGACGCTGACGTACTACAGCGGTTCGACGGCGGCCGGCACGGCGCTGAGCGGCGCGCCGACGGCGGCCGGGACGTACACGGTCAGGGCGACGTTCGCGGGCAACACGAACTACCTGACGTCCTCGGAGACGAAGACGATCACGATCGCGAGGGCGTCGCAGACGATCACGTTCGCGCAGCCGACGAGCCCCGCGGTCTTCAACAGCAGCTTCACCGTGAACCCCACGGCGACGTCCCCCCTGCCGGTGGCCGTATCGGTGTCCGGCGTGTGTGAGAAGCAGCAGGACGGCTCGATCAAGATGACCAGCGGCACCGGGAACTGCATCATCACTGCGGCGCAGGCGGGCAACGAGAACTATGAAGCTGCCACCGCCGCGGCGGGCAGCAGCCTGACGCGCACGGTGGCGGCCGCGAAGGCCGCGCAGACGATCACGTTCCCCGTGCTCGCCGACACCAAGTACAACGAGGCGGCTCCGGCGCTCGGGGCGACGGCGACCTCCGGCCTGACGGTCACCTACGGCGCGAGCGGCAACTGCACCGTGAGCGGGAGCACGATCTCGATCACCGGCGCGGGCAGCTGCACGGTGACGGCGAGCCAGGCAGGCGACGACAACTACGATGCTGCGACCGCGTACGCGGGCAGCGCGCTATCGCGCACCTTCGCCATCGCGAAGGCGACGGCCTCGATCACGCTGACGAACCTGAGCCATACGTACGACGGCTCCGCGAAGGCGGCGACCGCGACGACCGCGCCCTTGGGTCTCTCGGGCGTCAGCCTGGTCTACAAGCAGAACGCGAACGTGGTACAGGCGGCGGACGTCAAGAGCGCCGGCAGCTACACGGTCGAGGCGACGCTGGACAATGCCAACTACCAGCTGGCTGCGCTGAGCAACCCGACCATCGCCACGCTGGTGATCAATCAGGCGACGCAAGCGGCGCTGACCCTCACGGGCGTGCCGGCGACGGCGACGTACAACACCAGCTTCAACGTGACGCCTGGTGGTGGCAGTGGCACCTCGCAGGTGGTGGTCACCACTGAGGGGGTCTGCACGATCGCGGGCAACACGGTGACGATGAACAGCGGTACCGGCACGTGCACCGTGAAGGTCAACCGTGCCGGTGACAACAACTACTTCCCCGCCACGCAGGTCACCGCCTCCGCCACTGCGGCGAAGGCGACGCAGACCATCGCCGGATTCAACCTCACGTCGTTCACGAAGAAGTTCGGTGATGCACCGTTCAGCGTCGCGGGCGGGGTGACCGGCGGCGGCTCGGGCAACGACGTCCTGTACTCGAGCGCGACGCCGAGCAAGTGCACGGTCACGGCGGCCGGTCTGCTCACGATCGTGGAGGCCGGTTCCTGCACGGTGAAGGCGAATCAGGCCGGGAACGCCAACTACGAAGCTGCGTCCGAGGCGAGCTCCGACCTCAACATCGGCAAGGCGACGCCGACCGTGAGCGTGAGCTGGACGGGCGGGACCTTCGGCGCCACGAGCGCGGCCACCGGCTCGGTGTCGGGCGTGGGCGGCGTCAACCTCGGGACCCCGACCTTCAGCTACGAGGGTGTGAGTCCGACGGTCTACGCGGCGAGCGCCACCGCGCCGACGAACGCCGGCAGCTACAAGGTGACGGCCAGCTTCGCGGCGACCGTGAACTATGAGGCGGCCACGAACACGGCGACGACCACGATCGCGAAGGCCAGCACGACGACGATCGTGGAGGTCCCGACACCGCCGGTGGTGTACGACGGGACGAACAAGGTCGCGTCCGCGACGGTCACGGGCGCCGCCGGGTTGAATCAGGGCCTGACGGTCACGTACCAGAAGAAGGATGCGAACGGCGCGTGGCAGGTCAGCGGCACGCCGCGTGACGCGGGCGACTACCGCGCGAGCGCGAGCTACGCGGAGACCGCGAACTACGGCGCGAGCCAGGACGCGAAGGAGTTCTCCATCGCCAAGGCGCCCCAGACCATCACCTTCGTGCAGCCGACTACCCCGGCCGACTACAACAGCACGTTCACGGTGAGCCCCACGACGACGGCTTCGAATCTCGTCGTTGCGATCGCAGTCTCTGGGGTCTGCGAGACGCAGACGGGGAACTCGGTCAAGATGACCAGCGGCACGGGCAACTGCGTGATCACCGCCTCGCAGATCGGCAACGGGAACTACCTCGCCGCTGCTCCGGTGGAGCGCACGGTGGCCGCGCGCAAGATCGCGCAGGCCGCGCTCAGCGTCACGGGTCCGACGGCGGGTACGTTCGGTGAGGCGCTTTCGATGAGCGCCACCGGCGGCAGCTCGATTCACACGGCCAGCTTCACCGCGACCGGCACCGCGTGCTCTATCGCCAGCACTGGCCCGAATGCCGGCAAGCTGGAGATCACGAGCGGCACCGGCACGTGCGCGCTCACGGCGACGAAGGCCGCCGATGACAACTACAGCCTCATCACGTCCCCGTCGCAGGTCGTCACCATCGCCAAGGCGGCGCTGAACGTCGAACCGAACCCGAAGACTCCGGATCCGCGCCAGTACAGCGATCCGAACCCCACGTTCGCGCCGAAGTACACCGGGTTTGTCAACGGCCAGACCGACGCGGTCCTCGACACGAAGCCGACCTGCTCGACGACAGCGGCCGCGATCTCTCCGGAGGCGTCGTACCCGATCACCTGCTCGGGCGGCGCGGACAACGACTACGCCTTCAGCTACACCGCGGGATCGCTCGGCGTGACGAAGGAAGACATGGTCCTCGACTACACGGGCCAGACCTTCGTCAGCACGAACAGGTCTGGCGGCACCGCGAGCGCTCAGCTCTCGGTGAGCGTCAGCGAGAGTCAGGACGGCAACCTGGGGTCGGTCCCATGGGCGAGCATCCCGCTGACGGTTCGCTTCTCGGTGTACACCACGGACCCGAGCAGCGCCGTCAAGTGCGACGCGCCAGTGTCCGCTAGCGGCTCGGGGGCCGGTACGGCGTCCTGCTCCGTGTCTGGCCTGAAGGAGGATCAGTACATCGTTCAGGCGGAGCTCCTTAGCAACGCCTTCTACCGGGCGGCCGTCCCGAATGCCGCGCTGACGGCGGTCGATCCGGGCACGGGCTTCACGACCGGCGGCGGCTCGATCAACGACCCGAACACCGGCGCGCGCAGCAACTTCGGCTTCACCGCGCGCTTCCTGAAGAACGGCGGCGTGCAGGGGAACAGCCTCTTCATCTACCGGAAGTCGGCCGACCTTGGTGGCGGCCGGGCGACCGGGACGGTGAACGGTGCGACGGTCTCGGCGCCGAGCGGCACCCGCGACTACAACTTCATCATCAAGAGCAACCAGATGTCGGCGCTGACGCAGCGGTGCTCGACGACGACCGGCACGGAGCCCTGCTGGGCGACGTTCACCGGCGGCTCGAACGTGAAGGCGGTAGACCGCCTGACCGGCATCGAGTACACGCTGTCGGCCGGCTACATCGGCAACCAGCAGCAGTTCCAGATCGACCTGGTCGACAATGGTGAGCCTGGCTCGACCGATCGCTTCGCGATCAAGGTCTGGACGGCCAGCCAGACGTTCATGCAGGTGGGCACGGCCCGCACGGACATGAACGGTACGCCGCCGAACGGCACGCAGGTGCAGCTCCTCGGCGGCAATGTCCAGGTGCGACTGAAGCCGTAAGGCAGTCCGCACGGCGAGTGTGATGAAAGGCTCGCTGGCACTGGGCCAGCGAGCCTTTCGCCGTGCCGCCTGCGGCGTTCGGAGCGGCGTGTGAGACCAGGTATGAAGGTATTGTCACGAACCTTCTTGCCTTGCTGAGGCGTCATACAAAGCACGTCCGGCGCGAGACATGGCGCGTTCGCCATCTGGCCGGAAAGTGTGTCCGGCATCACATTTAGCCGTGCTAGCGCGTGGCTCCCACGCGACCAGCCTCCTGCACGTCGGCCCGCCCCCCTCCCGCGGACGCCGACCGCCCTAGAGCTTCTGTCGATGGCCAAGCTACTGGTAGTCGAGGACGATCGGATGTTCGCGGAGCTGATCCGCCACGCGCTGCGCGAGGAAGGTCACCTCGTGGACGTCGCGACGGACTGCGCCGAAGCCCGCGCCACGACGTCGGAGCACGCCTACGACGGCATCCTCCTCGACGTCTCGCTGCCCGACGGCAGCGGCCTCACCCTCGCGCGCGAGCTGCGCCAGGAAGGCAGCGAGACGCCGATCCTCATGATCACGGGCAACGACGGCAAGCGCGACGTCGTCCAGGGGCTCGACGCCGGCGCGGACGACTACCTGACCAAGCCGCTCGACGACGAGATCCTCAAGGCCCGCGTGCGCGCCCTCGTGCGACGCCGCGAGCCGCGCGGGATCGAGACGCTGTCGTTCGGCGGCATCGTCATCGACCGGGCGATGCGGCGCGCCACGATCGACGGGCACCGCGTCGCGCTCGCGCCGCGCGAGTTCACGCTCCTCGCCTTCCTCGTCCAGCACGCCGAGCAGATCGTCACGCGCAGCGAGCTCCTCGAGAAGGTGTGGGACCTGACGCTCGACCCCGGCTCGAACGTCGTCGACGTGCACGTGGCGCGGCTGCGCGGCAAGCTCCGCGAGCACCACGCGAAGCCGACGCTCGTCACGGTGCGCGGCACCGGCTACGTGCTGACGCTCGGCCCGTCGGAGGAGTGACGGCGTGATCCAGGGGACCGCCGGCGCGGTCGACGCCACCCCGGCGACCGCGGCGCTCGAGGGGCAGGACGCGATCGACCGGCTGCGGCGCTTCGGCGGGGATCGGCTGGCGCGCGAGATGATCGCGCTGTTCGCCGACTCGGTGCCGGAGCGCTTCGCCGCCGCCCGGACGGCGCTGGTCGCCGCCGACACCGAGACGCTGGTGCGCACGATGCACGGCCTCAAGTCGTCGAGCGCGCAGCTGGGCGGCACCGGCGCCGCGCGGCTGTGCGCCGAGGTCGAGCACGCGGCGCGCGCCGAGCAGCTGTTCGGGCTCGCGCCCGCGATCGACCGCGCGGAGCAGGCGGTGCACGAGCTGGTCGCGTGGCTCGTGCACGCGCTGCCTCCAGACTCGGGCGTGCGATGAGCGCACGATGAAGGTCCTCGCGGTCGTCGAGGACAACGCCGACAACCGCCTGCTCGTGCGCGCGCTGCTGGGCCACCTGTACCACGTGCGGGAGTACGTGAACGGGAGCGACGCCCTGGCCGCGTTCGGGCGCGGGGAGGTGCCGGACATCGTCCTCATGGACATCTCGCTGCCGGGCATCAGCGGGCTGGACGTGCTGCTGCGCATGCGGGCCGACGAGCGGCTGGCGGAGCTGCCCGTCGTCGCGCTCACCGCGCACGCCATGGACGGCGACCGGGCGGCGCTGCTGGAGGCCGGCTTCGACGAGTACGTCGCGAAGCCCATCTTCGACGAGACGGTGCTGCTGCGCGCGATCGAGCGGGCGCTGCGGCGCGTCGGCGGCTAGCGCGTCCCGTGGCGGAGTCGATCCGGCGGACCGTCGCGCTGGCCGTCGCCGCGTGGCTGCTCTTCCTCGTGCTGGTCGGCACGGCGGCCTACCAGAGCATGCACCGGCTGCTCGACACGGCCACCGCCGTCAGCGAGACGCACCGCGTGCTGCGCCTGCTGGAGTCGACCTACTCGCGCGTCGCCGACGCCGAGGTGGGCGCGCGCGGCTACGTGCTCACGGGCGACGTGCCCTACCTGCGGGCCTACCAGGACTCGCGCCGCGAGGTCGACGCGAACGTCGAGAGCCTCCGCGCCGTCATCGACGAGGGGACGCCGCAGCGCGAGCGCCTCAACCAGCTGGAGGGCCTGGTCGGGCGCCGCCTCAGCCTCCTGCGCGAGACCATCGACCGCCGCCGCGAGAACCTCGAATCGGCGATCGCGATCGTGCGCTCGGGGCGCGGCCGCGTGCTCAGCGACAGCATCCGGACGCTGATCGACGAGCTCGAACGCAACGAGGAGCTCGTCCTCGTGCTGCAGTCGGAGGGCGAGCGCGCGTGGGTGCGGCAGGTCATCGGCAGCATCGCGCTCAGCCTCGCCACCGCGCTCGCGGCCGGGCTGCTGGTGCTCAACGTCATCCGCCGCGACCTCGCGGGCCGCGCCGCCGCCGCGCGCGCGCTGCGCGACGCCAAGGAGTCGGCCGAGGCGGCCAACCGCGCCAAGAGCGACTTCCTGGCGCGCATGAGCCACGAGCTGCGCACGCCGCTCAACAGCGTCATCGGCTTCTCCAACGTGCTGCTGAAGACGCGGGCGTCGGATCTGGGCGACGACGGCCGCACCTACCTGGAGCGCGTCCGCGACAACGGCATGCACCTGCTGACGATGATCGACGACCTGCTCGACATCGCGCGCATCGAGGTGGGCCGCATCGCCATCGACTCGCGCACGGTGGCGCTGGAGGCGCTGGTGCGCGACGTCGTCGGCGCGTTCGAGGAGGACGCGCGCCGCCGCGGGCTCGGGCTCTACGCCGACCTGCCCGACGCGCCCGCACGGCTGGAGGCGGATCCGTCGCGCCTGCGGCAGGTGCTCGTCAACCTCGTGAGCAACGCGCTGCGCTTCACGCGCCGCGGCAGCGTCACGGTGCGCGTCGTCACGGACCCGGTGTCGGGCGTGCCGCTGCGGATGGAGGTCGTGGACACGGGGATCGGCATCCCGCTCGACCGGCAGGCGGCGGTGTTCGAGGCGTTCGAGCAGGCCGACACCTCCACCGGCCGCGAGTTCGGCGGCACGGGCCTGGGCCTCGCCATCAGCCGGTCGCTGTGCGAGCTGATGGGCTTCCAGCTCACGCTCCAGAGCACGCCGAACGTCGGCTCGACGTTCAGCATCGTGCTCTCGCCGGCGCGTGCGGCCGCGCCCGCGCGCGTGGAGGAGACGGTCGGGGCGGGGTGAGCGCGCTGCGCGCGTGGCGAGCCCCGAGGTCCCTCGCGGTGCGCTGCGCGCACACTCGGGACGACAGTGATGTATGGGCGGGAAGGGCGCGGGCGCGCGAAGGCGACCGGTGATCGCAGCAAGGAGACTCACGCGCAGCGGTGAGGCTCCGCAGCGGCCGCGATCACTGGGAGCCGCAGCACGCCCATGCCACCCCGTCGCGGCGCACGAATCCACACCCCGAAAGCACGAGCGCCGGCCCCTCGGGAGAGGGAGCCGGCGCTCGACGCGCTGGGGAGCGCGGCGTCTACCACCAGATCTGGACCACGGTCGGCTCAGCGCGTGGCGGCCTTGATCACGGGCTTGAACAGCAGCCCGTTCTTCAGCGAGTTCCCGCGCATCACGAAGCTCTCGCCGACGTCGAAGTCCACCAGCAGCGCGGTCGTCGAGTCCTTGCCGACCGTCACGTCCTTCGCCAGCTGCAGCTTGATCCCGCTGCGGCCCGCGCTCGGCCACTGCACCGCGACGGAGTCGCCGCTCTTCATAGTCACGCGCGACTGCGCCGGATCGATGATGAGCCGGAAGCTCCTGTAGGTCCCCGCCGGCAGCCCCTTCTCGCCGAGCGTCGCGAACTTGCCGTCGCGCAGCGTCAGCAGGTCGAACTTGGCCTTCGGCTCGGCCAGCGTCACCCAGCCGCCGGAATCCTTCGTCGAGTCCGCGGTGCCCACGGCGGCGGCCGCGGAGTCCGTCGCCTCGGCCTTCGCGTCGACGCGCACCACGTAGACGTCGACGCTCTTCACGGAGTCGAACGGGAACGGCGCGTCGGTCAGCTGCACGACGAGGCGCCCCGAGCCACGCGGGCCGGTCTGGCCGTCGACGAACGCGTCGTCGCCGCACGCGATGGCGGAGCCGGCGAGGAGCGCCGCGCAGGCGCCGAGTCGCATCGAACGGGAGAGGGGCATCGGCTGGTCCTCCTGAGAGTGGGCGGCAACGCCATCAGCGGCGCGGCTGCACGACCAGGATCGTGTCCTTCCCGAAAGGCCGGCGTGACCATCGTCACGCCGTCCCGCCGCGTGGCCCGGCGCGTGACGCCCGTGTCCGCGGACGTGCGCGCGGCGGCCGACGGCTAGCGCGACGCGCGCTCGATGCGGTCGCGCACGCCCTGCCACGCGGGCGTGTCGGGCGGCCGCTCCACGAGCACCACCGCGCACCCCGCGTCGTCCAGCTGGTGCAGCGCGGCGTACAGCCGCTGCGCGTACGCGGCGGGATCGTCGGGCATCGGCAGCGGCAACGCGGGCGCGGGCCGCGCGTCCCACGGCGACAGCAGGAGCGCGCCCGCGCGCGCGTCCACCGCCTCGCGCGCGAGGCGCGCGGCCATCGCGTCGCGCGCGGACGCATCGAACAGCCACACGGTCGCGCGCGGCGCGTAGTGGCGCTCCACCATGCCGGGCGCGGGCCGCGGCGCGTCCTCGCGTCCGGGCGACGGCGCGGGCAGCGGCACGTCGCCGAGCACCTCCGCCAGCGCGGCAACCGAGAGGGTGCCCGGGCGCAGCAGCGTCGGGCGCGCGCCCGTGAGGTCCACCACCGTCGACTCGATGCCGACGCTCGCCGCGCCACCGTCGAGGATCAGGTCCACGCGGTCGCCGAGCGCCTTCTGCACGTGCTGCGCGGTGGTGGGGGAGAGCTCGGTGAAGCGGTTCGCGCTCGGCGCCGCGACGGGCAGGGCGGCCGCGCGCAGCAGCGCCAGCGCGACGGGATGCGCCGGCACGCGCACCGCGACCGCGGGCAGGCCGGCGGTGAGCACGTCGGGCACGTGCGCGCGCTTGGGCAGCACGAGCGTCAGGGGGCCGGGCCAGAACGCGCGCGCCAGCCGCGCGGCCGCGTCGGGCCACGCCGTCGTCAGCGCGCGCGCACCGGCGGCGTCGGGGACGTGCGCGATGAGCGGGTTGAAGCTGGGGCGCCCCTTGGCGGCGAAGATGCGCTGCACCGCCGCGGCGTCGAGCGCGTGCGCGCCCAGCCCGTACACCGTCTCGGTGGGGAACGCGACCAGCCCGCCCGCGCGCAGCACGTGCGCGGCCTCGGCGACGAGGGCGGGATCGGGCGTGGACGGCGAGACGGTCAGCAGGCGCATGGGCGGAAGCTACACGCGGCCGGCGGCCCGCCGAAGCGGCGCGTGCTTGACAGGGCGCCGCCTGGCGCCGTATCGCATGCACGCGCTCGACCTCCCGCCACCGACCCTCGCCCGCTCGCCCATGCCCGCCACCATCCTCCGTGCGACCCTCCTGCTGGCGCTCGGGCCCACGCTCGCGCTCGCGCAGACCGCCGCCGCACCGGCGCGGCCGCGGGCGCGCGACCTCGGGATCAGCGCCCTGATCGGCGGCGCGCCCGGTCCGCTGGACGCGATCACCGACGTCGCCGGCGTCGAGGTGGGGCACACGACGCTGATCAGCGGGAGCGGGCGTCTGACGGTGGGGCGCGGGCCGGTGCGCACGGGCGTGACGGTCGTGCATCCGCGCGGCCGCGCGAGCGCGGACCCCGTGTTCGGCGCGTGGTTCACGCTCAACGGCAACGGCGAGATGACCGGCACCACGTGGCTGCAGGAGAGCGGCCTGCTGGAGGGGCCGGTCGCGATCACCAACACGCACAGCGTCGGCGTGGTGCGCGACGCGATCCTGCAGTGGCAGGTGAAGCGCCCGGGGCTCCAGCCGTGGGGCCTGCCCGTGGTGGCGGAGACGTTCGACGGCTTCCTGAACGACATCAACGGCTTCCACGTGAAGCCCGAGCACGCGCTCGCGGCGCTCGACGGCGCGCGCGGCGGCGCGGTGCCGGCCGAGGGGAACGTCGGCGGCGGCACGGGCATGGTCTGCCACGGCTTCAAGGGCGGCATCGGCACCGCGTCGCGGCGGCTGACGCCCGCGCAGGGCGGGTGGACGGTGGGCGTGCTGGTGCAGTGCAACTACGGCGCGCGGCGCGAGCTGCGCGTGGCGGGCGTGCCGGTGGGCGAGGAGATCCCGGACCTGCTGCCGTGCACCGACTCGCCCGACACGACGATCAGCCGCGGATCGCCGCGCTGTGGCGCCGCGCCCGCCACGCCACCGGTGCCGCACGACGACGATGCCGCCGCCGGACAGGGCTCGATCATCATCGTCGTCGCGACGGACGCGCCGCTGCTGCCGCACCAGCTCAAGCGCATCGCCACGCGCGCCTCGCTCGGCGTGGGACGCATGGGTGGCCGCGGCGAGAACAGCTCGGGCGACATCTTCGTCGCCTTCTCGACGGCGAACCCCGGGACGGCCGCCGACACCGGCGTCGCGCGCGTGGGCATGCTGCCGAACGCGCGCATCAACCCGCTGTTCGCGGCGACCGTGCAGGCGACGGAGGAGGCGATCGTCAACGCGCTGCTGGCGGCCGACACGATGACCGGCGCCGACATGCACCGCGTGACCGCGCTGCCGGTGGACCGACTGCTGACGGCCCTGCGGAAGTACGGGCGCGCGCCGGCCGTGCGCTGATCGGGCGGCCGCGAGGGTGGCGGCACCAAGCGTGCTGCTCCGGGGCTGGTGCGTGTCGTATTGCTGGCTCCCCCTCTCCGGAGACCGTCAGATGCCGGCACTCCCGCTCCCGTCCCGCCCGGCGGCCGGCCGCGCGCGGCCGCTCCTGCATGCCGCGTCCATGCTGGCTGCGCTCGTGCTGCTCGGCTCGCCGGGCGCCGCGCGCGCCCAGACCTCGACGTCGAACCTGCGCGGCTACGTCACCGGTGCGGGCGGCATCGCGGTGCCCGAGGTGCAGGTCGTGGCGCGCGACGTCGCCACCAACCAGCAGCGCGGCACGCTCACCAACGCGGCCGGCTTCTACTACATCGGCGGGCTGCGGCCGGGGCGCTACACGGTGACGGCGCGCCGCGTCGGCCTCGCGCCCGCGACGCGCACGGTGCAGCTGCAGATCGGCCAGACGCTGGACCTCAACCTGTCGGTGTCCGAGGCGGCCGTGCAGCTCACGACCGTCACCGTGCAGGCGGAGGCCGAGGGGACGACGGCGCGCACGTCGGAGATCAGCACCAACGTGTCGCGCGAGCAGATCCAGAACCTGCCGAACTTCGAGCGCAACTTCCTCGACATCGCGCGGCTGGCGCCCGGCATCACGTCGCAGAACGTGAACAGCACCGACAAGACGTTCGCGGCCAGCGGCCAGCCCGCCGACGCGGTGAACGTCTTCATCGACGGCGCGACGTACAAGAGCGACGTGCTGACCGGCGGCGTCGCCGGGCAGAACGCGAGCAAGGGGAACCCGTTCCCGCAGGACGCGGTGCAGGAGTTCCGCGTCATCACGCAGAACTACAAGGCGGAGTACCAGCGCGCCGGGAGCGCGATCATCACCGCCACCACGCGCAGCGGCTCGAACACCCTCGAGGCGAGCGCGTTCGGGTTCAACGTCAACAACGCGCTCGTGTCGCGCGACGCGTTCACGGCGGGGCGCAACGGGCCGCGGCCGCAGTACAAGCGCTGGCAGGCGGGCGGGAGCCTCGGCGGCCCGATCGTGCGCGACAAGCTGTTCTTCTTCGGCACCTACGAGCTGAATCAGCGACGCGAGCCCGCGAACGTGCTGTTCGGCGGCGACAGCACCTTCGCGCCGGCGGCTCTGCTCGCCCAGCTGCGGCCGTACACCGGCGGCTTCGCGCAGGAGTTCCTGTCGCACCTCGGCTTCGGCAAGCTGACCTGGAACGCGGGCGCCAACAGCACCATCGACGCCAGCCTGAGCGTGCGCAAGGACCGCGACTTCCGCGGCTTCGGCGGCCAGACGTCGTACGAGGCGCGCGAGAACCTCGACATCGACGTCTACACGGGCATCGCGAACTGGCGGCTGGCCGGCGACCGCTGGCTGAACGAGGCGCAGGTGTCCACGCAGCTCTACCAGTGGAAGCCGACGTGGATTAACGGGGACCTGGTCGGGCGCCAGTACAACAACATCCTCCGCATCGGCGGCAAGGACTCGCAGCAGGACTTCGACCAGAACCGCATCTCGCTGCGCGACGACGTCACGCGCAGCGCCGTGCAGTTCGCGGGCGACCACGTGTTCAAGCTGGGCGGCAACGTCGACTTCCTGACGTACCGCGCCGAGAAGGCCTTCACGCAGAACCCGGTCTTCCGCTACCGGCGCGACGAGCAGTACGCCTACCCGTTCGAGGCCGGCTTCGGCTTCGGCGACCCGGACGTGAAGAACGACAACACCCAGTTCGGCGTCTACGCGCAGGACGACTGGACGATCGGCCGCCGGCTGGTGCTGAACCTCGGCCTCCGCTGGGACGCCGAGACGAACATGATCAACAACGACTACGTCACGCCGCAGGCGCTGGCCGACTCGCTGCGCGGGCCGCTCAACTCGCAGCTGTTCGTGCGGCAGACGATCCCGAACCCGACCAACCCGGCCGGCAGCTCGACGCAGCAGGTGCGCACGATCGACCTGCTGGGGGGCATCGACAACTTCATCTCGACGGGCGACAACCGCCCGATGTACAAGAAGGCGTGGCAGCCGCGCCTGGGCGCCTCGTTCGACGTCTTCGGCGACACGCGGACGGTGCTCTTCGGCGGCTACGGCCTGTACTACGACCGCACCGTCTGGAACAACCTGCTGGACGAGCAGTTCCGGCGGCAGTTCGGCGTGTACACGGTGAGCTTCCGCGCGACGCAGGCCGCGTGCGCCGCGGAGACCGATGCCGCCATCCGCAACCGGTGCGTGGCGTGGAACGACCGCTTCTACGATCCGGCGCAGCTCCGCACGCTCGCCGGCTCGGTCGGCATCCCCGAGGTCTTCCTCGTCAAGAACGACCTCGTCCCGCCGAGCACGCAGCAGTTCAGCACCGGTGTGCGGCAGTCGGTCGGGCCGACGCTCGTGACGCTGACGTACAACGGCGTGCGCGGGCGCAACTTCATGAACTTCATCCGCGCGGCGTACACCATCGGCACGCCGGGCGCGGCGCGGCAGAACTACGCGGCGGTGTTCATCACCGACGACCGCGTGAAGACGTGGTACGACGCCGTGCAGCTGCAGGTCGACAAGCCGATCCGCGGCACCGAGCGGTGGGGCGGCTCGGTCGCCTACACGCTCGGCAGGGCGGAGGAGCAGGGGCAGAGCACGGACCTGTTCTGGGGCTTCGACGAGAAGTACCCGACGGTGGCCGACCGTCCGCGCCGCCGCGCGCCCGGCGACCAGCGGCACAAGATCGTGATGAACGGCGTGTTCCGGCTGCCGGCCGACATCACCTTCTCGACGATCGTCAACCTCGCCAGCGGCATCACGGTCAACGCCAGCGACCAGACGCTCGGCACGGGGCAGTTCCAGGCGGTGACGTACACCTTCACGCCGCCGGGGCGCCCGTTCCTCGGCCTCGGGCACGTGTTCGCCTTCCAGCAGGTCGACGCGCGCCTCGAGAAGGCGCTCTCGCTCGCCGGCGGCAACCGCGTGAGCGTCGTCGCCGACCTGTTCAACGCGTTCAACAACGCGAACTACGGCTGCTTCAACACCACCATCCCGCCGGCCGGGCAGGCGAACCCGAACTACGGCACGCCGGGGTGCGCGGGGCTCGGCACGCGGCTCCAACTGGGGCTCCGCTACGCCTATCGCGGCGCCGAGACCGGGGGACGGTGAGCCGCGCGCTCGCGCGGGTCGCGGGCCTCGTGATCGCGGTGGGGGCGTGCCGGCCGGCGCCCCCGCCGGCGACGGCGCCCGCGCCCCGCCATCAGCCGACGGCCGAGCAGCAGGCGTTCCTCGACACGCTCGGCCGGCGGACGTTCGACTGGTTCTGGGAGACCACCAACGCGCGCAACGGGCTGACCCCCGACCGCTGGCCGACGAAGTCCTTCTCGAGCGTCGCCGCGGTCGGCTTCGCGCTCACCGCGTATCCGGTGGGCGTGGAGCGCGGCTGGGTCACGCGCGAGCAGGCGCGCGACCGCGTGCTGACGACGCTCCGCTTCTTCCGCGACGCGCCGCAGGGGCCTGCATCCACCGGCGTCACCGGCCATCGCGGCTTCTTCTACCACTTCCTCGACATGGAGACCGGCCTGCGCTTCCGGCAGGTCGAGCTCTCCACGATCGACACGGCGCTGCTGCTCGCGGGCGCGCTCACCTGCCGCGAGTACTTCGACCGCGCGGACGCGGGCGACGTCGAGGTGCGCGCGCTCGCGGACAGCATCTACCGGCGCGTCGACTGGGCGTGGGCGCAGGCGGGACGCCCGCTCGTGAGCATGGGGTGGCACCCGGAGCAGGGGCTGCCGCGCCACGACGCGAACGGCTTCATCCTCGACAACTGGCGCGGCTACATGGAGGCGATGCTCCTCTACGTGCTCGCGCTGGGCTCCCCGACGCACCCGCTGCCCGACGGCGCGTGGGAGCGGTGGGCCGCGACGTACCAGTGGGACACGTTCCACGGGCAGGAGTTCATCCAGTTCGCGCCGCTGTTCGGCCACCAGTACTCGCACGTCTGGATCGACTTCCGCGGCATCCGCGACGCGTACATGCGTGGACGCGGCATCGACTACCACGAGAACTCGCGCCGCGCCACGCTGTCGCAGCGGCAGTACGCGATCGACAACCCGAACGGATGGCGCGACTACTCCGCCGACGTGTGGGGGCTGACGGCGAGCGACGGCCCGCTCGACTCGACGCTCACCATCGACGGACGGGCACGCCGCTTCCACACGTACTGGGCGCGCGGAGCGGGGAAGGACGAGATCAGCGACGACGGGACGATCGTCCCCACGGCCGCGGGCGGCTCGATCGCCTTCGCGCCCGAGGTGGTGATCCCGTCGCTGCTGGCCATGCGCCGCCGCTACGGCGACGACCTGTTCCAGCGCTACGGCTTTCTCGACGCGTTCAACCCGACGCTGCGCGAGCCGGGGCCGCGGCTGCAGCACGGACGCATCGTGCCCGGGAAGGGATGGTTCGACGGCGACTACCTCGGCATCGACCAGGGGCCGATCCTCGCGATGCTCGAGAACCAGCGGTCGGAGCTGGTGTGGCGACTGATGCGGAAGAACCCGTACGTGATCCGCGGACTCTGTCGCGCGGGCTTCTCTGGAGGATGGCTCGATGGCAAGTGCTGAGAGGGCGAGCGTCGAGCGTCGAGCGTCGAGCGTCGAGAGACCCCGATCCCTCGACGCTCGACGCTCGACGCTGGGCTGCCTGCTGATCGCGGGCTGCGTCGCGACGTCAGCTGCCGGGGCGCAGACTGCCGCCCGCCTGACCTCCCCCCGCGCCCAGCGCGTCGCCGACTCGCTGCTCGCGCTGATGACGCCCGAGGAGAAGCTCGGCCAGCTCACGATGTTCCCGGGCGCGTCCGGGCAGACGGGGCCCGCGGTGCCACCGGCCGCCGATTCCGCGGTGCGCGCCGGCGCCATCGGCTCGTTCCTCAGCATCTACTCGGTGCGCGACACGCGGCGGCTGCAGGAGATCGCGATGCAGTCGCGGCTGAAGATCCCGCTGCTGTTCGCGTTCGACGTCATCCACGGCTGGCGCACGGTGTTCCCGGTGCCGCTCGGGATGGCGGCGACGTTCGACTCGGCGGCGGCGGCGCGCGCGGCGCGCATCGCGGCGGTGGAGGCGTCGGCGGCGGGCGTGCACTGGACGTTCGCGCCGATGGTCGACATCGCGCGCGACCCGCGCTGGGGGCGCATCGTCGAGGGCGCGGGCGAGGACCCGTTCCTCGGCAGCGTCATGGCCGCGGCGCAGGTGCGCGGCTTCCAGGGCGAGCCGGCGATGCTCGGTGGCGCCGCGCCGCCGTCCACCGACGTGCTGCTCGCCACGCCCAAGCATTTCGCCGGCTACGGCTTCGCGGAGGCGGGGCGCGACTACAACACCGTCGAGCTGACCGAGCGCACGCTGTGGGACGTCGTGCTGCCGCCGTTCGAGGCGGCGATCCGCGCCGGCGCGGCGACGATCATGGCGTCGTTCAACGAGATCGGCGGCACGCCGGCGCACGGCAGCCGCTGGCTGCTGCAGGACGTGCTGCGCGACCGCTGGCGCTTCGGCGGGCTGGTGGTGAGTGACTGGACGGGCGTGGCGGAGCTGATCCCGCACGGGCTGGGCGACTCCGCCACCGTCGCCGCGCGCGCCATCCGCGCGGGCGTCGACATCGAGATGTCGAGCACCCTCTACCGCAACACGCTCGCGGCCGAGATCCGCGCGGGGCGTGTGCCGCAGGCGGCCGTGGATTCGGCGGTCGTGCGCGTGCTGCGCGCCAAGCACGCGCTCGGGCTGTTCGACGATCCGTACCGCTTCAGCGACAGCGCGCGCGAGCGGCGCGTGCTGCTCACCGCGGAGCACCGCCGCGCGGCGCGGGAGATCGCGCGGAACGCGATCGTCCTGCTCGAGAACCGCGCCAGCGGCGCCGCGCCGACGCTCCCGCTGCGCAGGACGCTGCGCTCGCTCGCCGTCATCGGCCCGCTCGCCGACGATCCCAAGTCGGCGCTCGGCAACTGGTGGGGCGCCGGGAAGCCCGAGGACGTCGTGAGCCCGCTCGCGGGTCTGCGGCGCGCGCTCCCGAACGCGCGCATCACGCACGTCCGCGGCGCGCCGGCGGACACGATGGACACGACCGGCTTCGCCGCCGCGCGCGCCACCGCCCGCACGGCCGACGCGGTGGTGCTGGTGCTCGGCGAGCGGCAGGACATGAGCGCGGAGGCGTCCAGCCGCGCGTCCATCGAGCTGCCGGGGGCGCAGCTGGCGCTCGCGCGCGCGGTGCTGCGCGCCGCGCGCGCGGCAAATCCGTCCAAGCCCGTGGTGACGGTGCTGCTGAACGGGCGCCCGCTGGCGGTGCAGTGGCTCGCCGACAGCATGCCCGCGCTCGTCGAGAGCTGGTTCCTCGGCGTCGAGCACGGGAACGCGCTGGCCGACGTGCTGCTCGGCGACGCCGACCCGGGCGGGCGCCTGCCGGTGACGGTGCCGCGCGCGACGGGACAGGTGCCGATCTACTACAACCACAAGAACACCGGCCGCCCCGCCGCCGAGAGCAACCACTACACGAGCAAGTACATCGACCTGCCGTGGACGCCGCTGTATCCGTTCGGCTTCGGGCGGAGCTACGCGACGTTCGCGTACTCGGACCTGCAGCTGCCGGCGGAAGGTCGCACCGCCGACTCGCTGGTGGTGAGCGTGACGGTCGCCAACACGTCGCAGCGCGCGGGCGACGAGGTGGTGCAGCTGTACGTGCGCGACGACGCGGCGAGCGTCACGCGCCCGGTGCGCGAGCTGAAGGGGTTCCAGCGCGTGACGCTCGGCGCCGGCGAGCGGCGCACGGTGCGCTTCACGCTGCGGCCGGCACACCTGGCGTTCACGGCGCTCGATCTCAGGCGCGTCGTGGAGCCGGGCTCGTTCACCGTGTGGGCGGGCGGCAGCTCGGCCGCGACGCTCGAGGGGCGGTTCCGGCTGAGCGGGGACACGGTCGTCGTCGCGCCCGCGCCGCCCGCGTATCGCTGATGCCCCGGCCGAGTTGCCGAGCGGGCCTGGCCGAGCGTATGGTGGGGCCATGAGGACGCCCGAGCCGTACATCACGCCCGAGGAGTACCTCCGCCGCGAGCGGGCGGCGGAGACGCGGAGCGAGTACTACCGTGGGCGGATCTACGCGATGAGCGGCGGTTCGCCGAATCACGCCCGCCTGGTGCTCGACTTGGGGGCGGCGCTCAATGCGCAGGTCGGGCGCGACTGCGAGGCGTTCATCACGATCCTGCGCCTTAAGGTCCTGGCGAACGGACTCTACACGTACCCCGACGTGTTCGTGCAGTGCGGGCCGGCGCGCTACGACGACGAGCGCCGGGACACGCTGCTCGACGCGACGCTGATCGCCGAGGTGCTCTCCCCGTCGACGGCTGCCTACGACCGGGGCGAGAAGTTCGCGCTCTACCGCGAGCTCGAGTCGCTGCGCACCTACGTGCTCGTCTCGCAGGACCATCCGCGCGTCGAGGTGTTCGAGCGTGACGGGGAACGCTGGATCCTTCACGAGGTCTCGGGCCTCGACGCGACGCTCGACCTGCCGACGATCGGCGCGTCGATCGCGCTGCGCGAGCTGTACGCCCGCGTCGAGTGGCCCGAGAACCCGCCGCTCCGCGTGGTCCGCGAGGAGGCGCTGGTCTAGCGGGGACTAGCGCCCCAGCAGCTCGGCCAGCGCGTCCTCGGTCGCGTCGAGGCACGCCGCCAGCCGGTCGGGCGTGTGGTCGCCCATGTGGCCCACGCGGAAGGTGCGCGTCTTCACCGTGCCGTAGCCGCTGCCGAGGGTGAAGCCGCGCGCCTTCACGGCGCGCACGATGTCGTCGCCGGTGATGCCGTCCGGCACCGTCACCGCGGTCACCGTCGGCGAGCGATGGCCCGCGGGCGCGAGGATCCCGATCCCGAAGCGCGCCGCGCGCTCGTCCACCCAGCGGTGCGTCTGCGCGGCCATCGCCGCGTGGCGCGCCCAGCGCGCGGGCATCGTCTCCGCCCGCAGGTGCGCGAGCTGCACCTCCGCCGCGTAGAGCAGCGAGGTCGCGGGCGTGTTGGGCGTCTGGTTCTTCTTCACGTACTCCTCGAACTCGGCGAGGTCGAAGTAGAGCCCGCGCGCCGACGCCCGCGTCACGTTCGCCATGTAGCCCTCCGACGCGACCGCGAACGCGAGCCCCGGCGGCATCGCCAGCGCCTTCTGCGAGCCGGTGAGCGCGAGGTCCAGCGACCAGTCGTCGAAGCGCAGCTCCGCGCCGCCGACGCCGGTGACGCTGTCCACCAGGCACGGCACGCCCGCCTCGGCGGCGACGGCGCGGATCGCGCGCACGTCGTGCAGCGCGCCGGTGGACGTCTCCGAGTGCACGACCGTCATCGCGGTGTAGCGGCGCGCGCGCAGCCGCGCGGCCACCTCGTCGGGCGTCGCGACCTGGCCCGGCTCGACGTCGAGGACGTCGAGCTCGCGGTCGGTCTGCCGCACGATCTGCGCGAAGCGCTCGCTGAAGGCGCCGTTGACCACCGAGAGGATCGGCCCCTGCGGCACGCCGCGCACCGCGGCCTCCATCAGCCCCGTCGCCGACGACGAGCTGACGAACACGGGACGCGCGGTGCCGAACACCTCGCGCAGCCCCTCCTGGATGCGCGCGAACATCGCCTCGAACTCGCGGCCGCGGTGCGCGATCATCGGCCGCGTCATCGCCTGCAGCACCTCGGGCCGCACCTCGGTGGGGCCGGGGAGGAAGAAGGTGCCGAAGGTGGTGTCGGGCATCGTGGTGGTCGTCATGCGGTGGTCTCCTCGTCCATGATGAGCGCGACGAGGTCCTCGAACGAGGCCACCTCGTGGTCGGCGGCGCGCACGACGACGTCGCGGCGCGCGAATCCGGTGAATGCGGCGAGCGCGTCGCACGCGTCGCGCATGGCGACGTCGGTGGAGCCGTCGCCGACGGCGAGCGCGGGGCGGGCGACGCCACCGGCGAGCGCCGCGGCGACGACGTCGCGCTTGCCGTCCTGCCGCGTCAGCGGCGAGCCCGCGTCGTACGACCAGTAGCTGCCGCCGCCGTCGAGCACGACGTCCACGGCGTGCACGTCGTCGAGCGCGAAGCCCAGCTCGCGCGCCACGGGAAGGATCGCCTGCCGGATGCCGCCGCTCACCAGCGCCACGTGCACGCCCACGCGGCGCAGGAAGGCGATCGCCTCGACGGCGTCGGGCGCCAGCGCGTCGGCGTACGCGCGCGCGAGCGCGATCAGGTCCTCACGGCCGGGACGCACGAGCGCGATGCGCTCGCCGTAGACGGCGTCGAGCGCGATCTCGCCGCGCATCGCCCGATCGGTCGCCTCGGCGACGCGCGCCGCCACGTCGGGGCCGCGGCGCTGCGCGAGGAAGTCGATGCCCTCGACGCCGCAGAGCGTCGAGTCGACGTCGAGAAAGACGGACCTGAATCGGGTCATCGCGATGGTGCTTTCGGTGGCTGGCTGCGTGCTGCGTGCACGGCCGCTCGAGACGCGGCGGTGCGCCGGACTTGTGGCCTATTGGGGAGGATGCGGATGCTCCGGATCGGAACGGATGAGACGGATCGCTCCGCCTCGGCGCATGGGACGTCGCCGCCACGCGGGACGATCCGAAGGATCCGTTCTCATCCGGAGCATCCGCATCCTCCCAAGCGGCAAATGGGGTCCGGCGCGTCAGTGCAGGCCGCGCAGCACGCAGCATTCATTCGAAGACGTTCCCTGGCGCGAGGAGCCCGAGCGGATCCAGCTCGCGCTTCACCGCCCGCATGACGGCGAGCTGCGCGGGCGAGAGCTGTAGCGGCAGCCAACGGCGCTTGAGCTTCCCGATCCCGTGCTCCGCCGCGACGGTGCCGCCCATCGACAGCACGTGGCGCAGCGTCGCGTCCACGGCGCGCTCGATGGTCTCCAGCTCGTGGGCGTCGCGGGCGAGGAAGTGCTGGTGCGGATGGCCGTTGCCCGCGTGGCCGAAGGTCGCCACGGGCGCCACGCCGAACGTCGCGGCGATCGCGTCGGCGGCCTGCAGCGCCTCGTGCAGGCGGCGGTACGGCACCGCCCAGTCGGTCGAGACCTTGCGCCCACCCTCGGCGCGGTAGCGCGCGGCGCGCTCGTTGAGCGTCGCGGGAACCGCGTGCCGCATGCGCCGCGCGTCGCGCAGCGTGGCCTCGCCCTCGAACACCTGGATGT
This sequence comes from Roseisolibacter agri, assembly GCF_030159095.1. Taxonomy (NCBI): domain Bacteria; kingdom Pseudomonadati; phylum Gemmatimonadota; class Gemmatimonadia; order Gemmatimonadales; family Gemmatimonadaceae; genus Roseisolibacter; species Roseisolibacter agri. The sequence continues at coordinate 235,611 of NZ_BRXS01000001.1, forward strand.
CGTCGGTCAGCGCGCCATGCGCCTCGGCGAGCGCCAGCCACGCATCGAGCGGCGGCTCGGCCTCGCCGAACGCCTCCTCCTCCGTGTAGACGTACGCGCGCGCGTCGGTCGCCCACGAGCCACCGACGAAGTCGCGCGCGATCGCGAACGCCTTCTCGTCCAGGTACTCGAGGCAGCGCGGGTTCACGCCTTCCGCTCCGGCGTCGCGCGCCGTGCGCGCCGCGGCGATGAACGCCAGCGCGTCCGCCGCCGCGCGGAACGGGATGCCGAGCCCCGTCACCGCGGTCGGCAGTGCCAGCAGCTGCAGCTCGGCCTCCAGCACGACGCCGAGCGTGCCCTCGCTGCCGACGAACCAGTCGAGCATGTCGTGCACGGGACCGTAGCCGGCGACGTTCTTCTCCATCGCGGGGCGCCGCACCTCGATCACGCGGCCGTCCGCGAGCGCCACGGTGAGCGCGCGCAGGTGCGGCCCCGTCGCGCCGTACTTGAGCGACCGCGCGCCGCTGGAGTCGCACGCGATCGCGCCGCCGAGCGTGGACTCCTCCTCGCTCGTGGGATCGGGGGCGAAGAGGAGGCCGTGCGCCGCGGCCGCGCGCTTCACGTCGCCCAGCAGCGCGCCGGGCTGCACGCGCATCGTGCGCGCGGCCGGGTCGAGGTCGACGACGCGGTCCAGCGCGCGCAGCGACAGCACGACGCCGCGGTCGGCGATCGAGCCGCCGACGTAGCTCGTCTGCGCGCCGGCGGCGGTGACGGGCGTGCGCGCCGCGTGCGCCGCGCGCAGGACGTCCACCACCTCCTCGGCGGACGCAGGGCGCGCCACCGCGTCGGGCACCAGGTGCAGCCCCGACGCGTCCTGCGCGAAGCCCGCGCGGATCGCGGGATCGGTGACGAGGGCCGCGCTCACTCGCTCCTCACGCGCCGCGGAACTGCACGACCGACGCGCCCTGCACGTCGGGCAGCTCGCACAGCCGCTGCCGCACGCTCGCGTCCACGTGCCCGTCCACGGAGATCACGGCCAGCGCCTCGCCGCCCTGCGCCATGCGCGCCTGGTGGTATTCGGCGATGTTCACCTGCGCGTCGCCCAGCAGCGTGCCGACGCGCCCGATGACGCCGGGCACGTCGCGGTTGGTGAGCACGATGAGCGTCTGGCGCGGGTTCACGTCGACGTGGAAGGCGCCGATTCGCGTGAGGCGCGGGCCGCCGTCGGCGGGCGCGTTGCCCGCGACGGTGAGCTCCTGCATCGCGCCGCGCAGCGACACCTCGAGCGCGTTCGGCGGCAGCATGCCGCTCTCGCCCGCGGTCAGCTCCAGCCCGCGCCCCTCGGCCAGCGCGCGCGCGTTGATGAGGTTCAGGCGGTCGTGCTCGATCACGCCCTCGACCGCGCCCAGCGCCGCGGCGCTCAGCAGCAGCTCGCGGCCGCCCGCGATCGCGCTGCCGCAGCGCACGGTGAGCCGCTGCACCGCGCGCACGCCCATGTCGGCGAGGATGGCGCGCGCGACGGCGGCGGCGCGGCGCGCGACGAGCATCGCGGGCTGCAGCTCCTTCCACTCGCCGGCGACGGCGGCGACGTTCATCGAGCGCGACAGCTCGCCGCGCAGCAGCGCGTCGCGCACCGCCGCGCACACGTCCACCGCGACGTTGCGCTGGGCCTCCGCCGTGTTGGCGCCGATGTGCGGCGTCAGCACGACGTTGGGCGCCTGGCGCAGCGGATGGTCGGGCGACAGCGGCTCGCGTGCGTAGACGTCGAGCACCGCGCCCTTCAGGTGCCCGCTCTCCAGCGCGGCCTGCAGCGCCACGTCGTCGACGATGCCGCCGCGCGCCAGGTTGGCGACGATCGCGCCCGCGCGCAGCCGCGCCAGCTCGCGACGGCCGATGAGCCCCGTCGTCTCGTCGTTCAGCGGCGTGTGGACGGTGAGGATGTCGGCGTCGTCCAGCAGCGCGTCGAGCGTGGGCGCGCGCCGCACGCGCAGCGCCGCGAAGCGCGCGTCGGCGACGTACGGGTCGAACGCGACGAGCTCCATCCCGAACGCGTGCGCGCGCGTGGCCACCTCGCCGCCGATCCGCCCCAGCCCCACGATGCCGAGCGTGCGCCCCTTGAGCTCCGCGCCCATGAGCGACGCGCGGTCCCACTTCCCCTCGCGCATCGTCTCCCAGGCGCGCGGCAGCTGCCGCAGCAGCCCGAGCACGGTGCCGAAGAACAGCTCCGCGACGGCGACGGTGTTGCCCGCGGGTGCGTTGATGACCGCGACGCCGAGCTCCGTGGCGACGTCCATGGCGACGTTGTCGACGCCGACGCCCGCGCGCCCCACCACCCGCAGCCGCGGCGCGTGCCGCAGCAGCTCGGCCGAGATGCGCGTGGCGCTGCGGCCGATGATCGCGTCGTAGTCGCCGATGCGCTCCATCAGCGCCGGCACCGGGAGCGTCGGCACCTCGTCCACGCGGAGCGCGGGCTCGGCCTCGAGGAGCGCGATGCCGTCGCGGTCGATGTCGTCTGTCACCAATACCCTGAACGTCACTTTGCAGAGGGGCGGAGGACGGAACGGCGGAAAACGATGACGCGGAGGACGATGGGGCGTGAGACGGTGGGTCGGACCTTCGTGCCTCTCTGCCGCAAGCTACAAGCACCCGGCGTGCATGTCGTCCGCACTATCGTATCACGCGGTCCCGTCTTCCGCCGTTCCGTCCTCCGCCTCTCCGTCTTCCGGTGTCGATCAGATCGTCCACCGCGCTCGCCCTCGCCCGCCTCGTTCGCGCCGCGTACGACGCCTGGTCGCAGGACTTCCGGTGGTCCACCCGCCGGGCCGGCGTCCGGTTCGCGACGCGCGACTGGAGCGGGGCGCAGGCCGACGCCGAGGCGCGACTCGCCCTGTGGTACCGGTGGATCGACCAGGCGGCGGCCGACGCGCGCCGCATGCTCGGCGCGGGGAAGGGGGACCGGGCGCTCTGGCGGGCGGTGCGCGACGCCTACGCCGCGGAGGTCGCGGGGCGCCCCGACCAGGACGTCGCCGAGTCGTTCTACAACTCGCTGGCGCGCCGCGGGCTGCCGACGGTGGGCCTGGACGCGGAGCTGCACTTCGTGCGCGGGGCGGCGGCCGGGCCGACGGCGGAGGAGATCGCGGCGGTCGCGCGGCGGCTGCCGGTCGAGGACGGGCCGGCGGCGGTGGCGGACGCGATCCTCGCGCGGTGGGCCGGCCCGGCGCCGCTGGAGGGGCCGGCGGGGCCGCGGTGGGCGGACCACGCGCGCGACGTGCGCCGCCTCGCCGACGCGCTCGACGCGCGGGCGCATGAAGTGCTCGGTGGCTGGCCCGACGCTGGCGAGATCGTGGCGGAGCCGTTCTTCCGCGGGCACGGGGCCTACCTCGTCGGCCGGCTGTCGCGCGGCGGCACGACCTGCCCGCTGATCGTCGCGCTGCGGCACCCGCCCGAGGGCGTGGCGGCCGACGCGGTGCTCTGCACGGAGGACGAGGCGTCGATCGTCTTCGGCTTCGCGTGGTCGTACTTCCACGTCGAGACCGACCGGCCGCGCGCGCTGGTCGCCTTCCTCACGTCGGTGCTGCCGCGCAAGCGCGTGGACGAGCTGTACACCGCGATCGGCTACCACCGCCACGCCAAGACGGAGCTGTTCCGGACGCTCCGGTCGCACCTGGCGCGGCGCCGGGCCCGCTTCGCCCGCGCGGAGGGAGTGCAGGGGCTCGTGATGGAGGTCTTCACCCTCCCGTCGCTGGACGTCGTCTTCAAGCTGATCCGCGACCGCTTCGGCGCGCCCAAGCGCACCACCCGGCGCGAGGTCATGGAGCGCTACCACTTCGTCTTCGTGCGCGACCGCGTGGGGCGGCTGGCCGACGCGCAGGAGTTCGAGGGGCTCGTCTTCCGGCGGCGCACCTTCCCCGAGCCGCTGCTGGCCGAGCTGCTGGAGGCGGCGCCCAGCGTGCTGCGGGTGGAGGGGGAGGGGGACGGGGAGCGCGTGCTCCTGCGGCACTGCTACACGGAGCGGCGGCTGATCCCGCTCGACGTGTACGTCCGCACCGCGCCGATCGACGCGGCCGCCGCGGCGGCGCTCGACTACGGGCAGGCGATCCGCGAGCTGGCGCTGGCGGGCATCTTCGCCGGCGACCTGCTGCTCAAGAACTTCGGGGTCAGCCGCCACGGCCGCGTCATCTTCTACGACTACGACGAGCTGGCCGACCTGCAGGAGTGCCGCTTCCTCCCGCTGCCGGACGACGACGGCTGGGGCGGCGAGACGCCCGCGGTGGGCGAGCACGACGTCTTCCCGGAGGAGTTCGCGCGCTTCACGCTGCCGACCGGCCCGCTGCGCGACGCCTTCCTCTCGCGCCACGCCGACCTGCTCGACCCCGGCTGGTGGGAGGCGACGCAGGCGCGGCTGCGCCAGGGCGAGCTGGTGGAGACGCTCCCGTATCGAGACGAGCGGCGGCTGGGCCCAAGCGCGCTCGGGTCCTGACCGACGAGGGGGACGCCGCGCGCCACCGACGGGGGACGGACCGCGGGGGTCGGGCGGCCGGGGCTGGCCGGCAACGTGGGAGAACCGTGGGAGAACCGTGGGAGGCGGGGCGTGCGACCTCCGTCACGCCGCACGGTATGCAATCTGCCGGGCTTCGGGAGCGACCGGCCCGGACTCGGCGACCACTGGGGCGCCGTGCCGGCTGGAGCCGTCGAGTCATGGCGCAGTCTGAATCACCGGACGACCGCTCGCCCCGTGCGCGCGGTGGCCGATTCCATCTAGAGCAGTCCGCGCACGACCGTGCGTCGTCCGCCGCCCACCGCGAGCCGACCACCCTGCCGCCCCGCGAGGCGTACGTCGATCGCCTGGTGCCGCGCACCGTCGCCGCCGACGCCGCGGGCGAGCGCAGTGCGGGCGAGCGCAGTGCGGGCGATCGCGCGCCGCGCGGCGATCCGGGGAGTGCCGACCGGCCGGCGCCGGTCCGCGCCGCGCTGCCGCGGGAGGACACGGGCCCCCACAACGGTTCGTCCGGCGATCCCGAGCACGAGCGCGAGGTGGTGCGCCGCGTCTTCGACGAGCGCACGGGCGACGAGTGGCGCGTGTTCGAGCGCGACACGCGCCGCATCCCGGGCAGCCGCGGGGCCCGCTGCCTCTTCTTCGACGGCGAGGGGATCGTGCGCCGCGTGTGGCACTATCCCGCCGACTGGCAGTCGCTGCCGGCCGCCGCGCTGCTGGCGCTGATGGACCGGCCGCCGTTGGGGGACCGGTAGGCCTGCTGCGGTGCGCCGGACCCGAACGGCATTGCAAGGATGAAGATCTGAACAGATCTGATAACGACGGATGGCTCCGGTGGAGTGCGAGATCCCTCGCCACCACGTGGAGCCATCCGTCGTTATCAGATCTTCTCAGACTTTGATCCTTGCTGCTGTTTGCCGTTCGGGTCCAGCGCGAAGCCGCGTGGGAAACCAGGCAGGCCCCGAACGCACCGCGGGCTGCGAGCCGACCCGGAGGTCGAGCCCGCAGCCCGCGGTCCGCAGCGCGATCGCGTGATCGCGCCGTCGGTCAGGGCTCGTGCCCCTCCTCGTCCTCCTCCTCGAACGCCGGACCCGACGCGTCGGTCCCGCTCACGCGCTCGACGCGCAGCGGCACCTTCGTCGTCTGGCCGTTGATCGTCACGGCGACCTGGTACGTCCCGGTCGGGACGAGCGGCGCGCCGCCGCCACGGCCGCCGAAGCCGCCCTGGCCGCGGCCGCGCGAGGCCGCCTGGATGGCCTGGAACACCTGCGACATCGCGCCCTGGTCCATGCCGCCGGCCGGCGCGCCACCCTCACCCGCCGCCTCGGACGCGCCCTCGCCGCGCGCGCCCGCGCCGCCGCCGCCCGTGGTCTCGCCCGGACGCTCCGTCCAGCGCGGATAGCCCACCGGCTGGATCGTCCCGCGGGCGCCCGCGCCACCACCGCCGCCGAAGCCGCCGCCGCCACCGCCGCCGCCCGCGCCGAACCGCGCCGCCAGCTGCTGCAGCGCCTGCGGGCCGCCGTTCAGCGCGTCCTTGATCTGCCCGGCCATCTGCGCCGGGACGATCTTCTCGTTCACCAGCGAGTCCACCACCGCGATCGCGCGGCGCGCTTGGTCGATCGAGTCGCGGCGCTCGGCCGGCGACAGCGTGCGCGCCGCCGGACGGCCGCGCATGTCCCACAGCAGCGTGTGCACGCCCGGCGTGCTGGGCGCGTTCGGGAACGCGCGCAGCGTGTCGCCCATCGGGCCGAGGATCGCGACGCGCACCGGACCGCTGACGTTCGCGCCCGGGGCGATGCGGTACGACACCAGCGCGCCGTACGCCGGGCTCGGCGCGGCCCAGTACTGGTGGCCCGCGCTCTGGCCCTCCATCGGCACCTCGCCGTACTGGAACGCCGTCTTCGGCGCGAACACGTGCGTCGCCTTCGCCAGCGTCGCCGTGCTCATCTCCTGCAGCGGCGCCACGTCCACGATCCAGATCGCGCGCCCGTGCGTGCCCGCGATCAGCTCGCGCTCGCGCGGGTGGATGCGCAGGTCGTGCACCGGCACCGTCGGCAGCCCGGTCATGAACGGCTGCCAGCTGCCGCCGCGGTCGAGCGACGTGTACACGCCGACGTCCGTGCCGAGGTACAGCAGGTCCGGGTTCACCGGATCCTCGCGGATCACGTGCACGAAGTTCGGCCCGCCCGTCGGCAGGTTCGCGGCGATCGAGCGGAAGCTGCGGCCGCCGTCGCGCGTCATGTAGACGTACGGCGTGAAGTCGCCGCGGCGGTGGTTGTCGAACGTCACGTAGAAGACCGCCGTGTCCTTCCAGCTCGGCTCGATGCGGCTGACGTACGTGCCCGCCGGCACGCCCGGGAAGCGGCCCGTGAGGTCGTCCCACGTCGCGCCGTCGTTGCGCGTCAGCCAGACCTTCCCGTCGTCGGTGCCCGCGTACAGGCGGCCCGCCTGCACCGGCGACTCGTTCAGCGACACGATCGTGCTGAACGTCTCGGCGCCCGTCGCGTCGACCGTGATGCCGCCCGTCGTGCGCGTCGAGACGCGGATCTTCTCCGCGTCCTTCGTCGTCAGGTCGGGCGAGATGAAGTACAGGTTGTTGCCGCGGTCCGTGCTCTTCAGCACGCGGTTGGCGCCCGTGTAGAACACCCGCGGGTTGTGCCACGACAGGAAGAACGGCGTGTTCCAGTTCCACCGGATGTCGAGGTCCGCCGAGTCGGCGCGCTGGCGCGCGCGGAAGTCGGCGAGGCGGCGGCGCTGGTCCGCCGTCAGCGGCTGCGTCGTGTCCGGCCGCTCGGTGAGGATCGAGTCCTCCCACTGCATGTAGCGGCTGCGCCACTGCGGCTTCACGAGCGCGGTGCGCTCACCGGTCAGCAGGTCGACGCGCGACATGTTGCCGCCCTGCGACTCCGCGTACACGGTGTTCTGGTCGGTCGGGTCCTGCGCGGTGACGAAGCCGTCGCCGCCGGCGACCGTCGCCCACATCGCGTTCGTCACCGGGCCGTTGCGGCGCCGCGACGGGCCGCACCACGAGCCGTTGTCCTGCAGGCCGCCGCACACGCGGTACGGCGTGGCCATGTCGTAGCTGATGTTGTAGAACTGCCCGATCGGGATGTGGTTCAGGAAGTTGTAGCTTCCGCCCCGGTCGTAGCTGATCGCGACGCCGCCGTCGTTGCCGACGATCATGCGCTGCGGGTCCACGGGATCGATCCACATCGCGTGATGGTCGACGTGGATGCCGACCGTCGCGTTGCGCGCGTTCTTGCCGCCCTCGTCGGAGACCTTCACCGGCGTCGACGACCAGTAGACGCGGCTCGGGTTCTTCGGGTCGACGCGCACCTGCGAGTAGTAGAAGGGGCGCACGTTCTCGTTGTTCGTGCGCTCCCACGTCGCGCCGCCGTCCTGCGAGCGATACAGTCCGCTCGGCTTCGTCTGCGCCTTCTTCCCCTTCTCGGCGTTCGGCATCGTGTCCGCCTCGACCATGAGGTACATGGTCTTCGGATCGCTCGCCGCGATGGCGATCTCGATGCGTCCGAGCATGCTCGTCGGCAGCCCGCCGCCCTTCACCGCCGTCCACGACTTGCCGGCGTCGGTCGACTTCCAGAGGCCCGAGCCCGGGCCGCCCGACTGCAGGAAGTACGGGCCGCGCACGCGCTCGTAGCTCGCCGCCCACACCACGTCGGGATTCGACGGGTCGAGCTCGACGTCCACGAAGCCGGCCTTCTCGCCGACGCTCTTGGCGAGCGTCCACGTCGCGCCGCCGTCGGTCGTCTTGTACAGGCCACGCTCGCCGCCGCTGCGCCACGCCGGGCCGAGCGCCGCGACGTAGGCGACGTTGGCGTCGCGCGGGTCGACGACGATGCGCCCGATGTGCTCGGACTTCGGCAGCCCGATGAACGTCCAGCTGCGGCCGCCGTTGGTCGACTTGAAGATGCCGCAGCCCGGCGAGATCGAGTTGCGCGAGTTGGGCTCGCCCGTGCCGGCGTAGATCACGTTGGTGTCGCTCGGCGCGATCGCGAGATCGCCCATCGAGATGCACCGCTGGTCGTCGAAGATCGGCCGGAACGTCGTGCCGTTGTTCGTCGTCTTCCAGATGCCGCCGCCGGCCGCCGCGACGTAGAACGTCTTGGAGGGCGACGGGATGCCCTCCACGTCGGCGACGCGGCCGCCCATGTTGGCGGGGCCGATCGGGCGCCAGCGCAGCGCGCCGAGCATCGCCGAGTCGATCATGGCGGCGCTGCGGGGCGCGCCGGACGTCGCGCTGGTCGACGTCGCGCGCGTCGCCGGGGCGTCCTTGGTGACCGGTTGGGCGCCAAGGGAAGGGACGCCCGCCAGCGCGAGGCCGGCGAGCGCGGGAGCGAGGCGGGGTGCTCGCATGCGCGGAGGGGTGGGATGGGGACGCGCCGCCCGCGTGGGCGGCTCTCGGCGGCACCCGGGCCTGGGGCCGGCCGACGCGGACTGTACGCGCGCGGGGCGGGGGCTGTTGAGCGCCCCCGGTCCCGAGCCGTCCCGGGACGGTGCGCCCGCGCGCAGCCGCGGTCAATGCGGCGTCGGCCGGACCTCAGGGCGCCACGTCGGCCGGCTCGGGGGGCGCGCCCTTGCCGGCGAGCAGCCGCGCGCGGCACTCGGCGACGTCGTAGTCGGGCTCGGGGTAGCGCAGGTCGAGCCCCTTCAGCGCGCGCTGCAGCGTGCGCGCGATCAGGTAGTCGCGGACCCGCTTGTCGTCGGCGGGCACGAGGAACCAGGGCGCGTCGGGCGTGCTGCAGCGCGACAGCGCGTCCTCGTAGGCCTCGGTGTAGTCGTCCCAGCGATCGCGGTCGTCCAGGTCTCCGGGATCGAACTTCCACCGCTTCTCGGGCTCGTCCAGCCGCTCCAGCAGCCGTCGCCCCTGCTCCTCGCGTGAGACGTGCAGGAAGAACTTGAGCACCGAGATGCCCGCGGCCGTGAGCGTCGCCTCGAACGCGTTGATCTGGTCGTAGCGCGCCTTCCACACCTTCTTCGGCACGAGCCCGCGCACGCGCGCCACCAGCACGTCCTCGTAGTGCGAGCGGTTGAAGACACCCAGGTAGCGCAGCCCGGGCACCTGCTGGTGCACGCGCCACAGGAAGTCGTGGCCTCGCTCGATGGTGCTCGGCACGCCGAACGCCGCGATGTGGAGGCCGAGCGGGCTGCACGCGCCGAAGACCTTGCGGATCGTGCCGTCCTTCCCGGAGGCGTCGCGCCCCTGCAGCACGACCAGCATGCCGTACCGGCCGTCGGCGTACAGCCGCTGCTGCAGGTCGCCCACGCGGTCGAGGGCGCGCGCGGTCGCCTCCTCCAGCTCCAGGCCCTCGGGCACGCCGCGCGGCGGGTGGGCCAGCTTGTCGGGAAGGCGCACGCGGGCGTTGTGCGCGATCGGGTCGAGGTGCATGCGATGGGGGTCGGAGGGCTGCTGCGTGCGGTGTGTCCGGCACCGTCGCGCCAGGCTCTTTGACTACTGGGGGAGTACGGATGCTTCGGATCTGAACGGATCGTGCGGATCGCTCCTCTCGGGTGCGGGGAGCGTCGCCGCCACGCGGGACGATCCGAAGCCTCCGTCGTGATCCGGAGCATCCGTAACCTCTCCAATAGGCGAGAGGCTCCGGCGCGCCGGCGCGTCCCGAGGCCGTGCACGCAGCACGAAGCCCGCAGCCGAAGTCTGCACGCCCTGGGCCCGGCCGCGGCCTTCCCGGTCCGCCGCACTGCCGCTAACGTCGCGCGCATGACGACCCGACTCCACACCCTGCTCGCCTGCGTCCTCGCGAGCGCCGCGCTGGGCGCCTGCGCGCGCCGCACGACCGCCACCGGCGCTCCCGCGCCCGGCGCCGCGTACGACGTGGTCATCACCGGCGGCCGGCTGGTGGACGGCACCGGCAACCCGTGGACGTACGCCGACGTCGGCGTGCGGGGCGACCGCATCGTGCGCGTCGCGCCGCGCGGCGCCCTCGCCAACGCGCCCGCCGCGCAGCGCGTGGACGCGCGCGGGCAGGTCGTCGCGCCGGGGTTCATCGACATCCAGAGCCACTCGTGGGACGCGCTGCTGTGGCGCGACGGCCGCGTGGTGGGCAAGGTGGCGCAGGGCGTCACGACCGAGATCCTCGGCGAGGCCACGACGCCGGCGCCGGTGAACGCCGCGGTGCGCGCGCTGCTGGGCGACGACGATCCGCCGGGCGACGCGGCCGCCATCCCGCGCCGGCTGCGCGAGGGCTTCGGCGGCGCGCGCGGCTTCGGCGCCTGGCTCGACGCGCTGGGCCGCCACCCCAACAGCGTCAACGTCGGCTCGTACCTGGGCGCGACCACCGTGCGCGCGTACGCGATGGGGCAGCGGCAGGGCGCGGCCGACGCGGCGGCGCTGGACACGATGCGCCGCGTGGTCGCGGACGCGATGCGCGACGGCGCGTTCGGCGTCTCGAGCGCGCTGATCTACCCGCCCGGCAGCTTCGCCGGCACCGCGGAGCTGATCGCGCAGGCGCAGGCGATGGCGCCGTACCACGGCACGTACATCACGCACATGCGCAGCGAGGACGACTCGCTGTTCGAGGCGATGGACGAGGCGTTCCGCATCGGGCGCGAGGGCGGCGTGCCGGTCATCATCTACCACCTGAAGGCGGCCGGGCGGCGCAACTGGCCCAAGGCGCCGCGCATGGTCGCGAAGATCGACTCGGCGCGCGCGGCGGGACAGGACGTCATCGCGACCATGTATCCGTACGCCGCGTCGGGGAACACGCTCGCGTCGTGCTTCCCCGACTGGGCCGCCGCCGACGGCAAGCTGCTCGCGAACCTCGCCGATGCCGCGATGCGCGCGCGCATCCGCGCCGCGATGACGGACACGGCGCCCGGCGCGCCCGACTACTGCCAGCGCGATCCCGGCGCCGTGATGGTGCAGGGCTTCCGGAAGGCGGAGTGGCAGCGCCTCAACGGCCTGCGCATCCCCGCGATGGCCGAGGCGCTCGGCAAGCCGTGGCCGGACGCCGTCATCGACGTCGTGCTGGGCGAGGAGAACCGCCTGAGCAAGATCACGTTCAGCATGGACGAGGCGAACGTCGCGATGCAGCTGCGGCGGCCGTGGGTCGTGATCGGCTCCGACGCCGGCGGCCAGAACCCGGACAGCGCGCGCGGGCTCACGCATCCGCGCGCGTACGGCACCTACGCGCGCGTGCTGGGGAAGTACGTGCGCCAGGACTCGGTGCTGACGCTGGAGGACGCGGTGCGCCGCATGTCCGGCGCGACGGCGCAGGCGCTCGGCCTGCGCGACCGCGGGCTGGTGCGCGAGGGCATGCTCGCGGACCTGGTCGTGTTCGATCCCGCGACGGTGAGCGATCCCGCGACCTTCGAGCGGCCGCACCAGCTGGCCGTCGGCGTGCGGCACGTGTGGGTCAACGGCGTCGCGGTCTGGCGCGACGGGCGGCACACGGGCGCGACGCCGGGGCGGGTGGTGCGGGGGCCGGGGTGGAGCGGGAACCGCTGACGGCTGCGGGATGCGGAACCTTCAGCTCCGCGCGCTCGGCGGCCGACGTCGCGCCCGGACTGTTGGCCTTCGGTGAGGATGCGGATGCTCCGGATGAGCCGGATCATGCGGATCGCTCCATGTGGCGCATGGGACGTCGCCGCCATGTGGGGCGATCCGTCAGATCCGCTTCATCCGGAGCATCCGTATCCCTCCCAAAGGCTACAAGGGGACCGGCGCGTCGGGCTCTGAAGAGCGAACGGCTTGGACAGGATTCAACGGATTGAACGGACAAGATCTGATGTGAGGTCCTCACCGCGGGTGGCTCCATGCGCCGCGAGGAGCGTACATCAGATCTTGTCCGTTCAATCCTGTCAATCCTGTCTGTAGTTGTCGTTCGGGTCCGGCGCGCGCGAACCGGAACGGCGTGAGACAGGATGACGAAGAGGCTCCGCACCGGCGCTCAGAACCATGCGGCACACGGAGCCTCCTGGTCATCCGGTCATCCTGTCTTGCAGTCGTCGTTCAGATCCGCAGCCCGCAATCGTCGTCAGCCCGCCGCCAGCACCGCGTGCCCGATGTCCCGCGCCCGCTCGACGCGCTCGCGCACGAGCCGCAGCCCGGCGTCGATCGGCAGCCCGGTGTCCGGCGGCACCGCGGCGCGCACCGCGCGCTCGACCTCCTCGTCGAGGATCACCCACTCGCGCGCGAACGCGGCCGGCGTCCACCCGAGCTGCGCGCGCCGCAGCGCGTGCTGCTCGGCGATCACCCGCTGGATGTCGCTCCCGATCGCCTCCAGCGCCGACGGCCGGCCGCCCGCGTCCTCGATCGCGCCGAGCGACTGCGCGATGTCGGTGAGCAGGGTGCTGGTGTGGTCCATCAGCTCCTCGGCGCTGACGGTGCGCGCCATCGGCATCGCCGGATCGTCGCGCATGCGGGCGGCGTAGCGGCGCGCGATCTCGGGCAGCGCGCGCAGCAGCACGTCGCTGACCTCGATCAGCCCGCGCACCGTGCGCGCCGGATCGGGCGGCGGCAGCTCGGGGCGATCGCCCGGCGGCCCGTCGGCGGGCAGCCAGAGCGTGAACGTCGAGCCCTCGCCCGGCGTGCTCTCCACCGTCAGGTCGCCGTCCATCAGCCGCGCCAGCCGGCGGCTGATCGCGAGCCCCAGCCCCGTGCCGCCCGCGCGGCGCGTGTGGCCGGCGTCCACCTGCACGTAGTCCTCGAAGATCCGCTCCAGGTGCTCCGGCGCGATGCCGATGCCCGTGTCGTGCACGCGGATCGCGGTCCACGCCCGTCCACCCGACGCGCGATGCTCGCCGCTCGTGCTCAGGAGCGCCAGCGACTCCGGCGGCGCCGCGTCGGCCTCGCACGCGAGCGAGATGACGCCGCCCGGCTCCGTGAAGCGCACCGCGTTCGCCAGCACGTTGGCGAGGATCTGCCCGACGCGATGCACGTCGCCGATGAACGCGACGGGGCCCGCCGGCGCGGTCTCCAGGCGCAGCTGGCGCGCGGCCGCCTGCGGCTCCACCAGCGCCACCGCCGCGGCGATCGCCTCGTGCGCGTCGGCGCGCTCGCGCACCAGCAGCAGCCGCCCGCTCTCCACCTTGCTCAGGTCGAGCACGTCGTTGATGAGCGCCAGCAGGTGGTGCGTCGCCGTGCGGATGCGCTGCAGGCGGCCCTGCTGCGCCTCGGTCACCGGACCGTCCACGCCGAGCATCATCAGGTCGCCGTAGCCGAGGATCGCGTTGAGCGGCGTGCGCAGCTCGTGCGACATCGTGGCGAGGAACTGCGCCTTCGTGCGGTTCGCCGACTCGGCGGCGGCGCGCGCCTGCGTCGCCACCTCGTACAGGCGCGCGCGCTCCAGCGCCTGCGCGATCGGGCCCGCCATCGCCGACACCAGCGCGACGTCGCACTGCGACGGCTCGGTCCACAGCAGCACCAGCAGGTGCGCGGCCGGCGCGAGGTCGGACGGGATCTGCTGCGCGGCGGGCGTGGCGTGCGTGGGCGCGTCGGCCGCGCCCATGGGGACGGCGACGAGCGCCTGCACGCGGGCCGCCGCGAGCATCCCGGCGGCATGCGGCAGGCGCGCCGCGATCGCGTCGGGCCGCTCCAGCACCAGCGGCTCGCCGCGCAGCAGCGCCGCCACGTCCGACAGCCAGCGCGTCGTGCTGCTCCAGCCGCTGGTCGCCTGCAGCAGCGGCGCCGCGGGCACGGCGTCCGTCGCCGCGCCGTCGGTCGCTCCGGGATCGGTGGCCAGCAGCGCGGCCGCGGCGCCCGTGTGCAGGCGCGCCTGCGCGACCGCCGCCGCCGCCACCTCGACCGTCGACAGCGCGGCCGCGACCGCCGCGGTGGTCGCCTGCAGGGCGTTCGCGCGCGCCGCGGCCGTCTCCGCGTCGCGTCGCGCGCGCTGCGCCTCCGCGGCCGCCGCGCGCAGCCGCTCCTCGGCGTCGCGCACGCGCAGGATCGAGCGCACGGTGGCGACGAACTCGCGCGGCTCCACCGGATGCGTGAGGTACGCCTCCGCGCCCTGCTCCAGGCCGTGCGTGCGCCACTCGCTGGTGGTGAAGCTCGCCGACAGGTGCAGGATCGGGATCGACGCCGTCTGCGGGTCCTCGCGCAGCCGGCGCGCGACCTCGAAGCCCGTCGTGTCGGGCAGGCGGATGTCGAGCACCACGAGATCGGGCCGGCGCTCGGCGGCGCTCAGCGCCTCCGCGCCCGATCCCGCCTCCATCGTCTCGTAGCCCGCGTCGCGCAGCCAGTACGTGACGGCGTAGCGGTTCGCCTCGTTGTCGTCGACCACGAGCACCGTGCGGCGCGCCGGCGCCGGCGCCGAAGTCTGCGCGGAGTCCTGCGCCGGCGTCGTCATCGCGCGACCTCGCCGGTGCTCAGCACCGGCTCCACGCCGACGACGGGCAGCCCCGGCAGCGCGTCGGCCGGCGCGCCCGGCCGCGTGTCCTCACGCGGGATGGTGAGCGTGAACGTCGACCCGACGCCGAGCGCGCTCTCCAGCGTCAGCGTGCCGCCGAGCAGCCGCGCGAGCTGCCGCGACAGCGAGAGGCCGAGGCCCGTGCCCTTCACGCGGCGCTGGTGCGGGCCCTCGACCTGCGAGAACTCCTCGAACACGCGCTCCTGGTGCTCGGGCGCGATGCCGATGCCCGTGTCCGCGACGCGGAACGCCACCGTGTCGGACGGCCCCGCGACGACCGAGACGCGCACCTCGCCGCGCTCCGTGTACTTGAGCGCGTTCGATATGAGGTTGCGCAGCACCTGCGCGAGCTTCCCCTCGTCGGCGATCAGCGTCAGGCGCGGCGCCTCGTCGAACGTCAGCGTCACGGCCTCGCTCGCGACCATCGCGCGGAACATCCCGCGCAGCGTGCCGAGGAACTCCGCGACGTCCACGCGCGCGGGGCGCACGTCCACGCGGCCGGCCTCGATCTTCGCCAGGTCGAGCAGGTCGTTGACGATCTCGCCCAGCGACTGCGCCGCGGTGCGCACGAAGCCCAGCTGGCGCCGCTGCTCCTCGGGCAGCCCGCCGGGCGTGTGGTCGAGCATCAGCCGCGAGATGTTCAGGATCGACGTCAGCGGTGTGCGCAGCTCGTGGCTGACGTTGGAGAGGAAGCGCGACTTCAGCTCCGACGCGCGCTTCAGCTCCTTCGCCCGCTCGTCCAGCTCCGCGTACAGCGCGAGCACGCCGCGGTTGGTCTCCTCCAGCTCGCGGTTCAGCCGCTCGACCTCGTCCTCGCGCCGGCGCATCGCGTCCATCAGCCGCAGCAGCTCGGCGTTCTGGCGCGCGAGCTCCTGCAGCGGGTCGTCGGCGCCGCGGCGCGCGAGGTCCGCGGCCACCGCGGCGGCGCGCGCGCGCGTGAGGCCGGCCGCCGCGCGGGCGGGGAGCGCGCGCGCCAGCGTGACGCGCGTGCCGGCGCCCGGCGCGCTCGTGATCTCGAACGCGTCGCTCAGGCGCCGCGCGGAGAGGATGCCGAGGCCGGGTGGCGCGCCCGCTGTCGCGGTGCGACCGGCCAGCACCGCGTCGACGTCGGCGATGCCGGGCCCCGCGTCGATCACGCGCGCGCGCAGCCGCGGCCCGTGCGCCGCGCTGCCACCGTCCGGCCGTGGCAGCCCGTCGAGCGCGAGCTCCACGCGCCCGCCGCCGGCGTGGCGGAACGCGTTGCGCGCGATCTCGCTCACCGCGGTCGCGACCCGGGTCTGCTCCTGGGCGTCGAAGCCGAGGAGCGCCGCGGCCTCGCGGGCACGCTGCCGCGCCAGCACGACGTCGGCGTCGTGGCGCAGCTCGAGGCTCAGGAGGGGCGCGACGTCGTCGTCGCGGAAGTCGGAGGCCATGAGGCGGGTCAGGCGAACGGCGGCGCGGCCGGAGGGGCGCCGGCGGTGCCGACGACGCGCGTCACGAGAACGGTGGCGTCGTCGCGGCCGCGCGCAAGGTCGCGCCACAACGTCGCCGCGATGACGGACGGGTGGCGGCGCGCGAGGCCCGGCAGCGCGTCCAGCCGCCACTGCGGCCGCACGCCGTCGGACGCCAGCATCAGCAGCGCGCCCGGCGGGCACCGCTCGGCCACCTCGCTGGCTGTGCGCGCCTGGTGCCCGACGATGCCGTTCTGCGACACCAGCCCGCGCGTGCGGTCGGGCGCGCTCACGTCCGGCATGACGGCCGCGGCGACGTTGCCCACGCCGCCGAAGCGGACCGTGCCGCTCGTGCCGTCGACGAGGCCCAGGCCGACGGCCGCGCCGCGGGTGGGGCGCAGCGCGGCGTGCAGCAGCGCGAGCGTGGCGGCCGGTCCGTAGGCCGCCACGCCGTCGCGCGGCAGGCCGGCGGCGCGCGTCGCGTCCAGCGCCGCGCCGGCCGCCACCGCGGCGTGCTCGCCGTGGCCCAGTCCGTCCACCACCAGCACCACCGCGCGCCCGCCGTCGTCGAGCACCATCCAGGCGTCGCCGCAGGCGCGCTCGCCGGCGATCGGCAGACAGATCGCGCCGACCTGCAGCAGCGTGTTCGACGGCGGCGCGGGCCGGCCACCGCCGCCGTTGCGCACGTGCGCCAGCAGCACGGTGCCGCGCCCCGGGTGCGAGTCGAGGTCGAACAGGTCGGCCGTGCGCTGGATCGCGCCCAGCCCCGTGCCCGGCGTGCCCGCGGTCGAGAAGCCGTCGCGCAGGCAGCGCGCGGGGTCGGCCATGCCCGGGCCGCGGTCGATCGCCAGCAGCTCCAGCAGCGGCGCGTCGGCCGGGCCGACGGCCTGCGCCAGCAGCACGCCGTCGCGCGCGTGCTTGGCGAGGTTGCCGGCGGCCTCGGTGGCAATCAGCGCGGCGCGCCCCTGCGCGACCTCGTCGAGGCCGAGCGCGGCGGCGAGCGCCGCCACCGCGCGCCGCGCCTCGCCGACGCGCGACGCGTGGTCGATGGGCACCAGCACGGGCGCGAGTACGCCCGTGCGCGACTCCAGCACGACGGTCGCGGGGCTCACCGGCTGCCGCCGTGCGTCGCGCTCCCGGTCATGCCCATCGGGTGATCGTCACGGAGGTGCCCTGGCCGGGCGTGCTGCGCACGTCGAAGTCGTTCACCAGCCGCCGCGCGCCGCCGAGCCCGAGCCCGAGGCCGTTGCCGCTGGTGAAGCCGTCGCGCAGCGCGAGCTCGATGTCGGGGATGCCGGGGCCCTGGTCCTCGAAGACCACGCGCAGCCCGCGCCGCGCGCCGTCGTCGAGCGTCTCCAGCCGCGCGATGCCGCCGCCGCCGTAGACGACCGCGTTGCGCGCCAGCTCGCTCGCCGCGGTCACCATCTTCGTCTGGTCCACCAGCGTGAAGCGCAGCTCCGCCGACCAGCTCCGCACGGCCTGCCGCACCTGCACCACGTCGGCGTCCGTGCGCACCGCGTACGTCTCAGTCTTCACGACGCGCATGCGCCCCCTTCGTGCCGCCCGGCGGCGGCGCGGCGTCCGGCGCGTGCGCGGCGCCGGGGGCGTCGTCCTCGTCCAGCTCGACCTCGGCCGGCGGCAGCGCGCGGCGCAGCAGCGCCATCCCCTTCTCGACGTTGAGCGCCGTGCGCACGCCCGGCAGCTCGAGCCCCAGCTCGACGAGCGTGATGGCGACGGCGGGGCGCATGCCCGTGACCACGGTCGCCGCGTCGAGCACGCGCGCCATCGCCGCGATGTTCGCCAGCATGCGGCCGATGAACGAGTCGACGATGTCGAGCGACGAGATGTCGATCAGCACGCCGCGCGCGCCGCTGTCGGCGATGCGCGAGGTGAGGTCGTCCTGCAGCGCGAGCGCCGTGCGGTCGTGCATGTCCACCTGGATGGTGACCAGGAGGAACTCGCCCATCCGGAGGATCGGGATCCGCTCCATGCCGCCCCCGCTCAGCGCGCGACGCGCTTGATCGTCAGCCCCGAGCGGTCGAGCGCCACGCGGAAGGCGTCGGCGAGCGATGCCTTGGTGCTGACGTCCTGCAGGTCGACGCCGAGGTGCACGATCGTCTGCGCGATCTGCGGGCGGATGCCGCTGATGATGCAGTCGGCGCCCATGAGACGGGCGGCGGTGACGGTCTTCAGCAGGTGCTGCGCGGTCAGCGTGTCCACGGTCGGCACGCCGGTGATGTCGATGATCGCGATCTCGGCCCCCGTCTCGACGATGCGCTGCAGCAGCGTCTCCATGACGATCTGCGTGCGGTGGCTGTCGAGGGTGCCGATCATCGGCAGGGCGAGGATGCCGTCCCACAGCTTCACGACCGGCGTCGAGAGCTCCAGCATGTCGGCCTGCTGGCGCTGGATGACGTCCTCGCGGCCGCGCTGGAAGTGCTCCATCGAGAGGAGGCCCAGGCGGTCGAGCATCGCGCTGATGCGCCACACGTCGTCGGCCAGCGCCTGCGCGTCGCCGGCGTGGGCGGTGCGCAGCTGGTCGAACAGCGGGCGCTTGAGCGAGAAGATGAAGGTCGCCGTCTCGCTGGGGGTGAAGCCCTGCGCGGCGCGCGAGCGCGAGATGCCGGCGACGAAGTCGCGGGCGGCGGCCCACGCGGGCGCGTGGTCGATCGCCTCGACGCCGGCCGGGAGGCCCTGGCGGATGGCCTCGAGGAGCTCGCGGCTCTGCGCCTGGCGCTCCCCCTCGCCGATGAGGGCGGCGCCACGGCCCCCGGCGCTCGCCTGCTCGCGCAGCCACTCGCTGAGGATCTGGGCGTCGTGCTGCTCGAGGATGGCGGCGATGCGCGAGGCGGTCATGTGGGGGCGAGAGCGGGGCGGGGGCGGGGCGGGGGCGGTGCGGGGGCGCACACGACGCTGGCGGGCGGTCGCACCGGGGGCGCGATCGCGGGCACGCGGACGGGAACGGCTCGCGGCAAACGTCTGGCAAACGTCACACCGCGAGCACGGCCGAAGCAAGGCGGCGCGCGCAGATCGCGGCCGGGGCCGCCTCGGGGAGGGCGGTGGAAAGTTCGATATTGCGCGATTCGCGCCCGGGTGTACTTTCTGGCCGGTCTTAGTTCGTCAGACGAACAAAGGCGGGCCGGACCGGGCGCCTGGACGCGGCCCGCACAACTCGGCCACCAGGTCGTCCCCAGGGAAGGGCGCACCACGTCTGGGGGCGCCGTTCGCCGATCCGCCGGATCGGGCTCGCTGTGTGGTTGATTTGTTCGGCAGACGAACAATGCACCCGTCCGCTCCACCGGCTCACGCACTCCCGTTCTCCGCTTCACCGCACTCCGCCGCTCCGTCCTCCGCCCCACCGCTCCCGTCAGGAGACGTCCGATGCGCCGTCCGTGGCTCCCGCTCGTGTCCCTCGGCACCGTCGCCGGCGTCGCCGGCACGGTCGCCGGCATCGCCGTCGCCTGGCTGACGCCCCACGCGGCGCACGCCCAGCCCGGGGCCGGCCGCATCGTCGGCACCGTCACCGACGCCGCCCGCGCCGTGCCCCTCGCCAACGTCGGCGTCGGCCTCGTCGGCCAGCCGGGGGGCGCCCGCACCGACAGCGCCGGCCGCTACGTCATCGGCAACGTCGCCCCCGGGCGCTACGTCGTCCGCGCGCAGCTCATCGGCTTCGGCGCCCGCCAGGACACGGTCGTCGTCACCGCCGGCCAGGCCGCCACGGCCAACTTCGCGCTCGCCCAGACCTCGGTCACGCTCGACCAGGTGGTCGTCGTCGGCTACGGCACGCAGCGCCGCTCCGACCTCACGGGCGCCGTCACCACGGTGCAGCCCAACGTCGAGCGCCAGCCCGTCACCTCGGTCGAGCAGACGCTCCAGGGCACGGCACCCGGCGTCCAGGTCACCCAGGCCTCGGCCGCCCCGGGCGGCGGCATGTCGATCCGCATCCGCGGCGGCTCCTCGGTCAACGGCAGCAACGAGCCGCTCTACGTCATCGACGGCTTCCCGGTCGAGAACGACGCCAACACGGCGAGCCCCGGCGACGGCGGCCGCTCCGCCACCGCGCCCGCCAACCCGCTGGCCGCGATCAACCCGAACGACATCGCGTCGATCGAGATCCTCAAGGACGCCTCGGCGACCGCGATCTACGGCGCGCGCGGGGCCAACGGCGTGGTGCTCATCACCACGAAGCGCGGCCGCGACAGCCGCCCGCGCATCAACCTCGACACGTACACGGGCTCGCAGGCCGTCGCCAAGCGCTACGAGCTGCTGAACGCCACCGAGTTCGCGCAGTTCGCCAACACGTGGGCCACCAACCAGGGACTCGCCGCGCCGTACGCGAACCCCGCGTCGTTCGGCGTCGGCACCGACTGGCAGGACCTGATCTTCCGCACGGCGCCCATCTACAACGCGCAGCTCGGCGTCACCGGCGGCGGCAGCGGCCAGAACGCCACCCGCTACGCGCTCTCGGGCGGCGTCTTCCAGCAGGAGGGCGTGGTGAAGGGCTCCGACTTCCGGCGCCTCTCGCTGCGCGGCAACGTCGACCAGGCCGTGGGCTCGCGCCTCCGCCTCGGCAGCAACGTGCTGCTGAGCCGCGTGAACAGCAGCCAGGTGCCGACCGACGGGTCGCTGAACGCGGGCGCCGGCGCCGTGGGCGCCGCGCTGCAGTACGCGCCGCTCATGAGCGTCACGCGCGCCGACGGCTCGTACACGCTGATGTCGACCGACTTCCCGTCCGAGCTGCAGGCCGTCGGGATCCCGCTCAGCAACGTGCCCAACCCGGTGGCGACCGCGCTCGCGGTGCAGGACGCGCTCTACGACACGCGCATCCTCGCCAACGCGAGCGGCGAGTACACGCTGCTGCAGGGGCTCCGCTTCCGGACCACCGTCGGCACGGACCTCTCGTACCGCGGGCGCGACACGTACTACCCGCGCAACACGCTGCAGGGCTTCTCGCAGGGCGGCCGCGCGATCCGCTCGCGCGTCGACAACACGAGCTTCCTGAACGAGAACACGCTCAGCTTCGACCGCACGTTCGGCGAGGCGCACGCGCTGTCGACGGTCGTGGGCTACACGCGCCAGAGCCTCAACTCGGTCCGCGGCGACGCGCGCAACAGCAACTTCGTCAGCGACATCACGGGCTTCGAGAGCATCGGCGCCGGCTCCCAGGCGGGCGGCCCGACGGTCGCCTCGGGGCGCACGCGCTGGACGCTCGCGTCGTACCTGGGCCGCGTGAACTACACGCTGCTCGACCGCTACCTGTTCTCGGTCACGGGCCGCCGCGACGGCTCGTCGCGCTTCGGGGCCGAGAACCGCTGGGGCTTCTTCCCGGCGGCCGCGGTGGGCTGGCGGCTGTCGGAGGAGCCGTTCGTGCGCGACATCCCGCGCCTCAGCAACCTGAAGCTGCGCGCGTCGTACGGCGTCGTCGGCAATCCCTCCATCTCGCCGTACCAGTCGCTCACGCGCCTCGCGCCGCAGCAGTACACGTTCAACGGCACGCTGGCGCCGGGCTACCAGCCGTTCGCCATCGGCAACCCGGAGCTGAGCTGGGAGTCCACCAGGCAGCTCGACGTCGGCCTCGACCTCGGGCTGTTCGACGGGCGCGTGGAGCTGGTCGCCGACCGGTATCGCAAGCGCACCGACGACCTGCTGCTGCAGACGGCGCTGCCGTCCGAGGTCGGCTACTCGAGCGCGTTCGTCAACGCGGGCTCGGTGGAGAACAAGGGCATCGAGCTGGGGCTGACGCTGCGCGTCTTCGAGCCCGCGCAGCCGGGCCGCGGCTTCGGCTGGACGAGCACCGTCAACTACGCGCGCAACCGCAACCGCGTGCTCGACCTCGGCCCCGGCGTGATGCGCATCTTCGCGGCGTCGCAGACGCTCTCCGACATCGGCGCGACGTCGAGCGTCGTCGAGGTGGGCCAGCCGATCGGCGCCTTCTACGGCTACCGGACCGCGGGCCTCTTCCGCGACTCGACGACGCTGCTCGCGTGGCGCGCGAAGACGCGCCTCGAGACCGGCACGCCGGGGCTGGGCAACGTGCAGTACGTGGACGTCAACGGCGACGGCGTGATCAACGCGCTCGACCGCACGATCATCGGCGATCCGAACCCCGACTACACGGTCGGCTGGCAGAACTCGTTCAGCCTGTTCGGCTTCGAGCTGGCGGCGCTGATCGACGGCGCGTTCGGCAACCAGGTGCTGAACCTCAACAACATCCGCCTCGGCGGCGCGAGCCCGAGCACCAACGTGCTGCGCGAGCGCGTCGTGGACGCGTGGAGCCCCGAGAACCCGGACGGCAGGTGGCAGCGCATCGGCGCGGGCACGGGCCAGCAGGGCCAGGACATCACGCAGGAGCTGCTGGAGGACGGGTCGTACTGGCGCCTGCGCACGGTGACGCTCTCGCGCGAGCTGCCCGCGTCGCTGCTGCGCGGCCGCGGCTTCGGCGCCCGCCTCTACGTCACGGGGCAGAACCTCTTCACGCGCACCGACTACTCCGGCTTCAACCCCGACGTCAGCTCGCTCGGCGTGGGGAACCTGAACCGCGGCGTGGACGTCGGCTCGTACCCGCTTGCCCGGACGTACACGTTCGGCGTGAACGTCACCTACTGATCCGCATCCCGAGAGGACGTCCATGCTGAAGCGAGCCATCACCCTGCTCGGCGCCGCCGCCGCGCTGCTCGGCGCCGCGGCCTGCAACGACGAGGCCTTCCTGACCGAGGTCCCCTACGACTTCGTCGGCCCCGAGAACTTCTACGCCACCGCCGACGACGCGCGGGCGGCGCTCGCCGGCGTGTACGCGACGTCGGTCAGCTCGACGGGCGACAACTACTACGGGCGCAACTTCGTCATGCTCGTCGAGTTCCTGACGGAGATGCAGACGCCCTACCTGAGCGCGACGAACGAGCGCAGCCTGGTGGACAACTACACGTTCACGCCGGCGCACAGCTACATCTACTCGACCTGGCAGAGCGCCTACCAGGCGATCAACCGCGCGAACTCGGTGATCGACCGCGTGCCGGCGATCCCGATGGACACGACGCTCCGCAGCCGCCTCGTGGCGGAGGCGAAGTTCCTGCGCGCGCTGCACTACTTCAACCTGGTGCGGATGTTCGGCGGCGTGCCGCTGCGCACGAAGGAGACGACCACGCTGGACAGCCTCCAGCAGCCGCGCGCCAGCGCGCAGGCGGTCTATGCGCAGATCGTCACCGACCTGAAGGACGCGATCCGCGTGCTCCCCGCGCAGCGCACGTACACGGGCCCGGACATCGGCCGCGCGTCGCGCGGCGCCGCGAAGACGCTGCTGGCGAAGGCCTACCTGCAGCGCGCCGGCACGGGCGTCACGCCCAACGTCGGCGTCGACTCGGCGCTCGCGCTGCTGCAGGACGTGAAGGCGACCGAGGGCTACGCGCTGGTGGCCAACTACGCCAGCCTGTTCGACATGACCAACGAGGTGAACTCCGAGGTCATCTTCGACGTGCAGTGCTCGCGCTCCAACGGCGTCGGCTGCCGCCTGTCGAACCAGGTCGCGCCCCGCATGTCGAACTACGGCAGCGGCCAGAACGGCTCGTTCACGGCCGAGGAGCCGTTCTTCCTGGAGTTCGCGGCCAACGACCGGCGGCTCGCGACCACCTGGCAGCTCTCGTTCACCAACAAGGCCGGCGCGACGATCACCTACGGGCCGACGACCAACACGGCCAACGGCGCGTACGGCGCGGATACGCCGTACATGGCGAAGTTCCTCGACCGGCTGTCGGTGACGGCCGGCAACGACGAGCCGAACTACATCATCCTGCGCTACGCCGACAACCTCCTGATGGAGGCGGAGGCGATCAACGAGCTGCAGGGCCCGACGGCGGCGGCGTACGCGGCGATCAACGCGGTGCGCACGCGCGCCGGCCTGGCGGACCTGACGGCCGGCCTCGCGAAGGCCGCGTTCAAGGACTCGGTGTTCGCGCAGCGCCGCCTGGAGCTGTCGATGGAGGGGCCGCACGGCTACTTCGACAGCCAGCGCAACTGGGCGTGGGCGAAGGCGCGCATCGAGGCCAACTTCGCGCGCGGCGTGCAGTGGCTGACGCTCCCCGCCGCGCAGCGCGTGCGCCAGAGCCGCTGGCCGAAGTTCGCGACCGGCACGACGGCGGTGCCGGTGCTGACGGACAAGTACCGGCTGCTGCCGATCCCCACGCAGGCGCGCGACCTCAACCCGCAGCTCGAGCAGAACCCCGGCTGGTGAGGGCACCGACCTCGGCGGGGCCGCGGCGTGTGGGACGGGGCCGGCCGCGCTATAGTAGGGCGCCGCTCCGCGCCGCGTCACGCCTGTCCGGGGGTCACGAGCCGATGCACCTCCCGTCCAACGAGCCGTTCGCCGGCATCCCGCTGGCCGCTCCGCCGTCGGCCGCCGCGACGCCCGCCGCGCGCCGCTGCCCGCGCTGCGGCACGGGCTTCGCCGCGGACGCCGTCTTCTGCATCCACGACGGCACCGCGCTGCTCTCCGACCGCGCCGCGCAGACGCTCACCGGCACGCTGGTGGCCGGCCAGTTCCTCGTCGAGGCGCGGCTGGGCGAGGGCGGGATGGGCGCCGTCTATCGCGCGGTGCAGGTGCGCATGGCGCGCCCGTGCGCGCTCAAGGTCCTGCGGCGCGACGTCGCCAGCGACTCCAGCACGGTCGCGCGCTTCCGCCGCGAGGCGAGCAACTCGTCGCAGCTCTTCCACCCGAACATCGCCGCGCTGTACGACTTCGGCGAGACGAGCGACGGGCTGTTCTACCTCGCGATGGAGCTCGTGGAGGGCGAGACGCTGACGACGCTGGTGGCGCGCGAGGGCGCGCTGGCGCCGCTGCGCGCGGCGAGCATCGTGCGGCAGGTGGCCGACGCGCTCGCGGTGGCCGACGAGCATGGCGTGGTGCATCGCGACCTCAAGCCCGACAACGTGCTGCTGGTGCCGCGCCGCGACGGCAGCGACCTCGCGAAGGTCGTGGACTTCGGCATCGCGAAGGCGACGCGCGTGGAGGGGCAGCGCATCACGCGCACGGGCGTCGTCATCGGCACGCCGGCGTTCATGAGCCCCGAGCAGCTGGCCGGCGAGAGCGATCTGGATGGCCGCAGCGACCAGTACGCGCTCGGCCTCATCGCGTTCGAGCTGCTGACCGGCGCGCGCGCCTTTCCCGCGCGCACCTTCGGCGAGGCGACGCGGCGCATGGTGGCCGAGCCGCCCAAGCTGGCCGAGCACCGCCCGGACGTCGCATGGCCGCCGGGGCTGCAGCAGGTGATCGACCGCGCGCTCGCGCTCGACCGCACGCAGCGCTGGCCCACGGCCACCGCGTTCGGCGCTGCGTTCGCGCAGACGATCCAGGCGTGGCAGGTGCCGGGGAGCGTCGCGCCCGGCCTCGCGCCCGGCCTCGCGCCCGGCCTCGCGCCCGGCCTCGCGCCCGGCCTCGCGCCGGGCCTCATGGCCACGCCGGCGGTCATGCGGCAGCGCCTGATCGTCATCGGGGCCGCGCTGCTGGTGCTGATCGCGGTCGTCGTCGTGCTCACCCTGATCTGATCGCATGCGATTCCCGCGCACGCTCGTGCTGCTCGCCGCGGCCGCGCTCTCGGCCGGCTTCGCGCCGCCGGCGCGGCTGACGCTCTTCCTGATCGGCGACTCGACGATGGCGGACCGGCCCGACGCGAGCAACCCGGAGCGCGGGTGGGGCCAGGCGCTGCCGCGCTTCCTGGACGGCGCCGTCGCGGTCGAGAACCACGCGCGCAACGGGCGCAGCACGCGCAGCGTCATCGGCGAGGGGCGCTGGGACTCGGTGGTCACGCGCCTGAAGCCCGGTGACTACGTGCTGATCCAATTCGGGCACAACGACCAGAAGGTCGAGGACTCGACGCGCTACACGAACCCGTACACGGCGTACCGCCGCAACCTCGAGCGCTTCGTGGCCGAGTCGCGGGCGAGGGGCGCCACGCCGATCGTGCTCAGCTCGATCGTGCGGCGCAGCTTCAGCACGGGCGGTGCGCTGCAGGACACGCACGGCGCGTATCCGTGGGTGGCGCGCACCGTCGCGCGCGAGGCGGGCGTGGGCTTCGTGGACCTGCAGCTGCTGACCGAGGAGCTGGTGCAGCGCGCGGGGCCCGAGCGCTCGAAGGCGCTCTACGTCTGGGTCGGCGAGCGGCGCGACGACACGCACCTGTCGCCGGCGGGTGCCGATTCCGTCGCGCGGCTGGCCGCGCGCGAGCTGCGGCGGCTGGGCGGGCCGCTCGCGGCGCACGTGCGCGGCGTCGACTAGCGCGGCGCGAACGTGGAGCTCGTTTCGCTTACGGGCGGGCGCACCGGACCCTGAGCTGCGAGCTGCAGCAGGGAGAGGATCTGACGAGATCGGATGACCACGGATGGCTCCGCGTCGAGCGACGGTCCTCGCCACCACGCTAGCCATTCGTCGTCATCAGACGGTATCCGATCGTCATCCTTGCTGCAGTTGAAGTTCGGGCCCCGAGATGGCACACGGGGTCGCTTGCAGCCGCGGCGGCGATCGGTATCGTCGCACGCAGGCCGCATCGGAGGGTGCCATGCACGCGTGCGCTCGTGCCGTCCTCGGGACGCTGCTGCTCCTCGCGCCGTGCGCCGCGCGCGCGCAGGTCCGTGCACCATCGACCGCCACGCCGCGCACGCTCGTCGCGGTGCTCGCCCATGCCGACGACGAGGCGCCGGTCGCGCCGATCCTCGCGCGCTACGCCCGCGAGGGCGCGCGCGTCCACCTGCTGATCGTGAGCGACGGCGGGCAGGGCGCCGGGCAGCAGGGCACCCTGGCGCGCCCGGACTCGGGACCGCGTGGCGAGGAGCTGGTCCGCGTGCGGGCCGAGGAGGCGCGGTGCGCCGCGCGCGCGCTCGGCCTCCAGCCGCCGATCCTGCTCGGCTTCCCCGACGGGAGGCTGGGCGACTACGTCGGCGACCGCTCGCTGCTGTATCGCCTGACGCCGCGCCTCGCCGAGGAGCTGCAGCGCCTGCGGCCGGACGCGATCGTGACGTGGGGACCGGATGGTGGCGTCGGGCATCCCGACCACCGGATCGTCAGCGCGCTCGTGACGCAGCTCGTGCGCGCCGGCGCGCCCGGCGTGCCGGAGCGGCTGTACTACATGAACCTGCCGGCCGAGGCGATCCGCGCGATGAACCCGCAGCGTGGCGCGCCGCCGCTGCTGATCCCGGCGGACCGGTACTTCACGGTGCGCGTGCCGTTCGCGCCCGAGGACCTGGAGGCGGCGATGCGCTCGATGGCCTGCCACCGGACGCAGATCACCGCGGAGGCCGCGGCGCGCGTCGCGCCGGCCACCGCGCGCGCGTGGAACGGCGTGATCGCGCTCATCCCCGCGTTTCCGACCGGACCGGGGACCGACGTGTTCCGGTGACCTGCATGGCGCCGCGGACCCGAACGGCGAACGGCATTGCAAGGATGAAGATCGGATAAGATCTGATAGGAGCGGATGGCTCCGCGTGGCGCGAGGTTCCTCGCACTGCACCGGAGCCATCCGTCGTTATCCGATCTTCTCAGACGTTCATCCTTGCTGCCGTTGTCGTTCGGGGCCGGCGCGAGACGGCTACTTCCCGCCGCGCTTGGTCGTGATGCGCACCACGCCGTTCGCGCCGCGCGAGCCGTACTCCGCGATCTGCCCGGCGTCCTTCAGCACCTCGATCTTGGCGATGTCGCTCGGGTTGAGCGTGATCAGCCCGTCGGTGCCCGGCGCGAACGGGAAGCCGTCGACGATGTAGAGCGGCTCGTTGTTGCCGCGCAGCGACGTCGCGCCGCGGATGCGGACCTGGATGCCGCCCGCGGCCTGGTAGACCTGCACGCCCGGGAAGCGGCCGACGAACAGCTCCTCGACGCGCCCGGTGCTGCGGTTCTCCCAGTCCTTCGCCGTGGCGACCTGGCCCGCACGCGGGCCGGCGGCGCTGGCGGTGGAGTCGGAGGCGGTGCGGGGCGAGTCGCCGGCCTTGCCCCGGCCACTGGCGCAGGCCGCGGTGCCGGCGGCGAGCAGGACGAGCGCGACCGCGCCCGCATGTGGTGCACGCATGTGCGGAACCCTCTGGTGGACGTCCACCCGCAGCATACGGCCGCGGCACGCCTTCCCGCCATAGTGGCCCGGGCGCCCGCCGTCAGCCCGCCGTCAGGGACGGACCGGTGTCACAGGGGCGTCACCGTGCGCGACGGCGTCCAGCCGCGCAGCACCGCCGCCGGGGTGAAGCGCGCCCGCTGCTCGCGCGTCAGCGTGCGGCGCGTGGGGCTCGCCACCGCGCCCGGCCCGCGCGACCCGGATTCGAAGAATCGCGCGCTCTCCGGCTCCCACCACGAGCGGGCGCCGGTCGAGTCGGTCATCGACATCCGGTCCCACCCCTTCGCCCCGAGGTGGTCGTCCATCCAGCAGTCCACGAACACCGCGCTGCCGTTCGCGTCGGGATCGGCGAACGGATGCCATGGCCGGCCCAGCACCACCGTCGCCGGCGCCATCGCCGCACGCTCCTTCGTCAGCCGGCTGCGCCAGAACAGGAAGCCGTACGGCTGGTCGGTGGGCGTGCTGGGCGCGGTGACGTAGCCGTTGTTCGTGCGGCTGCCGCGGTCGCGGCTCACGATCTCGCACTCGTCGAACACCGCCTGGCCCGCGCCGAAGATGAAGTCGACGCTGCCCGCGACCACGCAGCGGTGGAACCACGCGCGCCCCGCGTTGGGGAAGAGCGTGTCCTGGTGGCCGAGGATCCGCACGTCCACGAACGCCGCGCGGTCGCTCCCGAGGTCGAGCATCAGCGCCACCGCCTGCGCGTCGCGCAGCTTGGTCGGATCGGTGGCGGGCTTCGCCGCGTTCGTCGGATAGTCGAACGCGTTCTCGATCGTCAGCCGCTCGGCGCGGAAGTCGGGCGCGATGATGCGCAGCGTGTAGCTGCCGCGCGTCCCCCACGTGCCGCCGGTGGGCGTCGGCTGGCCGGCGGCCGCGTCGTACGTCAGAACCGTCGAGTCGCGGTGCTCGCCCACGAGCGTCACGCGCGGGCGGTCGATCGTCAGCTTCTCGCGGTAGCGGCCCTTGCGGATCAGGATCGTCGCCCGCTGCGCGCCGTTGGCCGGCAGCCCGTCGAGCGCGTGCCCGAGCGTACGGTACGTCGGCGCGCCGGCCACGGTGTCGCCCTCGGTGCCGGTGAAGCGCGCGTCCACCACCGCGCTCCACCGTGAGGGCCGTGACGGCGCCTGCGCGCGGGCGGTCGCCGCGGCGGCGACGGTCGCGAGCAGCAGCAGCGCCGCGCGCGCGGTCATGCGGCCGGCTCCACCAGCGCGGGCACGCGCTCGATGCGCCGCATGATGACCAGGAAGAGCGCGGCCGCCAGCGGCGCCATGAGGCCCACCATCACGTACACCGGCCGGTAACCGAAGCGGTCGACGATCTGGCCCACCAGCAGCGTGAAGCCCATGCTGGCGATGCCCGCCGCCGTGCCACCGATCCCGAACACCGAGCCGACGTCCTGCTTCGGGAAGGTGTCCGACGGGATCGTGTGCACGTTCACGATCCAGCTCTGGAACGCGAACGCGATCACGCTCACCGCCGCGATCACCAGCGCGTCGCTCTTCGCGTTGATGACGACCGCGACGCCGAGCGGGATGAGGAGCGCGCTGCCGACGAGCACGGTCTTGCGCGCGCGGTCCACGCTCCAGCCGCGCTTGATGAGGAGGCTCGACGCGCCGCCGCCCGCGAGGTTGCCGACGTCCGCCCACAGGAACGGGATCCACGCCAGCATGCCGATGGTCGCGAGGCTGAACCCGCGCTCGCTCTTCAGGTAGTTCGGCAGCCAGGAGATCAGGAACCACCAGATCGGGTCGGTGAAGAAGCGCGCGGCGATCAGCGCCCACACCTGGCGGTGCCTGAAGAGGCTGAGCCACGGGCGGCGCGACGCGGTGCCCGACGCGACGACGTCCGCCTCCGCCTGCCCGGCCGCGATGTACTCGCGCTCCTCGGCCGACAGGCGCGGATGCTCGGCCGGCGTGCGGAAGAAGAGGAACCACGCCGTCATCAGCACCGCCGACATGATGGCGCCGACGAAGAACGCGCTGCGCCACCCGAAGGTGAGCGCGACCCAGGCGATGAGCGGCGGCGCGACCACGGCGCCGAGCGCCGAGCCGCTGTTGAAGATCGCCATCGCGAACGCGCGTTCCTTGATGGGGAACCACTCGGCCACCGCCTTCGCGGCGCCGGGCCAGTTGCCCGCCTCGCCGATGCCGAGCACGAAGCGGAAGGCCGAGAGCTGGAACACGGAGCGCGCGGTGGCGTGCAGCATCGACGCCGCGGTCCAGATGCCGACGAACAGCATGAACCCGACGCGCGTGCCGATGCGGTCGAGCACCTTGCCGCTGAGCGCCTGCGAGATGGTGTAGCCGAGGAGGAAGGTCGTGACGACGCGCGAGTACGCGGCGTTCGACATCCCGAACTCCTCGCGGATGGTCGGCGCGAGCACCGACAGCGTCATCCGGTCGACGTAGTTGATGACCGTCAGCATGCAGATCATGCCGACGATCCACCAGCGCAGCCCGCGGATGGGGCGGGGGCCCACCGCCGCGTCGACGCGGACCTGGGTGCTCGTTGTCTCGGTCATGCGCGTACGGGTTGGTGGTCATCCCGAGCGCAGCGAGGGATCTACCGTCCGTGGGGAGTGGCAGTCCAGCCCCCACGCACGCGAGTTCCCTCGCTACGCTCGGGACATCAGCGGCTGGCCGCGAGGAAGTCCTCGCGCGCCGGCGTGAAGACGTCGATCAGCGTGCCCGGCTCCAGCGCGACGACGCCGTGGGGGACGTCGGCGACGGCGAAGAACGTGTCGCCGGGGCCGAGCTCGCGGCGCGCGTCGCCCACCTGCACGGCGAAGCGGCCGGCGGCGACGTACGTGACCTGGCGGTGCGGATGGTGGTGCACGGCGCCCACGGCGTCGCGCTCGAACTCGACGCGCACGAGCATCAGGTCCGGCCCGTGGCCGAGGATCTGGCGGCGCACGCCGGCGGCGACGGTCGTCCACGCGACGTCGGCGGTGCCGACGAACGCCGTGTCGGCGGGCGCGGTGGCGGGGAGGGAGGTGGAGGACGACATGGGGTCAGACGAAGTAGAGGCCACCGTTGATCTCGACCGACTCGCCCGTGATGTAGGCGGAGGCGTCGGAGGCGAGGAAGAGCACCGCGTTGGCGACGTCGTCGGCGGAGCCCTCGCGCCCGACGGACGTGCGCGCCGCGACGGCCTGGCGCACCTCGGGCTTGGTGAACGTGTCGTGGAACGTGGTCGCGATCATCCCCGGCGAGACGGCGTTCACGCGGATGCGGCGCGGCGCCAGCTCCTTCGACAGGCCGCGCGTGAGCGTCAGCACGGCGCCCTTGGCGGCCGAGTAGGCGAGCGCGCCGCCGCCGCCGCCGTCGCGCGCGGCCAGCGACGAGAGGTTCACGATCGCGCCGCCCTCGCCCATCTGCGGCAGCACCGCCTGCGTGACGAGGAAGACGCTCGTGAGGTTGAGGTCCATCACGTGGCGCCAGAAGTCGACGTCCATGTCGCCCATCGTCTTCCGCGCCACCAGGCCGCCGGCGTTGTTGACGAGGATGTCGATGCGGTCGCCGAAGGCGGCGCGCGTCTCGTCCACCAGGCGGCGCACGTCGGCCGGGCTCGTGACGTCGGCCTTCACCGCGATCGCCTTCCCGCCCGCCGCGGTGACCTCGGCCACCAGCGCGGCGGCGCGGTCGGCGCTGCCGTGGTAGTTGACGACCACCGAGGCGCCGCGCGCCGCGAGCGCGCGGACGACGGCCGCGCCGATGTCGCGCGCGCCGCCGGTGACGACGGCGACCTTGCCCTGCAGATCCGTATGCATGTCAGTGGGATATATGTGCTCGTTCAGATGTCGTCCCGAGCGGAGCGAGGGACCTACGATGCGGCACTGGTGAGCTGCTCTTCGGGAGCGTTTATCCCGTCAGACTCGCCGGGAGTCACGCACACCAGGTCCCTCGCTGCGCTCGGGACGACTTCATGTGAGATCAGCGCGGCGCCTGCAGCCCCTCGACCGCGAAGTTGCCGGTCCACGTGTACGTCCGGCCGCCGAACGTCGCGCTGTGCTGCGCGGTCGCGTTCGCGGCGCCGTTGGTGGCCATCACCGTCCAGCGCAGCCCGCCCTCGCCGGTGACCTCGACGACGGTCGCCTGCGCGTCGCTGCCGACCAGCCGCACCTGCTGGATGCGCGGGCGCGCCTGCTCGCTGCGCTCCTGCGCCTCGTTGAAGTAGCCGTGCGGCTCGATCACCGACGCGAACGTGTGGTCCGCCGCGCGGCGCCGCACGAGCATCAGCGGCTCGGCGATCAGGTTGAAGTTCGGGTCCGCGGCGCCCGTGCGCGCGAACAGCACCTCGGTGCCCGGCGCGGCGGCGGTCGTGATCGTGTAGTAGCGGCTCCCGTCCAGCCACGTCAGCCGCACCGTCGAGTCGGACGTGCCCGACGCCTCCTTCCACAGGTGCTCGTAGCCGAACTTCTGGCCGACGGGCTCCAGGCGCGTGGTGTTCGCCTGGTACTTCACGCTCGTGGCGATCAGCGGCCCGCGGAAGTGCACGGGATAGTCGTACGTGTGCTCGGCGCCGCTCGCGAGGCGGTAGAGGTCCACCACCACCGGGTACGGCAGCCGCGCGTCGCGCAGCAGCAGCATCGTGCGCTGCATCCCGACGCCCGGGTAGAACTTGTCGGCGCGGGCGCTCATCCCCTGCGCATTCGGGTTGCGCGCGTCGAACCAGTGGCGCTCGCCCCACGCGGCCTCGCTGGCCGACTCCTTCCCGGCGGCCTGCGTCGTCTGGTCCACGACGACCGTGTTGTGCGCGACGGTCTGCATCGCGTACGTGTCGTTCTCCGGCAGGTACCGCCCGCCGAACTTCGGCTCGATGTTGATCCAGCGGCTGAAGCCGTAGTCCGGCACGACCTCGCGGCCGCCGTCGAAGAAGGTGAAGTGCAGCTTGTCGAAGTGGCCGTGCCCCTGGCCGTGCACGCCGTACTTCATCAGCAGCATCGACGCGTCGCGGCCGGTGCCCGAGCGCAGGATCCCGAGCCCACCGCGCTGGCCGTCGTGGCCGTCGGTGAACTCGACCGAGCCGAAGCCCACCGCCGGCGGCGTGCTGCGCGCCGCCATCGCCCGCGCGACGCCCAGCCCCGCGCCGTTCAGCACGACGGCGTTCTGCAGGTTGGCGATGCCGAGGAGGTTCTGGTTGGCGCCGTAGCGGCGGTACGCGAGGTCCACCGCCAGCGTCACCTCGGGCGCGTCCACCGCCATCGTGCGCGACGCGTCGTTGATGGGCGGGAAGATCCCGTTCGGATACGCCGTCTGCACCGCCGAGTAGAGCCCCTTCTTGAGGATGCTGTCGCGGTAGGCGTAGATGCCGACCGACGGCTGCTTCCGCTCCACCGCCTCGGCGAAGTAGAAGAAGGGCATCAGCGCGTACCGGATGTAGTACGGGCCCTCCATGTAGTAGCCGTCGGGCGAGAACAGCAGGTCGAGCTGGCGCAGGAAGCCGCCGGTCTTGTCGCGCTTGGTGCCGTACAGCGCGCGGTTCACGTACGACGTGTCGCCGATGACGTAGCCGAGCATCCCCACCGAGGCCGCGGCCCAGGTGCCGTGGTTGTGGATGCGGTCGAACTCCTGCGCGTGCTCGGTCGAGAGCCACTCCGCCATCGGGCGGAAGACGTTCTTCTCGAAGCGCGCGCGCTCGGCCGGCTTGAGCCAGTCGTGGATGCAGTCGTAGGCGATCGACGTCGCCACCAGCCACGTCGCGTCGTTGAGGCTCTGGTGGAAGAGCTTCCCGGCCGACTGGTTCTTGTTCAGCGGGTGCGCGCCGAGCGTGGGGTACAGCACGGCGTACTTCTCGAGCATGTCGCGCACGAAGCGCGCGTACTTCTCGTCGCCGGTGATCGCGAACAGCAGGCCGGCCGCCTGCATCTCGCGGTAGTTCTGCTTGTGGCGCTCGTGCGCGTAGCCGCCGGCCTCGCCGGGCTGCGGGACGTCGGTGGGGTTGGCCATCGCGCGCGCGACCATCGCGCGCGCCGCGGCGATCGACCGGTCGAGCAGCGGGTACTTCCCGGCGGACGCGCGGATCTCGGTCGCCTCCTGCCGCGTGATGAAGATGCTGGGGTGCTGGTTCTGCTGGGCGCTGGCGGCCGCGGGCAGCGCGGCGGCGGTCATCGCGCCGAGGACGAGACGACGGATCGATACGGGCATTCGGCTACTCAATTGGTGCTGTCGTTCCGAGCGCAGCGAGGAACCTGCGCGGCCGGCCGAGTGAGTCGTGCGCAACCGGGGTCCCTCGCCGTCTCGTGCTCCTGCTCCTTCGCTACGCTCGGGATCAGGATCAGGACCAGCATCGGGACGACGATCGGGTGATACGTCAGCGCGCGCGCGCGTCGGGGTAGAGCAGCGCGCTGCGGTCTTCCTGCACCAGCTTCGCCGGCAGCTTCCGCAGCACGTCGGCGTAGGGCGCGTCGCTCCACGCGTGCTGCGCGCGGCGGAAGGTCAGCACGAGCAGGTCGAGGTCGACCGCGTCGATCTGCTGGCCGGGCCACGTCTTGGGATCGGCGGCGTGGCGCGCGAGGTGGTCGACGGCCTTCCGCAGCGAGCCGCCCTCGGGCGCCTGGTAGCGCCACAGGTCCACGCCGACGTGGCGGCCCATCTCGGCCAGGCGCGTCAGCGCCTCGACGTTGAAGTTGCTGTAGTGGTACGAGCGCGTGCGCTCCAGCTCGATCGGCTGGTCGCCGGCGGGCGTGATCTGCCAGCCGATGCGCGGCTTCGCGCCCTCGATGATGGCGCGCGCCCCGGCCGTGTCGCCCGCGAACAGCGCCAGCGCCGCGGTCTGCGCGGCGTACCACGAGCCGTGGTTGTTGCGCGCCGCCTGCTCGTGCTTCCCGTTGGGGCTCTCGCGCAGCCACGTCGCGTAGGCCGCGCACCACTGCTCCATGCCGCGCTGGTCCTCGGCGCTCCAGGCGGGCGAGCCGCGCAGCAGCGCGACCGCGTCCACGGTCTCGATGAACCAGCGCGTGTCGATGATGCCGCTGCCGCGCTCCGCGGGGTTGCCGCGCACCAGCTGCGCGAAGCGCAGGTGCGGGTTCATGCGCGTCGCCGGGTCGAGGAACCAGCGGCGCACCTGCTCGGCCGCGCGGCGCGAGTACGCCTCGTTGCCGGTGAGGTGGTACGCCAGCGCGAGCGTCAGCGTGTTGGCGCCGAGCGCCGCGACGC
Organism: Roseisolibacter agri; assembly: GCF_030159095.1. Lineage (NCBI taxonomy): Bacteria > Pseudomonadati > Gemmatimonadota > Gemmatimonadia > Gemmatimonadales > Gemmatimonadaceae > Roseisolibacter > Roseisolibacter agri. Next base: position 271,146 of record NZ_BRXS01000001.1, read on the forward strand.
GCGGCTGGTCGAGGTCGCGCTTGCTCTCGGGGTTCGTGACCCCGTCGCGCCGGACGTAGGGGAGCCCGTTCGCCTTGGTGGTGTCGGGCCACCAGTACGGCGAGAGGCTGAAGTAGTCGTGCGGGTCGTTGCTGGGCGCGAGGCCCGAGCGCTTGTCGGTCACCGCGACCAGCGGCGCGCGCAGCGCCTTGTCCGCGTCCTGCACCAGCTTGCGCAGCGCCGGCATCACCGACGCGTCGCCCGCGGCCACACGGCGCCGCGTCTCGGCCAGCGCCTCGGCACGCAGCACGATCGTGCGCGGCGCGTCGGTGCGGGAGGCCGTGGCGGCCGCCGGCGCCTGGGCGGCGGCGGTCACGGCCCGCGGGGCCGCGGCGTGCGCACCCGCGCACGCCGCGGTCGCCACGAGGGCGACGGGGAAGGCCAGCGCCCTCATGGCGAGGGTGCTCACTTGCAGATCACGTCCGTCCAGCCCGGGTTCTGGGCCAGCTGGTCGTTCAGCTCGCAGGCGCGCGCCGGGATCGGGTACAGCTTCCACTTGTCGTCGATCACCTGCCCGGCCACGAACTTCTCGGTGCTGCTGGTGAACGGGCTGCGGTTGAGCGTCGCGAGGTTGGCGACGTTGGCCTGCAGGCGCGACTTCGCCCACGCCCAGTTGCGCCGGCTGTCGAACACGCCGTGCATCTCCATCGCCAGCTCCAGGCGGCGCTCGGCGAACAGGCTGTCCTTGAACGCCGCCTTCGCGAGGCCGGCGGTCAGGTTCGGGATGCCCGCGCGCGTGCGCACGCGGTTCACCAGGGTGTACGCCTCCGCGGTCGGGCCGGAGATCTCGTTGATCGCCTCCGCCGTCGACAGCAGCACGTCGGCGTAGCGCAGCATCACGTAGTCCGGGCCCTCGGCGCCGCCGTCGGCGGCCGCGAAGTCCACGTACTTCCGCACGCCGGGGCCGGTGGAGCCGTAGTTGGTCGCCGTCTGGATGCCCGACGTCCACGCCCAGTTCACCGTCTTCCCGTTGTACGTGATCGACGTCAGCCACGTGCCGTTCTTGCGCACGTCCGTGGCCGCATACGAGTCGTAGAACGGACGCTCGGCCTGGAACTGGTTCTGCGCGCCGCCCTGGAAGATCTGCGGGCTGGTGATCGGCGAGAACCACTCGGTGAGCGTGCCGCCGTAGCCGTCGACGCGCGTGTTCTGGATCGACCAGATGATCTCGGGGCTGCGCTCGTTGCTGCCGTCGAACAGGCTCGCGTAGTTGGCGTCGAGCGAGTAGCCCGTCACCTGGCGCAGCGCGTCGAGCGCCTTCTGGTAGTCGCCCGTCACGCCGTACGCGCCGGCGTGCTGCAGGTACGCCTTGCCCAGCAGGGTGAGCGCGGCGCCCTTGGTGGCGCGGCCGAAGTCGCCCGTGGGCCAGCTCGCCGGCAGGACGGCCGCGGCCTCGGTGAGGTCCTTGGCGATCTGCGCGTACGTCTCGGCCGTCGTCGCGCGGGCCAGGTTGCCGCCGTCGATGCTCGTGGTCTCGGTGAGCTTGAGCGGCACGCCGCCGAACAGCCCCGCGAGCCAGTAGTAGTGCACCGCGCGCAGGAACTTCGCCTCGCCGATGATCTGCGCCTTGCGCGTCTCGTCCATCGGGACGTCGGGCACGCGGCCGATCACCGAGTTGGCGCGGTTGATCCCCGCGTAGGCCGCCTGCCACACCGACTCCAGGTACGGGTGCGACGACGTGAACTGGGCGTTGAAGTTGCCGATCAGCGACCGCTCGTTGGCGGCGCTGAGGCGGCTGGTCACGGTCTCCGTTGGGTACTCGACCAGCATGTACAGGTTGCGCCCGACGTAGTCGCTGCTGCCGAGCGGCGACTGGAGGTTGACGAACGTCGCGTAGGCGGCGTTGACGGCGGCGAGCGCGTCGCCGGCGTTGTTGTAGAAGGTCACCGGCGCGACGAAGTCGGACGGCACCTCGGTCAGGAAGTCGTCCGAGCACCCCGAGACCGCCGTCAGGGCGGCGAGGAGGGCGGCGACTCGCTTGGTATGCTTCATGTCGGTCCTCGGCCGGTCAGTAGGAGAAGTTCAGGCCGGCGGTCACCGTCCGCGCCAGCGGATAGGCGCCGATGTCGATGCCGCGGTTCGTGTTGCCGACCGACTGGCCGCTCACGTCGGGATCGAAGCCCGTGTAGTCGGAGATCGTGAACAGGTTCGTGCCGGTCACGTAGACGCGAGCGCCCGTGACGTTGGCGCCGCGCAGCAGCGAGCGCGGAATCCCGTACGACAGCGTCAGCGTGCGGAGGCGCAGGTACGAGCCGTCCTCGAGCAGGTTGGACGTGAAGTTGTTCGTCCCGACCTGGTTCGGGTTCTCGCCGATGCGCGGGTACTTCGCGTCCTGGTTCGTCGGCGTCCACGCGTCGAGGAAGCGCTCGCGCGACACGTTCACGCGCGGCGAGCTCTCGGTGCGGATGCGGTTGACGTTCAGCACCTTGCCGCCGTACGAGCCCTGGAGCAGCCCGGTCAGCTCGAGGCCCTTCCACCCGAAGGTGTTGGTGAGGCCGAGCGTGAACTTCGGCGTCGGATCGCCGATGTCCGTGCGGTCGTTCAGCGTGATGACGCCGTCGCCGTCCAGGTCCTGCACCAGCATGTCGCCGGCGCGGAAGGCGGAGTTGTTGAAGTTCTTGTACGTGACCGTCGCCGCCTGCGCCGAGTCGCGGATGATGCCCAGGCTGCGGAAGCCGTAGAACACGCCGATCGGCTTCCCCTTCTGGATCATCGAGCCGGGGAGGTTGTAGTCGGTCGTGATCAGGTCGGCGAAGATGCGGTCCGGCCCGCCGAGGTCGAGGACCTCGTTGCGGTTCGTCGCGTAGTTCAGGTTCGCGCGCCACGAGAAGGCGCCGCGGTCCTTCGCGTTGAAGATCTGCGCGTCGATCCCGAACTCGAAGCCGCGGTTCTCGACCGAGCCGCGGTTGGCGAGCGCGCTCTCGAAGCCCGTCTCCAGCGGGAGGCTGATCTGCAGCAGCAGGTCGCTCGTGCGCTTGCGGTAGTAGTCGGCCGTGACCGTGAAGCGGTCGAGGAAGCCGACGTCGACGCCGAGGTCCAGCTGGCGCGTCGTCTCCCAGGTCAGGTCCGGGTTGCCGACGGCGACCGGGTAGTAGCCGGCGTACGGCGTGCCGCCGAAGCTGTAGCCCTGGTCGTTGAGGCGCGACAGCGACTGGTACGGGCGGATGGACGGGTTGCCCGCGAGGCCGTACGAGGCGCGGAACTTCAGCTCGTCCAGCTGGTCGATGCCGCGCAGCCACGGCTCCGACGACGCGCGCCACGCCACCGCGGCGGACGGGAACGCGCCCCACTTCTTGCCCTCGGCGAAGCGCGAGTTGCCGTCGGCGCGGTAGGTCAGCGTGAACAGGTAGCGGTCGAGCAGCGAGTAGTTCACGCGGCTCAGCCACGACTCCAGCGCCTGCGCCGTGCGGCGCGACGAGATGCCGGGGCCGCCCTCCTGCGTGCCGGCGCCGATGTCGTAGTAGCCGGTGATGTCGCTGACGAAGTTCGTGTTGTTCATGTTCTCGCCATCGACGTCCGTGTGCTGGCGCGAGTAGCCGCCGAGGACGTTGATGTCGTGGATCCCGCCGAACTCGCGCTGGTAGGTCAGCGTGTTCTCGTTCAGCCACGAGGTCGTGTTGCTGCTGGCGCGGATCGCCTCGCCGCGCGACTGCTCGCCGCGGAGCGTCGTGCGCGGGTAGTACGTGTAGCGCCAGCGGTTCGCGTTGTCTGCGCCGAACGTGGTGCGGAAGCGCAGGCCCTCGAGGATGTCCACCTGGCCGAACACGTTGCCCAGGAGGCGCGTGTCGCTCAGGGAGTCCTTGACCTCGCGCGCCAGCGACACCGGGTTGGGCGTCTGCGGCGCGTCGAGCTGCGTCGCGAAGGCGTTGAGGTCCGTGTTGATGTACGAGTACGTCCCGTCGGCGCGGCGCACCGGCAGGATCGGCACGTACTGCAGCGCGCCCGAGATCGCGCCGGCGCCGGCGTTCTGCTGGCCCGACGACGGGATCGCCTTGCTGCGCGCCTGGCTGGCGGTGAACGAGCCGCCCAGCTCCACGCGCGAGCCGAACGCCTGGTTCAGGTTGAGGCGCGACGACAGGCGCCGCAGCCCCGAGCCGACGACCACGCCCTGCTGGTCGAACACGCCGCCCGAGAGGTTGTAGCGCGTCGGCGACGCGGCCGTGGTGGCGCCGCGCACCGAGAGCTGCAGGTTGCGCACGCCCGCGGTGCGGAAGATCTCGTCCTGCCAGTCGGTGTCCGTGCCCGCGGCCAGGATGCGCGCCTTCACGCTGTCCGGGAACGGCGTGTACGGCGTGCTGGCGTTGGCCGCGAAGGTGTTCGCGTAGTCCATGTACTGCTGCGCGTTCAGCAGGTCGTACGTCTTGGCGACCTTGGCCGCGCCGACGTACGTCTCCAGCCCGAACTGCGGCTTCGTGCCGCGGCCCTGGCGCGTCGTGATGATCACGACGCCGTTGGCGCCGCGCGCGCCGTAGATCGCCGTCGATGCCGCGTCCTTGAGGATGCTGATCGACTCGATGTCGCTCGGGTTGAGCGTCGAGAGCGGGTTGGGCGGCGTGGTGCGCGTGCGCCCGCCGTTGCCGGCCGACGAGCCCTCGATGTCGTTCTCGATCGGGAAGCCGTCGACCACGTACAGCGGCTCGGCGCTGCCGGTGATGGAGGACGTGCCGCGGATGCGGATCGACAGCGCGCCACCGGGCTCGCTCGACGCCGTCGTGACCTGCACGCCCGGCGCGGTGCCCTGCAGCACCTGGTCGATGGTGGCCACGGGCGCCTTGTCGAGCGCCTCGGTCGTCACGGTCGCCACCGAGCCGGTGACGTCGCGGCGGCTCTGCGTGCCGTAGCCGATGCTGACGATCTCGGCCAGCTGCACGGCCTGCGGCTGCAGCGTCGCGTTGGCGACGGCCGCCTGGCCGGGCGTGACGACGACCGTCTGCGTCACCGGCGCGTAGCCGATGCGCTGCACGCGCAGCTGGTGCGACCCGGCCGGCACGTTGCCGAGCGTGAACCGGCCGTCCGGGCCGGTGGAGCCGCGGACCTCGGTGCCGACGACCAGCACGTTGGCGCCGGCGAGCGGCTGCCCGCCGGGCGCGATGGTCACCGTGCCCGTGATCCGTCCCGTCTGCACCTGGGCATGCACGGCGACGGGAGCGGCGAGCGCGGCGAGCGAGCAGAGACCTTTCGCCCACTTCATGAGATGGTTCTCCGAACGGGAGGGAGGACGGGCGGCGGTCGGTCGCCGCCGGCTGGGGTTTGTACGCGGAACGAACATTCTCCGCGGCACTCCGGACTTCGAACCCGATTCCGGTGGCGCGCGGGGTACGGCGGATACAACGCGCGGGTCAGGGCGGGTGCTGGGATCTGAGCGTCAGGGTCATGACGGCGCCTCCGCGGCAGTCGCCAGCGCCGCGCGCTCGGCCAGCGAGCGGGGGCGGCGGTAGTGGGGCGCGGGGCGGGCGTCGACCGTGCGGGCGGCGGCCGGCGCGCCGCACGACCGGCGCACGATCAGCTCGGGCGCCAGCAGCTGCCGCGTCGGCGGGTGCTCGCCGCGCAGGCGGGCCAGGACCGTCTCCACCGCCAGCGCGCCGATCCGGTCCGTCGGCTGGCGCACGGTGGTGAGCGGGATGCTCGCGCGCGCCGCCAGCTCGATGTCGTCCAGCCCCACGACCGCGATGTCCTCGGGGACGCGGATGCCGTGCGCCAGCAGCCCGTCCATGAGCCCCAGCGCGCCCAGGTCGTTGTGGACGTAGATGGCGTCCGGCCGCTCCGCCATCGCCGCCACGTGCTCGCCGATCGTCCGCCCCGAGCGGTAGTCGTTCCACTCGCCCTCGTACGGGTACTCGAAGACGAAGCGGTCGTCGATCGAGAGGCCGGCCTCGCGCGCCGCCTTCCGGTAGCCGCTCGAGCGGAGCTCGAACATCGTGCTGCCGAACCGGTCGCCGACGTAGCCCAGCCGCCGGCGCCCGACCTCGATCAGGTGACGGCCGGCCAGGTAGCCGGCGTCGTGCAGGTCGCCGCCGACGAAGGGGACGTCCTCCCCCTCGATGAAGGAGACCATGACGAACGGGATGCCGGCGTCCTGGAGCGCCTGCATCGGCTCGCTCAGCCGGTAGGTGCGGCTCATCGACGCGATCACCAGCCCCTGGACGCCGAGGTCGAGGAAGCGGCGGATCTGCTCCTCCTCGCGGTCGAGCCGGTTGAGGCTGGACGAGAAGAGCAGCCCGTAGCCCGCGGCGTCGGCGCGCTGGAGCGCGGCGTGGGCGACGAGCGAGAAGAACGGGCTGCTCAGGTCGCGGAGCACGAAGCCGAGCATGGGCGCGCCGCTGCCCGTGTGGGGGCGGGCGTCGGCGCCGCCGCCCGCCGGGGCGGGCAGGGCGGGCGGCGCCGGGCGCACCGCCACGAACGTCCCGCGCCCCACGCGGCTGTGCAGCACCCCCTCGCTCACCAGGCCGGCCAGCGCCTTGTTGATGGTGATGAGCGAGACGTCGTAGTGGCGGGCGAGCTCGCGGTGGGGCGGCACGCGGGCCCCGACGGGCAGCACCCCGGCGACGATGCGCTGCCGCAGGTCGGCGGCGACCTGCTGGTAGAGCGGGGTGGCCGAGCCGGGGTCGATGCTGCTGCTCACGACGCGCCTCTGCGGAGGGGACGCCGGCGCGGGAGGGGCGTGCGCCGGTGCCGGGACGCGTCTCCATCGGGGGGCGATGGGGGCGGTCCGACAGCGCCGCGATAGTACGCCGCGGGAATTGATATTGTCAATGGTATTGCACAGCAGCAACGAAACGATGACGGCGGCGGCCGCCGGCGGTATGCTCCGACGTCGCCCGCCTCCGCCCTCGATGTCGCCGTCCCGCCCTCCCCGCCTCCCGCGTCTCGCCGCGCTCGGGCTCCTCGCCCTGGTCGCCGCCTGCTCCGATCCCGCGCGGCCGGACGGGGACGGGACGCCGCCCCCGCCCCCGCCCCCGCCGCCCGCCGTCGTCCCCGACTCGCTCGCCTTCCCGGTCGTCCCCGGCGGCCGCCTCTGGCTCCACGGCGACGCGCGCGACTCGCTCGGCACCCCCTCCGACACGCTGGTCCGCTTCACCGTCCTCGACACGACCGTCGCCACCGTCGACGAGAAGGGCCAGGTCACCGGACGCCGCCCCGGCCGCACGGTGGTCGTGGGGTCGGCCGCCGGCCGCACCGTCCGCCTCGCGGTCGTCGTGCGTACGGTGCGCTACCGCGACGTCTGGCCCTCGGCCGGGGACGACGGCTGCGCCCTCACGACTGACGGCGAGGCGCTCTGCTGGGGCGGGAACTCCAACGGGATGATCGGCGCCGAGACGCTGCGGTCGTGCGCCTGGATCAGCCCGAGCCAGGGCTACCGGTGCGGGTCATGGCCCAGCGACGCGCCCACCTTCGTGCGCACCCGCGCGCGCTTCACGACGCTGGCCGTCGGCTGGGGGCGGCGCTGCGGCCTCACCGCCGACGGCCGCGTGTTCTGCTGGGGGGCGCTCGCCGCGACGACGAACGGCATCGTCCCGTGCGCCGACACGCTGCCGCGCGGCCGGTGCGACTACGCGCCGCGCGAGGAGCCGACCCCGCTGCCGTGGGCGCGGCTGGCCGTCGGGGCGTGGCTGGTCAACGGCACCACGTGCGCCCTCGCGGCGGGCGGCGCTCCCTGGTGCTGGGGCCACGACTGGGCGGGGAACGCGGGTGGCGCCGGCGAGTCGTCACCCTCGCCCGCGACCGTCCCCGCGCCGACGCCGGTGCGCGCGGCGCCGCCGCTGCGCGACCTCGCCATGGGACCGGCCGTGACGTGCGGCCTGGACGCGGACGACGCGGTGTGGTGCTGGGGCTACCGCTACTACTTCGGCAACGACACCGCCGGCGTGCGTGGGCCCGAGGCGGTGCGCGAGCCGGTTCGCGGCGCGAACGGGATGCGCTTCGCGGCGATCTCCATGGCCAACGGCGGCTGCGGCCTCACGCGCGCGGGCGAGGCGTGGTGCTGGTGGTATGGCACGCGCCCCGCGCCCGCCGCACCGGGTCGCACCTTCGTCACCATCTCCGCCGGCGAGGTCTCGGCCTGCGGGCTCACGGCCGACGGCGAGGGGTGGTGCTGGCCGTACAACCGCGCGCCCATCCCGATCACGCAGGGGCTGCGCTTCCGCACCTTCCGCGTCGAGTCGTACACGGCGTGCGGGATCGCGCTCGACGGACGCGCGTGGTGCATCCCCTACCAGGCGAACGGCGAGAACCCGCCGGGCGCCGTGGGCGCGCCGAGGATCCTCGCCGGGCAGGACTGACCGCGCGGGCCGGTCCCGGTCACCACACGCGCGTCACACGCCCACGCGCATCCGCTGCGCGACGGCGGGCGGCATCACGACGTCGTCGTCCGCCTCGTCGTCGAACGTCTCGTGCTGCGGGCGCGCATCGCCCGCGCCCAGCGTGAAGGCGTCGAGCGCCGCCTGCAGCCCGCTGGCCTCGTCCGACAGCTCCACCGCCGTCGCCGCGCTCTCCTCGGCGTTGGACGCGGCGTGCTGCGTCACGCGGTTCATCTGCTCGGTGGCGGCGGTGATCTGCGCGACGCCGTCGGCCTGACGCGCGCTCGCGGCCGCGATCTCGCCCATCACCGCGCTCGCGCGCGCGATCTCGCCCGCGATCTCGTCGAAGCGCGCCAGCGCGTCGGCGCCGAGCGTGACGCCCTCGTCGGCGGTGCGCACGCTGCCCTCGATGAGGTCGGCCGTGTCGCGCGCCGCACCCGCGCTCCGCAGCGCGAGCGCCCGCACCTCCTCGGCGACGACCGCGAAGCCGCGGCCCGCATCGCCGGCGCGCGCGGCTTCCACGGCGGCGTTGAGCGCGAGCAGGTTGGTCTGGAACGCGATCTCGTCGATCGTCCGCACGATCTTCGCCGTCTGGTCGGCCGACGACTTGATGCGGTGCACCGCGTCCGCGAGGCGGCGCATCCCCTCGCGCCCCGACTCCGCGCGCTCCAGCGCCGTGCCGGTCAGGCGGTTGACCTCCTCGCTGTTCTGCGCCGCCAGGCGCGCCTCGGCGCCCAGCTCCGCGAGCGACGCCGACACCTCCTCCAGCGAGCTGGCCTGCTCGCTGGTGCCCGCGGCCAGCGACTCGCTGCCGGTGCTGATGCGCGCCGCCGCGTCGCCGACGCGCGCGGCCGCGTGGCCGACGTCCGCCAGCGTGTCGCGGACGTTGTCGAGCGCGCGGTTCAGCGACGCCGCCAGCGCGGCGTGGTCGCCGCGATACGCGCCGTCCATGCGCGCGCTCAGGTCGCGCTCGGCCACGCGCACCAGCACCGCGGCGGCCTCGGTGAGCGGGGCCGTCATCGCGTCGAGCATGCGGTTGGTGCCGCCCACGAGCTCCGCGTACGCGCCCTCGAACGCGGCGGCGTCGCCGCGGCGCCGCAGGTCGCCGTCGCGCGCCGCGTCGATGAGCGCCTGCGTCTCGGTGGAGACGCGGCGCAGCGTGTCCGTCGCGCGGGCCATGCTGCGCGCCAGCGCGTCCTGCTCGGAGCGCGGCGCGACCTTCACCGACAGGTCGCCGCGGGCCAGCGAGTCGGCGGCGCCGGCGACGTCCTTCAGGTAGCCGATGGTCTCGCGGAACGACTGCGCGAGCGTCCCCAGCTCGTCGGCCGAGCGGTGCTCGACCACCTGGTCCACGTCGCCGCGGGCGATGCCCTGCGCGGCGCGCGCCATGCCGCGCAGCGCGGCCAGCACGTTGCGGATGATCCACGCCGAGAGCAGCGCCAGCACGAGGATGCCGATCACCAGCACGGCCGAGACGACGGGCACCGTCTGCGCCTGGTTGGCGCGCGCGGTCGCGAACGCGGCCGACACCGCGGCCTCCTGGCGCCTGGTGCGCGCGGCGAGGCTGTCCTTCAGCGCGTTGTACGAGGCGCGCATCGTCTGCACGCCGGCCATCACGGAGTCCTGCGAGACCGTCGTGTCGCCCGCGGCGGCGGCGATCATGCGCTCGGTGGCGGGGCGCGCGGTCGTGTAGTAGGTGGCGGCCATCGCCTGCAGCGCGTCCAGCTCCGCGGCGCGCACGGTGGGGTTGGCCTTCGACGACTCCAGATGGCCCTTCAGCACGCCCGCGACCGAGTCGGCGGCGGTGAGCGCGCCGGCGTCGCTGGCGGCGACGGCGTCCTGCATCACGCGCTGCAGCACCGTGAGGTCGGCCTCCGCGGCGCGGCTCTGGTCGAGCGCCGCGTAGTGGCCGCGCTCCAGCGTGACGAAGTCCGCCTGCGTGCGGCGGCCGAAGAAGAAGGTGGCGGCAAGGACGAGCACCGCGCTGACACCCGCGAGCGTGGGCAGGAGGACGATCTTCGCGCGAACCGTGAGCGTGGGGAGACGGAGCATCAGTAGAAGGAGTGACGTGAGGCTGGGTCACGCGGCCGCACCGGCGACGACGCCGCGGCCGGACGGGTCAGAGTGTCGACCGATCTGCTCCCTTCTTTACCGAGGAATTCACGATTTTCACCAAGTGCCACAAGGCTTTCTGACGTTTTCGTGAATCATGCGTTCCTCGCTGAAGAATCGAGATGACACCGCCGATATGAAGCGGCAGTCGCGAGTGCATGCACGACATCTCGCACTGTGACACTCCCCTGCAACACGCCTCGTTCCACTCCTCTCCCTCCCCCCATGTCGCATCATCGCCTCGTCTCGCGCGCCGGCCTCGGGCTCGCGCTCGGACTGATGGCGGCGCCGGTGTCCGGCGTCTCCGCGCAGGAAGTGCTCGAGCGCCTCGAGCTGCACGGCGCCCTGAACGCGGGCTACGGCCGCGCGGACAGCATCGGCGTCTTCGGCATCCCGCAGAAGGGCACGTCCGACTACCGCGTCTTCACGCTGCAGGGGCGCTTCGCGCTGACGCCAAAGGACCACATCGTCGCGCAGGTGTTCAACCGCCGCCTCGGCGCGAGCCCGCTGGCGGGCGCGATCGCGGACGTGACGATGCAGTGGGCCTACTGGCAGCACAAGGAAGGCGACTTCACCGTGAAGGTGGGCCGCAACCCGCTGCCGCGCGGCCTGCTGAACGAGGTGCGCTACATCGGTACGGTGATCCCGTTCTTCCGTCCGCCCACCGAGCTGCAGCTCGAGGCGTTCGACGCGATCGACGGCGCGGTCGTCAGCTACCGCCACGAGCTGCCCTTCGGCATCGGCTTCGAGCAGCACGCCTTCGCGGGCGGCAGCGAGAACCGCACGGTGGCCAGCACCGCGCAGGGCCAGCAGCTCCGCATCGCCCGCACGGAGAACATGTTCGGCGGCCAGAGCTACCTGACGCTGCCGGTCGCGAACGCGAAGCTCGGCCTGTACGGCGCGCGCTACGGCTTCATCCAGACCACCGGCCGCGGCTATCGCTCGAACGTGATGGGCAGCGCCGAGGCGACCGTGAGCATCTTCAAGCTGCAGACGGAGCACGGCCGCATCACGGGCTACGGCCCGGTGAACGACAACCGTAGCGGCTACACGTGGCTGACGACGCGCCTGCACGACCGCTTCGCGATCGCGGGGCAGCACGCCTACACGATCCGCAAGCTGTACGCGACCAACCCGGCGGCGAACCGCATGTACATGGACACGCGCACCGCGGGCGTCGCGGGCGTGTTCTCGCTCACCGGCAGCACGGTGCTCAAGCTCGAGCACCACTGGCGCGAAGGCTACGCGTTCGACACGTCGGTGCCGGTGATCCGCTCGCAGACTCCCACGTCGGTCGTGATGGCGCCGGCTTCGAAGACGCGCTACATCCTGGCCAGCGTCGCCGCTTCCTTCTGAGGACCCGAAGATGACCCCCAAGTTTCTCGCGCGGCTCGTCGCCGTCCTCACCGTCTGTCTGCTCGGCACGGCGGCCCGCCCGCTCGCGGCGCAGGAGTTCAAGCTCGTCGCCAACGCCTCGCTGGCCGTCGACGCGATCGACGCCCCGACGGCGCAGAAGGTGTTCCTGAAGCAGGTCACGAAGGTCGGCGGCGCGTCGGTGACGCCCGTCGACCAGGCTCCGGCCGCCGCGGTCCGCGAGGCCTTCTCGAAGAAGGTCGTCGGCCGTCCGGTGGGCGCGGTCCAGCAGTACTGGCAGCAGAAGATCTTCTCGGGCGGCGACGTGCCGCCGGCGACGAAGGCCTCCGACAAGGACGTGCTGGACTTCGTGAAGGCGACGCCGGGCGCGATCGGCTACGTCAGCGCGGCGGCGGGCACGGACGGCGTGAAGGTCCTGAGCCTGAAGTAAGCGCACCTTCCGCAGCTTCGAGCGCCCGCTCCGCGACGTCGCGGGGCGGGCGCTCGTGCGTCGCGGCGCTCGCGCGCGGATCTGACGGCGGCTTCATGGCGTCGGCCGCGATTCCCGTCATCCGGAATCGTCGATCTCGCGAGATGGGATACGTCTTTCTGACACTTTCGTGAAACGCGCATTCGCGCGTTCAGGAACGTTCCGGGCGGGCCGATACGGGAGGACGAGGCGCCGGGTGGTGCAGCGCCGCTGCACCGGAATCCGGCACGCTTGAACCCCGCATCACTCCATTCCGTCTCCATGTCGTCGCACTCCCGCGTCACGCGCACGGGCCTCCGTCTCGCGCTCGGCCTGCTCGCCGTGCCGACTGCCGCCGCTTCCGCGCAGTCCGTCTTCGATCGCCTCGAGCTCCACGGCTCGCTCAACGCCGCCTACGGCCGCGCCGACACGCTCGGCGTCTTCGGCGTCCCGCAGCAGGGCACGTCGGACTATCGCGTCTTCACGCTGCAGGGCCGCTTCTCGCTCAGCGACAGGGACCAGATCGTCGCGCAGGTCTTCAACCGCCGCCTGGGCACCAGCCCGCTGGCCGGCGCGATCAGCGACGTCACCATGCAGTGGGCGTACTGGCAGCACAAGGAAGGCGACCTGACGGTGAAGGTGGGCCGCAACCCGCTGCCGCGCGGCCTCTCGAACGAGGTGCGCTACATCGGCACCGTGCTGCCGTTCTTCCGTCCGCCGCTCGAGCTGACGCTGGAGGCGTTCGACGCCATCGACGGCGCGGTGGCGAGCTACCGCCAGGACCTCGGGGCCGGCATCACGCTGGAGCAGTACGCGTTCTTCGGCGGCAGCGAGGCTCGCTCGCTCGTCACGACGAGCACCGGCGCCGGCGTCCGCATGGCGCGCACCGAGAACATGTTCGGCGGCCAGTCGTACCTCACCTTCCCGGTCGCGGGCCTCAAGCTCGGCGCCTACGGCGCGCGCTACGGCTACGTGCAGTCCACCGGCCGCGGCTACCGCACGAACTACGTGCTGTCGGCGGAGTCGTCGATCGACCGCCTGAAGGTGCAGTCGGAGCACAGCCGCATCACCGGCCCCGGCCCGTCGAACGACAGCCGCATGACCTACGTGCAGGGCACCGTGCGCGTCGTCGACCACTTCTCGGTCGCTGGCCAGCACTCGCGCACCGACCGCCGCCTGTACTTCGCGAACCCGTCGCTCGACCGGATCATCCCCGAGGTCCGCACGAACGGCGTCTCTGGCATCGTCGCGCTGCCGGCCAACACGGCGCTCAAGCTCGAGCACCACTGGCGCAAGGGCTGGTCGTTCGACACGCCGACGTCCCCCGTGGCCTCGCAGACCGCGACCTCGGTGACGCTCTCGCCCAAGCGGGACGCGCGCTACTTCCTGGTCAGCCTCGCCACCTCCTTCTGAGGCCCACGCACACATGATCCCGCAGATGCTCTCGCGCGTCGCCGCGCTCGCCGGGCTCGCGCTCGCCCTCCTCGCCGGCGCGCCGCGCGCCGCCGCGGCACAGGAGTTCAAGCTGGTCGCGCACACGTCGCTCTCGGTCGACGCGATCGATGCGACGACCGCGCAGAAGGTGTTCCTCAAGCAGGTGAACAAGGTCGGCGGCGCCGCCGTCACGCCGGTCGACCTGGCGCCCGCCTCCGCGGTGCGCGAGGCCTTCTCCAAGAAGGTCGTCGGGCGTCCGGTCGGTGCGGTGCAGCAGTACTGGCAGCAGAAGATCTTCTCCGGTGGCGACGTGCCGCCGGCGACGAAGGCGTCGGACAAGGACGTCGTCGAGTTCGTGAAGAACACGCCGGGCGCGATCGGCTACGTCAGCGCCGGCGCGAGCACCGACGGCGTGAAGGTCCTGAGCCTCAAGTAAGCGCACGCCAGCGGCGGTCCGGGCACGTGCCCGGGCCGCCGTTCCTCCCTCCCGCCTCCTTCCTCCCGCCATGTCGCCCCTTCGCCTCGCGACCCGCGCCGGCCTGTGCGCGGCGCTCGTACTGGCGCCGCTCGCCGCGGCGTCCGCCCAGGATCCGCTCGACCGCCTCGAGCTCCATGGCTCGCTGAACGCCGCCTACGGCCGCTCGGACACGCTCGGCGTCTACGGCATCCCGCAGAAGGGGACGTCGGACTACCGCGTCTTCACCCTGCAGGGCCGGTTCGCCCTGACGGCGAAGGATCAGGTGGTCGCGCAGGTGTTCAACCGCCGCCTCGGCACCAGTCCGCTCGCGGGCGCGATCAGCGACGTGACGATGCAGTGGGCGTACTGGCAGCACCGTGAGGGCGACGTGACGGTGAAGGTCGGGCGCAACCCGCTGCCGCGCGGCCTGCTGAACGAGGTGCGCTACATCGGCACGGTGCTGCCGTTCTTCCGCCCGCCCATGGAGCTGCAGAGCGACGCCTTCGACGCGATCGACGGCGTGGTGCTCGGCGTCCGGCGCGAGCTGGGGAAGGGGATCGACCTGGAGCAGCTCGCGTTCTTCGGCGGGAGCGAGTGGCGCGCCGTCGCCACGACGTCCACCGGCACGCAGGTCCGCGTGGCGCGCACCGAGAACATGTTCGGCGGGCAGAGCTACCTCACGCTGCCGGTCGCGAACGCGCGGCTCGGGCTGTACGGCGCACGCTACGGCTTCGTGCAGCCGACGGGGCGCGGCTACCGCTCCAACGTCATCGCCAGCGCGGAGGCGACGGTCGACCGCGTGAAGCTGCAGACGGAGCACGGGCGCATCACCGGCTACGGGCCGAGCAACGACAACCGGAGCGGCTACGTGCAGGCGACGGTGCGGCTGGTGGACCACTTCTCGGTCGCGGGCCAGCAGGCGTACACGAACCGGAAGCTCTACTTCGCGAACACCGCGATGAACCGGATGTTCGCCGAGGTGCGCACGGTGGGCGCGTCGGGGATCGTGACGCTGCCGGGCGGCGCGGTCGCGAAGCTGGAGCACCACTGGCGCCGCGGCTACGCGTTCGACACGCCGGTCACGGTGGTCGCGTCGCAGACGCCGACCAGCTTCACCTTCGGGCCGCGCCGCGACTCGCGCTACTTCCTCGCGAGCGTCGCCGCCTCATTCTGAGGCACGCGCGCCACAGTCGCCGGTGAGTCGACGGGCCCGCGCCACCACGGTGACGCGGGCCCGTCGTGCGTGAGCGCATGCGATCGGCGGGCGCCACCGGAAGGCGCGGTCCTTGCCGCTGGCACGGGTACACCCTCCGCCCACCGGACGATGCCCGAGTCGACCCGTTCCCGCGCCGCGGCCCTGCTCGCGCTGGCGCTCGCCCTGCTCGGCAGTGCCCCGCGCGCGCTCGCGGCGCAGGAGTTCGTCGTCGTCGCGCACCCGTCGCTCAAGGTCGACGTCGTGAAGCAGTACGTGGTGCAGCGCGTCTTCCTGAAGCAGGCCGACAGGGTCGGCGGCGTGCGCGTGACGCCGGTGGACCAGAGCGTCGGATCGGCCGTGCGCGACGCGTTCTCGAAGCGCGTCGTCCGCCAGCCGGTGATCGAGGTGCGCCGCTACTGGCAGCAGCAGCTCTGGGCCGGCGGCGAGCGTCCGCCCGAGACCCGCACGTCCGACGAGGAGGTGCTCGAGTTCGTGCGGACGACGCCCGGCGGGATCGGCTACGTGAGCGCGGCCGCCGATACGTTCGGCGTGAAGGTGCTGCGGGTGAAGTAGCGGCGCCTCAGCGCGCTGACTTCGCGGCCTTCCAGCGCAGCAGCGCCTCGACGAAGTAGTAGTCCGTGTAGACCATGCCGACGTCGATCTCGCGGTTCTGCGGGTGGTCGCCGACGGTGTGCAGCAGCACCGAGCGCTCCGGCCGCCCGGTCGCGAGGTAGTCGCGCGCGAGCGCGGTGAGCATCCGCTCGGCGCCGGCGCGGTAGCGCGCGGCGGTCGGCGCGTCCACCAGCTTCGCCAGCTCCAGCAGCCCCGACGCCGCGATCGCCGCCGCGGACGCATCGCGCTCCGTGTTCGGGATCGCCGGATGGCGGAAGTCCCAGAACGGCACGCCGTCCGCTGGCAGGTGCGCGAGGAAGAAGTCGGCCGCGCGCCGCGCGCCGGCCAGCAGGTCGCGGTTGCCCGTCTCCCGCGCCGCGGCACCGAGTCCATAGATCGCCCACCCCTGCCCGCGCGCCCACGCCGACGAGTCGTTGACGCCCTGCCAGGTCGTGCGGCGCAGGAAGCGGCCGCTCTGCGGGTCGAACAGCGCGACGTGCGCCACGCTCCCGTCCTCGCGCACGTGCGCCTGCATCGACGTCAGCGCGTGCCGCTCGGCCAGCGCCCTGAGCGACGGATCGCCGCCGTTGCGCGCCGCCCAGAACAGCATCTCCAGGTTCATCAGGTTGTCGACGATCACCGGGTAGCCGCCCTCCCACTCGCGGCGCCGGTCGGTGACGCGGTCGAGGTCCCACGACTTGATGGCGCCCACGCGCGGGTTGAAGCGCTTCGCCAGCGTCGCGCTCCCCTCCAGCACCACGGCCCTGGCGCGCGCGTCCTGCGTCAGCCGCCACTGGTGCCCGAAGCTGTCGAACAGCACGAAGCCGAGGTCGTGCGTCGTCGTCACGCGCGCCATCGTGTCGAGTCCCGTGGTCCAGCGCGCGGCCTGCTCGCGCCAGTACGGGTCCTTCGTGTGCTCGTACAGGTACCACATGGTGCCCGGGAAGAACCCGTTGGTCCACGACACCGGGCCGCGGCGGTCCCAGTTGCCGTCGGCGAGCGTGTGGCGCGGCCAGCCGTCCTTGGGGTCCATCGCGTCGGCCGAGCGGCGGAGCTGCGTGGCGG
This sequence comes from Roseisolibacter agri, assembly GCF_030159095.1. Classification (NCBI taxonomy): domain Bacteria; kingdom Pseudomonadati; phylum Gemmatimonadota; class Gemmatimonadia; order Gemmatimonadales; family Gemmatimonadaceae; genus Roseisolibacter; species Roseisolibacter agri. The sequence goes on from NZ_BRXS01000001.1 coordinate 288,179, forward strand.
CGAACGTCAGCGCGCGGTCGGCCAGCGTGTCGAGCGCGGAGGCCGTGCCCACGGTCGGATCCGCGCTGCGCGCGGCGCCGCGGGCGGGCGTCACGACGTCCGGATAGAGCAGCCGCGAGCGGTGCGCCGCGGTGCGCGACGCCGGCAGCGCGGCCAGCGGCGCCGTCAGCGACGGATCGCCCAGCGCCAGCGCGGCGCGGCGCAGCGGCAGGATCAGCGAGTCCGGCTCCACGGTGCCGACCATCGTGCCCGCCCACTTCTTCGCGGGGTCGGCGTACGGCGCCACGAACTCGAACGCCCGCTTGAGCGACGCGCCGCTCGGCGCCGACCAGTGCCAGACGTCCACGCCGATCGCGCGCGCCGTCTCGGCGATGCGCGCCATCGCCTCGAGGTTGAAGATGCTGTAGTGCAGCGGGCGCGTGCGCGCGAGCTCCTCGGGCTGCGTGCCGTCGGCGGCGATCTGCGCGGCGAGGCGCGCGGGCGCGGTGCGGGTCGCGATCTCGCGCACGACCGCCGTGTCGCCCACGAACAGCGCGACGCCCGCGAGCTGCGCGTCGTACCAGATGCCGTGGTTGTTCGTCTCGTCCGCCTCGTCCTTCCCGTGGTCGCTGGTGCGCAGCCACTCCAGGTAGGTGCGCATCCACGTCTGCAGGCCGCGCTCGTCGGCGTCGCTCCAGCCGGGCGTGCCGCGCAGCAGGCGCACCGCGTCGGCCACGCGGGCCAGCTCGCGCGTGTCGATGATGCCGATGCCGCGCCCCTCGGTCACGCCGGGGATCGCCTGCCCGTAGCGCAGGTGCGGCCGCATGCCCGTCGCGGAGTCGAGGAAGAAGCGGCGCAGCAGCATGCCGGCGCGCCGTGCGTAGCGCGCGTCGCCCGAGAAGTAGTGCGCGAACGCCAGCGTCTCGACCGCGTCGGTGAGCGCGTACAGCCGCGGGCTGTCCGAGCTGCGGCGCGTCACCGGGTTCACCACGCCGTCGCGGCGGATGAAGGGGAGGCCGTTCGGCTTCGTGGAGTCGGGCCACCAGTACGGCCCGAAGCTCTGGTAGTCGCGCTTGTCCCCGCTCGGCGGCGCGAGCTCCTTGTCGGTCACCGACCACGGGCCCGCGGTCAGCGCCGCGCGCGCGTCGGCGAGCAGCGCGTCGTACGCGGGGCGCAGCGACGCGTCGCCCGCGCGCAGCCGCTGCCGCGCCTTCTCGATCTGGTCGGAGCGCCAGAGCACGAGCGCTGGCGTGCTGCCGGTGTTCGCGTCCTTTCGCACCGGCTGCGCGCCCGCGGCGGACGCGAGGCCGAGCAGCGCGGCGACGAGCAGGCGTGCCTTCGAACGCGCCTTCATGCGGAGGCTCCCGCGATGCCTTCCCATAGTCCCTGCAGGTAGGTCGCGCCGAGGGCGCGGTCGTAGAGGCCGTAGCCGGGGCGGCCGGTCTCGCCCCAGATCATGCGGCCGTGGTCGGGGCGCATGGGGCCGGAGAAGCCGGTGGCGTGCAGCGCGCGCAGCACGGCGTGGAAGTCGACGTGGCCGAAGCGCGACGGATGCGGCGCCTCGTGGAACCGGCGGTCGCCGGTGAGCGCGACGTTCCGGCAGTGCGCGAAGTGGATGCGGCCGCGCGCGCCGATCCGCCGCGCGATCGCGGGCAGGTCGTTCGCCGGGTCGGCGCCGAGCGATCCCGTGCAGAACGTCACGCCGTTGGCGGGGCTGTCCACGAGGTCGCAGAGGCGGTCGAACGCCGCTGCATTGGTGACAATCCGCGGTAATCCAAAGATCGGCCACGGCGGATCGTCCGGGTGGATCGCCATGCGCACGTTCGCGCGCTCGGCCACCGGTGCGACGCGCTCCAGGAAGTACGCGAGGTGCTCCCACAGCCGCTCGGCGTCCACGTCGCGGTACGCGGCCAGCAGCGCCGCCAGCTCCTCGGCCGTGTACGCGGTCGCCCAGCCCGGCAGGTCGCCCGTGCCCCGCGACAGGTCGATGCGCGCCAGCGCCGCCTCGTCGTACGCCAGCGCCGTCGAGCCGTCGGGCATCGGCATCGCGAGGTCGGTGCGCGTCCAGTCGAAGATGGGCATGAAGTTGTAGCAGAGCACCGGGATGCCCAGCGCGCCCATCGCCTCCACGCTCGCGCAGTACGCGTCGATCAGCCGGTCGCGCGTCGGGCGCCCGAGCTTGATGTCCTCGTGCACCGGGATGCTCTCGATCACCGCGACGTGCAGCCCCGCGTCGTCCACCGTCGCGGCGAGCCGCTCCAGCTTCTCGCGCGGCCATGCCTCGCCCACGGGCACGTCGTACAGCGCGCTCACCACGCCCCGCACGCCCGGGATCTGCCGCACGTGCGCGAGCGGGATCGGGTCGTCGGGGCCGAACCAGCGGAACGTCATCTCCATCGCATCACGTCCAGGTCGTCCAGTGCGTCGTCATTTCGAGGGCGCGACGTCCGGCGTCCAGTCGCCGAGCGTGCGCGCGATGGTGTAGGATCTCAGGTCGCCGGGGCCGAGCACGCGGCGCGTGGGGCTGGCGACGGCGCCCGGACCCGTGCTGCCGGCCTCGTAGAAGCGCGCGACCGCCGGCTCGAACCAGTAGCGCACCTGCGTCGCCGAATCCACCGACGACATGCGGTCCCACCCGGCGACGGTGATGTGGTCGTCCATCCAGCAGTCGAGGAAGACCGCGCTGCTGACGGCCATCGGCGTCGCCGACGGATGCCACGGCCGCCCGAGCGCGACGCTGTTCGCCGCCATCGCGGGCGACTCCTTCTTCAAGCGGCTGCGCACGAACAGGAACCCGATGGGCGACGCGGCGTCGGTGCTGGGCGCCGTCACGTAGCCGTTGTTGCGCGGGTCGCCGCGGTCGCGGCTGAGGATGTCGCAGTCCTCGAACACCGCGCGCGCCGCGCCGAAGATGAAGTCGACGTGGCCCGAGATCTCGCAGCCGCGCAGGTAGACGCGTCCCGCGTTGGCGAAGAAGGTGTCCTGGTAGCCCGTCATGCGGACGTCGAGCAGCACCGCGCGGTCGCTGCCGTCGGTGAGCGCGAGCGCGACGGCCTGGGTGCCCTGCAGCTTCGTGGGATCGCCGTCGGGCTTGCGCGCGTTCGCCGGGTAGTCGAACGCGTTCTCCACGGTCAGCTGCTCGGCGCGGAAGCCGGGCGCCGTGACGCGCAGCGTCCAGCTGCCGCGCGTGCCCAGCACGCCGCCGCCCTTTGCCGGCGTGCCCGCCGCGTCGTCCCAGCTGATGACGGTCGAGTCGCGGTGCGCGCCGATCAGCCGGACGTTCGGCCGGTCCACCGAGAGCTTCTCGCGGTAGCGGCCCGCGCGCAGGCGGACGACGAACGGGCGGCGGCCGTCGCGCGGCGCGGCCGCCAGCGCGGCGCCGAGCGTGCGGTAGGTGCGCACGCCGCCCACGCGCGCGCCCTCGGCGCCGGCGTGCCGCGCGTCGACGACGGCATCGGCCGACTGCGCGTGGGCGGCCGTCGCGGCGAGGGCGACGGCCACCAGCGCCGCGACCGGCCGCGCCGCGACGGGCCTCACCGCGCGGCGGTCCCCGCGGGGAGCGTCACCGCGATCGGCGCCGCGAGGCGCTGCGCGAACCGGTCGAGATAGGCCCACCACGCCTGCGGGGTCGGGAAGTCGCCGCTCGCCGTCCACCCCGCGCCGACGTAGTGCACGACGGGCTGGCCCGGCGTCGCACGGCTGACGGCCAGGTAGTGGCCGTGCGCCTCCTTCCAGTCGACCACGCGCTCGCGCGGTAGCATCACCGCGTTTCCGAGCTCGCCGTGGCCGCCGTTCTTGGGCGCGACGGGACCCCAGCCGGTCAGCCATGCCCACGTGTTCGCCTTGCTCGTGATCCCCACGAGGCCCGGGCGCTTCACGACGCCGATGACGTACGGCAGCTCCTGCGTGCCGTCGGCGGTGAAGATGCTGGTCGTGCGGTACAGGTTCTGGCCCGCGTCGATGGCGATGCGCTTCACCTCGGAGACCTTGCGGCCGTCCGCGGTCCACGGGTCGTAGCGCAGCTCGAACACGCCGCGCAGCGGTCCCCTGGCGATGATCCGGTACGACTTGAAGTTGTCGGCGCGCCAGAGCGTGTCGCGCGACCAGACCGCGACGCCGCCGGTGCCGAGCGTCGGGCCGACGTCGTAGAAGTCGGCGCCCTCGCCGGTGTCGACGTGGTACTGGTCGTGGCCCTTCGTGTACCACTTCTCGACGATCAGCGCGCGCGTCCGCTTGGGCCAGACGTCGATGCCGCTGCTGTGGAGCGGCTCGTACTCCGGGTTCTTCCAGAGCCCCTGCCCGTAGATGCGGAAGCCGATGCGGTCGCTCTCCCACGCGACGTCGTCGCGCGGCGGGTCGTAGCGCACGTCCACCCGGGCGACCGGCTTCTGCGTCGGCGCCACCGCCTCGACGGTGAAGCTCTTCACCTCCTTCGGCCAGAAGTCGGCCTGCAGCAGCAGCTCGTCGTCGGTGCCGTCACCGTCGTTGTCCACCACCTGCGACGTCAGCTCGCGTCCCGCCGCGTCGAGCACGCGCACCTTCGCGGGCGCGGCGGCGGGGAGCGCGCGGCGCACCGCCGCCCATGGCACCGCGACGATCTCCTCCGTGCGCGCGACGTTCAGCGTGTTCTCCGCGCGGAGCGTCACGCGTGCGGGCGACTGCGCGGCAGCCGACGCCAGCGGCGCGGCGACCAGCAGGAGGGGGAGGGCGGTGCGAGCGTTCGAGCGGCGCATCAGCGGAGCGTCTCCATCGCGACGGGGTCCATGTCCGCGTAGTCCTGGTTCTCGCCGCCCATCGCCCAGCAGAAGGCGTAGGCGCGCGTGCCGCAGCCGGCGTGCACCGACCACCCGGGCGAGAGCGCGACCTCGCCGTCACGCACCACCAGCGTGCGCGTCTCGGTCGGCTCGCCGAGCAGGTGCAGCACCATCGCGTCCGACGGCAGGTCGAAGTAGAGGTACACCTCGGAGCGGCGGTCGTGCGTGTGCGCGGGCATCGTGTTCCACACGCTCCCGGGCTCCAGCGTCGTCACGCCCATCACGAGCTGCGCGCTCTGCGCGCCGCGCTGGTGGATGTAGCGGCGGATGCGGCGCTTGTTCGACGTCTCGGCGCTCCCGAGCTCCAGCACGTCCGCGTCGGCGGCCGCGATGCGCGTCGTCGGATGCGCGGCGTGCGCCGGGTAGCTCACGAGGTAGAAGCGCGCGGGCTTTGTCGCGTCGTCGCTGGCGAACGTCACCTCGCGGCTGCCGCGGCCGACGTAGAGCACCTCGTGCGCGGCCAGGGCGTGCGCCGTGCCGTCCACCGTCACCGTGCCCGCGGCGCCCGTGTTCAGCACGCCCAGCTCGCGGCGCTCGCAGAAGTACTCGGCCTTCAGGTCGCCCGGCGTCGGCAGCGACAGCGGCGCGGTCGTCGGGACGGCGCCGCCGAGCACCACGCGGTCGAGGTCCACGAGGCGGAGCGTGATCGCGCCCGGCACGAACAGCCCCTGCACGAGGAAGTGCGCGCGCAGCTCGGAGGTGTCCATGCGGCGGGCGGCGGACGCATTCGGGAGGTATTGCATTCGGCTCTTGGGTGTCATCCCGGTCCCGAGCGGAGCGAGGGAGAGGGATCTCGTGTGCATGTCACGTCACGACGCAGGGAGAGAGGGTCCCTCGCTGCGCTCGGGACGACAGTTCATCGCGCCATCCACCCGCCGTCGACCACGAGCACGTGCCCGTTGACGTAGTCGGCGGCCGGCGAGGCGAGGAAGACGACGGCGCCCGCCAGGTCCTCGGGCGTGCCCCAGCGCGCGGCCGGGATGCGCGCCGAGATCTGCTCCAGGCGCACCGGGTCCTGGCGCAGGCGCTCGGTGTTGTCGGTCTCGAAGTAGCCGGGCGCCACCGCGTTCACCTGCACGCCGTGGCGCGCCCACTCGTTGGCGAGCGCCTTCGTGAGCCCCGCGACGGCGTGCTTGCTGGCCGTGTAGGCGGGCACGGTGATGCCGCCCTGGAACGAGAGCAGCGACGCGACGTTGACGATCTTGCCGCGGCCGCGCGCCACCATCCCGCGCCCCAGCCGCTGCGACAGCACCCACACCGCGTCGAGGTTGGGGCGGAGCACCGCCTCCCACTCCTCGAACGGATAGTCCACCGCCGGGTGGCGGCGGATGGTGCCCGCGTTGTTCACGAGGACGTCGATGTCGCCCGCCTCGCGCTCGGCCGCGTCGGCCAGCGCCAGCACCGCGTCGCGGTCCGAGTGGTCGGCCTCCAGCTGCCAGGCGCGGCGCCCGAGCGCACGCACCGCGGCCGCCGTGTCGTCGGTGCCGCTGCGCTTCGTGCTCGCGCACACCACGTCGGCGCCCGCCTGCGCCAGGCCCACGGCGATCGCCTGCCCGAGCCCGCGGCTGGCGCCGGTGACGAGCGCGGTGCGGCCCGCGAGCGAGAATCGCGCGAGATGCGCGTTCGCGTCGCTCATCGGCCCAGCTCCAGCGCGGCGAGGATGAAGGGGCCCACGCCCTTGTAGTCGTCGGTCACGACCGGCTCGCTGACGTAGTACGCGAACGAGCCGTCGCGGTACGAGCCGTCCCTGCGGAGCGAGCCGCCCAGTCCCGACACCTGCACGACGTTGATGAGCGACACGGTGCCGTCCGGGTTCTCGCGCACGAGGTTGGAGAGGAGGCCGTCGAAGCCGCGCTCGGCCACGCGGCGGTAGCGCGCGTCGAGGTAGCCGAGCCGCGCGCCCTTGGCGAGCGCGTAGGCGAACATGCTGGAGGCGCTCGCCTCCAGGTAGTTGCCGGCGCGGTTGGGCTGGTCCATCACGTCCCACCAGAGCCCCGTCACCGGGTCCTGCACGCGCGCGATGCCGTCCGCCGCGTCGCGCAGCGTCTGCACGATCGCCGCGCGGTCGGGATGGCTGCTGGGCAGGTGGTCGAGGGTCTCGACGACGGCGACGACGTACCATCCCATCGCGCGGCCCCAGACGTTGGGCGAGAGGCCCGTCGCGCTGTCGGCCCACTTCTGCGCGCGCGCGGCGTCCCAGCCGTGGTACATGAGGTTCGTGCGCGGGTCGCGCGTGTGCCGCGCCACTAGCAGGAACTGCCGCGCCACGTCGTCGAACGCGGAGTCGCGCGCGGCGGGCGTGGCCAGGCTGCGCGCGTACTGGGCGGCGAACGGCTGCGCCATGAACAGCCCGTCCAGCCACATCTGCTGCGGGTAGACCTGCTTGTGCCAGAAGCCGCCCTCGCTCGTGCGCGGGTGCGTGCGCAGCTGCGCGCGCAGCCGGTCGGCGGCCTGGCGGTAGCGGGCGTCCTTCGTGCGCTCGTGCAGCGACAGCAGCACGCGTCCCGGCGCCACGTGGTCGAGGTTGTACTCCTCCGGCTCGTAGCCGTCGATGCTGCCGTCGGCCTTCACGAACCGGTCCATGTTCCGCTGCACGTAGGCGAGCATCGCCGTGTCGCGCCGCGCCTGGCCGACCTTCTCGATGGCGCCGAGGACCACGCCCGCGGTGTAGTCCCAGCGGCGGTGCACCTGCGGGTTACGGCGCATGACGGATTCGGCGACGCGCGCCGACCATGGGCGGCCGCCGGACGGCCGCGGGCGCGGCGGCGCGTGCGGGATCGCGAGCGGCGCGTCGTTCGGCTGCGCGCTGCCCTCGCCGAGCTGGATGGAGGCCGGCAGGTGCTTCACGTCCGGCGCCGTCTGCGCGCGCGCGGTGGGCGCGAGCGCGCACAGCGCCATCGTGACGGCGAGAACGGAGGAGGTGTGGAGTCGGGTCATTCGGTCAGCCGATCGTCGCCGGCAGCGCCAGCGGCGCGCCGTTGAGGCGCACGTTCTCCAGGCGCAGGCCCGTGACGTGCCGGATCTCGTGCGGGGCGGGCGTCGCGCGGACGGCGACGTCGCGCAGCACCAGGTCGCGCAGGGGCGCGTCCGGCACGCCGACGGCGCGGATGCCGGTCTTCGCGCGCTCGCACGTCACGCGCTCGATGCGCACGTCGCGGACGTCGGGCGGGAACTTCCCGCCCCGGTAGCCCTGGTAGGCCGTCGTGAAGTTCACGAACAACTCGGCCTCGCGCATCGTCACGTCGCGGATGCGCACGTGCGTGATCGACCCGCCGCGGTCGAGGTTCGTCTTGAAGTAGATGCCCGTGAAGGTCGAGCCCACGCGGACGTCGTGCAGGAAGACGTTGCGGATCCCGCCCGACATCTCGCTGCCCAGGCAGAGCGCCGCCTTCAGCGACGTCATGTCGCAGTCGCGGAGGACGATGTTCTCCGACGCCTGGCCCACGCGCCACCCGTCCTGGTCGCGCCCCGACTTGATGGCGATGCAGTCGTCGCCGGTGTCGAAGGTGCACTTCTCCACCAGCACGTCCGTCGACGACTCGGGATCGATGCCGTCGTTGTTCGGGTTGTGGCTGCGCACGGTCACGCCGCGCACGGTCACGTTCTGGCAGTAGACCGGGTGGATCCCCCAGAACGGCGCGTCGACGACGGAGAAGCCCTCCAGCAGCACGTCGCGGCAGCCCCACAGCTGGATCATGCCGGGGCGCAGGAAGTGCCCGGGGCCGAAGACGCGCTCGTGGACCGGCACGCCGTCGATCCCCATCTGCCGCAGCCGGTTCACGTCCGCGTCCTGCCGCGCGCGCCAGCCGGCGAAGGTGGCCTTGCCGTTCCCGTCGAGCGTCCCGCGCCCGGTGATCGCGACGCCGGTCGCCTGGTAGGCGTAGACGAGCGGCGAGTAGTTGAGGCACTCCGTCCCCTCCCACCGCGTGAGCACGAGCGGCAGGTAGTGCGCGGGATCGGCGCTGAAGCGCACCGTCGCGCCCTCGGCCAGGTGCAGCTCGACGCGGCTCTTGAGGTGGATCGGGCCGTCGCACCGCCACGCGCCCTTCGACACCACCACGCGTCCGCCGCCGGCCGCGTTGGCGGCGGCGACGGCGCGCGCGATCGCGGGGCGGCAGTCGGTCGCGCCGTCGGCCACGCCGCCGAACGCCGTCACCGCGAAGTCGCGCGCGGGGAACGTCGGCGGGCGGATGCGCGCCAGGATCGCCGCCAGCTCGCGCGCGTCGTCGTCGGGCGCAGGCGCCGGCGTCTGCGCGCCCGCGTCCACGCGCGGGAGCCCGAGCGCGGTGCCCGCGCCGACCGCCAGGCCGGCGCGCAGCAGGTCGCGGCGCGTCGGCATCGCTACGCGCCCACGGCCTGGCCGTTCACCTGCACGTTGCGCAGCACCAGCCCGCGCACGCCGTCGGTGACGTTGCCCTTCTCCACGCCATCGAAGCGGCAGTCGATCACGCGCACGTCCGAGATCTCGGAGCTCGCGTAGGCGCGCATGTAGAGCCCGTGCTTGCTCTTCCGGCTGGTGACGCGCAGCAGCTCGACGTCCCGCACGACCGGGCGGAAGGGGCCCTTCTCCCCCTCCTCGTAGTACAGGTCCACCGACAGCACCGAGTCGGCGACCGTGCCCACGGTCACGTCGCGCATGTAGACGTGCTCCAGCACCCCACCGCGCATCGCGTTGTTCTTGAAGCGCAGCGCGCGGTCGAGGTTCGGGCTGTCCATCTGGCACTTCTCGGTGAACACGTTGCGCACGCCGCCCGAGATCTCGCTGCCGATCGTCACGCCGCCGTGGCCGTCCTTCATGCGGCAGTTGCGGATGACGACGTTCTCCGTCGGCACCGCCAGGCGGCGGCCGTCGGCGTTGCGCCCCGACTTGATGGCGATGCAGTCGTCGCCGGTGTCGAAGTAGCAGTCCTCGATCAGCACGTCGCGGCACGACTCGGGGTCGCAGCCGTCGTTGTTGGGACCGTGCGTCTCGATCCGCACGCCGCGCACGGTGACGTTCGTGCACAGCACCGGGTGGATCTCCCACATCGGCGAGTTGTGGATCGTCACGCCCTCGATCAGGACGTTCGTGCACCGGTACGGCTGGATGAACTGCGGCCGCAGGTAGCTGCCCTCGGCGAAGACGCGCTGCGCCACCGGCGTCCCCCCCTCGACCATCGCCATCAGCCGGTCGCGCGCGGGCTTCTGCGTCGGCATCCCGTCGCGCCAGCCGTCCTCCTTGCCGCCCTTCCACGGCCACCAGTGCGTGGTGTCGGCCTGGCCGTCCAGCACCCCCTCGCCGGTCACCGCGACGTCGCGCTCGTCGAGCGCGTAGATGAGCGGCGAGTAGCCCATCATCTCCATCCCCTCCCAGCGCGTCAGCACGGTGGGGAGGTACGCGCGGGGGTCCTGGCTGAACGCGACCGTCGCGTCCTTCATCACGTGCAGGTTCACGCGGCTGCGCAGGCGGATCGGTCCGGTGAGCCAGCGGCCCGGCGGCACCGTCACGCGCCCGCCGCCCGCCGCGCGGCACGCTTCGATCGCGCGCGCGAACGCCTGCGTGCAGTCCGTCCGGCCGTCGCCCACCGCGCCGTACGTGCGGACGTCGAAGTCGCGCTGCGGGAACGTCGGCGGCACGATGCGGCCGAGGATCTCCGGCACGAGGTCCCAGCCCGTGGCACGCGAGGCGGTCGCGCCCGCACGTGGGGCCGTGCGGCAGCCGAGCAGCAGCGACGGCGCGGCGAGCAGCGCGCCGGCGCCGAGGAGCGTCTGCCGCGCGAAGTCGCGGCGGGACGGATGAGGGGACGCGGACATCGGGAGGACCTCGCGGTGGATCGGCGTCGACTCGCGCTCAGCGCGCGGCGGGCGACTGCTGCTTGGTGACGCGCGGCGCGGGCGGCGCGGGCGTCGCGGGCGCGGCGCCGTCGGCCGGGTGCGTGCGCGCCCAGCGCTCGTAGCGGCGCAGCGCGCTCGCGGGCTCGTAGCTGTACCACGCGTAGCCCGAGCGCCGGTCGGTGAGCTGGTTCCAGTCGTACAGCTTCACGCCGTCGCGGTTGCTGAAGATCGGGCGGTTCGTGCCCAGCTCCGCGAGCCGCGCCCACACCGGGCCGGCGCCCGGCTCCGCGCGCAGGCCGGTCTGGTAGTCGTAGCGGATGTCCTTCAGCGCCGTCTTCCGGAACCACGCCGCCGCCGCGTGCACGGCGGCCTGCACGGGCGGGATCGGATCGGGCTGCGCCATCAGGAAATCGAGCAGGTTCGCGCTCTCCTTGCCGCTCAGCCCCACCAGCTCGTAGCTGCGCGCCATGATGGGCGCGAGCGTGATGGGATCGTGCTGCTGCCCCCACGCGGTGCGCACGCCGTCCACCACCACCTGGCTCGACACGATGCACTCGGTGCCGCGCGCGACCGCCGATGCGGCCCGCGCGCGCGTCGCGTCGTCGGCGCCACCGAGCTTCGCGGTCGCGACGTCCTTCAGCAGCTGCAGCACGTTCACCGTCGCGTCGTCGTTGAACGTCGCCGCGTCGTGGTAGCCGCCCTGCAGCGGGAAGACCTGCGGGAAGCAGCCGGTGGGGAGCTGCGCGCGCAGCAGGTACGTCACGCCGCGCCCGAACGCCGCGCGCTCGGGCGCACCGGCCGCCGCCTCGCCCGCGGCCAGCGCCGCGCCCAGGTAGCGCAGCTGCTCGATGGTCGCGTCGTTGTCGATCGTCGGCACGTACGACCAGCCGTCGCCCTCGGTGCCGAACGCGGTGCCCGGCGCGCGCGGCACGCGCACGTCCAGCCGCTTGCTCCAGCCGCCGCTCGGCGTCTGCCACGTGAGCAGCGCGCGCGTGAGCGCGCGCCCCGAGTCGCTCGCGAGCCACGCCGCGGTCATCGACGGCTGCGTGCGGAAGCCCGCGTGCTTGGGTGCCGGCGCCATGCGGTCGCGTCCCACCGACGCCAGCTCGCGGCGCATCGCCTCGCGGTCCAGGCGGCGCAGCGAGTCCGACGTCGCGACGTACGCCTCCCACGCGCGGCGCTGCGCGTCCGGCAGCGCGGCGATGCGCGCGGGCGCGAGCAGCTCGCCCGTCGCGGGCTTCTGCGCGCCCGCCCGCGGCGCGGCACACGCGGCCGCCGCCACGCCGATGGCGAGCGTCGCGACGCGGGCGTGCCTCATCCGCGCGCCACCGCGCCGTCGATCGGCGCCGGCTCCAGGCGCGGCACGATCACGTGGATCACGAACAGGCCCACGACGTACGCCAGCCCGCACACCACGAACACCGGGCCGTAGTCGCCCGCGTGCGTCTGCAGGTAGGCGCCGGTCGCGCGCTGGAACGCGAAGCCGCCCAGCGCGCCCGCGCAGCCACCGATGCCGACGATCGACGCCACCGCGCGACGCGGGAAGAGGTCGGTCGTGAGCGTGAACAGGTTCGCCGACCACCACTGGTGCGCGGCCGCGGCCACCGACACGATCGCGACGGCGAGCCACATGCTGTCGACGCGCGGCGCCAGCATCGTCGGCACGATGGCCGCCGCGGCGATGCCCATCGTCGTCTTGCGCGCGCGGTTCGCGGACCAGCCGCGCTTCAGGAACGCGCCCGACACCCAGCCGCCCGCCACCGAGCCGACGTCGGCGAACAGGTAGATCGCGATCAGCGGCGCGGCCAGCCCGGCCAGCTTGATGCCGAAGCGCGCGTCCAGGAACTTGGGCAGCCAGAACAGATAGAACCACCACACCGGATCGGTGAGCAGCTTCCCGAGCGCGAACGCCCACGTCTGCTTGTAGCCCAGCAGCGTGCCCCACGGGATCGGCGTCGTGGGCTCCACCGCGTCGCTGCGGATGTACGCCAGCTCGCCGGCCGACAGCTTGGGATGCTCCTCGGGCTTGCGGTAGATCGCGAGCCAGAGCGCGAGCCAGACGAACCCGAACGCGCCGGTGACGATGAACGCCCAGCGCCACCCCCACGTGAGCGCGATCCACGGCACGATGAGCGGCGTGATGATCGCGCCGACGTTCGAGCCGGCGTTGAAGATCCCCGTCGCGAACGCGCGCTCCTTCTTCGGGAACCACTCCGCCACCGTCTTGATGGCGCCGGGGAAGTTGCCCGACTCGCCGAGGCCGAGCGCGAAGCGCGCGACGCTGAAGCCCGTGGCCGACCGCGCCAGCGCGTGCGCCATCGCCGCCGCGCTCCAGATCACGATCGCCACCGAGAAGCCCTTCCGGGTCCCGATGCGGTCCATCAGCCGCCCGATCGTCAGGAAGCCGAGCGCGTACGCGAAGGTGAACCACGACACGATCGCGCCGTACTCCGCCTCGTTCCAGCCGATCTCGGTCTGCAGCGTCGGCGCCAGGATGCCGAGCACCTGGCGGTCGATGTAGTTGATCGTCGTCGCCAGGAAGAGCAGCGCGCAGATCGTCCACCGGTAGCGGCCGACCGCGGCGGCCGCGCCGCCCGGCGTGGGCGCGGCGGGAGGCGCGCTGGTCGTGCGCGGCGAGAGCTTCGGCGCCAGCCCGTCGGCGGGCGGCTGCTGGGTGGCCATGGCGACCTACCGGTGGGAGGAGAGGAGCCGCTCGACCTCGTCCGCCGTCACGCGGTTGAAGTCTCCGGGGATCGTGAGCTTGAGCGCGCTCGCCGCCGTGGCGAAGCGCACCGCGTGGGCCGGCGACCGGCCCTCGAGCAGCGCGTGCAGCAGGCCCGCGACGAAGCTGTCGCCGCCGCCCACGCGGTCCACCACCTGCACCTGGTGCCGCCCGCCCTCGTGCATCGCGCCGTCCGCGGCATCCCACAGGAACGCCTGCCACCCGTGCTCGCTCGCCGAGATCGTCTCGCGCTGCGTGATCGCGACCCGCGTGCACCCGAACAGCTCGTGCACCTTCTCGGCGGTCGCGCGCAGCGCCTCGGGCGGCTCGGGGATCGTGCCCGCGGTCGTGATGCCGAGCATCGTCTCGATCGCGCCGGGATTCGCGATCAGCAGCTGCGCGCGCTTCGCGATCGGCTGCAGGATCGGCTTCGGGTCGCGGCCCACCCAGAGCGCGGGGCGGAAGTTGAGGTCGAGGCTCACCGGGACCGACGCGGCGCGCGCGGCGTTCAGCGCCGCGTGCACGGAGCGCAGCGGCCCCTCGCCCAGCGCCGGCGTGATGCCCGAGACGTGGAACCACTCGGCGCCGCGCAGCACGGCGTCCCAGTGCACGTGCTCCGGCTCGATCTCCGAGAACGCGCTGCCCGCGCGGTCGTACACCACGCGCAGCGGCCGCACGTCGGCGCCGCCCTCCACGAAGTAGAGGCCCATGCGCGCGCCGCCGCGCGCGCACGCGCGCACGCCGACGCCCTCGGCGCGGAGCGCGGCCAGCGCCGCGTCGCCCAGGGCGTTCGACGGGACGCGCGTCACGTGCTCCACGCGCGCGCCGAAGTGCGCCAGGCTCGCCGCGGTGTTCGCCTCGCTGCCGCCGAAGTAGGTGCGCAGCGTCGGCGACTGGAACAGCCGCTCGTGCCCGGGCGGCGAGAGGCGCATCAGCACCTCGCCGAAGGTGACGACGCGCTTCATGCGCCCACCCCCGTTAGTGCGCCGCGCACGGCGGCGACGTTCTCGCTCGTCTGCCGCGCGCGCGCGGTGATCGCGGCCATGTCGTTCGCCGCCACCAGCTTCGCGTCCACCAGCGCGGAGCCGAGCCCCGCCGCGACCGCGCCCGCGCGCAGCCAGTCGCCGACGTTCGCCGGCGTCACGCCGCCGGTCGGCATCAGCCGCAGGAACGGCATCGGCGCCATCACGCCCTTCAGGTACGCCGGCCCGAGCGTGTCCGCCGGGAAGACCTTCACGACGTCGGCGCCCGCCTCGTGCGCGGTGAGGATCTCGGTCGGCGTGTATGCGCCCGGCATCGCGGGCACGCCCTGCCGGTGCGACTCCGCCACGACCTCGGCGCGGAAGACGGGGCTCACGACGTACGTCGCGCCCGCCTCGACGGCGCGGCGCGCGGTGTCGGCGTCGAGCACCGAGCCCGCGCCCACCAGCAGCGCGTCGCCGCCGGCCTTCCGCAGCGTCGCGATGAGCTCGAGCGCGCCGGGCGTGGTGAGCGTCAGCTCGATGGCGGTCACGCCGCCGGCGGCCAGCGCGTCCACCACCGCCAGCGCGCGCTCGGCGTCGGGGAGGCGCACCACGGCCACCGCGCCGCGCGCCACCAGGTCGTCCACGATGCGCCGACGGGCGTCGGCGTGGGGGGCAGGATGCATCACGTCGTCGGGAGGGAGGCGGCGAGATGGGCCTCGAGCGTGCGCTCGACGCCGTCGGAGAGGAGGCGGGCCAGCGCGTCGCGCACCGCGTCGAGCAGCCCGGGGACCTGCGTCAGGTCGGTACCCCACAGCGTCGCGTCCGACAGCGCGGCGCCCGCGACGGCGTCGGGCGCGTGCGTCGCCCACAGCGTGCAGAGGCGGTCGCGCTGCTCGTCGGCGGGGACCGCGAGGCCGGCGATGCGGCGCCGCTCCTGCAGGTCGCCGCGCGCGAACAGCAGGAACGCCGCGAGGCCGAGCGACAGCAGCGCGGGCGCGCGCCCGGTGCGCGCGACGGAGCGCTCGATGGTGGGCACCACGCGCACGCGCATCTTCATCGTCGCCTGCAGCGTGATGTCGAACAGCGCGTGGCGGATGTACGGGTTGGCGAAGCGGTCCAGCACCGCGAGCGCGAACGCCTCCGCCGCGGGATCCTGCAGCGTGGGCGCGATCTCGTCGAGCATCACGCGGCGCACGAACGGGCCGACCAGCTCGTGCGTCATCGCGTCGCGCACCGTCTCGCAGCCGGCCAGCAGCGCCAGCGACACGGTGATGGTGTGCGCGCCGTTCAGCAGCCGCACCTTCCGCTCTCGGTATGGCCGCGCGTCGTCGGTGATGACGACACCCGGGTCCGCGTCGACGAAGCCCAGGCGGTCGCGCAGCGCTTTAGCCTGTCCCGAGGGAAGCGAGGGATCGCCCTCGATCACGAACAGGCGATACAGCTCGCACGCGGTCAGCAGCTCGTCGCGGTAGCCGAGCGACGCTCGCAGGGCGGCCGCATCCTCGTCGGCCGGCGCGCCGGGGACGATGCGATCGACCAGCGTGTTGCAGAACGGCACCGCCTGCTCGATCCAGGCGCGGAAGTCGGCGCCGAGCGCCCAGCGGTCGGCCAGCGCCAGCACGATCTCGCGCAGCCGGTGGCCGTTGTCCTCGATCAGCTCGCACGGCACCACGACCACCCCACGCTCGGCCGCGAAGTCGAACGCGCGCGCGCGCTCGAACAGGAAGCGCGTCAGCTTGCCGGGAAAGGAGCGCGGCGGCTCCAGGTCGAATCGGTCGCCCTCGTCGAGCGCGATGCCGACCTCGGTGGTGTTGGAGAAGACGACGCGCAGCTGCGGCGCACGCGCGACCTTCAGCACCTCGTCCCACTCGGTGGCGGCGGAGAGCGCGCGGCTCACCGCGCCCACGACGCGGATCTCCTCGCGCGCGGCGCCCTGCGACAGCCCGCGCGCGACGAGCGTGTACAGCCCGTCCTGGTCGGTGAACGCGCGGTCGCGCCCACTCCCCGTGGAGCCCACGGCGACGACGCGGCCGTTGAACTCCCCGCGGCGATTGGCGGCGTCGACGAAGTGGTCGACGAAGCCGCGCAGGAACGCGCCCGTCCCGAACTGCACCGCGGTCTCGGGCAGCGTCAGCGTGCCCGCCGGCGGCAGGTCCACGGCCGGGAGGCCGGAGAGGGCCAGCGCGCGCGTGAGCGTCGGCAGGGTGGCGTGCGACGACGTCGCCGACATCAGAGCGTCACCCCTTCCTTCCAGATCGCGATCTCGCGGTAGCCGTGGCGCTCGTTGTTCGCGAGCCGACGCCCCGACGCGACGTCGATGACGGTGGCCAGCAGCTCGTCGCACAGCTGGTCGAGCGTCGCGCTGCCGTCCAGCACGCGGCCGGCGTCGAAGTCGATCCAGTGCGGCTTGCGGCGTGCGATGTCCGAGTTGGAGCTCACCTTCACCGTGGGCACGGGAAAGCCGAGCGGCGTGCCGCGGCCCGTGGTGAACAGCAGCACGGTGGCTCCGCTGGCGGTCATCGCCGTCGACGAGACGCCGTCGTTGCCCGGCGCCTCCAGCAACGTAAGCCCCGCGCGCCGCACGGGCGCCCCGTAGCGGCGCACGTCGGTCACGGTCGCGCGCCCGCCCTTCTGGATCGCGCCGAGCGACTTCTCCTCCAGCGTCGTCAGCCCGCCCGCCTTGTTGCCGGGCGACGGGTTCTCGTACACGGGCTGGCCGTGGCGAAGGAAGTACTCCTTGAAGTCGTTGACCATCGCCACGAGCGCGTCGAACGTCTCGCGGTCCGCCGCGCGGTCCATCAGCACCTGCTCGGCCCCGAACATCTCCGGGACCTCGGTGAGGATCACGCGGCCGCCCATCGCCGTCAGCCGGTCGGCCAGGCGGCCGAGCAGCGGGTTGGCGCTGATGCCGCTGAAGCCGTCCGAGCCGCCGCACTTGTGGCCGAGCACGAGATCGCTGACGGGGCAGGGCTCGCGGCGGTCGGACGCCATGCGCGCCACCAGCTCGCCCACCGCGTCGACGCCCGCCTCGACCTCGTCGACGACGTCCTGCGTGTTGAAGAAGCGGAGCCGCGTGCGATCGACGCCGTCACCCGCGGCGGCGAGCAGCTGGTCCATCTGGTTGTTCTCGCAGCCGAGGCCGAGCACCAGCACGCCGCCGGCGTTGGGATGGCGCAGCAGGCCGGCGAGCACCGCCTGCGTGTTGCGCAGGTCGTCGCCGAGCTGGCTGCAGCCGTACGGGTGCGCGAAGGCGTGCACGCCGTCCACCGCACCCGCGTAGCGCGCCGCCGCCTCGCGCGCGATCCGCTCGGCCGCCGTGTTCACGCAGCCGACCGTGTTGATGATCCAGACCTCGTTGCGCGTGCCCACGCGCCCGTCGGCGCGGCGGTAGCCGTCGAAGGTGAGCGTCGTGGGCGCGACGGCCGCCGCGCCGCGCGCGACGCTCGCGTCGAACGTGTAGTCGAGCGTTCCTTCCAGCCGCGTCTTCAGGTTGTGCGAGTGCAGCCAGGTGCCCGCCGCCACGTCCGTCGTCACCGCGCCGATCGGCATGCCGTACTTGTGCACCGCCTGGCCCGCGGCCAGCGCGCGCAGCGCGACCTTGTGGCCCGCGGGCACGTCCTCCGCCAGCGTGACGCGCACGCCCTCCACCTCGACCTCGCTGCCGGCGGGCAATCCGCGGACAAGGACTGCGACGTCGTCGTCCGGATGCACGCGCACGGCGGCCGGGCCCGTGGCGGGCGGCGCGGCGGGCGCCACCGCGCGATCGGAGGTGCGGAGCCCGACCAGCTCCGCGGGCGTGTGCGTCTCTGCGCTCATGCGTCGGCGTCCAGCTTGTAGGTGCGGCGCACCAGGTCGTAGGCCAGCGCGCGCGCCATCGGCCGCGCATCGTCCATGTCGATCACGTGCCGCGCGACCAGCCCCGCGAGCCAGTTCGCGTCCACGCGGCGCGACAGGTCGTGCCGCGCGGGGATCGAGCAGAAGGCGCGCGTGTCGTCGTTGAAGCCGGCCGTGTTGTAGATGCCGGCCGTCTCGGTGACGCGCTCGCGGTAGCGCGTCATCCCCTCCAGCGAGTCGTGGAACCACCACGCGGGGCCGAGGCGCAGGGCCGGGTAGTGGCCCGCCAGCGGCGCCAGCTCGCGCGCGTACGTCGACTCGTCGAGCGTGAACAGCACCATCGTGAAGCGCGGGTCGTTGCCGTACGTCTCCAGCAGCGCCTGCAGGTTGCGCGTGTACTCGGTGGCGACCGGGATGTCCGCGCCCTTGTCGGCGCCGAAGCGCGCGGCGACCACGCCGTTGTGGTCGCGGAACGCGCCGGGATGCAGCTGCATCACCAGCCCGTCCTCGGTGCTCAGGCGCGCCATCTCCAGCAGCATGTGCGCCTCGTAGCGGCGCTGGTCGGCGGGCGTCGCCTCGCCGGCGCGCGCGCGCTGGAAGAGCGCGTCGGCCTCCTCGGGGCGCAGCGCGGCCGTGTACGGCTCGACGACCGCGTGGTCGGTGGCCGTCGCGCCCATCGCCTTGAAGAAGGCGCGGCGCGTCGCCAGCGCGTCCACGAACGCCGCCTGGTCGCCGATCGGCGCGCCGTGCACGCGCTCGAACGCGGCCAGCGCGTCGCGCCACGTGGGCGCCGCGATGCGCAGCACCGCGTCGGGACGGAAGGTTGGGATCACGCGCCCCTTCCAGCCCGACTCGCGGATCGTCCGATGGTGCTCCAGCGAGTCGCTGGCCGCGTCGGTGGTGGCCAGCAGCTCGATGTTGAACCGCTCGAACAGCGCCCGCGGGCGGTACTCAGGGCTCTGCAGCCGCTCGGCGATCTCGTCGTAGATCGCCTGCGCGGTGTCGCCCGACAGCTTCGTGCGGACGCCGAACACCTCGTGCAGCTCGTGGTCGAGCCACGCGCGCGTGGGCGTGCCGCGGAACAGGTGCCAGTGCTCCGCGAAGCGCTGCCAGATGCGGCGCGGGTCGCCCTCGACCGGCGTGCCGTCGCGCGTCGGGATCCCCAGGTCCTCCAGCGGGACGCCCTGCGAGTAGAGCATCCGGAAGATGTAGTGGTCGGGGATCAGCAGGAGCGCGGTCGGCTCCGGGAAGGGCGCGTTCTCCGCCAGCAGTGCGGGCTCGACGTGGCCGTGCGGGCAGACGAGGGGCAGGCCGCGCGTCTCCTCGTACAGCGCGCGGGCGATGCGGCGCTGCGTGGGCTCGGCGGAGAAGAAGCGGTCCTCGTGGAGGACGAGGGGCTCGCCGGCGCCCGAGCGGGAAGCCGCGGGGGCGGAGGAGGCGAGAACGTCGCGCGCGGGAGCGGACACGGCAGCGGGGCTCGGAGATCAGGGAGCCGCGCCGGGCGGGGCGCGTCTCCGTCATTTGGACGGCGGCAGAACAAAGTGCCGACAGAGGCCGCCGCTCGTCTACGTCCTCCGACGCCACTCCGCTGCGACGCAGGGAGCACGCGGCGCGGCGGCGCCAGCCATATTGTTCTTGCGAAAAACAATATCTGGCGCCAGTGTAGGACCGGGCGGGAGAAAGCGCAATACCGCGCGCTGCCCGCGCCACGGTCCCGCCCGCCCGTCCCACCCGCCTGAACTCGCCTACACTCGCCTCCGTCGTGCGGAAGATCAACACCCGGCGCTTCGTCCGCGCCACGCGCTCCACGCCCCGCGAGATCAACCGCCAGATCATCCTCAACCTGGTGCGCGAGCACCAGCCGATCTCGCGCGCCGACCTCGCGCGGCGCATGGACATCGGGCGCGGCATGGTGACCTCGCTGGTCGACGAGCTGCTGGAGGAGGAGGCGATCTACGAGGGCGCGACGGTGGACGCGCCACGCGGTCGCAAGCCGAAGATGCTCTACGTCCGCACGCGCGACCGCCTGGTGGTCGCGGTGGACGTGCGCTTCAGCCGCACCTACCTCATGCTGAGCGACTTCGGCGGGACGCCCATCGCGCTCGAGCAGTTCGACACACTCACCGACCCGGCCGCGCTGGTGGCCGAGCTGGCGGAGCGGATCCAGCGCGTGCTGGCGACGCACGGCGCGGTCGGCCGCTGCGAGGGCGTGGGCCTCGTGGTGCCCGGCATGGTGGACCACCGCAGCGGCCGCGTGCTCTACGCGCCGCAGCTGGGCTGGCGCGACGTCGCGCTGCGCGACCTGCTGTCCGCCGCGCTCGACTTCCCCGTGCACGTCGAGAACGCCCCCATCGCCTGCGCGCTCGCCCACATGTGGCTCGGCCAGCGCGGGAGCGAGGCGGTGACCGACTTCGTGTACGTCACCGTCGGCGACGGCGTGGGCGCGGGCGTGGTGGTGAACGGCGAGGTCGTGCGCGGCCACGGCAACACCGCGGGCGAGTTCGGCCACATCCCCATCGACCTCGCGGGCCCGCGCTGCCTGTGCGGCGCGGTCGGCTGCCTGGAGGCGCACACGTCCAACCTCGCCACGCTGTCGCGCTACCTGGGGCAGGAGCTGTCGCCCTCGCAGACGCGCCGGCTGCTGCAGGAGACGGGGCTGACGATCCTCGACGTCATGGCGCGGGCGCGCTCGGGCGACGCGCGCGCGGTCGCGGCGCTGGAGGAGACGGCGCGGCACCTCGGCACCGGGCTCGCGGTCATCATCAACGCGCTCAACCCCGGGCAGATCTACGTCGGCGGCGAGATCACGGCCGCGTGGGAGCAGCTGGCCCCCATCGTCCGCCGCGGGATCGCGGAGCGCGCGCTGACGAGCGAGGCCTCGGCCACGCCGCTCATCCCCGAGCCGCCGAGCGACCATCCGCGCCTGCGGGGGGCGACGGCGCTGGTGGCAGCGCCGCTGTTCGCCGCGCCGCAGGTGGCCTGATCGTGGCCTGACTCAGCGCCGGCCCGCGTCCTCCACGGCCACGACGTCCACCAGCGCCGCCACGCGCTGCGGCAGGTGCGTCTCCGGGCGGCGCGCCTCGACGGCGCACAGGCGCGCGAGGCCGCGCGTCGTCTCCACGTCCAGCCCCGCCGCCGCGCAGTCGTGGCAGAAGCGGCGGGTCAGCTGTCGCAGCTCCTCGGAGCTGACCGGCTGCAGCAGCGCGAGCTGCGTCGTGTAGCCGCGGAGCGTGTCGACGAGGTTCGGCAGGGACATGGCGCGGGCACGGGATGGCGGGACGCGCCTCCTCGCGACGCCCACTGCATCGATACGCCGGTCGCGCTCGCTTCGTGGCGCGCGCGGGTGACGGTGGTCACGCCGCGCCGCACTTCACGCCGTCTTACACGAAGTCGTCACGCGCTCTCGCCGCGCGGCAGCGTGAGCGTGAACGTCGAGCCCACGTGCAGCTCGCTCTCGACCGTCAGGTCGCCGTGCATCCCGCGCGCGAGCTCGCGGCTGATCGCGAGCCCGAGCCCCACGCCCTCGGTGGGACGCGAGTAGTGGCGGTCCACCTGCACGAACGGCTCGAACACCTGCGCGCACCGGTGCGCCGGGATCCCGCAGCCGGTGTCGCGCACGCGCAGCGCGACCACGTCGCCGTCCAGCGCGCACTCGACGGTGATGGCGCCGCCGCGGTCGGTGAACTTCACCGCGTTGCTCAGCAGGTTGAGCAGCACCTGCTGCAGCTTCTCGGCGTCCGCGTGCACGGCCAGCGCCGCGCCGCCCACGTGCGCCGTGTAGTGCAGCCCCTTCGCCGCCACCTGGGGCGCGATCATGATCTCCGCCGACGCCAGCGCCTGCGCCACGGGCACGTCGCGCAGGTCGTAGCGGATCGTGCCGGCGCCCAGCTTGGCGAAGTTCAGCACGTCGTTGATGAGGCCCAGCAGGTGCTGCTGGCTGCGGCGGATGCGCGTGAGGTCGGCCAGCTGCTCCGGCGTCAGCGGCCCGCGGATCCCGAGCTCCAGGATGTCCACGTAGCCGCCGATCGCGTTCAGCGGCGTGCGCAGCTCGTGCGACATCGTCGCCAGGAACGCGCTCTTCGCCTCGTTCGCCGACTCCGCGCTGCGGCGCGCGCGGTGCGCCTCGTCGCGCGCGTGGCGCGCGTCCGCCAGCGCGGCGTGCAGCTCGCGCTCGCGCGCCTGCAGGTCGGCGAGCGCCTGCACCTCGGTGCGCCGGTCCAGGCAGAGCGCGAGGCCCTGCTCGTGCGAGCCGTCGAAGAACGCGCTCGCGATCAGCACCGGCACCGGCGTGCCGTCGCGCGCGCGGTACTCCTTCGCGTACGGGCCGTGGCGCCCCGTCGCGTGCAGCTCGGCCACGCGCGCCGCGTCGTCGGCGTGCCAGCGCTCCGGCGTCAGCGACCGCCAGTCGATGCGCCCCGCCGCCAGGTCGTCGCGCGTGTAGTCCAGCAGCGCCAGGAAGGCGTCGTTCGCGTCGGTCACGCCGCCGTCGATCGTCCAGAAGAAGACGCCGACGATCCCCGAGTCGAGGATGCGCCGCAGCCGCGCCTCGCTCAGGCGCAGCGCGTCGGTGGTCGTCTCCAGCGCCGCCAGCCGCTGCTCGGCCAGCGTCGCGGCCCACCGGTGCGCCTGCAGCAGCCGCTCCTGCTGCTGCTCGGCGCGGCGGCGCGCGGTCACCTCGACGCAGGCGCCCGTCATGTAGTCGGGCGCGCCCGTGGCGTCGCGGAAGGTGCGGCCCTTGTCGTCCAGCCAGTGCACCGTGCCGTCCGGCCAGACGACGCGGAACTCCTCGTGGAAGTCGGCGCCCTCGCGCGCGCAGCGGGCGCAGGCCTCGATCACGCGCGCGCGGTCGTCGGGGTGCACCATCGCCACGAAGCGCTCCAGCGACCGCACCGTCTCACCGGGCTCCAGGCCGAAGAGGCGGTCGAGGCTCTCGTCCCACGCCAGCGCGTTGGTGCGGATGTCCCACCGGAAGGTGCCCGTCTGCGACGCGTCGAGCGCCGCGCGCAGCCGCTCCCCGCGCTCGGCCAGCGCGCGCTCGGCCCGGCGGGCGGCGGTGTCGTCGCGCAGCGTGCCGATGAAGCGGCGCGCACGGCGGGGCGCGCCGGGCGGGTCGTCGGCCCAGACGGCGCGGCCGACGGCGTGCACCCAGCGCTCGTCCCCCGCGAGCGACGTCGTGCGGAAGACGACGTCGAACGGCGCGGCGACGCCCGGATCGAGCGACATGCGGGCCGCGGCGCGCACCCACTCGCGGTCCTCGGGGTGCACGCGGGCCAGGCACTGGGCGGGCGTCGCGGCCCCCTCGCCGGGGAGGCCCAGCAGGGCACGGCTCGTCGCGTCCCACTCGAGCACGTCGCTGCCGCGCTCCCACGCCCAGACGCCGATGCCCGCGGCGGCCAGCGCGAGGCGCACGTCGTCGCCCGCGCCGTCCGCGCCCGCGGCGGGGGGACGCGCGGGAATGGAAGCGGCGCCCGGCACGTCCAGGGACGCGCCGGCGGCGTGGGCAGCTCGTGGAGTGGGCATCGGTCGCAAACGCCGAGCACTGCAATTACGGTTCCCCGGACCTTGCATGGAGCCGCGCGGTCCCGCCATCCGGTGGGTGCGGCGCGTCCCGTGCACCAGTGCGCGGGATGCGGACGGCAGAACTTCCGAACGGCGACGAGGTCGGGCACGTGGAGCAGCAGGGATCGACGACGCGGGGAACGGAGGGGGCGCTGCTGGGCGCGCGCGTGCGCGCGGCGCGCGAGGAGCGCGGGCTCACCCTGCGCGAGCTGGCGCGGCGCGCCGAGGTGCAGGTGTCGGACATCTCGCGGCTGGAGCGCGGGCTGACCGGCCAGCCGCGGCTGGCGCTGGGGATGGCGCTGGCGCGCGCGCTGGGGCTGACGCTCTCGCAGCTGCTGGGGGAGGACGAGCGGCCGGCGGACGGCGCGCTCGAGGGGCACTCGATCGTCGAGCTGCGGCGGGCGCTGGAGGCGATCAGCCGGGAGGCGACGCGGGTGGCGCGGGTCGCGGAGAGCGCGGCGGCCTCGCTGCGGCGCTGACGCCGCAGGGCGCGGACGCCGCAGGGCGCGGACGCACGAACGGGGCGGCCATCACGGCCGCCCCGTTCGCACATCGCCTCGCACCACCCCGTCCCCCGACGGTGGGTGCCGTCCTGCGTCTGCCTTGTATATCGGCACCGGGACGCGCGGACTTGAGCGCGCGTTCGGGATTTCGTGCCAGTCGGCCCGGCCGGCCGTCACGGGGGCGGCCCGCGCCGTCACGACGTGTGGGGCGGGGCGTCGCCGGACGTCAGCGGGCGGGGCGCGTGGGCGCCACGGGCGCCCGCGCGACGATGGCGTTCCTCGGCGTGAGGTCGACGGCGCCCATGTAGGGCCGCACGACCACGGGCAGGTCCCAGCGGTAGGTGGCGCCCTTCCAGAGCACGGCGGACTCGGAGACGAGGCGGTAGGTGCCCGCGGGGCGCCCGATGCTCACGACGCCGGCGTCGTTGGTCTGGAGGATCGTGCTGTCGCGCTGCGGGCCGTAGAGCACCAGGCGGTAGCGCGACAGCGGGACGTACGGGGCGTCGAGGTCGTAGAGCGTCACCTGCACGGTGACGGTGACCAGGCCGTTGATCACGATCCCCGGGTCGGCGCGGAACTGCGCGCGCGCCGGCGCCCCGGTCAGCAGCAGCGCGAGGAGGGTGGCGAGTGCGACGCGTCGCATGCGCCAAGGTCGAATCGCCCGGCCGAATCTGCAAGCCGGGCGCGAGCGGGAGCCCGGCGCTTGCGCGCGCGGACGACGCGTGCAAGTTGCGGCGTCGCGTTCCCGGCGGTCGCCGGCGCCCCCGCGCGATGCCCGTCCACGCAGGCCTTCTCGCGACGTCGCGACATGTCCCCGAGCCCCGCGCGCCCCGCCGCCATCACCCTCGTCTCTCCCGCCGCCCGCTGGCCGGAGGGCGAGGCGCGCTACGTCCTGGACGCGAGCGGCAGCACCTGGCGCGTGTCCGAGCGGCAGCCGCCGTCGCACCTGGCCGACCGGTGCGAGCGGTGCCTGATCTTCGACGCGGGGACCGTGGTGCGCCGCGTGTGCGGGCAGGGGCCCGACTGGCGCCTCCTGAGCGACGCGGAGCTGCTGGCGCTGTGCGCGCTGCCGGCCTGACGGGGAGTCCCGTCCGCTAGGAGCGCCGCGGGCGGCGCGGCGGGACGGCGGGCATCGAGCCGGGAGGGGTGACCGGCGTGTGCGACCACTGCGCCTTCACACCCGCGATCCGGTGCACCAGGGCGTCGAACTCGTCCTGCGGCATCTCGGGGAGGATCGGCCGCAGGCGGCCGGCGATGTCGGCCACCAACTCCTCGAACGTCGGGTGGTGGTGAGCCATGGAGCGTCCGCCCGCGGGCGGCTAGGGCGTCGCGGCCGGCCCGCTGCCGAGGAGGGCGTCGACGTCGGCGAGGGCGTCGGCGCGGAGGCTGACCATCGGCCCGGCGGCCTGGTCGAACGCGTACCCGACGAGGGAGCGGATGAGCGGGTCGGAGCGGCCGAGCGTACGGCCGACGGTGACGAACTCCTCGATGGCCCGGCGTCGGGCCTCGCCGTCGAACGCGCTCTGCCCGCGCAGGGCGTCGTGGAGCCGCTCGACGGCGACCGTGAATGCCTCGGTGTCGGACATCGCCTCGCTCGGGGTTCGATCAGTGTCCGGGAAGCCGCGGCGACGCGCGGCGGTCGAGGACGGGTGCGCGCAGCGTGCGCCGCGCGGTGGTCCGGATCCAGTCGCGGAGGGTGATCGCGAACACCGCCTCGCGCTCGCCCGTCCCGGCCGGGAGCAGCTCCTCCGCCAGGCGCACGATCGCCTCCGGCGCCTGGCCCAGCCCTTCGAGATCGCGGACGAGGGTGACGATCGCTCCCAGGGCGCGCTCGCGATCGAACGCGTCGTCGGAGATGCAGGCCCGCATGGCCCGCGCGTAGCGGGCGGCGGCTGGGGTCGATCGGTCGACGAACATCGGCGGTGCTCGTGTCGCGCGGGACTGTGGAACGGCGCCGGCTCCGGGCCGTCTACGCTGGAGCGTAAACAGACGTTGACCGGAAATGGTGCCGCGACGGACCCGTCGGGCGGTAAGGTCGGGCGCGGGCGCGAAAAGGGAAGGCCCACCCCGCCGGACCGCCCCGTGCAGACCCGAGGCCGCCGCGCCGCGTCACGGCGCGATACGCGAGGACATCAGCCCGGGCCGCGGTCGGCCAGCCGCCAGCCGCCGGTCGCGGCGTCCCGCTCCAGCACGCAGCGGAAGGGCTCGCGCCGCGTGCCGCCGGAGACCACGGCGAGGGCGACCCCCTGGACGACGAAGGTGCGGCCGTCCTTCGACCACGCGTGCGTCGTGGGATCGTCCTGCAGGAAGCCGGCGGTCAGCCCGCGCTCCTCGAGGCGCGCGCGCGTGATCCGCTCGCACTCGCCGTACGCGGCGGCGCGCTCCGGGCGCCAGCGGCCGTCGCTGAGGCGGTCGGCGCGCGTCTTCTGGCCGCGGCTGCGCAGCGCGAGCCAGCCGCCCACGACGATCACGAGGACGAGGGCGAGCAGGCAGCCGGCGGAGCTGACGCCGCGACGGATGGGCACGCTCAGGCGGCCGGGTGCAGCGGGGCGACGGCCCCGTCCAGCGCCTGCCGCAGCTTCGCGGTCAGCATCTGTGGCGTGAACGGCTTGGGGATGAACACCGTCCCCGGCTCGAAGCCGCCCTGCCGCACCACCGTGTCCTCCGTGTAGCCCGACATGTAGGCGATCGGCATGCCCGGGCGCAGCGCGCGGAAGCGGCCCGCCAGCTCGCGTCCGCTCATGTCCGGCATCACCATGTCGGTCAGCAGCAGGTCGATCGCCGTCCCGGGCTCCGCGAGCAGCTGCAACGCCTCGGCGCCGTTCGCGGCCTCGACGACCTCGAAGCCCGCGCGCGCCAGGATGCGGCGGGCCGCCACGCGCACCTGCTCGTCGTCCTCCACCAGCAGGATGGTCTCGGAGCCCGGCTGCACCACCGACTCGGCGTCCGAGCGACGATGCGGCGCGTCCGGCGCGCTCGCGCGCGGCAGGTAGAGCTTGAACGTCGTGCCGAACCCCGGCTCGCTGTACACCCACACGTGGCCGCCCGACTGCTTCACGATGCCGTAGACCGTCGAGAGGCCCAGCCCCGTGCCCTGGCCGATCCCCTTCGTGGTGAAGAACGGCTCGAAGATGCGCGCCTGCGTGTCCGCATCCATGCCGACGCCCGTGTCGCTCACCGCGAGCATCACGTACGGCCCCGGGGCGACGTCCGGATGCAGGCGCCCGTACTCCTCCGAGAGGTGGACGTCGGCCGTCTCGAGCGTCAGCGCGCCGCCCGACGGCATCGCGTCGCGCGCGTTCACGACGAGGTTCACGATCACCTGCTCGAGCTGCCCCGGATCGGCGTAGACGCGGCCCAGCGCCGGCGCGAGCACCGTGTCGAGCCGCACGTCCTCGCGCAGCACGCGGCCCAGCATGCGCTCGATGTCGCGCACCACGTCGTTCAGGTCGAGCACGCGCGGATCGAGCACCTGCTGCCGGCTGAACGCCAGCAGCTGCCGCGTGAGCCCCGCGGCCCGCTCTGCCGCGCCGCGGATCTCGAGCACGTCGGCGCGCGCGGGCGCGTCGTCGGGCAGCTCGGAGAGCAGCAGCCCGCTGTAGCTCGTGACGATCGTGAGCAGGTTGTTGAAGTCGTGCGCGACGCCGCCCGCGAGCTGGCCCACGGCCTCCATCTTCTGCGCGTGCAGCAGCTGCGCCTCGAGCGCGCGCTGCTCGGTGACGTCGCTCAGCATGAAGAGCGCGCCGGCGAACGCCCCGGCCGCGTCCACGAGCGGGCTCACCGACTCGCGCGTCCACACGATGCTGCCATCCTGCCGGTGGAACGCGACCTCGCGCGTCTCGGAGAACCCGCGCTGCTGGCGGGCGAAACGCGTGCGCGCCTCGAACGCCGCGTCCGCGTCCATGAAGTCGAACAGCGTGCGACCGGGCATCGCCCGCGCGTCGCAGCCGAGCATCTGCGCGAGGCGCGCGTTGACGAAGGTGATGACGCCCGACGGATCGACGGCACAGATCCCCTCGTGCGCGGCCTCGACGAGGCGGCGGTAGCGCTCCTCGCCCGCGCGCAGCTCGTCGTTGGCGCGCGCGAGCGCGCGGTTGGCCGACTCCAGCTCGGTCGCGTGCGCCTGCAGGTCGCGCGACGACGCCTCGACCTGCGCGGCCATGCTGTTGAACGAGAGCGCGAGGCTTCCCAGCTCGTCGCCGCGCGTGACGGCGACGCGCCGCGCGTAGTCGCCGCGCGCCACGTCCTCCGCCGCGCGCGTGACCTCGACCAGCGGCGCCGTGACGCGGCGGATCAGCACCCACGCGGCGACGGTGCCGAGCACCATGAAGCCCAGCCCGATGCCGATGAGGCCGAGCAGGAAGGGGCGCGCGGCGGTCATCGTGCTCGCGCGCGGCAGCTGCACCCAGAGCGCCCAGGGGACCACGCGCATCGGGACCACGACGCCGAGCTGCCGGACGCCGTCCGCGGTCGCGTACTCGGCCGGCGTGCCCTGGGTCTCGCGCGGCGGCGCGCCCACGCGCTCCCGCAGGTCGCTCCAGAGCGTGCCGTCGGCGTTGCCGACCACGATCCGCGCGTCGGCGCCGATGAGCGACCGGGCCTGGGCGATGGCCGTGGGCCGCAGCGGGCGGTGCGCGACGAGGAAGCCGACCGTGTCGCGCATCCCGGCCAGCACGGGGGCGACGATCACGTAGCCGACGCCCGAGTCGCCCTGTACCAGCGGTCCGATCCACGGGCCGCGGCGGGTGCGACCGGCCGGCGCCGGGACCGGCGCCGCCGCGGCGATCGACGCCTCGGGGCCGACGGCGATCAGGCGCCGGCCGTCGCGGTGCCAGAGGGCGATCGCCGCCGGCTGCGTCATCCGCGCGCGCGCCTGCTCCAGCACGCGCTCGACCTCCGCGCGCGGCGCGCCGCCCGGGTCCGTCAGCAGCCCGACGATCGGCGCGGAGAGGGCGAGGTCGCGCGCCGCGCCGCGCATCCCGTCCAGCGACTCGTCGAACATCCCGGCCACGCGCAGCGTGACGCTCGACAGCCGTTCGGACGCCGCGGTCGCGAGCACGCGCTCCAGCTGTCGGTACGCCGCCCAGGAGACGGCGACGAGCACCAGGCCCAGGAGGGCCGAGATGAGCAGTGGGAGCCTGAGGCGGAGCGAGTGCCGCGAGGGCATGCGGGGGGCCGGAAGCCGGAAGAGGGGAGGACGCCCCGAATCTCGGCTCGAGCGGCGCGGTGCCTGGGCGTGGCGGCCGCCCGGGCCGTCGGGCGTCCTGCAAGGACGACCGAGCCGCGCCGGCCGGCACTGGGGCACCGGCCAGGCTGCATCCCACCTGCGCCCGGCCTACCCCGCGGCGCGCCGGCGGGCGCGCTCCTGCTCCAGGCGCCGCCTCAGCCCGGCCAGCTGGAGGAGCTGCACACGCGTCAGCGCGGATCGCCACGCGCGGTGTGCGTCGGCGCCGTCGATCCGGCGGGGCGGGCGGTACGGGTCGCTCCGCGTCACGAGCACCGCGGCCAGCCAGAGGGCGTTGAGCAGCATGCGCGAAAGGCGCGCAACCCGCGTGCTATCGCGGCCCGCGGCCAGCGAGCGCGCGCATGCCTGTCGCGACGTGCCTGCGCGCCGTGCCTGCGCGACGCGCCTGCGCGCGTACGACGGCGTACGAACCCGGTGCGCTCAGTCCAGCAGGCGACGGTACGACGCGCGCGTGACGGCGTAGCAGCCGCACGCCGCCGCCATCAGGCGCGTGCGGTCCAGCACCTCGATGCGGCCGCGCACGTTGCGGATCAGCCCCGCGTGCTGCAGCGCGCCCAGTGCGACCGTGACGCCCGCGCGTCGCACGCCGAGCATCACCGCGAGGAACTCGTGGGTGAGCTCGAACGCGTCGCCGTCCACGCGATCGTGCGTCATCAGCACCCAGCGCGCGCACCGCTCCTCGACGGTGTGCAGGCGGTTGCACGCGACGGACTGCGCGATCTGGTCGGTGAAGGCGTGCGCGTAGCGCAGCGCGCGGCGCCGCACGGCCGGCCGCTCCTCCATCGCCTGCCGGAAGTCGTCGGCGGAGAGGCGCCACGCCTCGCCCTCGATCTGGATCAGCACGCGGTACGTGCTCGACTCGGCGCCGAAGACGACCGGGAGGCCGATGAGGCCCTCGTTGCCGATCGTGCCGACCTCGATCTCGCCGCCTTCCTGCTCGGTGGCGATCATCGAGCCGACGCCGGTGCGCATGAAGTGGACGGCCGCGATGGGCGTGTCGGGCTCGATCAGCACGTCCTTCAGCCGCAGGCGCTCCGGCCGCAGCTTCGGAAGGAGCCACGCGTAGTCCTCGGGCGGGAGACCGTGCAGGAGGTGGTTGCGCTCCGCGGCGTGCGCGGCGGTCACGCCGTCGTGCCGGTCCTCGAGCGACGCCGCGGGCGGTGCCGAGCCGGTGGCGTCCGCGCCGTCGTCCTTCCCGACGTCCTCGTCGCTCCGGTGCGGCTGTGCATGGTGCGGCGGCAGCGTGCGTTCGATCTCCTCCATCGGTCGTTCCTCGGAGCCCCTGGCGTCCGGTCGAGCAGCGGGATGGCAGTTCAGCGCCCGGTGGCGCGCCGCGCCGCCAGCGGAAGTAGCATGCCCCGAGGCGCGCGCCTCGCCAGGTGGCCCGAAACGCCAGACGCCGCCCCCCGGGAGGGGAGCGGCGTCTGGGGAACTCCTGAAACGACAACGACTTCTGGTACTGGGGCGGGTGGATTCGAACCACCGATCTTCCGATTAACAGTCGGACGCTTTGCCAGCTCAGCTACGCCCCATCACGTGCTGCCGGGACGAGTGGCCGTGCGCGCGGGTCACCTCGTGGGTCACCGCGCCGGCCGGCCCCGGTCGAGGAATCATAACGGATCGTGGCGGCGGCGCCACGTCGCGCTTGCGCCCCGGCGGGCCAGGCCGTAGCATGGCCGACCCTCCGCCGGCCCGCGTTCCCACGTGGCCGGTCCCCCACCTCGTGCCCGCGCCGGCCTCGGCCCCCGCGTCCCGTCGCTCGCCGCCCGGACCTGCCACTCCGGGACGGTCCCGCACGCGTCCATGGTCCCTGGAGTTCGCCACATGGCTGTACCGTCGTCCCCCGTCGTGCGTGCCGTCGCGGCACTGCTGTCCCTTCCCGTGGCGGCCCTCGGGGCGCAGGGCCCGGCGCCGGTCGCCGTACCGGCAGAGGTGACCGAAGCCCAGCTCAGTCCCAGCGTCCAGCTCTACGTCTCCGAGTACAACGCGCGCCGGACGCTGACGACGGCCGACGTCTCCAACCCGAACGGCATCGTCCTCACCAACGCCGCGGGCACGCCGCCGTCGTCGGGGTCGTCCGGCAGCATCAACGATCCGTCGCTGGGCTACAACAACCCGCGCTACTGGGCCAAGGGGGAGGAGTACAGCGGCGTCACGCGCCTCGTGATGACGTACGAGACGCGCGACGTCAACACCGGCGCGGTCGTCGCGACGCCGGCGTTCCTGTGCACGGGCGCGCTGATCAACGGCGGCCACTCGGTGCTCACCGCGGCGCACTGCGTCTACAACGATCCGCCGAGCGCGGGCACCGTCTCGCGGCTGCGCGACGTGCAGGTGATGCTCGGCCAGAGCTTCGGCGGCAACACGACCGCGGAGCCGGGCGCCGGCGCGCCGAACTCGAACCAGGCGTTCGGCTACACGCAGACGGTCGGCGCCCGCAACGTGCAGATCCACCCGGACTACACCGGCTCGGTCATCGACGAGCGCGACATCGCGGTCATCAACCTCAACACTCCGGCGCCCGCGCAGTACCGCTACTACGACCTGTACGGGCCGAGCGCGCTCGGCGCGACGTACAACGTCGTCGGGTGGGGCGGACGCGGCGACGGCGCGACGGGCACGGTCAACATCGGCGGCAGCACGGGCTCGGGGCAGCGCCTGCGCCAGGGGCTGAACAGCTTCAACACGACGTACAGCGACGCGCGCTGGAACCCGGCGTTCCTGGCCGCGGTCGGCCTCACCGCCGCGAACGTGTATCTCGCGGACTTCGACAACGGGCTGGCGACGAACAACGCGCTCTGCCGCCTCACGAACGCGACGTTCGGTGGCGGGCAGCCCGTGTGGCTCGGGGCCGTGGGCGCGCCGGACATGTGCGGGCTGGGCTTCGGCCTCGACGAGGTGCTCACGGCCGGCGGCGACTCGGGTGGGCCGTCGTTCGTGAACGGGCAGATCGCGGGCATCAGCTCGTTCGGCCAGACGTTCGGCGTGGGCGACGTGCGCAGTGGCCTCAACTCGTCGTTCGGTGAGCTGAACGGCATGACGCGCGTCGACATCAACGCGCAGTGGGTCGCGAGCGCCGTCGTCCCCGAGCCGACGACCGTCGTGCTCCTCGGCAGCGGGCTGCTCGCGCTGGGCGCGCTCGCGCGCCGCCGCCGCAACGGCTGACCGACCCGCGGGGGACGGGCCCCCGAATTGCTCCGCCTCGCCGGCCGCGTCGACGACACCCGTCACGACGCGGCCGGCGTCGTATCTTCCGGCGCCGCGCTCCTCCCGCCACCACGCCGCCGTGCCCCGTCGCCACCCCGCACTCCGTCGCGCCGCGCTGCTCGCCGCGCTGCCAGGCGCATTGCTCGCGGCGCCCTCGCTGGCGCCCGCGCAGGTCCTGGAGCCCACGGGCGACACGCCGCCGGTGCTCGGCGCGCGCGACGCGGTGGTCGCGGGCGGCTTCGCGGCGGCCGCGCTGCTGGCGGTGCCGCTCGACCGCGTGCTGGCCGAGCGGCTGCAGCGCCCCGCGGTGCAGGAGAACGGCGCGCTCAAGATCGCCGCGGTGGTCGCCGAGCAGACGACGCAGCCGGGGCTCTACGTGATCCTGCCCGCGGTGTGGGGGATCGGGCGGCTGGTCGACGATCGGACCACCGCCGCCGCCGGGCTGCGGGGCATGGAGGCGGTGGGGATCGCGCTGTCGGTGGTCGGGGTGACGAAGTTCGCGTTCGGGCGCGCGCGCCCGTACGTCGCGCACGATCCGACGTCGTGGCGCTTCATGCGCGGTCTCGAGGGCTCCGAGTATCGCAGCTTCCCCTCCGGGCACTCGGCGTCGGCGTTCGCCGCGGCGTCGGCGCTGACCGCGGAGCTCACCGCCGCGCGCCCGTCGCTCCGCTGGGCCGCCGGCGTGCCGCTCTACCTCGGCGCGGCGACGGCCGCGTGGTCGCGCATGTACGACGACCGCCACTGGGCGACCGACGTGCTCACCGGCGCCGCGGTGGGCACCGTGTCCGGGCTCGCCGTCACGCGCTGGCACCGCACGCGTCCCGACAACCGCCTCGACCGCGCGATGCTCGGCGTCGGCGTGGAGCTGGGGGGCGCACCGCGGCTGCTGGTCACGCCGATGCGCACGCCCGCGCGCCGCGTCGCGCGCACCGTCGCCCGCTGACCGCGTGCCGGGCGCGCACGGCATCTTCATCCTGGCGTCCATCGGCGGCGAGGCCGGCGCGCGCATCGCGGAGCTGCAGGCGCGGCACGATCCGAAGCTCGCGCGCGAGTCGCCGCCGCACGTGACGCTCGCCGGCTCGTCGGGCGTGGGGCCGATCCTCCCCGACGCGACGCGCGAGCAGGTGCGCGCCGCGCTCGCGCCCATCGCGGCCGAGTCGCCGCCGCTGACGCTGCGCTTCCAGCCGCCGCACCGCTTCATGCAGACGAACATCGTCGTCCTGCCGCTCGATCCGCACGGGCCGCTGCGGCAGCTGCACGACCGCATCGCGCGCAGCGGGCTGCGGTTCGGGCGGGCGCGCTTCACGTTCACGCCGCACGCGACGCTCAGCTTCTATCCGACGCTCGCGCCGGCGCAGCTGCGCGAGCTGCTGGCGGTGCGCCTGGACGCGCCGGCGGTGATCGACCGGCTGGTGGTGTCGTACACGCGCGCGCCGCAGCCGGCGGTGACGTGGTTCGAGCTGCCGCTCGGCGGAGCGTCGAGCGTATAGCGTCGAGCGTCGAGCGGGTTCCTCGCCGGTGCGACCTGGCGACGTGCGTATCCGGCCCACGAGGACGAACGAGCGAGCGCCGAGCGCCGAGCGGAGATGCTCGCTCGGCGCTCGACGCTCACCTCCCCCAGCGATCGAACCCGAACACCATCCCCGCGCGCAGCAGCGCGCCGTCGCCGTGCCGCGTGTCCTGCCGCACGTCGAAGCGCGTGTACTGCGCGGTGAGGTCCAGGTGCACCGCGGGGCCCAGGGCGACGAGCATCCCGAGGCCGCCACCGACCGAGGTGCGCGTCGCGTTCGATACCGAGACGACGTCGCCCGAGACGCGCTGCCGCAGGAACGCCACGCGGCCCGTCAGGTAGGGCGTGAAGTTGCCGCCCGACGCGAGCGCGAGGCGCGGCTCGACGTACGGGCCCTGCAGCGTGACGTCCGTGTCGGTGTCGCGCAGCGACTGTACGGTGCGCTGGTAGCCGCCCGCGAGCGCGAACGCGCTCACGCCGACCGCGGCGTGCACGTCGAAGCCGTAGCCGTCGCGCACGCGACCGACGTCGCTGTCGCGCACGCCGGTGTACAGACCGGCGCCGCCGATCGCGAAGGTGGCCGAGGAGCGCCGCTCCCAGGGCGGCGTGTGGCGCTCCGAGTCGCGCTCCGAGTGGCGCTGCGCGTGCGCGGCCGGCGCGACGGCGACGAGCATGAGCACGATGGGGAGAACGGACGACGGACGAGGAAGCGGCATGGTGGGCTCCGGTGAGGGACGCCTGCCCGCGGCGGCAACGCGCGCGCCCCTGCGCGGCCGTCCGTCCCACGCGGCGAACGCGCGGCGCGGCAACGCGTTGCGCGCCGCTGTCGACGATCCGTTCGCGCGCCGTCGTCACCGCGCGGGGACGCGCCCCGTCCCGAACGGACGACGGGGGAGCGGGCGCCGATGCGCCGCTCCCCCGTTCGTGGCGTGCGCCCGAATCGCGTCAGTGCGCGTCCGGCCGCGCCTTGCGGTACGACTCGGTGGCCTGCTTCAGCATCAGCAGCGCCGACGCCTCGAGATCGTAGTCCAGCGCCAGCTCGCTGAGGCGCGCGCTGGAGTGGTCGCCGCTCTCGCCGATGCCGCGGCCGGCGCGCTCGCTGGTGGTGTGGCGGCGCGCGTACTCGCGGCTCGCCATCCAGAGCGCGTTGGCGGCGGCCCAGCAGGGCTCCTTGCGGTCCGGGTGCGCCTTGGAGGCGGCGCGCTCGTAGGCGCCGGCCAGCTCGCCCAGCGCCTCGTCCGCCAGACGCACCAGGCTCTGGCAGGCCCGCTGCTCGGCCGGCAGGGCGCCGCGGTCCACGAGGCGGGCCAGCCGCTCGTGCTGGCGGCAGCACTCGAGCGCGCAGCGGTAGAGCGCGTCCGCCTTCGCGTAGAAGACGGCCATCGGGTCGCGGCCGGTCTCGTCGGCGGCGGAGGGTGGAGCGACGGTCGACATCGGCATGGTACGACGGGGAACGGCGGGAGCAGCGTGGCCAGGCGCGAGGCGGGACGGGCGGGGCGCGCGGCCGGGAGGCGGGGCGCGACGTCGCGCTTCCCTCAGTATATCGGCGCGGGGGCGCGCCATGCACCGGGGTGGCGGCCGGACCCGGGAGGTGTGACGACGCGTTGACGTCGCGCGCAACGCGGCGCACGTTGCGCGGCCGTTGCGCCCTCCGGTCCCCCCACCTCCAGCCGCCCCCATGTCGCACGCGCATCTCCAGGTCGACACGACGCCCGAGGGCGTCCGCACGATCACCCTCGACCGGCCGGAGCGGCTGAACGCGGTCAACCCCGCGCTCGCCGACGCGCTCCCGCGCGCGGTGGCCGAGGCGCACGCGGACGACGCGGTGCGCGTCGTGGTGATCACGGGCGCCGGCCGCGGCTTCTGTGCGGGGCTCGACCTCGCCGACCCGGCGGCGCTGGACCAGCGCTCGCGCACCGGACGGCTGGAGCCGCTGGCGTGGGTGGGGCGCTGGGTGCTCGCGCTCCGCCAGTGCGACAAGCCGGTGATCGCCGCGGTGAACGGCCCGGCCGCGGGGGCGGGCTTCGGGCTCGCGCTGGCGGCCGACCTGCGCCTGGTGGCCGAGGGCGCGACGATGACCGCGGGCTACGTGCGGCGCGGCCTGAGCCCGGACGCGGGCGTGACGTACCATCTGCCGCGGCTGGTGGGCGCCTCGCGCGCGGCGGACATCATCCTCACGGGGCGCGACATCGCGGCGGACGAGGCGCTGCGCATCGGGCTGGCGAGCGCCGTGCTCCCCGCCGAGGGCTTCGCCGGTTCGGTGGCCGCCTACGCGCAGCGCCTCGCGGCTGGTCCGCCGGTCGCGCTCGCGCTCACGAAGCGGCTGCTGACGCAGAGCCCCGACGCGCCGCTCGAGGCGCAGCTGCGCGACGAGCTGACGCACATCAAGACGTGCTTCGCGACGGCGGACGTGGCGGAGGCGATGACGGCGTTTCGGGAGAAGCGGGTGCCGGTGTTTCGCGGAAGCTGAGCGCGCGGCTGCGTGCTGCTTGCTGCGTGTACGGCCGCTCGGGATGCGTCGGCGCGCCGGACCCGAACGGCAAACGGCATTGCAAGGATGAAGATCGGATAACGTCCGATAACGACGGATGGCCCCGGTGGAGTGCGAGATCCCTCGCCGCCACGCGGAGCCATCCGTCGTTATCGGACGTTATCAGATCTTGTCCGATCTTCTCCTTGCAATGCCGTTCGGGTCCAGCGGGCCGGTGCAGGCCACGCAGCACGCAGCTACAGGCTCTCCCTGCGGGACCGGTTCGCCAGCTCGTCCGGCAGCGCGTTGAGCAGCGGATTGAGCTCCGCCGCCCGATCGAGCGACGTCACGAACGTCAGCCCCGGGCGCGCGACCACCAGCATCCCCGACAGGCCGTAGACGACCACCGTCGTCCCGCCGTCGGCGTGCACCACGCAGCTCGACGCGTCCACGAGGTGCGCGGGGCCCCACACGCCGTTGCCCGTGTCGTCCAGCTCGCGCACGCGGCGCAGCGACGCCCACGTGCCGACGTCGTCCCACCCGAACTCGCCCGGCAGCGCGACGATGTCCTCGCTGCGCTCCAGCAGCCCGCGCTCGATCGACACCGCCTGGATCAGCCCCGAGAAGCGGTCCAGCTTCCCCGCCGCCAGCGCGGCGAGCCCCGGCTGCAGCTCCGGCGTGCGCTCCTCCAGCGCGTCGAGCACCGTGCCCGCCTGCCACACGAAGATCCCCGTGTTCCAGAGCGCGCCCTGCGCGATCAGCTCCTCGGCCAGGATCGCCCCGGGCTTCTCGACGAACCGCGCCACGCGGCGTGGGGCCTCGCGCGCGGCGGCGGCGCCCGCGTCGCCCGTCGCGTCGGCGGTCGTGTCGATCGCCGCGTCGAGGACCGGGTCCGTCGGCGCCGGCGGCAGCAGGTAGCCGAAGCCCGTCTCGGGGCGCGTGGGCTGCGCGCCGATGGCGACCAGCGCGCCGTCCGTGCTCGCGATCAGCGCCGCGCGCTTGATCACGCGCCGCAGCTCGTCCGGGTAGCCCACCGCGAGGTCCGCGTGCATCGCCACGAACGTCGCCTTGCGGCCCACGCGCGTCGCGATCTCCTGCGCGCCCCACGCCAGCGCGGCCGCGGTGCCCATCGGGCGCGGCTCGACGAGGAAGTTCGCGTCCGGCACCTCGGGGACCGCGGCGCGCAGCGCGTCGGCGATGTCGGCGCTCGTCAGCACCAGCACGCGCGCGGGCGGCACGGTCGGCGCCAGCCGGTTCACCGTCTCCGCGATCAGCGGCCGGTCGCCCACCAGCGCCAGCAGCTGCTTCGGGCGCTCGGGGGTGCTGAGCGGCCAGAAGCGCGAGCCGATGCCGCCCGCGAACACCACCGCCCAGAGCGAGAGCTCCGTCTCCAGCGTCGCCACCGGATCCGGCAGCTCCACCGGCAGCGTCCCGACCGCGTCGGCCGTGCCGCCGCCCGCCTCCGAGCCGAACGGCGTCCCGAAGGGCGGCGCGGGCTCGTGTCCCGAAGGGCCGAAGGCGTCGGGATGGCCGGCACGCGCGTCGCCGGAGGCGCCGCCGGAAGCGGGAGAGCGATGGGGCATGGCGGCTCTGACGGAGCTCGAACGAACGCTGCACGGGACGGACGGGCACGCGAGGGATCGCGGCCCGGCGCGAGGGCGTACAATAACGCTGGCGCGTGCGACGCCGCACCTGCACCATGAAGGCGGGCGCGTGCGCGCCCTTCCCGGAGGTCGCCCATGCTCCCCCCGCCCCTCGCTCCCATGGCCGGTATCCCCCGGCGCATCGCGCAC
Organism: Roseisolibacter agri; assembly: GCF_030159095.1. Taxonomy (NCBI): domain Bacteria; kingdom Pseudomonadati; phylum Gemmatimonadota; class Gemmatimonadia; order Gemmatimonadales; family Gemmatimonadaceae; genus Roseisolibacter; species Roseisolibacter agri. The sequence continues at coordinate 326,594 of NZ_BRXS01000001.1, forward strand.
GCGCGTCACGCCCTGCGCCGTGCGTCGCTGCTGACCGCCCTCCTGCTCGGCGTGCCGTGCGCGGCGGCGCGCGCCCAGGGCGACACCACCGGCGCCGTCGGCGGCGTGGTGCGCGGACCGGGCGGCGTCGCGATCGTCGGCGCGGAGGTCGTGCTCACGCCGGCCCGCGGGCCCGGCGGCGGCACCGTGATCGCGCGCCGCGTCTTCACCGACGAGACGGGGAAGTTCCAGGTCTCGGGCCTGCCCAACGGGCGCGCGTCGGTGGCCGTGCGCCGCATCGGCTACCGGCCCGCGGTGCGCGACGTCGAGGTGCCGCTCGCCGCCGCGCTCACGATGGCGCTCGAGGCCGTGCCGCAGGCCATCGCCGCCGTCGTCGTGAAGGACCGGCGCGTGAAGCACACCGGCTGGGCGGCGCCATTCTACGAGCGGCGCGAGCGCGGCCACGGGCGCTACATCGGCAAGGAGGAGATCGACCGCCGCAACGCGATGCGCACGACCGACGTGCTGCGCTCCGTGCCGGGGCTCGCCATCTCGACGTCGATGTACGGCTCGGCCATCCGCATGCGCGGCGCGCGCTGCAGCCCGCTGATCTGGATCGACGGCACGCCGGCGCTCGCGGGCTACCTCGACGTCGACAACTTCCAGCCCCACACGCTCGAGGGGATCGAGGTGTACAGCGGCGTGTCCACGGTCCCGGTGGAGCTGCGCGGCCCGCGCGGCGAGGAGGCGTGCGGCGTGATCGCGATCTGGTCGCGCATGCCCGAGCCGCGCCGCCGCGGCCCGAAGAAGGTCTACACGGCCGACGACCTCGCGAACCTCGTCGCGACGGCGACGGTCTACACCGCCGACCAGGTGGACCAGGCCGCGGCGCCGGACACCGCGAACCCGATCGCGCCCTACTATCCGGAGGCGCTCAAGCGCGCGAAGACGGCGGGCGACGTGCTGATCGAGTTCGTCGTCGACACCGCGGGCATCCCGGAGCTGGAGACCGTCGGCATCGTCGCCGCGTCGCACCCGGCGTTCGGCACCGCGGCGCGCGACGCGGTCGCGGCCGCCCGCTTCATCCCGGCGTTCCGCGCGGGGAAGCCGGTGCGGCAGCTGGTGCAGGTGCCCGTCAAGTTCGAGCTCACGTCGGGCTCCTAAACGCTCGACGCTCCACGCTCGACGCTGCGCACGTCCCGGAGGACGGCATCAGCGTCGAGCGTGGAGCGTCGAGCGTCGAGGGGTGGCTTTACTTCGCCAGCACCAGCTCCAGCTGCCCGCCCACCGCGATCTTCAGCAGCCGGTGCGGCGCGGCGGTCGCGACGAAGAAGGTCACGGGCTGGTCGCCGCCCGTCTGCTCGATGCGGAACGCCTCGAACGCGCCCGCCGGCACGGTCACCTGCTCCGTGCCCGTCACCGTCAGCGTGAACGGCACCACCGTGCCCTTGCCGGCCGAGAAGACGCTGACGACGTGCTTCGCGCCCGGCGCCCACCGCAGCAGCGGCAGCGTGGCCGCGAGCGCGTTGTCGTCGATCGTGCCCGCCGGGAGCTCGGTGTCGATCGTCAGCTGCTTGATCCCCTGCGGGCCCGGCGTCGCGGAGCTGCCCTTCGCGCGCCCGCCGGCGTAGGTCACGTCGGCCTTCGTGTCCTGGCCCTGCACCTTGCCGCGCTGCTCCAGCGCGCGCGGCGCCAGCGACGCGTCCGTGCGCAGCGTGGTGCTCTGCTGCACGACGCCGCCCGCGATCGACGTCGCCTCGGTCACCTTCCACCCGTCGCCGTCCTTCGCCAGCTCGTAGACGGAGCTGCCGAGCACGTTGCCCTGCACGCGCACGGCGAAGCTGTCGCGATGCGCGGCCAGCCGCGACGCGTCGATCGCCAGCGCACCCGCGCGCGGCGCGAGGTCGGCCGCCGTCATCGCATCGCCCTGCGGGTTCACGATGCGCACCGGCGCGATCGCCTTCAGCTTCTCGTACACCTTCGCGCCGTCGCCGACGACGACGACGAGCGCCTGCTCGGGACGCACCCAGCGCCGCGCGGTCTGCTGCAGCACGGGCGCCGACACCGCCGAGAGCCGCGTGCGATAGGTCTGCAGGTAGTCCGCCGGCAGGCCGAGCGTCTTCACGAACGCCACGCGCTCGGCCACCTGCTGCGCCGTCTCGACCGTCAGCGGGAACGAGCCGACGAGCGCGCCCTTCGCGTTCTCCAGCTCCGTGCCCGGCACCGCCTCGCTGCCCAGGCGGCGCAGCTGCGCCAGCAGCTCGACCAGCGCGCTGTCCGTCACCTCGGTGCGCACCTCGGCCGTCGCGCTGAAGGCGCCCGTGCCGCGCGGCCGCGTCAGCGACGAGTAAGCGCCGTACGTCCACCCCTTCTTCTCGCGCAGGATGTCGAACAGCCGCGCGTCGGCGCCGCCGCCCAGCACCTTGTTGGCGACCGTCGCTGCGTAGCGCGCGGGATCGGCGGGGCCGCCGATCAGGTTGCCGACGACGATGTTCGACTGCACCGAGCCCGGACGGTGCACGAGCACGATCTCCGTGCGCGCGCGCGCCGGCGGCGCACCGAACGTCGGCGCCGCGGCGGGATAGCCCGTCCACCCCGCGAAGCTCTGCTCCGCGAGGGTCTTCAGCTGGTCGAGCGTCAGGTCGCCCGCGACCACCAGCAGCGCGCCGCGCGGCTTGAGGCGCGCCGCCTGGTACGCCACGAGGTCCGCGCGCGTGAGCGCACGCACCGACGGCGGCGTGGCGCGGCGGCCGTACGGGTGCGCGCCGTACACGCCGGCGTCGAACACGCGCGACGCGATCGACGCGGGCTGCGACTGCTCCAGCGTCAGCGCGGAGAGCGTCTGCGTGCGCAGCAGCTCGACCTCCTGCTCGGGGAAGGTCGGACGCGCGACCGCGTCGCCCAGCAGCTGGAAGGCGAGCGGCGCGTGCGTGGACAGCACGCTGCCCGCGAGGCTGAGGAAGTCGTTGTCGGCGAAGCCCGTGAGCGAGCCGCCCGCGGCCTCGATCGCCTCGGCGATCTGGTCGGCGGTGCGCTGGCCCGCGCCCTTGGTGAGGAGGCCGGCCACCATGTCGGCGGTGCCTTCCTTCCCCTTCGCCTCGAACAGCTTGCCCGCGGGCATCACGAGGCGGAACGCGACCATCGGGTCGCGGTGGCTCTCGACGAGCACGACGCGCAGGCCGTTGGAGAGGACGACCTCCTGGAACGGCGGGAACTGCGCGGGCTTCACGGCCGCCGCGGCGGGCGGACGCGTGGGATACTGCGCCGCGACCGGAGTCGCGAGCGACGCGGCGACGAGCGTGAGGGCGGAGACCGACGCGCCCGCGCGCAGGAACGAGTGAGCGCGCATCACGGCTTGGGCGTCTCGGGGGTGATGAGCGTGACGACGCTGTTCTCCGGGCGGAGATACGTGCGCGCCACGCGCTGGATGTCGGCCACCGTGACGTTCAGGTAGCGCTGCAGGTCGGTGTTCACGGCCTCCGGCCCGCCGAGGAACATGTTCGCGGTGTGCAGCGCCTCGGCGCGGCCCATCGACGTCTGCCGCTCGGCGATCGTCTGCGCGAGGTAGGCGTTCTTCGCCTTCGCCAGCTCGGCCTCGGTGACGCCGTCGGCGACGATCTTCGCGATCTCCTGCGCCAGCAGCTTCTCCAGCGAGTCGACCTTCACGCCCTGGTTGGCGATGGCGAGCACGCCGAACGTGCCCGGCCCGCGCGTGTTGCCGAAGATGTTGAGGAAGGTCTGCAGGCCGAGCGCGGCCTTCGCCTCGCGCGCGATGGCGCGGTTGAGGCGCGAGCTCTCTCCCGTGCCGACGATCGTCGAGAGGAAGGTCAGCGCCGGCGTGTCGGCGTGCTTCGTCTCGGGGATGCGCCAGAGCGTGAACGACGCCGGCAGCGTGGCCTTGGCGTCGGTGACCGTGCGGCGCTGCTGGCCGACGTCGAACTTCTGCTCGCACTGCACCGGCGGCGGCGCGTCCACGCGCGGGATGTCGCCGAAGTACTGCGCGACCAGCCGCTTCACCTCGGCCGGGTCGAAGTCGCCGGTGACGACGAGCGTCGCGTTGTTGGGCGCGTAGTACTGCTTGAAGAACGCCTGCACGTCGGCCACCGACGCCGCGTTCAGGTCGTCCATCGAGCCGATGATCTCGTGGCCGTACGCGAAGCAGCTCTTGCCGTCGTACGCGGCGGTGAGCCCCTGCAGCACCGCGCCGAAGTACGGCTGGTTGTCGATGCGCAGCCGGCGCTCCTCCTTCACCGCCTCCTGCTGGTTCTTCAGGTTCTCCGCCGTGACGGCGAGCGACCGCATGCGGTCGGCCTCCATCCACAGGCCGAGGTTCACGCGGTTGGACGGGAGCGTCTGGTAGTAGTTGGTGCGGTCGGTCTGCGTGCTCCCGTTGAGCGAGCCGCCGGCGCGCTCCACGAGCTGGAAGTGCTCGCCCTTCTTCACGTTGGCCGAGCCCTGGAACATCATGTGCTCGAACAGGTGCGCGAAGCCGGTGCGCCCGGCGCGCTCGTTCCGCGAGCCGACGTCGTACCACACGTCGACGGTCACGACCTGCGCCGAGTGGTCCTTGGCGAGGATCACCTTGAGGCCGTTCGGCAGCTCGGAGCGGTCGATGGCGATGGGCGCGGGGAGCGGGCTCTGGGCGGCCGCGGGCGCGGCCGGCTGCGCGCCGAGCGGCGCGGACGCGCCGGTGGTGCCGGCGGCGAGCAGCGGCAGCGCGAGCAGCGTCGCGAGCCGCGGCCTGGGGCCGCGCGCCGGGAGTGGGCGGGAAGGGGACGACACGGGAGTCCTCGTGGGGGGGTGACGGTCAGGAGGCGTCGGGGAGCTGGAACAGCTGCTCGACGGTGGTGCCGAGCGCCCGCGCGAGGCGGAGCGCGAGCAGCGTGGAGGGAATGAAGACGCCGTTCTCCACGGTGTTGATCGTCTTGCGGCTGACCTCGACCCGCTCGGCCAGCTGCGCCTGGGTCAGGTTGTGGCGCAGCCGCTCCTCGCGCAATCGGTTCGCGAGCTGCTCAGCCATCGCGGAGCGCGCGGGCCTCGCACCACGCGAAGGCGAGGAGCGCGACCCCGACGGCCGGGGTGACGACGAGGTAGGTCGCCTCGCGCGCGGTCAGGCCCTGCGCGGCGGGGAGCGCGTAGACCGCGAGGGCGACGAGCATCGCGACCCAGAAGCCGGCGGTCGCGGCGAGGCGCGAGTTGTGGCGCGAGACGTCGTCGTTCACCAGCGCGCGCACGCGCGCCCCGAAGACGTAGCCGCCGATCGGGAGGAGGAGCAGCAGCAGGATGCCGGCGTTGAGCGCCCACATGTTCGCGCGCAGCGGCGACAGCACGGTCCCGTCGCCGCGGAAGACGGGGCGCGCCACGACCTGGATGGCGAGGAACACGGTGGTGGCGGCGGCGGTGCCGATGGCACGCTTGCGGGAGACGCGATCGGCGAGCTCGACGACGTTCTGCGGGGACATCGCGGGGACCAGCGGCGGGAAGGGACGGGGTGGGTGTAACCCACGAGTTACATCATGAGTAACCTTGAGGTGACATGCGGTCAAGCACGGGATCGCGCCCGGCGGCGGGCGGGTGGGTGACGTGACCCGCATCGTACCGCCGGATCCCCCGTGTACGTTTCGGCATGACCGCCCCTCAACGCGATTCGAACACGCGCGCCGCCGAGGACGTCCTGGCGGCGCTGGAGCAGGACGCGGCCCCCGAGGCGGGGCAGGCGTTCGTCACGCTGGCCGCCGAGTACCTCGCGGCCGCCCACACGGGCGACGGGCCCGTCTCGTCGTCGGTCGATCCGGGGACGATGGCGGCGCGCTTCCGCGAGCCGGTGCCGCGTGGCGGGCAGCCGCTGGCGGCGATCGTCGAGCGGCTGCGGCGCGACGTCGTCGCCGACGCGAACCGGCTGGCGCACCCGATGGCGATGGGCCACCAGGTATCGCCGCCGCTGCCGGCGGGCATCTGGACGGACGTCCTGGTGTCGGCGCTGAACCAGTCGGTGGCCGTGTCGGAGATGTCGCCGACGGGCACCGCGGTGGAGGCGGCGGTGATCCGCTGGATGGCGGAGCTGGCGGGCTTCGGGCCGCGCGCGGGCGGCACGCTGACGTCGGGCGGCACCGAGGCGACGTTCGCCGCGCTGCTGGCGGCGCGCAGCCGCGCGCTCCCCGAGGTGTGGACGCGCGGCGTGGGCGCGCAGCCGCCGGCGATCGTGTGCGGCGAGCACGCGCACTACGCGGTGAGCCGCGCCGCGGGCGAGCTGGGGATCGGGCTGCGTAACGTCGTCACGGTGCCGTCGCGCGACCTGCGCATGGATCCCGAGGCGCTGGAGCGCACGCTGCAGGAGCTGGACGACGCGGGGCGGAAGATCATGGCCGTCGTCGCGACGGCGGGATCGACGGCCACCGGCTCGTTCGACGACCTCGAGGCGATCGCCGACGCGTGCGAGAAGCGCGACGCGTGGCTGCACGTGGACGGCGCGCACGGCGCGAGCGCGCTGCTGTCGGCGACGCACCGCGAGCGCGTGCGCGGGCTGGCGCGCGCGCACTCGGTGACGTGGGACCCACACAAGATGCTGCTGCTGCCGCTGGCGGCCGGTGTGGTGCTGGTGCGCGACGAGCGGTGGCTGGAGGCGGCGTTCGCGCAGAAGGCGCCGTACCTGTTCCACGCGCCGCAGCAGCAGGGCGCGGAGGAGTTCGACGCGGCGCCGCGCGTGTGGGACCAGGGGATCCGCAGCTTCCAGTGCTCGCGGCGGCTGGACGCGCTGAAGGTGTGGGTGGCGTTCCAGCGCCACGGCGCCGACGGGCTGGGCGCGCTCTACGACCACCTGTGCGCGACCGCGGTGCGCCTGCACGCGAAGCTGGCGGCGCATCCCGCGTTCGAGCCGCTACACGCGCCCGAGTCGAACATCCTCTGCTTCCGCTGGACGGGCGCCGGGGACATGGACGACGCGACGCTGGACGCGCTGCAGCACCGCGTGCGCGCGCGCTTCAACCGCTCGGGCGACGGGTGGATCACGGCGACGGTGCTGGACGGGCGGCGCGTGCTGCGCGTGACGCTGATGAACCCGCGCACCGGCGACGCGCACCTAGACGCGCTGCTCGCGGGGCTCGCGGCCGCAGGCGAGGCGGAGCGTTCCGGCGCAGCATCCGCGACATCCGGGCGGGCGCGGCCGGCGGTGGCACCGTCCATGCCCTAGTGGCCGCCTGCCCGGGGCGGCGCGCTGGTGCGCGGCCTCCGGCAGGGGCTTGGCCAGTGGGGCACATGCAGCACGAGCAGCAGCACCGGGGAGAGCCCCCGGCAGGCGGCGGGGTCGTGGCGGGTCAGGGGGAGCGACCGGACGCCGGAATGGGTGGGCTGAACGGCAGCGGGGGGATCGACGTCCCGCGCGCGCCGTTCGCCGACGCACGCCTGGCCCTGGCGTCCGAGGCGGTGCCGAGCGATCAGCTCTGGCGGGCCGCGATCCACGCCGCGCGCGAGGCGGCCGCGCTGGCGGCCGACCTGCGCCGCCAGCTGCGCAGCGTGCGCTGACCGTCCGTCAGCGCACGAGCTTCTTGAGCGCGGCCTCGAGGTTCTGGCCGCCCCCCTGGCCGGTGTATGCGATCTTCCCGGTGCCGTCGACGATGACGACGTAGCTCGTCGCGGGCACCTCGTACGCGTCGGTCGCCTTGCCGTCGCCGTCCCAGAGCATCTCCATGGGCAGGCGGTACTTCCGCGCGTAGAGCTGCGCGCGCTGCGGCGTCTGGCTCACGCTCACCGCGACCGCGACGAGCCGCACTCGAGAGCCGTACGTGCGCGCGATGCGCTGGAGCTGCGGCTCCAGCTGCTTGCAGTTGGGGCACCACGTCGCCCAGAACTCGATGACCGTCGGGCGCCCGCCGATGTACCGCGCGAGGTCCGTGGGCTGGCCTGCGAGCGTGCGCACGGCCGCGGCGGGCGCCGCGGTGCCGACGGGGAGGCCGCTCTCCTGCGCGCGCACGGCGGCCGGGAGCGCGAGGAGCGAGGCGACGAGGAGGTGCCGAAGCATGCGCGTCATGGGGCGAGTGCGGGTCAGATCCAGACCGTGCCGGCCTGCACGAAGTAGTACTGCGCGGCGCCCAGCATCAGCGCCGCAAAGAGGCGCTTGATCCACACCATCCACATCCCGGCGCGCGGCAGCCGCGCGACCGCGCCGCTGGAGAGGCCGACGGCCACCAGCAGCGCGCACATGCCGAGCGAGAAGGTGAACAGGTAGAGGAAGCCGAGGCCCGCGCTGCGCGTGGTGGAGACCCACGTCAGCACCGCGGCCATGACCGGCGCGGAGCAGGGGGCGGCGACGAGCCCCGACATCGCGCCCATCACGAGCGCCCCCGCGAACCGGCCGCCGGTGCCCGCGGTGGCCGCGCGCTGCACGAGCGCCGCCGGCAGCCGCACGGGGATGACGTCGAGCATCGCCAGCGCCGCGAGCAGGAGCAGGTTGCCCATCGCCAGCAGCGCCCACGCGTTGGTGCTGACGGTCCCGAAGATCGTCCCCGTCATCCCCGCGAACAGCCCCAGCCCCGCATAGACCGATGCGAGGCCGAGCACGTAGGCGAGCGTGAGGAGCGCGGGCCGCCAGCGCGGCGCGGAGGCCGTGGCCTCGCTCCCTGCGCCGAGCGACTGCCCCCCGACGATCGCCGCGGTGATCGGGATCATCGGGTAGATGCAGGGCGTCAGCGAGGTCAGCACCCCCGCGCCGAAGAGGAGCGGCAGCGCGGCCGCCGGATGGGCGGTCAGTTGGGAGGCGAGGTCGGCGATCACGCCTCAAGAATAGTCGCGTGGCCGGCTCGGGTTCCGGGTTCGGGGTCCGTCGTCGCGCGCCGGGGGCGTGGGACGGGCTCCGGCTCCCTAGTGATCGCGGCCGCTGCGGAGCCCCGGACGGCGCTGCGCGCGTCGGGTCTCCTTGCTGCGATCACCGGTCGCCTCCGCCCGCCCCTCGCCCCCGGCGCCGGGCGCTCGCGTGGGATCGGAGCTCGCACCTCCGCCTTTCGGCGTGTGCGCCTCCCCGCGGCGTCACCGCCGCCCGTCGGCGCTTCGGGCGCGCCAGGGGAACGCGGGCGCCTGCTCGGCCGACGCTCCTGGCGTGGGGGAGGGGCTGAGCACCGGGCCAGCGTGCGTGACGTGGAGAGTTGGGGCGGGAGGGGCTGGGGTGGTCCGCCGAGCGACCTCAAATCGGGGCGTGCGGAGACCCGACGCGCGGCACGCGCAGTCGGGGCTCCGCCGCCCCGATTTGCGAGCCGGCGGGCCACCCCAGCCCCGAGCGCCACGCACAACAGCATGCCCCCACGAGCGGCTAGATTGCGCAGGCTAGCCCCAACTACACGAGCAACCCAGCGGAGAGATCGGTTTGGCTCCCCAGTTCATCTACGTCATGAAGGGCCTGCGCAAGGTGATCCCGCCCTCGCGGATCATTCTTGACGACATCTGGCTCTCCTTCTATCCCGGCGCCAAGATCGGCGTCCTCGGCCCCAACGGCTCCGGCAAGTCGTCGCTCCTGCGCATCATGGCCGGCGTCGACCAGGACTTCCAGGGCGAGGCGTGGGCGCACAAGGGCACGCGCATCGGCTACCTGCCGCAGGAGCCGCAGCTCGACCCGTCGCTGGACGTGCGCGGCAACGTGGAGCTCGCGCTGTCGCACCAGCGCAAGATGCTCAACCGCTTCAACGAGATCAGCGCGGCGTTCGCGGAGGAGGACGCGGACTTCGACAAGCTGATGGACGAGCAGGCGAAGGTGCAGGAGTACATCGACCAGCACGACCTGTGGAACCTCGACAACAAGATCGAGATCGCCATGGACGCGCTGCGCCTGCCGCCCGCCGACGCCGACGTCAGCACGCTCTCCGGCGGCGAGCGCCGCCGCGTCGCGCTGTGCAAGGTGCTGCTCGAGGAGCCCGACATGCTCCTCCTCGACGAGCCCACGAACCACCTCGACGCCGAGAGCGTCGCGTGGCTCGAGCGCTTCCTCGCGGACTTCCCGGGGACCGTCGTCGCGATCACGCACGACCGCTACTTCCTCGACAACGTCGCGAAGTGGATCCTCGAGCTCGATCGCGGCCGCGGCGTGCCGTACGAGGGCAACTACTCCGGCTGGCTGGAGCAGAAGAAGCAGCGCCTCGCGCTCGAGGAGAAGACCGCCTCGGCGCGCCAGAAGACGCTCGAGCGCGAGCTGGAGTGGGTGCGCATGTCGCCGCGCGCGCGGCAGAGCAAGAGCAAGGCGCGCCTGCAGGCGTACGAGCAGCTGGCGAGCGAGGCGCAGCAGGACCGCGTCACCGAGAACGAGATCATCATCCCGCCGGCGCCGCGCCTGGGCAACACGGTGGTCGACACCGACCACGTGAAGAAGGGCTTCGGCGACCGCCTGCTGATCGACGACCTGACGTTCTCGCTGCCGCGCGCCGGCATCGTGGGCATCATCGGGCCGAACGGCGCGGGCAAGACGACGTTCTTCAAGATGATCGCCGGCGGCGAGACGCCCGACGAGGGCCAGGTGAAGCTCGGCGAGACGGTGGTGCTGGGGTACGTGGACCAGAACCGCACGCTCACGCCGTCGAACACCGTGTGGCAGGAGATCAGCGGCGGGCAGGAGACGGTGCTGGTGGGCAAGCGCGAGATGAACACGCGCGCCTACCTGTCGTCGTTCAACTTCAAGGGCACCGACCAGCAGAAGAAGGTCGGCGACCTGTCGGGCGGTGAGCGCAACCGCCTGCACCTCGCGAAGACGCTGATGACCGGCAGCAACCTGCTGCTGCTCGACGAGCCGACGAACGACCTGGACGTCGATACGCTGCGCGCGCTGGAGCAGGCGCTGCTCGACTTCTCGGGCTGCGCGGTGGTGATCAGCCACGACCGGTGGTTCCTGGACCGCGTGGCGACGCACATCCTCGCCTTCGAGGGCAACTCGGAGGTCGTCTGGCACGAGGGGAACTACCAGTCGTACATCGAGGACCTGAAGCGCCGGAAGGGCGCGGACGCGGACCAGCCGCACCGGATCGCGTACAAGAAGCTGGTGCGCGCGTAGGCACGCGCGCGCCCCGAGCGTTAACGTCGACGGCCCGGCTGCCCCTCGTGGGTGGCCGGGCCGCTCGTCGGTCTGCATCGCCATCGGACAGGGAGCCGTGGGTGAGACGGTGGGAACGCTGAACGGGCCGCCGGACGGCGCGGTCGCGCTCGACGCGCGGGACGTCCGCTGCACCCTCGGCGGCGTGGTCGCGGTCGACGGCGTGAGCCTGCGCGTCGACCCCGGGCGGTGCGTCGCCCTGGTCGGCGAGAGCGGGGCGGGAAAGACCACGCTGCTGCGCTGCTTCAACCGCATGGTCGCCCCGACCGCGGGCGCGGTGCTGGTGGGCGGCACGGAGGTGACGCGGTACGACGCGCCCACGCTCCGGCGGCGCATCGGCTACGTGCCGCAGCACGGCGGCCTGCTCCCGCACTGGACCGCGCTCCGCAACGCGGCGCTCGTCCCCGCGCTGCTCGCGCGTCCCGACGCGACGGCGGCCGCACGCCGCGCGCTCGAGCTGGTGGGGCTCGCGCCCGATGCGTACGGGGCGCGCTTCCCGCACGAGCTCTCGGGCGGACAGCGGCAGCGCGTGGCGCTCGCGCGCGCCATCGCCGCGCGCCCCGGCGTGCTGCTCATGGACGAGCCGTTCGGCGCGCTCGACGCGGTCTCCCGCTCGGAGGCGCAGGCCGTGTGCGCGGCGCTCCGACGTGAGCTCGGCGTGACCACGCTGCTCGTCACGCACGACCTGCTGGAGGCCGACTTCCTGGCCGACGAGATCGTGGTGATGCGCGCCGGACGCGTCGAGCAGCGCGGCACGCTGGACGCGATGTGCGCGGCGCCCGCGACGCCCTACGTCGCGTCGCTGCTGGAGCGTGCGCTCGCGGGCGCGCGCCGCCGGAGGGACGCATGATGCGCCGGGCAGTGGCGGCGCTCGCCCTCCTGCTGCTCTCGCTGCTCGATGCCGGGACGGCGCGCGCGCAGGAGTCGCGCGAGCGCCGGCCGGTCGTCGTCGCCTCGAAGCCGTTCGGCGAGTCGTACGTGCTGGCCGAGCTGTTCGCGCAGCTCCTCGAGGCGCGCGGCATCCCGGTCGTGCGGAAGCCCGGGCTGGGGAGCACGGAGATCCTCGTCGGCGCGCTCCGGTCGGGCGCCGTGGACGTGTACCCGGAGTACACGGGCACCGGACTGCTCGCGATCCTGCACGACACGCTGCCCCGCGCGACGCTCGCCGATCCGCGCCGCGTCTACGCGCACGTCGACAGCGCGTTCCGCGCGCGGTGGGGCATGCGCTGGCTGCCCCCGCTCGGCTTCGAGAACACCTTCGCCGTCGCCGTGCGCCCAGAGACCGCGGCGCGATACCGGCTCCGCACGCTCAGCGACCTCGCGCGCGAGAGCGCACGCCTCCGCGCCGGCTTCACGCCCGACTTCATCGAGCGGAGCGACGGCCTCGCCGGGCTCGCGCGGGCGTACGGTCCCGGCATCCGCCCGCGCACGATCCGCCCGCTGCTGCCGGCGCTCAAGTACCAGGCGCTCGCCGGCGGCGCGGTCGACGTCGTGGACGGCTACTCGACCGACGGACTGCTCGCGCGCTACGGGCTCGTGGTGCTCGAGGACGACCGTCGCTTCTTCCCGCCGTACGAGGCGGCCGCGCTGCTCGGCCGCGGCGCCGCGGCGCGAGGCGACGTCGTCTCCGCGCTCGCGCTGCTGAGCGCGCGCCTCGACGTCGCGACCATGCGCGCGCTCAACCGCCGTGTCGAGGTGGACGGCGAGGACGCGCGCGCGGTCGCGGCGTCGGCGCTCCAGCGACTCGGGCTCGTCGAGGGCCGCACCGCGAACGCGGCACGCACCGGCAACGGTGGCGAATCGTTCGGCGCGTACCTCTGGGCACGTCGCGCGGCGCTCGCGCGCCTGGCGCTCCGACATCTCGCACTCGCCGCGCTCGCGCTGGCCGCGGCGACGCTGGTGGCCGTGCCGCTCGGCCTCGCGCTCGAGCGCGCGCAGCGCGCGGCCGCGCCGGCGCTCGGTGCGCTCGGCGTGCTGCAGACCATCCCCAGCATCGCGCTCCTCGCCTTCATGGTGCCGCTGCTCGGCATCGGGACGGTGCCGGCGCTGGTCGCGCTCTGGCTCTACGCGCTCTATCCCATCGCGCGCGGCACGTACGCCGGCGTGCGCGGCGCCGATCCCGACGCGGTGGAGGCGGCCGAGGCGCTCGGCATGACGCCCGCGCAGCGGCTGTGGCGCGTGCGCCTGCCGCTCGCCGCGCCCGTCATCATGGCGGGCGTGCGCACGGCCGCGGTGATCACCGTCGGCGCGGCGACGCTCGCGGCGTTCATCGGCGCGGGCGGGCTGGGAGAGCCGATCGTCACGGGCCTCGCGCTCGCGGACACGCGGCAGGTCCTCTCCGGCGCGCTGCCGGCCGCCGTGCTCGCGCTGCTGGTGGACGGCGCGCTGGCGCTGGTCGAGCGGCGTGTCGCGCCCGCGCACCTCCGCGTCCGACGCCGAGGTGCGCGGGTGTGACCGCTGCTCAGTCCCTCGGCACCGGCACCTCGCTCACCGGCGTGACCGTGCTGGTGCAGCGCGTGAAGCCGGGATAGAGGAACTTGTGGATGGCGTTGACGTCGTCCGCCTCGACGATGAAGAAGAGCGTGTGCTGCGCGTTCGCGCCGTACCGTCCGATCAGCCGGATGCCCGGCACGTCGGGGTTGAACAGCGAGTTGGAGCCACCCGCGTCTCTCGGACAGGTTTCGGGAGTGTGGACCTGCGTGATGTGGAAGAGCACGGGCGATCTCCTTGGGCCAGAGGTCGGAGACGGTACTCGGCGGGGCGGCCTACGATGCGCTGCCAGCGATCGGTTGACAACCCGTCGGTGCGGGGCCGGCGAGCTGGTGGCCATACGGTGCGCGCGTGAGACATCGCCTGCGGTCGAACGGACGAACGGCCCGACCATCCCATGCGGGGCGGCCGGGCCGTTCGTCATCGCTCACACGTCAGATCACGCGCGCTGCAGGTCGAAGCGGTCCGCGTTCATGACCTTCGTCCACGCGGCCACGAAGTCGCCGACGAACTTCTCCTGCGAGTCGGCGCACGCGTACACCTCGGCGTGCGCGCGCAGCTCGGCGTGCGAGCCGAAGATCAGGTCGACGCGCGTCGCGGTCCAGCGCGGCGCCTTGGTCTTGCGGTCGCGCCCCTGGAACAGGTTCTCGTGCTCCGTCTCCTGCCACTCGGTGCGCATGTCGAGGAGGTTCACGAAGAAGTCGGTCGTCAGCGTGCCGACGCGATCGGTGAACACGCCGTCCATGCAGTTGGCGGCGTTGGCGCCGAGCACGCGCAGGCCGCCCACGAGCACCGTCAGCTCGGGCGCGCTCAGGCCGAGCAGCTGCGCGCGATCGACCAGCGCCTCCTCGGGCGCCATGAAGTGCAGCCCCTTGCGGCGGTAGTTGCGGAAGCCGTCGGACCGCGGCTCGAGCGGCGCGAACGAGTCCGCGTCGGTCCACTCCGCGGACGCATCCATGCGGCCGGGCGTGAACGGCACCGTGATCTCCGTGCCGGCGGCCTTCGCCGCCTGCTCGACCGCCGCGCAGCCGCCGAGCACGATCAGGTCGGCGAGCGAGACCCGCTTGCCGCCGGCGGCCGACGCGTCGAACTCCGCCTTGATGGTCTCGAGCGTCTCGAGCACCTTCGCGAGCCGCGCCGGGTCGTTGACCTCCCACGCGTTCTGCGGCGCGAGGCGCACGCGCGCGCCGTTGGCGCCGCCGCGCTTGTCGGAGTCGCGGTACGTGGACGCCGACGCCCACGCCGCGCCGACGAGCTGCGGCACCGTGAGCCCGGACGCGAGGATGCGCGCCTTGAGCGCGGCGACGTCCGCGTCGTCGACGAGCGGATGATCCACCGCGGGAATCGGATCCTGCCAGATCAGCGTCTCCTTCGGCACGAGCGGGCCGAGGTAGCGCTGGATCGGGCCCATGTCGCGGTGCGTGAGCTTGAACCACGCGCGCGCGAACGCGTCCGCGAACTGGTCGGGGTTCTCGTGGAAGCGGCGCGAGATCTTCTCGTACGCCGGATCGAAGCGCAGCGCGAGGTCCGTCGTGAGCATCGTCGGGACGCGCTTCTTGTTCGGGTCGAACGGGTCGGGGATGTCCGCCGGCGCGTTCTTCGCCTGCCACTGCTTGGCGCCCGCGGGGCTCGTCGTGAGCTCCCACTCGAACCCGAACAGGTTCTCGAAGAAGTGGTTGCTCCAGCGCGTCGGCGTCTGGGTCCAGATCACCTCCGGGCCGCCGGTGATGGCGTCCGGGCCGACGCCCGTGCCCCACCGGTTGCGCCAGCCGAGGCCCTGGTCCGCGATGTGGGCCGCCTCCGGCTCGGGATCGACGAACGACGGATCGCCGGCGCCGTGCGTCTTGCCGAACGTGTGGCCGCCCGCGATGAGCGCGACCGTCTCCTCGTCGTTCATCGCCATGCGCGCGAACGTGTCGCGGATGTCGCGCGCCGCGGCGATCGGGTCCGGGTTGCCGTTGGGCCCTTCGGGGTTCACGTAGATGAGGCCCATCTGCACCGCGCCGAGCGACTCGTGCAGCTGGCGCTCGCCGCTGTAGCGCTCATCGCCGAGCCACGACCCCTCGGGCCCCCAGAAGATGTCCTCGGGCTCCCACGTGTCCGCGCGGCCGCCGGCGAAGCCGAACGTCCGGAAGCCCATCGACTCGAGCGCGACGTTGCCGACGAGCACGTAGAGGTCGGCCCACGACAGCTTGCGGCCGTACTTCTGCTTGATGGGCCAGAGGAGCCGCCGCGCCTTGTCGAGGTTCGCGTTGTCCGGCCAGCTGTTGAGCGGCGCGAAGCGCTGCTGCCCGCGGCCCGCGCCACCGCGGCCGTCGGTCGTGCGGTAGGTGCCCGCGCTGTGCCACGCGAGGCGGATGAACAGGCCGCCGTAGTGCCCGAAGTCGGCCGGCCACCACTCCTGCGAGTCGGTCATCAGCGCGTGGAGGTCGGCGACGACGGCGTCGAGGTCGAGGCTCTCGAACTCCTTCGCGTAGTCGAAGTCGGCGCCCAGCGGGTTGGAGCGCGGCGCGTGCTGGTTCAGCCCCTCGAGCCGCAGGTTCTGCGGCCACCACTCGCGGTTCGAGTGGCCGCGGCTCCCGTTCTTCGGGGCGTTGCCGCGCGGGTCCGCGTGGCCGGCGCGGTTGTCGCCGTGCGCCACGGGGCACTTGCCCGCGCCCTGCTCGTTGAACTTCGGGTCGCCGTTGGCGTCCATGGTCGTCTCCTGACGTGTCCTGACTGCGGTTCGGTGCGTCGCGCCACACGCACGCGCGCGCGTCGCGCGCGGCATGGCCGCATGCTACGTCAGGGGACGCGATCAGGGAAATCGACGTTGTAGATGAGGCGATAGACGTTCTCTACCGGCAGCGCGCGACGGCCCGGCTGGGGTCGTCGCGCGCGCTCGCGCACCTACCTGATCTTCCGCAGCTCGCGATCGACGCCGTTCGACCGCGCGACGAAGCCCGTCACCACGCCGCTCGCGTCCACCCGGAACGTGACGGTCGTGGTCGACTGCGGGCCACCGAGCGTGTAGGTCGTCCCGGACTGCAGGACGAGCGGCTGCCGCGCGCCACCCGTCGGCGTGACGTACAGGCTCCCGTCCTCGAAGGTGACGATGAACAGGCGGCCGGCCGCGAGCTCGTACGCGCCGACGAGCGGCGGACGCCCCGCGCCCTGCGTGGCGGCGACGGGCAGCTCGATGCGCGGCATCGGCGCGATGGGGCGCGGCGATCCGCCGAGCGCGATCAGCCCGACGAAGTCCGCCATGCTCGCCTCCAGCCGCGGCAGCGCGTTGTACAGCAGCGTGACCGAGAGCGACTCCGCCGGGAACCACGCGTTGTGCGACGAGAAGCCGCTGTCCTCCCCGTCGTGGACGATGGCCGGCGCGCCCCACGGCGCCTTTCGCGGCACGAGCCCGAAGCCGTAGCGGCCCGTCGCCGCACCGCGCGGCGTCGTCATCGCCGCGTACGACGCCGCGGAGAGCACTCGGCCGCCGTGCAGCGCCTGGTTCCACGTCGCGATGTCGCTCGCGGTCGCGCAGATGGCCGACGCGCCGATGTCCTGCGACGCGTGGGTCGCGCCGCGTGGCGCGGCCCGGCCATCGCTCGATCGGAGGTAGCCGGTCGCCGCGCGATTCCGCGCCACGCTCTCGCACCAGCCGAGCGACGTGAGCCCGAGCGGTCGCGCGATCTCGTCGCGCAGCACCACGCCGTACGGCCTGCCGTGCACCTTCTCGACCAGCACGCCCAGCAGCATGTACCCCGTGTTGGAGTACGCGAACGTCGTCCCCGGCTTCGTGACGAGCGTGTCGCGCGCCGCCATCGCGACGAGCGAGTCACCCGGCACGACGTCGGTCTCCGGGCGTCCCGTCGCGAAGTCGCGGGCGAGGCCGGAGGTGTGGTTCAGCAGCTGCTCGATGGTGATGGCGTTCCACTCCGGCGGGAGCCCCTTCAGGTGGCGGCCGACGGGATCGGTCAGCGACAGCCTCCCGCGCTCGACGAGCTTGAGCACCAGCGCGGCGGTGAACTGCTTGGCCATCGAGCCGATGTTGTACGTGGTCGTCGGCTCCGCCTTCCGGCCGGTCGCGACGTCGGCGACGCCCCACGCACGCTCGAGCAGCGGGCGTCCACCGCGCGTGACGGCGATCGAGACGCTCGGGAACCCGCGCGGGAGGAGGTCGGCCTTCACGACGGAATCGATGCGCGCCGCCAGCACCTCCGCGGTCGGCGGCGTCGTGCCGGCGGGCAGCTGCGCGGCCGCGGCGCGCACCGGGAGCGCGGCGACTGCTGCGACGGCGAGTGCGCGGGACGTGTTCTTCATGAGGGTCACTCCACGCGCATGGCGACGGTCGGCTCCACGCGCAGCGCGCGTCGCGTGGGGACGATGCAGGCGAGCAGGCACACCACGAGCATGAAGGCCGCGTAGGCCACGAGCATCGCGATCTGGCCGGCCGAGAGGTGACGCGGCCAGTCCCGGAACTGGTAGGTGTGCGCCAGCCCGATGGCGCCCAGGCCGATGAGGGTGGCGCCGCCCACGATGCCGAGGCCCACCTGCGTCAGCGGGCGCCGGAAGATCGCGGTCACCACGCGGCGCCGGCTCGCGCCGAGCGCGACGCGCACGCCGATCTCGCGCGTGCGCCGCGCGACCGTGAACGACAGCACCGCGTAGATGCCCGCGAGCGAGAGCAGCAGCGCGACCGCGGTCAGCACCAGCGTCGCGCGCACCCACGTCCCCAGGAGCCACAGCAGGTCGTCCGCGACCTGGTCCAGGCGCTGCGGCTCGCCGACGCGCAGCGTCGGGTCCACCGCGGTGGCCAGCCGGCGAACGCGCGGCACGAGCGCCATCGGGTCGCCCTGCGCGTGGATCACCATGTGCGGCGCGAAGCCGCTGCCCGCCGCGGCCGGCAGGTAGAGCCCGAGCGCCCGCGTCGTCTCCGCCGCGCCGATCATGCCGAGCTCCTTCACGACGCCCACGATCTCGTGCCAGGGCAGGGAGTCGGCGCCCGGGCCGTCGGGCGCGATGCTGCCGTCGGCGATCCGCACCCGCTGGCCGATCGGGTTGCGCCCCTGGAGCACCTGGTCCACGAAGCCCTGGTCCACGATCACCACCCGCGCGCCCGCGGCGACGTCCGCCGCCTGGAAGCCCCGGCCCGCGAGGATCGGCGCCTCGAGCACGTCGAAGTACGACGGATCCACGGACGCGATCTTCGTGTAGCGCCGCGGCGGTCGCGCTGCCGGCGTGGCCGCCGCGCCCGACGCGGCGGCGATCCACGTCGGATCGTCGAGCGCGATCTGCCGATACGAGTAGTTCGTGCGCGGCAGCTGGTCCACGAAGGAGACCCCGACCACCCCCGGCTCGGCCGCGACGCGCTGGCGCAGCGTCTCGACCCGCATGGCGAATCGCGCGCGGTGCGCGGCCGCCGCCGTGTCGCCGTCCACGCCCGCGCCGGGTGCCGTCTCCATCGCGAGCGGCACCGCCAGGTACTCGTCGGCCGCGAACCCGACGTCGTACGTGCGGACGCGCTGCTGCTCCCGCACCTCCACCAGCACGAGCGCCGGGAAGGCGACGGTGACCGCGACCTGCGCGACGATCACCGCCGTCCACACGCCGCCGAACCGCATGCCGCCGCCGCCGGTCGTGCCGGCGCGCAGGCGCGACCCGAGGCCGCGAGTGACCTTGAGCCCGGGCAGCACGCCAGCGATCGCGGCGCCGAGCACCGTGAGCAGGCAGGCGTAGAGGACCGTGCTGGGCGAGAGGCGCGGATCGAGCCAGAACGGGACGTCGTCCATGTTGGCCTGGAGGAACGGCCGCCCCCACTGGCGGAGCACGACCTGGGCGGCCGTGAGCCCCACCGCGGCCGCGACCCCGCCCAGCACGAGCGCCTCGGCGAACAGCTGCGCGACGATCCGCCGGCGGCTCGCGCCGAGGGCGCTGCGCACGATGATCTCGCTCTCGCGCGTCGCCGCGCGCGCGAACAGCAGCAGGGCCACGTTGCCGCAGGTGAGCACGAGGAGCATGAGCGCGAAGACCTGCGTCAGCGCGAGCACTCCGCCCTCCTCGGCCTGCGACATGTCCCCGAACATCTGCGCGTACGCCACGACCTGGGGCTGCAGGTGCCGGTGCGTGTCGGGCAGCTCCCTGGCCGCGCGCTGGCCGAGCGCCGCGAGCTCCGTCCGCGCCTCGTCGAGCGTCGCGCCGGGGGCGAGCCGCCCGAAGATCGTGATCGCGGGCCCGCGGCGCGGCGCGTCGTCGCGCACGTCCGGGCGGAACGGCACCCACGCGTCGTGCGCGACCGGGAAGGTGAAGCCTTCGGGCATCACGCCGACGACGGTGGCGTACGCGTCGTCGAGGCGCACCGTGCGGCCGACGATCGTGGAGTCGCCCGCGAAGCGCGTCCGCCACACCTCGTGGCCGAGGACCATCACCGTCGGCGCGTCGGCCCGCTCGTCCGCGGGGACGAGGGCGCGGCCCAGCAGCGGCGGCGTCGCGGCGACGCGGAATCCGGAGGCGGTGATCGCCGCGACCTGTGTCGGGCGTGCCTCGCCGTCGCGCCCCGTGAGGTTGCGCGTCACGTTCGTCCACGCCCCGAGGTCGGTCACCGTGCGCATCGCCTGGCGCCAGACCACGAAGTCGTGGAGCGCGCGCGGCTCGGGGTCGTTCGCCTGCACGTCCCAGTTCCGCAGGTTCACGAGGCGGTCGCCGTCCGGGAACGGGAGCGCGGGGTTGAAGAACAGCATCACCACCTGGAAGACCATGGCGCCGGTCCAGATGGCGAACGCCATCGCGAGCCCGCCGACGATCGTCATGCCGGGATACTTCACCAGCATCCGGAGCCCGAGCTTCAGGTCGAGCGCGAGACCGCTGGGCCACGCCGGGCCGCGTCCGTCGCGCATCGCGTCCTTGTGCTGCTCGGCGATGCCGAAGGCGATGACCGCGCGCCGCCGCGCTTCCTGGGGCGTCAGCCCCTCCTCGCGCACGAGCCGGTCGGCCTCCATCTCGAGGTGGAAGGCCATCTCGTGGTTCATGCGCTCCTCCGCCTCGCGGCGGGAGAGCAGGCGCGCGCGGGCGCGCGCGGCGTGGATCCAGCGCATGCAGCGACTCCGGATGGGAGCGGGTGGGGTCTTCTGTCGATGTCTAGAGGAGTACGGGGGCCGCCCGCGCGAGGATTCAGCAGGGGAGGCGGCCGCGGCCCGCGCTCAGCTCGTGCGGAGGACGGCCTCGAGGCCGGCGGCGAAGCGGCGCCAGCTCTCCAGCTCCGCGCCCAGCGCGCGGCGGCCGGCGGCGGTCAGGCGGTAGTAGCGCGCGCGGCGGTTGTTGTCGGTCGTGCCCCACGCGCTGTCGATCAGCCCGTCCTTCTCCAGCCGCTGCAGCGCGGGATAGAGCGAGCCCTGGTTGACCTCGAGCACGCCGTCGGAGATCTGCTGCACGCGCTGGCCGATCCCCCAGCCGTGCATCGGCTGGAGCGAGAGCGTCTTGAGCACCAGCAGGTCGAGCGAGCCGCGGAGGGCATCGGTCTGCGGATGTGGCGGCACGGGCGGCTCCGGTGGGATGTTCCTCTCGCTGTCGAGAGAGGATGCGGCGCGCTCCTCTAGCTGTCAAGAGATGAGGGCCCGCGCGGCAGCCATCGTCGCTCGCGCGCCGGCGCGCGGCTGGCGACCCTTCTCCGGTGCGCGTGCGCACGCCCTCCCCGACCCACGACCTCCCATGAAGCTCCGCATCAAGGGCAACAGCATCCGCCTGCGCCTCTCGCGCCCCGACGTCGCGCGCCTCGCACGCGACGGCCGGGTGGAGGAGACGACCGCCTTCGGCGTGCGGCGCGAGGACGCGCTCGCGTACGCCGTCGAGTCGTCGCCCACCATCACCGACGTCGCGGCGCGGCTGGCGTCGGGCCGCATCACCGTCGTGCTGCCCGAGGCGCTCGCGCGCGAGTGGGCGTCGACCGATCGCGTGGGCATCGCCGCCGAGCAGCGGGGCGTCGGCCCCGATGGCGCGGGCGTGCTGCAGATCCTGATCGAGAAGGACTTCGCGTGCCTCGACCGCCGGGACGAGGACGCGGACGCGTTCGCGAATCCGGCCGCCACGCGCGCCTGCTGAGCGACGCGCACGCACGCGACGCGCGCACGACACGCGCACGACGGGCACGTCGCGCGTTCTGCGTCCGTTCCGACGCCACAGCACGGACCGACATCACGTCTGTCGGAGCCGGCGCCCGCGAGGTAGCCTCCGCGAGGTCATGGATCGCCCGGTCGCGCGGCGCGCCACCGGGTCGGACGCAGGGCAGCGGGCAGCGGGGGGGACGAGTGAGCGACGGAGCGCGGGACTGGGCCCAGCTTCTCTCGGACGCGACGTCGGAGGGGGTGCTGATCCACGAGGACGGGCGCGTGCTGCGCGTCAACGCGGCGCTCGCGGACATGCTCCGGTGCGCGCCCGAGGACCTGGCGGGGCAGCCGGGCGCGGACTTCGCGGTGCCGGAGGATCGCGCGCGCCTGTTCCAGCACATGGCCGCCGGCGCCGACGGCCCGCTCGTCGGCAACGCGCTGCGCGCCGACGGCACGACGTTCCCGTGCGAGATCCGCGGCCGCACGGTGCGCGTCGACGATCGCGTGCTTCGCGTGGTGCTCGTGCGCGACGTGTCGGACCGCGTCGCGATGGAGGCGGAGCTGCGGCGGCGCGAGCGCGAGCTCGCGTCGCTCGCCGAGCACTCGCCGGACGTCATCACGCGCTACGACCGCGAGCATCGCGCGCGCTTCATGAGCCGCGCGGTCGAGCGCGCGACGGGCATCCCCGCGGAGTGGTTCGTCGGTCGCACGCTCGGCGAGTGGGGCTTCCCGTCGGAGCTCGTCGCGCGCTGGGAGACGATCAACGACCGCGTGTTCGCGACGGGCGCGCCCGAGGAGGCCGAGTTCGAGTTCGTGGGGCCCGACGGCGAGACGCGGCACTACCACACGCGCGTGGTGCCCGAGCGGAACGAGGCGGGCGACGTCGAGCACGTGCTCACGACGACGCGCGACGTCACCGATCGGCGCGCGCTCGAGTCGCGCCTGCGGCAGACGCACAAGATGGAAGCGCTCGGCCAGCTCGCCGGCGGGGTCGCGCACGACTTCAACAACATCCTCACCGCCATCCTCGGCTACGCGCAGCTCGTGCAGCTGGAGCTGCCGGCCGACACGCCGCTGCGCGGCGACGTGGACGAGATCGTGCGCGCGGCGGAGCGCGGCGCGGGCGTGACGCGCCAGCTCCTCGCCTTCAGTCGCCGGCAGGCGCTCGAGACGGAGGTGCTCGATCTCGCGGCCGTCGTGCGCGCGCTCGGGTCCATGCTCCGCCAGCTGCTGCCGCGGACGATCGAGCTGCGGCTCCCGCCGGTGGAGGTCGACGCGCCGGTCCGCGCGTCGCGCGCGCAGCTCGAGCAGGTCGTCATGAACCTCGTGCTGAACGCGCGCGACGCGATGCCGTCGGGAGGCACGCTCGTGCTGGACGTCGGCGTCGTGCGCGACGCGACGGGCCCGCAGGCGACGCTCGTGGTGCGCGACACCGGACACGGGATGTCGCCCGAGGTGCGCTCGCGCGCGTTCGAGCCGTTCTTCACGACGAAGCGGAAGGAGCACGGCAGCGGGCTGGGACTCGCGATGGCGTATGGCCTCGTGCGGCAGTTCGGCGGCGAGATCGATCTCGACTCGACCGAGGGCAGAGGCACCGCGGTGACGGTGACGCTTCCGCTCGCGGCGCCCGCCACCGCGGCGGCCGACGCATCGCCGAGCGCGTCGCGGTCCGGCCGCCGCGGACGGATCCTGCTCGTCGAGGACGAGGCGCCGATCCGGGCGATGGCGCGGCGGATGCTCGAGCTGGCGGGCTACGAGGTGCAGGAGGCGCCGCACGGCGCGGCGGCCGTCGCCGCGCTGCGCGCGGGCGCCCCCGTGGACCTCGTGCTGACCGACGCGGCGATGCCGGAGCTCGGCGGCGTGGAGCTCGCGAGCGAGGCGGTCGCGCTGCGCCCCGGGCTCCCGGTGCTCCTCATGTCCGGCTACGCGGAGCTCTCGGGCGCCTCGGTGAGCGGGAGCGGCGCGGTGGTCGGGGCGCCGGGCTGCGCGGGCTTCATCCAGAAGCCGTTCACGACCGAGCGCCTGCTCTCGGTCGTCGCCGACACGCTGGCGCGCGGCGCGCGGGCCGCCGCGAGCGGGTGAGACGCGAGCGGGTGAGGCGCGAGGCGCCCGCGGTCACCGTCGCGGCTCGAACGTCGGCGCGGCCTCGTCGCGGAGCACCAGCACGCCGTCGAACGCCGCCGCCCAGTCGCCCGTCGCGACCTTCCCGAAGAGCCGTGACGGCGCGGCGCCCAGCGCGCGGAGCCTCGCGCGGTCGAGGTAGGTCCACGCGGCGGTGTCGCCGGCCGCTCGCGCGAGCGCCCGCGCCTCCAGCGCGTCCGCCGGCACCGCGTCCATCGCCTGGCTCGGCCGTCCAGCGCGCGCCCACTGCCCCCGCAGTGCCGTGAAGCCGATGACGGCCATCCGGTCGCGCATCCGCTCGGCCAGCCGCTCGCCCATCGGCGGCACGCCGCCGGGGCGCACGGGAGGGGTGCCGGCGGAGCGCGCCGCGTGCACGGTCGCCGTCCAGACGACGATCCTCGCGTCCTTCGGCAGCCGCGCCGACCACCACGCGACGTTCCGCGCCATGGCGAGGTCGCGGTCGGGTGCCTCGCCGCGCTCGCGCGCGGCGTAGCCGGCGAGGTCGTCGAGCATCGCCTCGTCCGGCGTCCGGCTGGGGCCCGGCGTGCGGTCGGCCGCCAGGCGCGTGCACTCCGCGAGGCGCGCGTGCTCCGGGCCGTCGTACCGATGCGTCGCGTCGTAGCTCCACTCGACGTGGCGCGCCACCACGTCGCGGCACTCGGCCGCTCGTGCGGGCGGCACCGCGGCGCCCACCAGCCCGGGCAGCGTCGCGCGGGCGTACGCCGCCGTCATGCCGATCGGCTGGTCGTCGATCCCGCCGACGGACACGCGGCCGGTCACCGCCTGCCGTACGAGCCAGCGGCGGAATCCTCCGAGCTCGCGCGTCCACCACATCCCGCCGATCGCGCGGGCGAGCGCGAGCTCCAGCGAGTCGGTCGGGGCGCGGGCGGCCATCGCGCGCTCGAGGCCGAAGAAGTCGTAGCTCCCCGCCTCGAACAGCACCGCGCGGAAGCCGCAGCGCGACACGAGGCGCTCGACGATGCGCGCCTTGACGCCGAAGCCGCGCGCGTGCCCGTGGTCCGGCAGCTCGCCGAGGAGGACGACGCGCCGGTCGCACACGGCGTCGGCGACGCGCGCGGCCGCCTGCGCCTCGACGGAATCGGTGGTCGGTGCGGCGGGCTGCGCGCCGGCCGCGGAGGCGACGAGCGTCAGGCCGACGAGCAGCAGCGCGCCGGTCGCGACGAGCATCGCCGGGACGCGCCGGCGCCGGAACGGGTGAGGGGGCATGGCCTCAACGGTATGCCGTCCCGATGAGTTCGGCGTGGGACATCCGACCCATGTCGCGCCGCTGTCCCGGGGCGGGTTCCCGGAGGACGCTGCCATCAGGGTATGTTTCCGCGCTCGTCCCCCGCGCGCGCTGCGCCGGCCGTCGAATCGTGACTTCGGGATACTCGTCCCGCATGGATGCTCGTACTTCGTCCGGGTCCACGCCGGCGCGCGGAGGCGCGCCCGAGGTCCCGCGTCCGGGTGACACCGGCGGCCCCGACCTGGGGCCCATCTTCGCGGCCGTCTTCGCGGCGATGCCGGGCATCAACCTCCTGCTCGCCGCCGACCCGCCGCGCTTCACGATGCTCGCCGCCAGCGACGAGCGCCTCGCCGCCACGCTGAGCACGCGCGAGGCGACGATCGGACGGCCGCTGTTCGAGGTCTTCTCCGACAGCAACCCGGAGAACGGGAGGCCGAGCGGGGTGACGAACCTCCGCGCCTCGCTCGAGACGGTGCTGCGCACGCGCCTGCCCCACGAGATGGAGGTACAGCGCTACGACCTCCGACGCCCAGACGGCACGTGGGAGGTCCGCCACTGGGCGCCGCGGAACGTGCCGATCCTCGGTCCGGACGGCGAGGTCCGCTACCTCCTGCACCACGTGGAGGACGTGACCGAGGCCGTGCTGGGGGCGGCGGCCCACGACCGGCTCCGCGGCGACTACGCCGAGAGCCAGGACGCCCGGCAGGAGCTGGAGGGCGCGAACGCGGGGCTGCTGGAGCAGCAGCTCGAGCTCGAGCTGGCGAACCAGCAGCTCCTGGAGCAGTCGGCCGAGCTGGAGCTGCAGGCCGAGGAGCTGCGGGCGACCGCCGCCGAGCTGGAGGC
The DNA here is from genome assembly GCF_030159095.1 of Roseisolibacter agri. Lineage (NCBI taxonomy): Bacteria > Pseudomonadati > Gemmatimonadota > Gemmatimonadia > Gemmatimonadales > Gemmatimonadaceae > Roseisolibacter > Roseisolibacter agri. The sequence continues at coordinate 352,416 of NZ_BRXS01000001.1, forward strand.
GCGCACCATGGAGGCGGAGCGCGCACGGGCGGAGGCCGACGCGGCGAGCCGGCGCCTCGCCTTCCTCGCCGACGCGAGCGAGCGCCTCGCCGCGTCGCTGGACTACGAGACCACGCTGCGGGAGGTCCTGGCGCTCGCGGTGCCCATGATCGCCGACTGGGCGCTGTACACCGTCGATGCCGGCGACGGCACGCTCCGCATCGTGGCGAGCCGCCACGTCGTGCCGGCCAAGGAGGCGTTCATCGCGGAGACCGCGCGCCGCTACCCGATCCGGGCCGACGAGCCGGCGGGGGCGGCCCGGGTGCTGCGCACGGGCGAGCCGGAGCTGATCCCGCTCGTCCCCGACGCGGTGCTCGAGCAGGTGGCGCGCGACCCGGCGCACCTGGCGCTGCTGCGCGGCGTCGGCTTCCGCTCGCTGATGACGGTGCCCGTGCGCGTCCAGGGACGCACGCTCGGCGCGCTGGGGTTCGTGACGGGGGAGTCGGGCCGCCTCTACGCGCCCGAGGACCTGGCGTTCGCGCAGGAGCTGGCGCGGCGCGCCGCCACGGCGCTCGACCAGGCGCGGCTCTACGCGGACGTCGACGCCGCCCGCCGCGAGGCCCAGGCCTCCGCGGTGCTGGCGCGGCAGCTCTTCGCGCTGTCGCCGCTGCCGAAGTGGGTGTACGACGTGGAGACGCTCGCCTTCCTCGACGTGAACGAGGCGGCGGTGCGGCACTACGGCTGGTCGCGCGAGGAGTTCCTCGCGATGACCATCCGCGACGTCCGTCCACCGGACGAGGTGCCGCCGATGCTCGCCGTGGCCCAGGCGGCCCATCCGATGGGGGGCTCGCAGGGCGTCTTCCACCATCGCAGGAAGTCGGGCGAGGTCATCGACGTCGAGGTCTTCCTGCGCGACGTCCCGTACGGAGGGCGGCGCGCGGTGATCGCGGTCCTGCAGGACGTCACCGCGCGCCGGCGCGCCGACGCGGCGCTGCGCGAGGCCTCGCAGGCGGCCGCCGCGGCGCGCGACGCGGCCGAGGCGGCGAACGCGGCGAAGAGCCAGTTCCTGTCGACGATGTCGCACGAGCTGCGCACGCCGCTCAACGCGATCGGCGGCTACACCGAGCTGCTGTCGCTCGGGCTGCGCGGCCCGCTCACCGACGCGCAGCGGCAGGACCTGGAGCGCGTGCGGCTCGCGAACCAGCACCTGATGTCGCTCGTCACCGACATCCTGAACTTCACGCGCATCGACGCGGGGCAGATCGAGTTCCGGCCGGCCGACGTGGAGCTCGCGACGGTGGTGACCGAGCTCGAATCGCTGATCGGCCCGCAGCTGGCGGCGAAGGGGATCGCGTTCGACCACGATGCCTGCGGGCCCGACACGCCCGACCAGCCACACGTGGTGCGCGCGGATCCGGAGAAGCTGCGCCAGATCCTGCTCAACCTGCTGAGCAACGCGGTGAAGTTCACCGAGAGCGGCGGCCGCGTCGCCATCGCGTGCGCGACGGACGGCGACGCGAAGGTGACCCGCGTGCGCGTGAGCGACACGGGCCGCGGCATCCCGCCCGAGGAGCACGAGCGCATCTTCGAGCCGTTCGTGCAGGTGGATCGCCACCGCACGCACGAGAGCCAGCAGGGCGTCGGCCTCGGGCTCGCGATCAGCCGCGAGCTGGCGCGCGGCATGGGCGGCGATCTGACGGTCGAGAGCACGGCGGGCGCGGGGAGCACCTTCACGCTGACGCTGCCCCGGCCGTAGCAGGCGCGGCGGCCCGGCGCCGCCATTGACAGGCCGTCGCGGACGCGTACCTTGGCTGATGTATCGAGGGTCGATATATCGGACGACGTCACAGCGCGACCGCGCGATGGAGGCGCACGATGGCCAGCGACGAGGCGACGGGGCGGACGCCGGAGGCGCACGGGCCGCTCCCCCCGGCGACGTTCCAGATCCTGCTCGCGCTCGTGGACGGGGAGCGCCACGGCTACGCGATCATGAAGGAGGTCGCCGAGCGGAGCGCGGGCGCCGTGCGCCTGGGGCCGGGGACGCTGTACGGCACGCTCAAGCGGCTGCTGGACGCCGGCATGGTGGCGGAGTCCGGGGAGCGGCCCGACCCCGGACTGGGCGACGAGCGGCGACGCTACTACCGCATCACGCCGTTCGGGCTCGCGGTCGTGCGCGCGGACGCGCGGCGGATGGAGCGCATGGTGGAGGCCGCGCGCCAGAAGCGCCTCATCGGGCTGGAGCCGGCATGAGCAGGGCCGAGCGAGCGTACCGGCTGCTGCTGCGCAGCTACCCGCGGGCGTTCCGCGCGGCGTACGACAGCGAGATGCTGCTGCTCTTCCGCGACCAGCGGCGCGATCCGGCCGCGCGCGGCTTCCGCTTCTGGCGCGCGATCCTGTGGGACGTCGCGCGCAGCGCGCCGCTGCTGCGGCTCGAGGCGCTGCGCGCCCGGTGGCGCGCGTGGATGGACGGATCGTGGGACGGCGGCGGCGCACACTTTCATCCCCAGGGAGGCTCCATGCGCGCGAGGCGAGCGACGGCGATGCTGGCGGTGCTGGGCGGCGTGTTCCAGCTGGTGAACACGGGCGTCGACGGCTGGGGCGGACGGGCCACGGGGCTCGGCGGCGACTGGGTGCTCGCGCTCGGGCTCAGCGCGGTGATGGGGGCGCTGCTGCTGTCCGCGGGCGTCGCGCTGCTGCGCGGCGGGCCAGGGGCGACGCGGCTCGTGCGCGGCGCCGCGCTCGCGTGCCTCGCGCTGATCGCCGTGCTGCAGGTCGTCTTCCCCTTCATGTCGATCTTCTCGCGGCTCCTCGGCGTCGCGATCCCGGTCGCGCTGCTGGTGGCGCTCCATTCGAGTGGAGGGCGCCGCGACCTGTCGGCGTCGACGCCGGCATGAGCGGCGCACGCGCGTGCGCCGCGTCGCTGCCACGCTGCTGATCGCCGGGGTGGCCGCCGCGCCTGCGATCCCCGTGACACGCGCGGGGATCCGCGCTCCGCGCATGGCTCGACGCGGTGAACGGCGGCGACGCGGCGCGCTGACGACGGCGCTGCGGCTCCCCGACGAGCGTCGGCGTCCGTGACGCCGCCCGACGGCGATCGGGGCGCTAGCGCGCTCCGGTCGCCGTCGGGTCTTCCTTGCCCGCGTGCTGGAGCACGAGCGTGAAGGTCGAGCCGACGCCGACCGCGCTCTCGACGGTGAGGTCGCCGCCCATCGCGCGCGCGAGATCGCGGCTGATCGCGAGCCCCAGTCCCACGCCCTGCTGGCTCGCTCGCGTGCGATGCCGGTCGACCTGGACGAACGGCTCGAAGATCCGCTCCAGCTGGTCGGCCGGGATGCCGCGCCCCGTGTCGGCGACCTGCAGCCGCACCACGCCGCGCACCGCGTCGGTCGCGCACTCGAGCGCGACGTGCCCGCCGGCGTCGGTGAACTTGATCGCGTTCGTGAGGAGGTTGAGCAGGATCTGCCGCAGCTTCTCCGCGTCCGCGCGCACGACGTGCGGCGATTCCGGCGTGTCGGGCGCGCAGGCGTCGTGCGAGAACGTGAGCCCCTTCGCGGTCAGCTGTGGCCCGATGAGCGACTCCAGCTCGCCGACCAGCGGCGCGATCTCGATGGCGTCGAGGTGGAACTCGACCTGTCCCGCCTCCAGCCGCGCGAAGTTCAGGACGTCGGTGACCAGCGACATGAGATGCTGGTTCGCGAGCCGGACGCGCTCCAGGTCCTGCTGCTGCGCCTCGGTCACCGGCCCGCGCAGCCCGAGCGCCAGCAGCTCGGTGTAGCCCTGGATGGCGTTGAGCGGCGTGCGCAGCTCGTGGCTCATCGTCGCCAGGAAGTCGCTCTTCGCGCGGTTCGCCGCCTCGGCCGCGGCGCGCGCGGCCTCCACCTCCGCCATCGCGCGGTGCAGCTCGTCGTTGGTCTGCTCCAGCTCCTCGGCGAGCGCCTGCGCCTCCTCGATCTGCTGCTCGAGCTCGAACGCCTGCTCCTGCAGCTGCGCCGCGTACACCTCCGCCTCGGTGCGCGCGCGGCGCAGGTCGTCCTCCACGTGCTGCCGATGGAGCGCCGCGGAGAGGACGTTGGCGACGCCCTGCAGGAAGCTCACGTCGTCCGTCGTGAACCGCCGGCGCCGCGCGGTGTGCGCGCCGAGCACTCCATAGGCGCTGCGCTCCGGCCCGTAGAGGATCACGCTGACGCCGCTGACGACGCCGTGCTCGCGCAGGAGCGGTGGATCCTCCAGCCGCGTCTCGGTGCGGAGGTCGTCGACGATCACGGGCGCGTGCGAGAGGAGCGCGTAGCCCGCCTGCGAGTCGCGCCCGACGCTGATCGTCGCATGGCCGACGACGCCGTCGTGCCACCCCTCGCCCGCGACGACGCGGGCCGTGAGTCCGTCGGGCAGCAGCTCGACCACCTTCACGAACTCGGTGTCGAGCAGCTCGGCGACGACGCGCGCGGCCTGCTGCAGCAGCGCGGGCACGGGCAGCCCGCCGAGCGCGCGGACCCCGAGGTCGGCGACAGCCGCCTGCTGGCGGGCCCACAGCGTGGCGGGATCCGACGAGCCTTCCGAACTCGGGCGATTCACGGGCGTGGAGCGATGGCGGAGCAAGACGGACGGTCACTGCGGGGCCGGGCCCTGGCGGATCGGCCGAACGAATGGCCCGCGGTCGTCGCAACTTCAAGGCCGACACCGGTCGCCCGCGATCGCCCGGTGCGCGGCTCCCGCTTCACAGCATTGTCATGAGCCGCGGCGTGTAGCCCCCATCCGTGCCTGCCGACACTGGACGGCGATGGCGTCCCGTCCGGTGGCGTACGCTCCGGCGGGCAGCAACGAATCCATGGTTGAAGCGACGAGCTTCAGGGGCAAGCGGAGGGGGAGATGCAAGGCATGCGCTGGTTCGACGATCTGCGGCTGGGACGCAAGCTCCTGGTGGGCTTCGGCATCGTGCTCACGCTGATGGGCGCGCAGAGCGCGGTGGCGTACCGGGCGACGCTGGCGAGCCAGGACGCGTCGCGCTGGACGGAGCACACCAACACGGTGCTCGGCGCCGCGACCGCCGCGCTGAGCGCGCTGCAGGACGTGGAGACCGGCTATCGCGGCTTCCTGCTGACGGGACGCGACGAGTTCCTGGAGCCGTACGTGGCCGGGCGGCGCGCGGCGGCCGCGAAGCTCGCGGAGCTGCGCGAGCTGACGTCGGACAACCCCGCGCAGGTCGCGCGCTGGACGGAGCTCGAGAAGCGCAGCGCGGACTTCGTCGCGCAGGTGACCGAGCCGGGCATCGCGATGCGGCGTCAGGTGAGCACCGGCGCGCTGCCGTTCGACTCGGTCGCGAGCCGGGTCGCGAGCGGCGAGGGGAAGAAGCACTTCGACGGCATGCGCGGCGTCTTCCAGGCCGCCACCGACGCGGAGCGCGCGCTGCTCGTGACGCGGCGCGCGCACGACGTGGCGGCGAGCGAGCAGCTGCTGCTCCTCCTCGTCGTCGGCACCGGGGCGCTGCTGGCGCTCGGCGTGCTGGTGGGCTGGCTGGTCGCGCGGCGCACGACGCGGCCACTGGCCGCCCTCACCGCGGCCGCGGAGCGCCTCGCGCTCGGCGACGTCGCGCAGCAGGTGACGCATGCGTCGCGCGACGAGGTGGGCGTGCTCGCCGAGGCGTTCCGCACGGTGATCGCGCACCAGCAGGCGATCGCCGCGGCGGCCGAGCGCGTGAGCGCCGGCGACCTCTCGACCGCCGTCGCCGAGAAGTCCGCGCACGACGTGGTCGCGCGCAGCATGAACCGCGTCCGCGAGCGCCTCACCCTGCTGGTGGAGGAGACGGGCACGCTGACCACCGCGGCGCGCGAGGGGCGGCTGGGCGTCCGCAGCGACGCGACGCGCGCCGAGGGCGCGTACCGCGAGCTGCTGGCGGGCTTCAACGCCACGCTCGACGCGGTCATCGCGCCGGTGCAGGACGCGCGCGAGGTGCTCGGACGTGTGGCCGAGCGCGACCTCACGGCGCGCATCACGACGACCTACACCGGCGAGCACGCGCTGCTGGCCGACACCGTGAACGTCGCCGCCTCGCAGCTGGAGCAGGCGCTGTCGGAGGTGGCGCTGGGCGCGCAGCAGGTCGCGGCCGCGTCGGGGCAGATCGCCAGCGGCAGCCAGGCGCTCGCGCAGGGCGCCGGCGAGCAGGCGAGCGCGCTCGAGGAGATGGCGGCCAGCCTGCAGGAGCTGGGCGCGATGGCCGAGCAGACGGCGGCCAACTCGCAGCAGGTGCGCACGCTCGCCGAGCAGACCGCGGCCAGCGCCGCCGCCGGGCAGGACGGCATGGCGCGCCTGACGACGACGGTGGACGCGATCCGCTCGCGCGCCGAGGAGACCGCGAAGATCCTGAAGACGATCGACGAGATCGCGTTCCAGACCAACCTGCTCGCGCTCAACGCCGCCGTGGAAGCGGCGCGCGCGGGCGACGCAGGGCGCGGCTTCGCGGTCGTGGCGGAAGAGGTCCGCGCGCTCGCGCTCCGCAGCGCCGAGGCGGCGCGCACGACCGCGACGCTGGTCGAGGCGATGACCGCGCAGACCGCCGAGGGCGTGGCGGTGAACCAGGCGGTGCGCACGCAGTTCACCGCGATCGCCGAGCAGGTGGGGCGCGTGCGCGCGATCGTGGACGAGGTCTCGACGGCGAGCGTGCAGCAGGCCGACGGGGTGCGTCAGGTCAACGTGGGGATGGAGCAGGTGAACGGCGGCACGCAGCGGAGCGCGGCGCACGCGGAGGAGTCGGCCGCGGCGGGCGAGGAGCTCGACACACAGTCGCGCGCGCTGCTGGCGCTCGTGCAGCAGTTCCGGCTCGGGAACGCGTCGGCGGGCTCGCCGGCCGCCCCCCACCGCGCTGCGCCGCCCGCGCGCGAGGCGGGCCGGCCGCAGCGGATCGCGTACGAGATGCTGGTGCGCGCGTAAGCGCGGTCACACGCCAGCGCGTGACGACGGCCCGGCCGCCCACATCGGGCGGCCGGGCCGCCGTCCATGGAAAGCGCCAGACGGCGCCCGGCGCGAGCACGAACCGCTCGCGCCGTTCATCACGGGCGGCGACTACCTGGTGGACGGCGGCTACACGACGGTGTGAGCGCTGGTCGGCCCGACGCCCGCGCGCCCGGTGTCGACCGGCGGATCGGTCGACGGCACGCGCCCTGGTGATGTCTGGGGCGGCGACGTCGGTGGAGCATCCGCGCGCGGGAGCCTAGCTTTCCACGGATGGTCCGCCGACCGCCGTCCGGATGGCTCGCATGGCTCGCATGGCCGCCGTCGGTGGCGGACCCATTCGACGAGGAGCGCTTCCCATGAGTCCCGCCACCGCGGCGCATGCGTCGCCGAGCGTCATCCGCATCCTCATCGCCGACGATCACGCGATCGTGCGCGACGGCCTGCGCGCGCTCGTCGCGGCGCAGCCAGGGCTCGAGGTCGTCGGCGAGGCGGCGGACGGCCGGGAGGCGCACCGGCGCGCGTGCGACCTCAAGCCGGACGTGCTGCTGCTCGACCTGTCGATGCCGGGCGCCAGCGGCACCGACGCCGCGGAGCGCATCGCGCACGACTGCCCGACCGTGCGCGTGATCGCGCTCACCATGCACGAGGAGCGCGGCTACGTGGCGCGGCTGCTGCGGGCCGGGGCGGCCGGCTACGTCCTCAAGCGCACGCCGTCGGACGAGCTGGTGCGGGCGATCCGCGTCGTGGCCGCCGGCGGGACCTACGTCGACCCGTCGCTCGCGGGCGCGCTGCTCGCGGAGCCGCCGTCGCGGGCTGCGCGCGCGGCGTCCGCGCCCCGCGCGGCGGGCGCGGCGGAGCTGACGCCGCGCGAGGCGGAGGTGCTGCGGCTGGTCGCCCGCGGGCACAGCAACAAGGAGATCGCCGCCGCGCTCGACGTGAGCGTCAAGACGGTCGAGTCCCACAAGGCGAACGGGATGGCGAAGCTCGGGCTCACGGCGCGCGCGGCGCTCGTGCGCTTCGCGCTGGACGAGGGGTGGATGCGCGACGCGTAGCAGGGCCCGGCTCAGGGGATTCCCTGGGCCTGCGGGCGGTCTCCGATGGCGGCGTGGAGCCGCGACGGGCATTGCTAGGGGCATGACCGCGCCTTCCGACACCGCCCTGCTGGACACGCTGATCGCGCGGCGTGTCGTGCTCACGGACCGGCGTGCGCGGCTGTCGTGGCGCGCGGACGTCGCGCACGAGGTGAGCGCGGCGCTGCGCGCGGAGAACTCGCGCGGGCTGACCGAAGCGGCCCGTCTGCGGGGCGAGTGCGAGCGGCTACTGGCCGAGGCTGCGTGCCGTCTCGCGCCGCTCAGTTCCGCTGACGTCGGTCCGACCGCCCGAGCTCACGATGGGCCTCCGCCAGCAGCGAGTGGCGCGCCGCGAGGAGGCGCCGCCGCTCGCCGATGAGCGTGCGGCGCGTGCGGCGCAGCGCCGCGTTCAGCGCCACCGCGCTGTCCAGCCGCGCGGCGAGCGAGGTCCCGAGCCAGCCCGGCGCATGAAAGAGCGAGAGCGGCGGCCGCGGCATCGGATCGCGGCGGAGCGGGGCGGTCCCGACGCTCGTCTCGATGGGGGACATGGGCTGGTGGCGTCTCGTGCGTCCGTGGCGCGGGTCAGCGCCCGCCGTAGTACGCGCGGATGACCTCGGTGCCGGCCCACTCGCGGACCCGGTCGAAGCCCGGCGTCGCGGCGTCGGCGGGCGACCGGGGCTTCGTGAGCTGGTCCAGCAGCTTGAGGAGCGACTGCACGCCGAGGCCGCGCGCGCGTGCGTCCCGCGCCAGCGCGTGCAGCGCCAGCCGCAGCGTGTCGGAGCGCGGCTCGGTCGTCGTACAGACGTCGCGCCAGGCGCGGTGCACCGCCGCGAGGTACGGGCTCGCGACGTCCCGCGACTCTGGCCGTTCCGGGGGGACGTCGGTCTGCTGCTGGATCGATTCCATCGCCGGTGAGGACTGGCCGACCGCACGTCCTGGGCGTGTGCGGGAGTGCTCGGATGCCCGGCAATCCCCGGGCCGCTCAGGGAAATCCCGGAGAAACATCCGTGCGCGCCCGCGAGCCGGCAAGACGGCGCACGTGCGCCGCCACACCCGCTAGCGCGTCAGCAGCCCCGCGTCGAGCACGAGCGAGCTGCCGGTGACGTAGCGCGCCGCGTCCGACGCGAGGTAGAGGACGGCACGCGCGACGTCCTCCGGCTCGATCCACGGCACCGGCAGCAGGTTGCCCGCCGACCGCTCGGCGATCGCCTGCGGGGTCGTCCCCTCGAGCGCCGCGAGCCCGTCGTTCATCGGCGTGTTGACGCCGGTCGGGTGCACGGCGTTCACGCGGATGCCGTGCGGCGCGAGCTCGATCGCCCACGACTTGGTGAGGCCCGTCAGCCCCCACTTGGACGCGGCGTAGTGCGACAGGCGCCCCATGCCGCGCAGCCCCGCGATCGACGAGTTGTTGACGATCACGCCGCGGCGCTGCGCGATCATCACCGGGATCACGCGGCGCGCCACCAGCCACGCGCCCTTGAGGTTGATGTCGAGCATCGCGTCCCACGCGTCCTCGGTGAGCTCGTGCGCGAGCCCGTAGGCGCAGATGCCGGCGTTGTTGAACAGCACGTCGATCCGTCCGAGCGCGCCGACCGTCGCCTCGACGGCGGCGGTGATGGCCGCGTCGTCGCGCACGTCCCCGACGAACGGCAGGCAGCGCACGCCCAGCGCCTCGCACTCCGCGGCCAGCGCGTGCAGCTCGTCGGAGGAGCCCATCGCGTAGCCGGGATAGGCGAGCGGCCTGCCGACGTCGAACGCCGCGACGTGCGCGCCCTCGCGCGCGAACGCGAGCGCGGTGGCGCGGCCCTGCCCGTGCGCCGCGCCGGTGACGAAGACGACCTGGTCGCGGAGCTCGCTCACTTGCGGAACGGCTGGAGGTAGTCGTCGAGCGGCACGCCGAGCGCGTTGTTGATCACGTTGGTCGCGACCATCAGCGCGCCGAAGGCGGTGAGCGCGACCAGCTGCGCGTCGGAGTAGCGCGCGCGCAGCGGCGCAAACACGGCGTCCGGCACGTGGTGCGGCGTGACGGCGAGCGCGCGGCCGAACGCGACGACGTCGGCTTCCACCTGCGTCAGCGCGAGGTGATCGGGATCCTCGCCCGACTCGATCAGCAGGCGGCGGAAGAAGGTGCTGCAGATCAGGCAGTCCGTCTCGGACGAGACGGCGTGCGCGAAGAGCGTGGTGAGCCGCGCGCCCAGGAACGGCGAGACCGTGTCGCGCAGGTCGTACCACGTCATGAGCGCGTTGAACGCCGGCACCGAGTGCAGGAGCGTGCGCTTCATGTTCGTGATGCGGCCCACCTCGCGCGCGTGATCGGCGGCGGCGGTCCGCGCGTCCGGAGCGGCGACGGTGAGGTCGAGCGGCGCGATGCGCATGGCGACGGGGCGGGAAGGCGGCTCCGACGACGGTGCGCCATCGGCGGCGCGCTGTCCAGCCCCGTCGTCCGCGGTGCCGCACGCGGCCGATGTTTACTCCGCCGTCCGGCGGCGCTACCTTGGCGCGCCCCCGCCGCCCGATCGGAGCACGCGTTGGCCGCGGCGTCCCCCTCCGCCTCCTCCGCTGCCCCCATGGTCACCGGCGTCCTCTCGCGCGCGGCCACGCTGCTCGTCCTCGCCGCCACCCCGGCGCTCGCGCAGGACCCGCTCTGGCTCCGCTACCCGGCCATCTCGCCCGACGGGCGCACGATCGCGTTCGCGTACCGCGGCGACGTGTGGACGGTCCCCACCGGCGGCGGCGTCGCCGCGCCGCTGACCATCGATCCCGCGCACGACTACCACCCCGTCTGGTCGCGCGACGGGAAGTGGATCGCCTTCGCGTCGGACCGCAGCGGCAACTTCGACGTGTACGTCATGCCGGCCACCGGCGGCGCGGCGCGGCGCCTCACGCAGCACTCCGCGGACGACGTGCCGACCGACTTCACGCCCGACGGATCGGCCGTGACCTTCGTGTCGTCGCGCATGCACGCGCAGGCCAGCGCGGCCTTCCCGGCCGCGACGCTTCCCGACCTGTACCGCGTGCCCGTGGCCGGCGGGCGCGAGACGATGCTGCTGCCGACCGCCGCGGAGGCCGCGCGCTGGTCGCACGACGGCCGGCGTCTCGCCTTCCACGACCGCAAGGGCTACGAGGACCCGTGGCGCAAGCATCACACGTCGTCGGTCACGCGCGACGTGTGGGTCGTCGACCGCGCGTCGAACACGTACACCAACCTCACGGCGCGCGCCGGCGAGGATCGCAACCCCGTGTGGGGACCGGGCGACTCCACGCTCTTCTACCTCAGCGAGGCGGACGGCACCTCCAACGTCTACCGGCTGTCGCTGCGCGATCCGTCGCGCCCCGCGCAGGTGACGCGGCAGACGCGCCATCCCGTGCGCTTCCTCTCGTCGTCGGACGCGGGCGACCTCGCGTTCTCGTGGAACGGCGAGCTGTACACGCTGCCCGCCGGCACGGACGCGCCGCGCAAGGTGGCGGTGCAGATCCGCGCCGAGATGCGCCAGCAGTCGACGCAGAACGCGCGCATGGACGGCGCGGTGACCGAGCTCGCGCTCGCGCCGGGCGGCAAGGAGATCGCCCTCGTCGCGCGCGGCGAGGTGTTCGTCACGTCGGCCGACTACGGCACCACCAAGCGCATCACGAGCACGCCGGGGCAGGAGCGCTCGGTGTCGTTCAGCCCCGACGGGCGGTGCGTGCTGTACGCCGCCGAGCGCGGCGCGCGCTGGCAGGTGCTCCGCAGCTGCCTCGATCGCGGCGACGAGCACGCGCTCTCGCGCGGCACGCTGCTCAAGGAGGAGGTGCTGGTCAGCGGCGACTTCGAGGCGTTCCAGCCGAGCTTCTCGCCCGACGGGAAGGAGGTCGCGTACCTGGAGAACCGCACGGCGCTCAAGGTGCTGAACCTCGCCACGCGCCGCACGCGCACGGTGCTCGAGCCGAAGTGGAACTACTCGTACTCCGACGGCGACCAGTGGTACGAGTGGTCGCCGGACGGCCGGTGGTTCCTGGTGCAGTACTTCGCCACGCCGCGCTGGGTGGGCGAGGTGGGCCTGGTGGACGCGGCGGGCGGCACGCCGCCGGTGAACGTCACGCAGAGCGGCTACGAGGACGCGCACCCGCGCTGGATGATGGGCGGGAAGATGCTGCTCTGGTACTCGAACCGCCTGGGCATGCGCGGCGCCGCCGGCGGCGGCGGCACGCAGAGCGACGTCTTCGGCGCGCTGCTGACGCGCGAGGCCTGGGACCGCTTCAACCTCTCGAAGGAGGAGCTGGAGGCGCTGGAGGAGGCGGAGAAGCGCGCCAGGAGCGACACGGCCGCGGCGAGGATCGCGAAGGGGATGAAGGACGACGCGAAGCGCACCCCCACGGTGGCACCGACGCTCCGCCTGGAGCTCGACCGCATCGAGGACCGCACGAAGCGCCTGACGATCCACTCGTCGGAGCTGGCCGACGCCGTGCTGACGCCGACGGGCGACCGGCTGGTGTACCTCTCCAAGTTCGAGAAGGGGTACGACCTGTGGGCGCACGACCTGCGCGCGGGCGAGACGAAGCTGCTCGCCAAGCTCGGCGCCGAGGAGGCGGGCTCGCTGGCGATCGACAGCGCGGGCGCGTTCGCGTACTTCCTCGCCGACCGCAAGCCGGTGAAGATCAAGCTCGCCGACGGCGCGCGCTCCGCGATCGCGATGCGCCCCGAGATGGTGCTCGACCCGGTGGGCGAGCGCGCCTTCGAGTTCGAGCACGCGTGGCGCCAGGTGCGCGAGAAGTTCTACGACACGACGCTGCACGGCGTGGACTGGAACGGCTACCGCGAGGCGTACGCGCGCTTCCTTCCCGACATCGCGGACGACTTCGACTTCGCCGAGATGGTGTCGGAGATGCTGGGCGAGCTGAACGCGTCGCACACGGGGATGCGGTACCGGCCGACCAATCCCGCGGCCGACGTCACCGCGTCGATCGGCGCCTTCCTGGACGACGCGTGGACCGGTGCCGGGCTGCGCATCGCCGAGGTGATCGCGAAGGGGCCGCTCGACCGCGCGGGCTCGCGCGTCGCCGCCGGGACGATCCTGGAGGCGGTGGACGGCGTGCCGCTGACGCCGGAGCGCGACCTCGCCGCGCTGCTCAACCGCAAGGCCGACCAGCCGGTGCGGCTCGCGCTGCGCGACGCGTCGGGCGCGACGCGGTGGGAGGAGGTCGTCAAGCCGATCGCGCCGCCCGCGCTGAACGAGCTGCTGTACCAGCGCTGGGTGAAGTCGCGCCGCGAGGCGGTGGCGCGGCTCTCGGGCGGACGCGTGGGCTACGTGCACGTGCGCGGCATGAACGACGCGAGCTATCGCGACGTGTTCGCCGAGGCGCTGGGCCGCAACGCGGGCCGGGAGGCGCTGGTGGTCGACACGCGCTTCAACGGCGGCGGCTGGTTGCACGACGACCTCGCGACCTTCCTCGGCGGGCAGCGCTACCTGCGGTACGTGCCGCGTGGCCAGCAGGTGGGCGTGGAGCCGGGCGACAAGTGGGTGGGCCCGAGCGTGGTGCTCATGAGCGAGGGCAACTACTCCGACGCGCACATGTTCCCCTACACCTACCGCCACCTCGGCCTCGGCAAGCTGGTGGGGATGCCGGTGCCGGGCACCGGGACGGCGGTGTGGTGGGAGCGGCTCCAGAACCCGGCGCTCGTCTTCGGCATTCCCGAGGTGGGCTCGCTGGGCGAGGACGGCAAGTTCCTGGAGAACCTGCAGATCGAGCCGGACATCCTGGTCCGCAACGACCCGACGCGCCTGGCGGCCGGCGAGGACCAGCAGCTGGAGGCGGCGGTGAAGGAACTGCTGCGGCAGCTCGAGACGGCGCCGAAGGCGAAGGCGGCGGTGAGCACGTCGCGCTGAGCCGGGCGCGACGCGCGAAGGGCCCGGCTCCACGTGGAGCCGGGCCCTTCGCGCATCCCCCATCCCCGTGTGCTAGCGCGCGTGCACCGTGCGCGTGAAGGCCACGCCGTCGGGCGTCTCGCCGGCGCTCAGGTAGCCGACGATGCGGCGGCCCGCGACGTCGAGCACCGCGATGCGCCCCTGCTTGCTGAGCGAGAGGAAGGCGTGACGGCCGTCGGGGGTGAGCGTGATCCCCTGCGGGCCGCCGCCGGGGACGGCCACGCGCCCCAGCTCGCGCCGCGACGCCCTGTCGATGACGCGCACGACGTCCCCATTCATGTCGGGGACCAGCACCGTGCGCGCGTCGGGCGTGAACAGCACGCGGTACGGCCAGTCGACGCTGTCGGCGGCGGTCGTCAGGGTGCCGCTCGCGACGTCCAGCACGCTCACGCGGTGGAGCGCGTTGCTCCCCACCCACACCTCGCGGCCGTCGGGCGTGACGCCGATCGCCTCGGGCACGTTGGGCACCGGCCAGCTGCGCACGAAGGTTCCCGCACGCAGGTCGAGCCGCGACACGCTGTGGCTCCCCATGTTGCCGGTGAACGCGGTGGCGCCGTCGGCGGCGACGGCCACCATGTGCGACCCGGGCGCCTGCGTGGGCACGGCGCGCCGCACCACGCCCTCGCCCACGTGGACGACGACGACGTTGCCCGTCGCCTCGGACGTCACCGCGACCAGCGAGTCGCCCGGCAGGAACGCGAGGCCGTGCGGCGCGCGGTACTCGCCGAGCGGGATGGTGCGCGCCACGCGCGCGGCCGGCACGTCGATCACCGTCAGCGTGGTGCCCGCGGGCCGGCCGCCGTAGTCGGTGACGACCGCGGTGCGCCCGTCGCGCGACAGCGCCACCTCGTGCGGGCCCGTGCCGGTGGGCAGCGTCGCCAGCGTGCGCCCCGACGCCACGTCCAGGATGGTGAGCGTGGACGGGCGCTTGTTGGTGACCACGAGCGTGCCGGCGACGCCGGGCACCTGCGCCCGCACGGGGAGCAGGGCGGCCGACAGCGCGAGGGCGAAGGACGGGAGGAGCGCGCGCGAGACGGCGCGGGCGGGCGGGACGGATCGCATCGGGTGGCGGGTGCGGGAGCGGTGGAGGCCGATCCCCAAGGTAGGGGCGGGGCACCCGCGTCGCTGTGCGAAGGATCGTGCGAAGGATCGTGCGAAGGCCGTTGCGCGATGCACGAACGGCGGCAGTGCCACGCGATCGCGTGACGCTGCCGCCGTGCGTGCCACCCGCACCCCACCCGCGCCCCCGGAGCGGCGCGAGGGGATCCGGAAATCAGCCCTGGCGCCGCCGCCGCGCGACGAGCCCGAGGCCGGCGATGCCCGTGCCGAGGAGCGCGTAGGTGCTGGGCTCCGGCACCACGGTCCCTGTGCCGCCGCCGCCGGCGGCACCGCCGATCCGTACCTGGCTGACGTCGTCGACGTTCGTGATCGCCATGTTGACGGTCGTCGTCAGGTTGACGCTGCTCATGCGCTGGCCGTTGATCGCCGTGATGGTGAAGAAGTTCTCTCCTGACGCCCCCAGCCCGAACGTCCCGGCGGTCTGCTGCCCGTTGTCCTCGGTCACGACGAAATTGATGGTGCCGACCAGGGCGGCATCCACGTTCAGGATCAGCGACGTGAACGTCGCGCCGGGCAGGTCGATCGTCAGGTTCGTCAGCGTGCCGTCGGCCGCCTCGACGCGGGCCTGCCCGTTGGCGGGGGCGATGAGGTTCTCGATCGACGTGAAGCGCACCTGGAACCCGGTCTGATTCGTCGTCCCGAAGATCGGGTTGCCCATCAGGCCGGTGTTGAGCAGGACGTTCTCGTCCGGCTGCGGATTGTTGCCGGCGGCGATGATGATGTCGGCGCGCGCGGCGCCGAGGGGGGCCGCGAGCATCGCGGCGGCAGCCGTGAGACGCAGGATCGCTAGCTTCATCGTGCTCCTCCCTGGGTGTGTGCCGCCAATGGGCGCTCACCGGAGCGATGCGGCACTGGTGTCCTCCGCGGCCGCACGGCGTGCGGGGGAGGCGCGGGATGCTGCGAGCCATCGGTGGCCGTGCGCGGCCATTCCTGGGGCCGATGGGCGCGCCCATAGTGGGGCTCTCGTCGCATCCTGGCAACTGTGGCGAGGATGCACCACCACGCGTGCGTCGCCGCCACATTCCCGGGCTCGCGATCGGCACGTGTCGATAACGTAACGTCGTGCGAAAAGCCTTGTGGGATAAGGGATTTCCCGCGATCGCCCCGCATGCGGCTCGCGCGTCGGCATTACCGTTCGGACATGCGAAGCGGCGTCGGCCGTAACAGGCGCCGCCCATTGACGGCATCGCCCGGTGGCAGTCCATTGGGCAGCAGGCACGGCTTTCCGTCGGCAACCGCTCTCCGCACCCCGGAACCGGTCGCACATGGCGCACGCTCCACTCCCGCTCCTCCGCCGCGGCTTCGGCGAGACGATGCGGCGCGACGCGTGGTGGGTTCAGCCGGTCGTGGTCTTCACGATCCTCGCGTCGTTCGTCGCGTACGCGACGTGGGCCGCGTTCCAGAACGCGTACTACGCCCACGGCCCGTACCTCTCGCCGTTCTACTCGCCCGAGCTGTTCGGCAGCTCGCCGCACGCCTGGCTCGGGCCGAAGCCCGCCGCGTGGCCCGCCTGGCTGCCGTTCTCGCCGGCGCTGCTCATCCTGCCGTTCCCCGCGCTGTTCCGCTTCACCTGCTACTACTACCGCGGCGCGTACTACAAGGCGTTCTGGGCGGATCCGCCCAACTGCGCCGTCGGCGAGCCGCGCACGGGCTACCGCGGCGAGCGCTCGTTCCCGCTCGTCCTCCAGAACGTCCACCGGTACTTCCTGTACGTCGCGCTCGTCTTCCTCGGCATCCTCGCCTCGGACGTGTGGAAGGCGATGTGGTTCGCGACGCCGGGCGGCGGCACGGAGTTCGGCATCGGCGTCGGCACCCTCGTCCTCGCGCTCAACGTCGTCCTGCTGGGCTGCTACACGCTGGGCTGCCACTCGCTGCGGCACCTCGTGGGCGGCCATCTGGACGAGCCGTCGCGCCGGCCCGCGCGCAAGGCCGCGTACGACTGCGCGAGCTGCCTCAATCGCTGGCACATGCGCTGGGCGTGGATGAGCCTCTTCGGCGTCATGTTCGCGGACCTGTACGTCCGCCTGTGCGCGATGGGGATCTGGACGGACTGGAGGATCGTGTGAGCGAGCGCGTGAGCACGTACGCCCACGAGGATTACCAGACCGTCGACCACGACGTGCTCGTGATCGGCGCGGGCGGGGCGGGGCTGCGCGCCGCCATCGAGGCGGCGGGCGACGGCGTCCGCGTGGGCCTCGTCTGCAAGTCGCTGCTCGGCAAGGCGCACACGGTGATGGCCGAGGGCGGCGTCGCCGCGGCGCTCGCGAACGTGGACGACCGCGACAGCTGGCGCGTGCACTTCGCCGACACCATGCGCGGCGGCCAGTACGTCAACAACTGGCGCATGGTCGAGCTGCACGCGCGCGAGGCGCCCGAGCGCGTGAAGGAGCTGGAGGCGTGGGGCGCGCTGTTCGACCGCACGGTGGACGGGCGCATCCTGCAGCGCAACTTCGGCGGGCACCGCTACCCGCGCCTGGCGCACGTCGGCGACCGCACGGGGCTCGAGATGATCCGCACGCTGCAGGACCACGGCGTGCACGCGGGGATCGACGTGCACATGGAGTGCACGGTGCTCACGCTGCTGACCGACGGCGGGCGCGTGAGCGGCGCGTTCGGCTACGACCGCGAGCGCGGGCGCTTCCGCCTCTTCCGCGCGAAGGCCGTCGTGCTCGCGACCGGCGGCATCGGGCGCGCGTACAAGATCACGAGCAACAGCTGGGAGTACACGGGCGACGGCCACTCGCTCGCCTATCACGCGGGCGCCGCGCTGCAGGACATGGAGTTCGTGCAGTTCCACCCCACGGGCATGATCTGGCCGCCGAGCGTGCGCGGCATCCTGGTGACCGAGGGCGTGCGCGGCGAGGGCGGGGTGCTGCGCAACAGCGACGGGCGCCGCTTCATGTTCGACGACATCCCCGAGAACTACCGCCCGCAGACCGCCGACAGCGAGGACGAGGGGTGGCGCTACACGCAGGGGGACCGCAACGCCCGCCGGCCGCCCGAGCTGCTGACGCGCGACCACGTCGCGCGCTGCATCGTGCGCGAGGTGCGCGAGGGGCGCGGCAGCCCGCACGGCGGCGTCTTCCTCGACATCTCGTGGATCAAGGACCGGCTGCCGAACGCCGCGGAGCACATCAAGCGGAAGCTGCCGAGCATGTACCACCAGTTCCGGCAGCTCGCGAACATCGACATCACGCGGCAGCCGATGGAGATCGGCCCGACGACGCACTACGTCATGGGCGGCGTGCGCGTCGACGGCGACACGCAGATGTCCACCGTGCCCGGGCTGTTCGCGGCCGGCGAGTGCGCCGCAGGGCTGCACGGCGCGAACCGGCTGGGCGGGAACTCGCTCTCCGACCTCCTCGTCTTCGGCAAGCGGGCGGGCGAGCACGCGGCGCGGTTCGCGCGCACGAACGGCGCGGTGTCCATCGACGGCGCGCAGGCCGACGCGGCCGCGCGCGCCGCGCTCGCGCCCTTCGAGCGCCACGACGGCGCCGAGCAGCCGTACCACCTGCAGGAGACGCTGCAGGAGCGCATGCAGGAGCTGGTCGGCATCGTCCGCACCGAGCGCGAGATGCGCGAGGCGCTCGGTGCCATCGCGGAGCTGAAGGCGCGCGCGGCCCACGTCGGCGTGCGCGGGAACCGCGAGTACAACCCGGGCTGGCACACCGCGCTCGACCTCGGGCACCTGCTCACCGTGGCCGAGGCGATCACGCGGTCGGCGCTGGAGCGGCGGGAGAGCCGGGGCGGGCACTTCCGCGAGGACTTCCCGGAGAAGGATCCGGCGTACGCCGACTTCAACCTGGTCGTGCGGAAGGGCGCCGACGGCGAGATGCAGCTCGCGCGCGAGCCGATCCCGCCGCTGCCCGCCGAGCTGGCGGCCATCATCGAGGAGATGACGGGATGACGACGACGGCACCGCCGGAGCGCGCGACCGGTGCCCCTGGCGCCGGCGACGCGTACACCGCCGCCCAGGCGGCGCAGGACGCGGGCGCCGCGCACGGCACGCGCACGCTGCGCGTGTGGCGCGGCGCGGGCGGCACGGGCGCGTTCACCGAGTTCACCACCGACGTCGTCGAGGGGATGGTGGTGCTCGACGCGATCCACCAGATCCAGGCCGAGCAGGCGAACGACCTCGCCGTGCGCTGGAACTGCAAGGCAGGGAAGTGCGGCTCCTGCTCGGCCGAGATCAACGGGAAGCCGAAGCTGATGTGCATGACGCGGCTGGACGAGCTGCCGACCGACGCGCCCATCACCGTCGAGCCGATGCGCGCCTTCCCGCACGTCCGCGACCTGGTGAGCGACGTGTCGTGGAACTTCCGCGTGAAGCCGCAGATCCGGCGCTTCACGCCGCGCCCGCCCGACGCGCCGGACGGCACGTGGCGGATGCGGCAGGCCGACGTGGACCGCGTGCAGGAGTTCCGGCAGTGCATCGAGTGCTTCCTCTGCCAGGACGTCTGCCACGTGCTGCGCGACCACCACAAGCACGAGACGTTCGCGGGGCCGCGCTACTTCGTGCACGCCGCCGCGCTCGAGATGCACCCGCTGGACACGGCGGACCGCATCCCCGAGCTGCGGCAGGCGCAGGGCATCGGCTACTGCAACATCACCAAGTGCTGCACGAGCGTCTGCCCCGAGCACATCGCCATCACCGACAACGCGATCATCCCGCTGAAGGAGCGCGTGGTGGACCGGTTCTACGACCCGGTCGGCCGGCTGGTGCAGCTCTTCCGCCGGAAGTCGCCCGCACACTGACCCGCCGTCGCGCCACCACCCACCCGGGAGCTCCCATGACCGACCTCAAGCCCATCACCCAAGCCGGGATCCCGCGGGCGCTGCAGAAGGCCGAGCGCTACCGGCTGCTGAACGACTCGTCGGCGGCGGAGAGCATCTGCCTCGACGTGCTCGAGGTCGAGCCGGACAACCAGCCCGCGCTGGTGATGCTGCTGCTGTCGATCACCGACCAGTTCAGCGGCGGGCACTCGGAGGGCGTGCTGCGCGCGCAGGCGCTGCTGCCGCGGCTGCGCGACGAGTACAAGCGCGCGTACTACCACGGCATCATCTGCGAGCGGCGCGCGAAGGCGCGGCTGGGCGGCCACACGCTGGGCGCGGAGGACGCGGCGACCGAGTGGCTGCGCGAGGCGATGCACTGGTACGAGCAGGCGGAGGCGATGCGGCCCGCGGGCGAGGACGAGGCGATCCTGCGCTGGAACACCTGCGCGCGGGTCCTCAGCCGGTTCGGCGCGTCGCGCGCGGCGCGCGAGTACGAGCCGGTGCTCGACGACTGACGCTACTCGTCCGACGGTCGGCGCGCGGGCTCGGGATGCCGCGCGCCGATCGCGTCGAGGGCGTCGCGTCGATCGCCCGCACCGAGCGACGCTCGCGAGGCGCCGCCCGCGAGCCGGCCGGACGCGTCGTCGTCGGGAGCCGCCTCCGCGCGCTGCGCCAGCCAGATCGACGCGGCGGCCGCGATGCCGCCGAAGATCGGCGCGATCAGCAGGTCGTCCATGATGTTCGCGAGCGGCGGGAAGCCGTCGCCCGACGCCAGGTTGGTGAGGGCGAAGAAGGCGAACATGAAGACGAACGCCACGACGGCGCCGCCGAGCCCGAAGCGGATCGGGCTGATGTCCGAGAGCCGCCGCCCGCGGTAGAAGAAGCGGATGAACGCGGCGAACGCGGCGCCCGCGATGCCGCCGACGATGCCCACGCGGATCGCCATCCCGAGCGCGTCGAGCACGCCGATCGTCGCGGGGACGACGACGCCGATCGTGCGGAGCACGAGGATCGTGACGAAGGCGAGGAGGCCCCAGGCGATGCCCCACAGGACGCCGTTCTTGATCGCGCCGACCAGGAGCCGGCGACCGTTTCCTGCCGTCATGGGGTGTCCTCCCGGGAAGTGGTCCGCACGCCGATCATGTTAGCCTCGCGCGCGCCCGGTTGACATCCGGCCGGCGCGGCCGCACGTCTCCCGGCGTCCCGCAGCCGTCCCCTCCCCGAGCGCTCCCCGAGCCGCGCGCGAGGCGCCCGTGCATCCCTTCGAAGGAATCGCCGGCGACGTCCGGCACGCCGCGCGCACGCTCGCGCGCACGCCCGGCTTCGTCGCGGTCGCGGTGCTGACGCTGGCGATCGCGATCGGCGTCGGCACGTCGCTCTTCACCGCGGTGAACGGCTTCGTCTACCGGCCGCTCCCGGTGCCCGGCGGCGGCGAGCTGCTGTCGGTGTTCACGAGCAACTGGTCGGGGCGCGAGACGCAGGGCGGCAGCTCGTACCGCGACCTGCAGAGCTTCGCCGAGGCGACCGGCGCGCTCGCGGAGATCGCCGGGGAGGCGCACGTCACGCTCGGCATCGGCGACGGCGTGGACGGCCGCGCGACGCTGGTGCCCGGCGCGATCGTGACGCCGAACTACTTCCGCGCGCTCCGCCTCGTGCCCGCGCGCGGCACGCTGGCGACGGCCGCGCGCCCCGACGCGCCGACGATCGTGCTGGGACACGCGCTCTGGCGGCGCGCGTTCGCGTCCGACCCGGGCATCGTCGGGCGCACGGTGCAGGTGAACGGGCTCGCGTTCACCGTCGCCGCGGTCGCGCCGCGCGAGTTCCTGGGCACCACGCGCGAGGTCACCGACGAGTTCTGGATCGACGCGGCGTTCGCGCCGCTGCTCTTGCCGCGCGTGGACGTGCTGCACGCGCGCGGCGACCGGCGCTTCCACCTGGTCGGGCGGCTGCGCGACGGCGCGACCGCGGACGCGGTGCAGGCGCGCCTGGCGGGCGTCGCGGCGCGGCTCGCTGCGGCGGAGCCGGACGCCTGGCGCGACTCGACCGGGCGCGCACGACGCGTGTCGGTGCAGCGCGAGCAGGACGCGCGCCTCGCCGGCATCACGCGGGGCGACCTCCTGCTGCTCGTCGGCGGCGTCGTCGCGCTGGGGCTCGGGCTGCTCGCGGTGGCCAGCACCAACCTCGCCGGGCTGCAGCTCGCGCGCACGGCCGCGCGCCGGCGCGAGATCGCCACGCGGCTCGCGCTCGGCGCCGGACGCGCGCGGCTCGTGCGCCAGCTGCTCGCGGAGAGCGCGCTGGTCGCGCTGCCGGGCGCGCTGCTCGGTGTCCTGCTGTCGATGGCCGTGTCGGCGGCGGCGATGCACTACCGCCCGTCGGGGCTCCCCAACGCCGACCTCTCGCCCGACGCACGCACGCTGCTCTTCGTCGCCAGCGGGCTGCTGCTCGTGCTGCTGCTGTTCGGGCTCCTCCCGGCCGCGCAGGGCGTGCGCGGCGACCTGGTGGCGGACCTGAAGGGGAGCGGACACACCGCGGCGGGCGGCCCGCGCGGCGCGGGGCGCATCGGCGGCGTGCGCGGCGCGCTGATCGTCGCGCAGGTCGCGCTCTCGGTCGCGTTCACCGCGGTGTCGGGGCTGGTCGCGTTCGCGCTCGCGCGCCGCGCGCAGGAGAGCCGCGTCGACGGCGACCGCGTGCTGGTCGCGCCGCTCGCGCTGCTGCCCGCGGCGGGCGACTCGGTGCGCGCGGCGGCGCTGGTGCGCGAGCTCGTCGACGTCGTCGAGCGCACGCCCGGCGTGGAAGCCGCGAGCGTCGCGCGCTACGTGCCGATCCCCGGCGAGCGGCTGACCGTGATGGCCGCGCCGGGCGACGGCGCGGGCCGAACGACGCCGCGCGAGATCGATGCGAACCTCGTCCGGCCGCGCTACTTCGGCGTCACGGGGCTGCCGCTGCTGCGCGGGCGCGACTTCGACGAGCGCGACCTGCGGGGCGGCGCGCGCGTCGCGGTCGTCAGCGGGGCCATGGCGGCGCGGCTCTGGCCCGGCGTGGATCCGATGGGCCGGCAGCTGCGCGTGAACGAGGAGGCGGCGCCGTACGAGATCGTCGGCGTGGTGGGCGAGCTGCGCGCCGCGCCGGGCGGCGGTCCCACGGCGGCGCCGGGCGGGCTGCTCTACCTGCCGCTCCGCCCCGAGGGCGAGGACCGCCTGGTGCTGCACGTGCGCGCGGTCGGCGCGACGGCGCTCGCGCCATGGCTCGCGCCGCGCATCGCGCGCGCGCTGCGGCCGTACGGCGCGCGCGTGGTCGCGCCCGACGTGCTCCCGATCGACCGCTACATGGAGCGCGCGGTGATGCCCGCGCGGATGATGGCACGCGTGTCCGCCCTGCTCGCCGCGCTGCAGCTCGTGCTCGCGGTGGCCGGGCTCTCGGGGCTCGTCGCGTACGTCACCGCGCTCCGCCAGCGTGAGATCGGCATCCGCGCCGCGCTCGGCGCCCAGCGCGGCCGGATCCTCGCGCTCGTGCTGGGGCTCGCGCTGAAGCTGACGGCGATCGGCGGCGCGATCGGCATCGTGCTCAGCCTCGCGTTCGGACGCGTCGTCGCGGCGATGCTGCCGGTGAGCTCCATGGTCGAGCTGCGCGCGCTCGGCGTCGCGGTGCTCGGGTTCGGGATCGTCGCGGGCGTGGCGATGCTGATCCCCGCGCGCCGCGCGACGGCCGTACCGCCCGCCGCGGCGCTGCGCGTCGAGTAGCGCCGCGACGCAGCCTATCGATCCACCGGCCGCGAGTTCGTCGCGTCGAGCGCCGCGCGCAGCCCGCGCGCGAGCCTCGTCGCGTCGTCGTTCGCCCAGAAGTGCATGAAGAACAGCCGCGGCTCGTCGGCGAGCAGGTGGTTGTGCAGGCTCGTCACCTCGATCCCGTGCGCGCGCAGCGCGCGGATGACCGGGTTCACCTCGCTGGCGATCATCACGAAGTCGCCGGTGATCGCAGCCTTCCCGCCGCCCGTGGGCTGGAAGTTGATCGCGGTCGCGAGCCCCATCGACGCCGGGATCTCCATGCCGGCGTCGCGGATGGTCTCGGCGCGCGGCACGCTCACCTGGTAGACGCCGCCGTTCACTCGGCCCGCGCGGCCGAGCGTGCGCGCGACCGCCGCGGTGTCGATGCCGAACGCGCCGGCGGTGGGTGGAACGACCGGCGCGGCGGCGACGGGCGTACCGGTACGTGCGAGCGCGGCGCGCACCGTCTGCGCGATCCTCACCGGGTCGCCCATCGCGTGCACGTGCATGTAGACGACGCGCGGCGTCTCGTGCAGCAGGTGGTGGTGCACGGCCGTCTGCTCCACGCCGCCCGCCTGCAGCGCGCTCATGACCGGCGCGACCTCGCTCTCCTTCAGGACCATGTCTCCCATCGCCATCACGCCGTCGCCGTGCGGCGTCATCGCGAGCCAGGAGCCGAGCGCGAGAGCCGGCTTGATGGCGACGCCCTGGGCGGTCACGCGCAGGTCCGCGCGCGGCATGCCGTAGCGCCGCACGTTGCCGGGCTGCTCGGCGCCCGTGCGGCCCATCGCCGCGTCGACGGCCTTCCAGTCGATCTGCGCCTCTGCGCGTGCGGGCGCCGCGGCGAGCAGGAGGGCCGCGAGCGCGACCCGGGGGAGCGTGGCAGTGGCGTGCGGCATGAGGGCGTGTGGAGCGAGGGGCGGGACCCTGTCGCGAACGACGTCGCACGCGAATTCTAGGGTCGGGGAATCCACCGCGACCAGATGGGGGTGGGATGGGAGACACGCGGCTGCTCACCCGGCGCGACGTCACGCGCCTGCTCTCGGCGACCGACTGCGTCGCGGCGGTCGAGCGCGCCTTCCGGCTGCACGCGGAGGGCCGGTCGATCGCGCCCGGCGTGCTCGGGACGCACGTCGCGGGCGGGGGCTTCCACGTGAAGACCGCCGGCCTGCGTGGCGCGCACAGCGTCTTCGTCGCCAAGGTCAACGCCAACTTCCCCGAGAATCCCGCGCGCCGCGGCCTGCCGACGATCCAGGGCGTGATCGCGCTGTTCGACGCCGAGTCGGGGCGGCTGCTCGCGCTCCTGGACTCGATGGAGATCACGAGCCTGCGCACCGCGGCCGCGACCGCCGTCGCCGCGCGCCACCTCGCGCGCGAGGACGCGGGCGTGGCGACGATCTGCGGCTGCGGCGAGCAGGGACGGGCGCACCTGCGCGCGCTGGCGGCCGTCCGCACGCTGCGGACGGTGCTCGCCTTCGACGCCGACGCGGCGCGGGCGGCGCGGTTCGCGGACGAGATGACGCGCGAGACGGGGATCGCCGTCGCCGCGGTCGACGACCTCGCGGCGGCGACGCGGCGCAGCGACGTCGTGGTCACGTGCACGCCGGCGCGGCGGTGGATCCTCGGGCGCGGCGACGTGCGGCCCGGCGCGTTCGTGGCTGCCGTCGGCGCGGACAACCCGGAGAAGCAGGAGCTCGAGCCCGCGCTGCTGGCCGCGAGCACGGTCGTCGTGGACGTGCTGGAGCAGTGCGCGACCATCGGCGACCTGCATCACGCGCTGGACGCGGGCGTCATGACGCGCGCGCAGGTGCACGCGGAGCTGGCGGACGTCGTCTCGGGCGCGAAGGCCGCACGTCGCGCGGAGGACGAGGTCATCGTCTTCGACAGCACGGGCACCGCGCTGGAGGACGTCGCGGTGGCGTGGCTCGCGTACGAGCGCGCGGTCGCCGACGGCGTCGGCATGGCGATCGGCCTGGGCAGCGCGTAGTATCGCCACCGCCGTCCACCCGCTCTCGCCGCCCGCCCTGCATGGCTCCGTCCCGCGCCCGACGCCTCGGCCTCCACGCGTTCGCCGTGCTCGCCCTCCTCGCGGGCGGTGCGCTCCACGCGCAGCCGTCGGTGCGATTCGCGTCGGGCGCGCTGCGGCTGGACGGCGCGCTCACCGAGCCCGCGTGGGCGACGGCGGACAGCATCGCGGACTTCACGCAGCGCGATCCCGCGGAGGGGGCGCCCGTGAGCGAGCGCACCGTCGTGCGCTTCGTCGGCACGCCCGATGGGCTCTGGATCGGCGTCTGGGCGTACGACCGCGAGCCCGGCGGCATCCGGCGCGCGCAGCTCCGCCGCGACGCCGACTTCACCACCGACGACAGCTTCACGCTGATGCTGTCGCCGACGGCCGACAGGCGCACGGGCTTCCTGTTCGGCGTGAACCCCAACGGCGCGCTGTACGACGCCGAGATCCTGACGTTCGAGGGCGAGGCGCGGGAGTGGGACGGCATCTGGGACGCGCGGGCGCGCGTGACGCCCGACGGGTGGCAGGCCGAGATGCTGATCCCGTGGCAGACGCTCCGCTACCGCGCGGCCGGCGAGCCCGGTGCCGATGCGTGGGACGTGAACCTGCGCCGCTTCATCCGCCGGAAGAACGAGACGGCGCTCTGGCGCGCGTGGCGCCGCTCCGAGGGGATCCGCTTCCTCGAGCGCGCCGGCACGCTGCGCGGCTTCGCGTCGGCGCCCACCGCGCTGCCGGGCGGGCTGCCGCGTCGCGCGGTCGCGGAGCTGCGGCCGTACGTCGCGGCGACCGAGCGGCTCGCGGACCGGCGCTACGCGACCGACGGATCCGTCAACACGATCGGAGGCGCCTCGCTGCGCGGCGACGCGGGGCTCGACGCCAAGCTCGCGCCCTCGCCGACGCTGACGCTGGACCTCACCGCGAACGCGGACTTCGCGCAGGCGGAGGTCGACCGCCAGGTCGTGAACCTGACGCGCTTCCCGCTCTTCTTCCCGGAGCAGCGGCCGTTCTTCACGGAGGGCGCGGGGATCTTCGAGTTCGGGCGGCGGCAGGAGACGCAGCTCTTCTACAGCCGGCGCATCGGCCTCGGCCCCGGCGGGCTGCCGGTGCCGCTGTACGCCGGCGCGCGGCTCACGGGACGCGTGGGCGGCCAGCAGGTGGGCGTGCTCGCGACGCGCACCGGCGGCGACGCGCCCGCGACCGACGTCGTGACGCGCGTGAAGCGCGACGTGCTGGGGCGCGGCTACGTCGGCGCGATGGCCACCCTTCGCGACCCTTCGGGTCGCTCAGGGCAGGCACAGGGACGGGGTCTGGCCGGTGGCGTCGATTTCAACCTGCCGTACATCGTGCGCGGGCAGAACCTCGTCTTCCTGGGCAACGTCGCCGCCGACGGCGGCGCGGCCGCGGGCGACCCGACGTTCGCGCGCTTCGTGATCGACTACCCGAACGACCACGCGGACATCGTCGCGCGCTTCGACCGCGTGGGCGCGGGCTTCGTGCCCGCGCTCGGCTTCGTGCAGCAGGCGGGCGTCATGCGCTACTCGGGCAACACGGCCATCACGCCGCGCCCGCAGGCGCTCGGTCCGCTCGCGGCGCCGCTGCGCGCGCTCGGCGTGCGCCGCCTCCTGTTCAACGCGCTCGGCTGGAACTACGTGCGCGCGCTCGGCGGCAGCGATCAACGCGGGTTGAGCAACGCGCGCTTCACGGTGACGCCGCTCGGCGCGGAGCTCGAGAGCGGCGACGAGTTCGAGCTCAGCGTCGTGCGCACGTACGACGTGCCCGGCGAGGCGTTCGAGCTGTTCCCCGGCGCGGACGTGCCGGCGGGCCGCTACCGGTGGGACCGCGTGGAGCTCGACGTCACCACGTCGGGCGCGCGTCCGCTGGTCGCCGACGTGACGGCGAGCGTGGGCGACTTCTACGCCGGCCGCTCGTGGGAGGTGGAGGGGGCGCTCCGCGCGCGCTTCCAGCCGCACGTGCTGGCGAGCGTCGAGTACGGGCGGACGGGGATCCGCCTGCCGGCGGACACCGGCGACGTCGGCGCGGTGCCGCTGCGCTTCGCCGCGCAGTTCGCGCGCGCGCGCGTCGACGTGGCCGCGAGCCCGCGGCTGAACACGACGCTCTTCGCGCAGTGGGACAACGAGTCCGAGCGCGTGGCGCTCAACGCGCGCGTGCGGTGGACGTCGTCGCCGGGGAGCGACGCGTACCTCGTGTGGAACAGCGCGTGGCCGTCGGACCTGCCGGGCGGGCTGTCGGGCGTGCCGTGGCGGCGGCCCACGGGCGGCGCGCTGGTCGCGAAGTACGTGCGCTACCTGCGCTTGTGAGGCAGCTGGCTCGGGAGATGCCTGAGCGGGATGCGGGCGCCCGGGCGCCCGGACCCTCACCGGAGCACGCTGCCATGCTGCTGACCATCGCGATCGTCCTCTTCGTCCTGTGGGCGCTCGGCTTCCTGGTCTTCCACGTCGCCGTCGGCGCCATCCACCTCGTGCTCGCCCTCGCGGTGCTGGCGATCATCGCGCACTTCGTCCGGCGCCGCGCACCGCGATCGACGACGCTCTGAGCCGGCCGCTGGTTACTCCAGCGGCGTCGAGGGCGGCGTCGTCGGATGGCCGTCGCGCACGCGGGCGACGCGCACCGCCTCCACCCGTCGACCGTCCATGGCGACGACCTCGAAGTGGTGGCCGTCCCACTCGAACTGCTCGGCGGGGCGCGGCAGCCGGCCGAGGCGGGCCATCACGAAGCCGCCGACGGTCTGGTAGCCGGGGCGCTCCTCCTCCGCGAGGGCGATGTCGAGTGCCCCCTCGACGTCGGCGATCGGCGTCTGGCCGTCGATGAGCCAGCTCCCGTCGTCCCGCCGGACGATCAGCGCACCGCCTTCCTCCTCCTGCTCGTGCGGGAAGTCGCCGATCAGGTCCTGCAGCACGTCGTCGAGCGTCACCACGCCCGCGACGCCGCCGAACTCGTCGAGCACCACGGCCGCGTGCTGCCGCGCGCGCCGGAGCGCGTCGAGCAGCCGGAACGCCGGCATCGACTCCGGCACGAAGAGCGGCGCCTGCGCCAGCGACTCCAGCGCCGCGCTGTCGAGCGCGGCACCGGTCACGCAGCGCGCGAGCAGGTCCTCGGCACGCACGAAGCCGACGACGTGGTCGACGTCCTCCCGGCAGACGAGCAGCAGCGAGCGCCGGCCGAGCGCCAGCTCCGCGCGGAGCCCCGCCGCGCCCTCGCCGACGTCGATCCAGTCCACGTCGGGACGCGGCGTCATGAGCGCGCTCACCTGCCGGTCGCCGAGTCGGAAGACGCGCTCCACCACCTCGTGCTCCTCGCGCTGCAGGACGCCGCTCTCCGCGCCCTGCTCGACGAGCGCGCGGATCTCCTCCTCGGTGACGTTGGCGTCCGTGTGCGCGCGGACGCCGAGCAGGCGGAGCATCAGGTTGGTCGACCCGGTCAGCAGCTTGACGAGCGGGGAGACCACGCGCGAGAGCATGCGCATCGGCCGCGCGATGACCGAGGCGATGCGCTCCGGCGCCGTGAGCGCCACGCGCTTCGGCACCAGCTCGCCGATGATCAGCGACAGGTACGTGATCGCCCCGACCACGATCGTGAGGCCCAGCGCGTCCGCGTACGGCGCCAGCGTGGCCGACGCGCGGAAGCCGTCCGCCAGCTGCTCGGCGATGCTCGCGCCGCCGAACGCGCCCGCCAGGACGCCGATGAGCGTGATCCCGACCTGCACGGTCGAGAGGAACTGGGTCGGCTCGTGCGCCAGCTCGAGTGCCGCCCTCGCGCCCCTGTCGCCGGCCTCCGCGCGCTGCTCGAGGCGGATCTTCCGCGCGGTCATGACGGCGAGCTCCGACATCGCGAACACGCCGTTGAGCACGAGGAGCAGCAGGATGATGGCGACTTCTGACGCGATGCCGGACATGCAGGGGCGCAGCTGAGGGACGGAGCCGTCCGCGGTCGGACGGAGGCGGTACGCGCCGCCGCTTCAAGCTATCCACGGCGACGGCCGGGCTCCCGCGCCCGTGGCGACCTCCGGCGCGCCGGCGTATGCTCCCGCGCGCGCCGGCGGCGCGACGACCCGTCGCGTCCGCCGCGCGCACGACCTCCACGGGAGAGATGGTGATGCGCACGACGCTCGGAGTGACGGCGGTGGTGGCGGCGGTCGGGATCGGCTTCGCGGCGGGGCGCGTCCGCCCCGCGCTGGCGGTCGACGAGCATGCGGGGCACGAGATCGGGGCGTCGGTCACGCCCGTGCGCGAGTCCGTGCGCGAGACCCAGCCGGCCGCCGGCATCCCCGCGTCGGGCGCGACCGCCGCGGACCGCATCGCGCGCTCGCCGCGCCACGGCGAGTGGGTCGCGATTCGGGTCAACGCGACGGACAGCGTGATGGCCTGGGTGGTCTACCCGGAGCGGCGCGACAGGGCGCCGGTCGTCATCGCGATCCACGAGAACACGGGCATCAACACGTGGACGCGGTCGGTCGCCGATCAGCTCGCGGCCGACGGCTTCATCGCCATCGCGCCGGACCTGACGACGATGTTCCGCACGGACGACCTGAAGGCGGATCCCGCGCCCGACGCGGGTCGCGCCGCGATCGGCAAGGTCACGCCCGCGATCGGCAACGCGATCCTCGACGCCGTCGCGAAATACGGCATGGCGCTCCCCGCCGCGCTCCCGAAGTACGGCATCGTCGGGTTCTGCTGGGGCGGCGGGCGCTCCTTCCTGCACGCGACGCACGCGCCCGGCCTCGGCGCGTCGGTCGTCTATTACGGGTCGCCGCCGTCGGCCGACGCGATGGCGGCGATCAAGGCCCCGGTGCTCGGCCTCTACGGCGGCAACGACGCGCGCATCAACGCGACGATCCCGGCCACCGACTCGGCGATGAAGGCGCTCGGGAAGTCGTACGCGTACCAGATCTTCGACGGCGCGGGCCACGGGTTCCTGCGCGCGCAGGACTCCAACCCGGCGAACGCCGCCGCGGCGCAGCAGGCGTGGCCGCGCACCATCGCGTTCCTGAAGGCGCAGCTGGGGAAGTGATGGAGTGACGACGGGCGGCGTCGTGTCGACGCCGCCCGTCATGCCCCGTCACACGATCACCCGTGCGCCGCGTGCGCGCCGGGATTGCCGGTAGTCGGGCAGCGCACGGCCGGGTTGAACGGGGCGAACGTGCCGGCGGCGTTGTGCTTCCACGCCCACACGTGCAGCGCGTAGCTGTCCATCGGGCCGTCCTCGAGCTCGCGGCCGAAGAGCGCGGGCCGCGTGCCCGGGTGCATCGCATCCCACATCGCGCGCGGGATCATGAACTCCGCCGCGACCAGCGCGAGCGATCCGTCGGCCTGCGGCTCGTAGACGAGGACCTCGGGCTCGGAGGGATCGAGCGCCGGATCGCCGATGCGCGGGCCGTGGACGTAGTGCACGCCCATGCCGGCGCCCGGGATGGCCACGCACTCGTGCGTGCTGACGTAGCCCGCCGCGACCGCGGCGTCGACGCGGTGGAAGCGCGCCGTCGCGGCGCGCACCGTCGCGAGGTCGCGGCCGACGTCGGACTGGCCGTTCGAGGCGGTGGCCGCGTGCACGGCGGCAGCCGATGGGGCGAGGCGCGACGGGGTGGTGGGAGCGTCGGCGCTGCAGGCGGAGAGCGCCGCGAGGAGGGCGAGGGCGCCGACGACGGCGCGCGTGCGGTTCGTGTGCATGTGGACGGTATCGAGAGAGTGTCGGAAGCGATGCGGAGGCGGCGCGGCGATTCGCGCGTCAGGCCATCAGCTCGAGGCGATGCTCGGCGAACAGCCCGAGGATGCGGCCCATGTCGGGCGCGGACTGCGACGCGGCGGCGTCGGCGAACACCTCGCCGCAGGCGGTGAAGAAGCGGTCGAAGCCGCCCGACGTCGTGAGCGTCCACTTCTGGCTCGGCGTGTCGCCGACGTTGCGGAACGTGTGCACGGCGCCACGCGGCACGTACACGACCGATCCCGGCTCGACGGCGGTCCACGCGCCGTCGACGAGGTACTCCTCGCGGCCGCTGACGAGGATGAAGAGCTCGTCCTCGTCGAGGTGGCGGTGCGGCGGCGGGCCGCCGCCCGGCGGCGTGGTCGCGAAGCCGAGCGTGAGCGCGCCGCCCGTCTCGGCGTCGCCGAGCTTGAAGACGAGCGTGTCGCCGAAGGCGGCGACCGTGCGGCCGCCGTCGGGCGGGATGATGCGCGGCCGGGGCGCGGGGCGCGGGGCGGGCGCGACGAACGTGGGGGCGACGCTGGGCGTGATCATGGGAGGTCTCGGGTGCCGTAGGTGGCGGAGCAGGGCAGGGCGTCGCGCAGCGGCCGATGCCGCGCGGCGACGGGGAGGAGGCTAGGCCGGGGCTATTCACACCGTGCTTTTCGCCGGACGCGCTCGGGCGCGAAAGCACCGCGTTAAGCGGCTGGACGGCCGCGCGGCGCCCGTCCACCTTTGGAGGCCGGGCGATCGTCGTCCCTCGCCCCGTCGTCGCCCGCTCCGCGGCGTCGCGCCCTCGCTGCTTCGCCCGCCGCACTCGTGGTCGTCCCGCACAACATCCCAGCCGCGCTCACGTCGCTCATCGGACGCGACCGGGAGATCGACGACGTCCGCCAGCTGCTGGCCGAGACGCGCTACCTGACCCTCACGGGGGTCGGAGGGGCGGGGAAGACGCGCCTGGCGCGCGAGGTGGCGGCGCTCGCGGCGGGCATCGGGCGCGACGACGGCGCGGCGCCGTACGCGGGCGGCGTCTGGTGGGTGGAGCTCGCGCCGCTCGCGCCCGGCGCCGACGTCGCGCCCGCGGCGGCCGTCGCGCTGGGCGTGAACGCTCCGGCCGGCGACGCGCTGACGGGCGCCATCGCGGAGGCGATCGGGACGCGGCGCACGCTGCTGGTCCTCGACAACTGCGAGCACGTGGTCGAGGGGTGCGCGGCGCTCGCGGACGCGCTGCTGCGCGCCTGCCCCGCGCTCACGGTGGTCGCCACGAGCCGCGAGGCGCTCGGCGGCGACGGCGAGACGGTGTGGCAGCTGCCGCGGCTCTCGCATCCGCCGCTCGCGCCCGAGGACCAGCGGAGCGGCGGACGCGTCGAGGGGAGCGACCCGGCGGCGCTCGCCGACTACGCGTCGGTGCGGCTGTTCGTGAGCCGCGCGCGCGCGGCCAGCCCGCGCTTCGCTCTCACGGCGCAGAACGCGGCCGCCGTGCGCGCGATCTGCGCACGGCTGGACGGCCTGCCGCTCGCCCTGGAGCTCGCGGCCGCGAACGTCGGCGTCCTCGGCGTCGAGCAGATCGCCGTGCGCCTGGACGACGCCTTCGCGGTGCTGACGCGCGGTCGGCGCACCGCGCTCCCGCGTCACCGCACGCTCGGCGCGCTCCTCGACTGGAGCTACGACCTGCTGGCGCCCGAGGAGCGGCGGCTGCTGGCGCGCCTGAGCGTCTTCCGCGCCGCCGTGCCGCTGGAGGCGATCGAGGTCGTGGGGAGCGACGACCGGGTGGGCGACGTGCTCGGTGCCTTCTCGGGGCTCGTCGACCACTCGCTCGTGGACGTCGCCGAGAGCGAGGGGGAGCCGCGCTATCGCCTGCTGGAGACGGTGCGGCAGTACGCGGCCGCGCGCCTGCGCGCGACGCCCGACGACGAGGCCGCGACGCGCCGCCGCCACGCGCGCTGGATGGCCGCGCTGGCCGACGTGATGGGCGAGGAGACGGGGAGCCCGCGGCGCGGACGCGCGATGGCGCGCTTTCATCCGCGCCTCGAGGACGCGCGCGCGGCGCTCGACTGGAGCACGGGGCCCGGCGGCGATCCGGTGGACGCGCTCCGCATCGCCGGCGGCCTCGCGATCTTCTGGCACTGGGCCGGGCTGTGGGCCGAGGGGCGGCAGTGGGCGGAGGCGGCCGTGCGCGGCGCCGACGCGGCCGCCACGGCGCGCGGCGAGTCGGACGACGCGTCGCGGCCGCTCGACGAGCGCGTTGCGCTCGCGAAGGCGCTGCAGACGGCGCTGCTACTCGCGTGGATGCTGGGCAACCCCGCGGCGACGGTCGCGCACGCGGCGCGCGCGCTCCCGCTCTGGCGCACGGTCGCGGGCGACCCCGCGGCCGACGCGGCCGCCCGTGCGCGCGCCGCGCAGTGGGAGGCGTACACGCACGAGATCCTGGCCTTCGCGCGCCTCGCCCTCGGCGACGTCGCGGAGGCGGAGCGCGCGGTGGAGGCGGCGGTCGCCGCGGCGGAGCGCTCGGGAAGCGGGTGGGCGCGCGGCCTCGCGCTGGGCTGGCGCGCGATGCTCGCCACGGCGGTCGGTCGTCCCGCGGACGCGACGCGCGACCTGGAGCGCGCGGAGGCCGAGCTGCGCGCGGTCGGCGACACGTGGGTGCTGTCGTGGTGCCACGCGAACGGCGCGACGGCGGCGCTCGCGCAGGGCGATCCGGCCGCGGCGGCGCGCCAGGCGAGAGCGGGCGTCGCCGCGCTACAGGCGGAGCCCGACTGGCACTACGTCTCGCGCGCGCTCGACGCGCTGGCGGAGGCGGGCGCCGCCTGGCTCGCGTCGCCCGCCGGCGCCGCGCACCCGGCGGCCGAGCGCGACGCGCTGGCCGGCGCGGCGGCCACGCTGCTGGGCGCGGCCGCGGGGGTGCGCGAGCGCAGCGGCACGGCGGTGTGGCCGTTCGACCACGAGGCGCACGCGACCGCCGTCGCCGCGGTGCGCGCCGCGCTCGCGCCGGACGCCTTCGCCGCGCGCTGGGCGGAGGGACACGCCACGCCGCTGGACGCGGTGTTCGCGCTGGCATCGGAGGCGCGCGTGGTGCCGGACGAGACGTCGGGCGCCACGCCGCACGTCGCGTCGCACGCCACGCCGATCGCCGCGCCGTCGGATGGCGACGAGCGCGCGACGACGTCGCTGCGCATCCGCGTGCTGGGCCCGTTCCTCGTGCAGCGCGACGGCGTGGAGGTGCCGCTGGAGGCGTGGCGGTCGGCGAAGGCGCGCGAGCTGCTGCTCCACCTCGTGCTGCACGGCGCGCGCAGCCGCGAGCAGATCGGGCTCGCGCTCTGGCCGGACGCGAGCGACGCGCAGGTGCGCAACGCCTTCCACGTCACGCTCCACGCGCTGCGCCGCGCGCTGGGCGGACGCGAGTGGGTGGTGTTCGACGGGAGCGCGTACGCGCTGCGTCGCGACGGCGACGTCGCCGTCGACGTGGATGCGCTGCTCGACGCCGCGGCCGGCGCGCGGCGCGCGGTGCGCCGCCAGGACGCGCCCGACGAGAGCACCCTCGGCGCGTGGCGCGCGACGCTCGAGGAGGCGCGCGGCGAGCTGGGAGAGGGCGTGCCGAGCGGCGACTGGCTGGTCGAGCACCAGGACCGCGTGCGCGCCGCGCACGCCGACGGGCTGTCGGCGCTCGGGCAGCTGTACGCGGCGCGCGGCGCGCACCGCGACGCGGCGGCGGCCTACCGCGCGCTCGTCGCCCGTGATCCGCTGCAGGAGGCGGCGCACCGCGCGCTGATGCGCGCGTACGCGGCCGCCGGCGAGCCGGCGCGCGCGGTGCGCCACTACGAGGAGCTGACGGCGCTGCTGCGGCGCGAGCTGGGCGCCGCGCCCGCCCGTGAGACCGCGGCCCTCGCGGCGGAGCTGCGCGGCGCCATCTGAGGTCAGGCGCGGCCGGATCGGCGCGTCCGCCGATCCCCTACGGCCGCTGCGGGAAATCCGTGGGGAGAATCCGGGCTTCGCCTACGGAGCGCGCGCCTCGGGAAGGCGATCATCACATCCAGATGATGAAATCGCGTTTCCGCTCCACGAGGTGATCCCGTGCTCTCCCTGACCGCCGACTACGCGCTCCGCGCCACGCTCGTCCTCGCCCGCCGTCATGGCGAGGGGCCGGTGCGCGTGGAGCGGATCGCCGCGGCGACGGGCGCCCCGCGCAACTACCTGAGCAAGACGCTGCACGCGCTGACGAAGGCGGGAATCGTCACGAGCGCGCGCGGCCCGGCCGGCGGCTTCACGCTCGCCGTCGCGCCCGACGCGCTCACGCTCGCCCGCGTCATCGACTGCTTCGACGGGCCGCGCGTGCAGTCGCGCTGCCTGCTCGGCACCGGCCCGTGCGACGCCGCGCGGCCGTGCGCCGCGCACCATCGCTGGACGGCGATCGCGCACGCGCGCCGCGCGCCGCTCACCACCACCACCGTCGCCGACCTGCTCGCCGGCGACGCCTCGCTCCCCGCAGCTCCCGACGACGCCTCCACGGCTGCCGCACCGTCGCCGGACGTTCGCACCGACCCGCGCGCAGCCGCGAGCGCCGCCTGACGCGACGCCGACCCTACCAGTCAGGAACGGACCCATGCTCTCCCCGACCACTGCCCGCCCGCTCACGCTCCGCCAGCTCGGCATCGCCACCGCTCTCGCGGCGGCCGCGCTGCTCGCGAGCGCCACGCTCACCGGCTGCGCCGGCAACGCCGAGGCGGCGGAAGGACCCGAAGGTGCCGTGCCGCTGCGCACGCCGACCGCCGCCGACGAGATCGTCGGCGAGGAGAAGGCGGTGCTGACCGCCGCGCCGAACGTGCCGCCGCCGATCACGCGCACCTATGCCACGAAGGTGGTCGTGCAGCTCGAGTCGCAGGAGGTCGTCAAGCGCCTCGCCGACGGCGTGAACTACACCTTCTGGACGTTCGGCGGCGACGTGCCGGGGCACTTCATCCGCGTGCGCGAGGGCGACCAGGTCGAGTTCCACCTGAAGAACCACGCGCACTCCAGCGTGCCGCACAACATCGACCTGCACGCGGTCACGGGCCCCGGCGGCGGCGCGGCGGCGACGCTCACGCTCCCCGGCGGCGAGTCGGTGTTCACCTTCAGCGCGCTGAACCCCGGGCTCTACGTCTACCACTGCGCGGTCGCGCCCGTGCCGATGCACATCGCGAACGGCATGTACGGGCTGGTGCTGGTCGAGCCGAAGAGCGGGCTGCCGAAGGTCGACCGCGAGTTCTACGTGATGCAGTCGGAGTTCTACGCGAAGCCCGGCGCGGCCGGCCAGCCGCACACGCTCGACATGGACAGGGGCACGGACGAGCGGCCCACGCACGTGGTGTTCAACGGCAGCGTCGGCGCGCTCACGGGCGACAACGCGCTGCAGGCGAAGGTCGGCGAGCGCGTGCGGATCTTCGTCGGCAACGGCGGCCCGAACCTGGTCAGCAGCTTCCACGTGATCGGCGAGGTGTTCGACAACGTGTACGGCGAGGGCGGCTCGATGGTCACGCAGCGCAACGTGCAGACGACGCTCATCCCCGCCGGCGGCAGCGGCATCGTGGAGTTCGGCGTCGAGAAGCCCGGCAACCTGGTGCTCGTCGACCACTCGATCTTCCGCGCCTTCAACAAGGGCGCGCTGGGGATGATCAAGGTCACCGGCGACGACAACCCGCGCGTCTACGCGCAGAACAAGGGCCTCGGCATGGCCGCGCACTGATCGACCGCTCGACCGACCCACTCGACCACACGCTCACCGGTTCCCGCCATGCGCCCCATCCTCCTCGCCCTCGCGATGCTCCCGTCCGTGACGGGCGCGGAGATGGTGCGCGTGCCGGCCGGCACCTACCGCCCGCTCTACGGCCGTCCCGGCGATGCGCCGACGGTGGTGGCCGCGTTCCACCTCGATCGCGATCCCGCGACGCGTGGCGAGTACCTCGCCTTCGTGCGCGCCAATCCGACGTGGCGGCGCGGCGCGGTGAAGGGCGTGCTCGCCGACCGCCGCGCGTACCTCGCCGACTGGCGCGGTGACCTCGACGCCGGCGACGCGGCGGATCTGCGCCGCCCGGTGACCGGCGTCTCCTGGTTCGCGGCGCGCGCGTACTGCGCGTGGCGCGGCAAGCGGCTCCCGACGGTGCTCGAGTGGGAGTACGCCGCCGCCGCGAGCGCGACCCGGCGCGACGCCGCGCGGCAGCCGCGCTTCGTGCAGCAGCTGCTGACGCTCTACACGACGCGGCCGCACCCGCTCCCGGCGATCACCGCCGCCGGCGCGGCGGGCGTGGCGAACCACTACGGCGTGCGCGGGATGCACGGGCTGGCGTGGGAGTGGACGGCCGACTTCAACAGCGTGCTCGTCTCCGACGACTCGCGCGGCGTCGGCGCGCGCGACCACGACCTGTTCTGCGCGAGCGCCGCGATCGGCGCCACGGATCCGGCGAACTATCCCGCGTTCCTCCGCCACGCGCTCCGCGCCGGCCTCACCGGCCGCGCCGCGGTCGAGACCCTCGGCGTGCGCTGCGCCGCCTGAACCTGCCGAGACGCATCATGCGCCCGCGTCCACTCCTGCTCGTCCTCGCCTCGGTGCTCGCGCTCACCGCGTGCGCGCGCCGCGACGCCGCCTCCACTCCCGCCGTGACGACGAGCGTCGAGCCGGCGGAGGAGCGCGTCTCCCTGTACGACCTGCCGTCGTCGTGGCGCGACCAGCGCGGCGCGACCGTGCACCTCGACACGCTCGCGGGCCGCGTGCGCGTGCTGGCGATGGTCTACACGAGCTGCCACGCCACCTGCCCGCTGATCGTCGCGGACCTCAAACGCGTCGAGGCGTCGCTCACCGCGGCGCAGCGCGACGACGTGGGCTTCGTGCTCGTCTCGCTCGATCCCGCGCGCGACACGCCCGGCCGCCTGGCCGAGTGGGCCGCCGCGACGCGGCTCGACCCCACGCGCTGGACGCTGCTCAACGGCGACGCCGACGCGGTGCGCGAGCTGGCCGCCGCCATCGGCGTGCGCTACCAGGCCGAGGGCCCCGACGCGCTGGCGCACACGAACGTGATCACGGTCCTCGATGCCGACGGCGCGGTCGTGCACCAGCAGCTCGGCCTGGGCGCCGAGTCGCGCGGCACCGTCGACGCGGTGCAGCGCGCGCTGCGCTGACCCAACTCTCCCGCACGTCCGCGCGCCAACCGCGCGCTCCTCTCATGTGGCTCACCCTCCTCGCGGCCGCCGCGATCCTTCCCACCGACACCGGCACCGCCCGCCGCGACACCGCGTCCACGCTCCCGCAGGTCACGCTGTCGGGCGAGGTGCGCACGCGCTCGGAGCTCGAGCACCTGGTCGCCGCGCCGCGCGCGGACGCGCTCACGTACCTCCGCACGCGCCTCGGCGCCCGCGCGACGATCGGCGACGCGGTGCGCCTCGTCGTCGGCGTGCAGGACAGCCGCGTGCTCGGCACCCAGGCGCACGCGAACGCCGCCAGCACGCTCGACCTGCACGAGGGCTACCTCGAGATCATCCGCCCGCTGCACGGCGCGCGGCTCGCGCTCCGCGCCGGGCGCCAGGAGATCGCGCTCGGCAACGAGCGCCTGATCGGGCGCGTGAACTGGTCGAACGTCGGCCAGGCGTTCGACGGGCTGCGCCTCACCGCCGCACCGAGCGGCGGCCGCATGCCCTGGTCGGCGACCGCGTTCGCGGTCACGCGCATCGAGCGCGGCACGGTCACGGAGTCCGACCTCCACCTCTACGGCGCCTCGGCCACGCGCGCGCTGCCCGGCGCGGGCGGCACGGGTGAGCTGACGCTGCTCCACGATCGCGGCGTGCACGCGCGCGGCCGCGAGGTGACCGCGCGCACCACGGTCGCCGCGCGCGTGCACGGCGTGCCGCTGCTCGGTCTGCGCGCGGATCTCGAGGGCGCGGTGCAGCGGGGCGCCGAGCACGCGCTGCCGACGAGCACCGCACCCCTGGGTCCGCGCGAGACGATCCGCGCGTGGATGCTCGGCGCGCGCCTCGGCACGCCCGTCGGCACCGCGGCCGCGCCGCGCCGCGTGACCGCGCTCGCGGGGCTCGACGTGCTGTCGGGCGACGTGTCGAAGACCGACCGGCGCGATGGCGCGTTCAGCACGCTGTTCGCGACCAACCACCCGTTCTACGGCACCGAGGACGTCATCGCGGGTGATCCCGCCGCGTCGCTCGGCGGGCGCGGCCTCGTCGACGCCTTCACGAGCGTGACGTACGCGGCCGCGCGCACGCTCTCCCTCCGCGCGGACCTGCACCGCCTCGCCACGGCGCGCCCGCGTGGCCTGTCCGACGGGCTGCTGGGCTGGGAGGCGGACGTGGCCGCGCCGTACCGCGTCCTGCCCGGCGCGACCATCGAGGCCGGCTACGCCGCCTTCCGCGCTGGCGATGCCGGCACCGCGCTCGGCCTCGGGCGCGCGGGGCACGTGCGCGGCTGGGGCTACCTGCAGCTCACCGCCGGCTTCTGAGCCACCCACCACACCACGGACCGTGATCGAGATCGCTGTACGCTATCCCAGGCTGGACCCCGACGCGTCGATCGACGCGGTGCTCCGCGACCACCCGGCGACCGTCGCCGTCTTCAACGCGCTCGGCGTGGACGCCTGCTGCGGCGGCGCGCGCTCGCTGCGCGCGGCCGCGATCGAGGACGGCGTCGACTGCTGCGCGCTGGTGGCCGCGCTCGAGCTCGCGGCCGCGGGCGAGGCGCGGGTCACATGATGCACCTCGTTCCCGCGGCGGCCGCGCGCGCGGCCGTCGCCTCGCGCGCCGACCGCCCGGCCACCAGCATCGTCCACGAGAGCCCCGATGCGCGGCTCGTCGTCTTCCGCCTCGCGCCCGGCCAGGAGGTCCCGCCGCACCGCAACGCGTCGACCGTCATGCTCACCGTGCTCGAGGGCGCGGGCGTCCTGTCCGGCGCCGACGGCGACGAGCGCGCCTGCGTCACCGGCGACGTCGTCGTCTACGCGCCGAACGAGACGCACGCCATGCGCGCGATCGACGAGGAGCTGCTGCTGCTCGCCACCATCACGCCGCGCCCCGGCGAGGTGCGTTGATGGAGTGGTTCGTGAAGGCGTTCCTGAAGGCGAGCCTCGCCTGGCTCGCGCTGGGCGTGACGCTCGGCGTCGCGATGGCCGCGCATCCCGCGTGGACCGTCTACCGGCCGGCGCACGTGCACATGGTGGCGCTGGGCTTCGTGACGATGATGATCTTCGGCGTCGCGTACCACGTGATCCCGCGCTTCAGCGGGCATCCGCTGTACGGCCGTCGCGCGGCCGCGTGGCACTTCGGCGCGTCGAACGCGGGCCTCGCGCTGATGGTGCTCGGCTTCGTGCTCCGCGCGGGCGGCGCGGACGTCGGCACTCCCATCCTCGCCACAGGCGGCGTGCTGTCCGCGCTCGGCGCGTACACCTTCGTGCTGCTGATCTGGCGCACGATCGACGGCCCCGCGCGCTTGCGCGCCGCGGCGACCCGCGCCCGCCTCGCGACCGAGGGGACCGACGGCGCGCGGCTGCCGCTCGCCCGACGCGCCTGATGCCCACACCGTACTGGATCGCCGTCACGGTGCACGTGCTCGCGGCGCTCGGCTGGCTCGGCGGGATGTTCTTCCTCGCGCTGGTGGGTGCGCCGGTCCTGCGGCAGGTCGAGCCGCCGGCGCTGCGGCAGCAGCTCTTCCAGCAGCTCGGCCTGCGCTTCCGTACGGTGGGCTGGGCGCTGCTCGCGACGCTGCTCGCGACCGGCCTGCTCGTGCTGCACTACCGCGGCCTGCTGCGCTGGTCGGGCGTCCTCGGCGCGCCCGCATTCTGGCGCACGGCGACGGGTCACGCGCTCGCGGCCAAGCTCGCGGCCGTGACGGTGATGCTCACGGTGAGCCTCGTGCACGACTTCGTGCTCGGCCCCGTCGCCGGGCGCCTGGCCGCCGGATCGCCGAGCGCGCTCCGGCTGCGCCGCCGCGCGGCGTGGCTCGCGCGCGTGAACGCGCTCGTCGGCGTCGTGCTGGTCGTCGCGGCCATGCGCCTCGCGCGCGGCTGAGGGAGGCCACGGCATGACGTCGCTCGTCCGCCGCTACCTCAAGACCGGCATCGCGTTCCTCGCGGTGGGCCTCCTGCTCGGCGGCTGGATGATGGTCCGCCGCGAGCTCGCCGGCGTGTATCCACCGCCGTACCTGGTCAGCGCGCACACGCACGCGATCCTCGTCGGCTTCGTGATGCTGATGATCCTCGGCGTCGCGCTGTGGATGTTTCCGCGGCCCGAGAAGGGCGACATGCGCTACAGCCCGCGCGCCGCGGAGGCCGCGTACTGGCTCGTCGCCAGCGGCACCGGCGCGCGCGTCCTCGGCGAGCTGCTGCGCCCGGCCGTCGGCGCCGCCTGGCTGCGCTGGGCCGTGGTGCTGGCGGGTCTCGCGCAGATCGCGGGGCTCGCGACCTTCTTCCACACGATGTGGTCGCGCATCCGCCCGGTGGGCAGCCAGGCGCGCGAGGCGCGCGGCGAGCGGTTCTGACCCGGGCGCGGCGTCAGCGCACCTCGATGGGGGCCGTCCAGCGGAACGGCCCCCACGACATCGCGAGCGTGCCGCGCCGCGCGTCGATGGCGTCGATGGCGATCGTGAACTGCTCGACCGGCGTCGCGAGCGTGTCGCTCGTCATGGGCGCGCGCCCGAGGTCGTGCGCGGGGCCGTAGCCCGTGCCCCACTGGCCGGTCTGGCGGTTCACGATCAGCTCGACGCCGCGCGCCCGCGGGATCGTCCACAGCGTGTACGTGCCGGCCGGCACCGCGAGCCCCGCGAGCGTGATGGGCGCCGACGTCGTGAGCTGCGTCGCGGCGTTCGCGCCGGTGCGCCACACGCGGTCGTACGGGATGAGGTTGCCGAGCAGGACGCGCCCGCGCGCGAGCGGCCGGCCGTAGTCGACGGTGAAGGTGGCGTTCCCGATGGATGCGCGCACGGTGTCGCGCACGCTCAGCTGGCGCGCGCCGCCCTGCGCCTCCAGCGCCGCGAACCACTCCGCGATGGGTGCGATGTCGGGCGGCGTCGGCAGCCGCTCCACCGTCACGTCGTACGTCGTGCGCGCGCCCGAGTAGCGCAGCAGCCGGCCCGCGGAGTCGAGCGTCGCCTCGCCGGTCCCCGACAGCCAGTCGTGCATGATCTCCACGCGCCCGCCCGGGAGCAGCCGCACGACGCCGTGGTGCAGCGGGAAGCGGTCGAACTCGCGGTCGATGTAGAACTGCCGCAGCTGCACCGTGTCGCCGGCCGTGCGCCCTTCCGCCGCCGCACGCCGCAGCGCCGCGCCGAAGTACAGCTCGTAGAGCGCGTAGCTCTGCGGGACGTGCGCCATCGCCGTCGCGCCGCCCGTGGCGAAGTCGCGACGGATCGCGGTCGAGTCGTCCCGCTTCGTGACGTGCACCGAGTCGCGCGTCACCACCGCCTCCACGCGACGGTCGCGCTGCCTCGCGGGCTCGCTCGGCGTGTGGATCTCCACCACCAGGCGCCGGATGCCGCCGTCGTCGCCGAGCGTGATCTCCGCGTGCCGGCGACGCACGCGCGGGAAGCGGTCGATGGCATCGACGGTGACGTCGTTCCCGCGGCGCGTCACGCTCTCGACCGCGACGGTGTCGCGCCCGAGGCGCGTGATGAAGCCGTAGCGCTCGACGGGCCCGGTGGGGCCGCAGGCGAGGAGCGCGAGCGTGGCGACGGCGAGGCGCGGCATGGGGCGCACGAGGGCGGGGAAGCGGCACCGGCGGCGATACGCGCTAGCATAGCTCGCCGCCGCCGGTGCGCGATCCCGGACGCGTTTCGAACGCGTCCGGGACTCGTCAACCCGCCGTCATCGTGCCGTCGCGGCTACCGCTCGCGGAGCTGCTCGCGCGCGCGACGTCGCAGCGCGATCAGCGACTCGGGCGTGTCGCTGCCCGCGCGGCTCTCGCGCACCGCGCGGATGAAGCCCGGCGTGACGCGCTCGCGCCAGAGCGCGGACAGCTCGCTCGGATCCAGGCCGCGGTAGCCCAGCGCGGCCAGCTCGCGCAGGTAGGTCGCGGGAATGCCGCCGTGCTTCAGGTCCACCGCGTCGTCCGCGGCGATGCGCCCCTCCGGGTACATCGCGCGCAGCGCCTGCGCGTAGTCGGGGGTGACCTGGAAGATCGCCAGGTCGACGATGCCGCCGAGCGTGAGCGGCGCGATGCCCGCGGCGCCGAGCGCGCGGATCGCGTCGGCCGACATGCCGCCCCACGTGAGGTTCTTGAGCTGGTGGTCGCTCACCTCGCCGACCTCCGCGACGCCGAGCGCGCGCAGCGTGGCGGCGAACTCGCGCTTCGGGCGGAAGCGGAGCTGGCCGGTGCCGCGGCCGAGCGCGAAGCCGCCGTCGAACTCGAGGACGCCGGCGTCCTGCTCGATCCGGAACGACGCGGGGACGCGCGTCGCCGCGCCGATCTCCTCGGCCGACGTGCCGCGCAGCGCCGCGATCGGCACCCAGCGATCCCAGTTCGTGCCGTCGTCCCAGTTGAGCCGGAGGTTCACGTAGCCGGTGCGCGTCTCCGAGACCACCCAGCTGCCCGCGAGCGGCGTCGATGCGGCGACCGCGCGCGCCGGCTCGGCCGCCGGCTCCGGCGCGCGCTCCGGCGCGCGCTCCGGCACGGGCGCGGGCGACGGCGATGGTGCTGCCGCGGTCGTGCGCGCGGCCACCAGCTCCGCGACGGACAGGCGCCGGCCGGCCCGCGCGTTCAGCCGCGCGATCGCGGACGCGTCGAGCGAGTGGTTCTGCAGCTGCACCAGGTCGTTCGCGCGCAGGTCGCGGTAGCCGAGCGCGGCGACCGCGCGGATGAACGCGGGCGTGACGCCGCTGTTCGCGAACGACACCAGCGCGCCCGTCGTCGCGAAGCGGTATCCCAGCGCACTCACGTCGCGGAGGAAGCGCTCGTCCGCGCCGCTCACGCCGAGGCGCACGAGCGCCTCAGGCGACGGCACGGCGTAGCCGAGCGAGTCCAGCGCGTCGAGGAACGCGAGCGAGACGTCGTGCAGCGCGAGCGAGAAGATCTGCCGCGCCGATGGCCGCCCGATGCCGCGGCGCGCCAGCGCGTCGCCGAACGCGGGATCCGCCGTGAAGCCGAAGCGTCCCGTGCCGCGCCCGGCGCGGACGGTGCCGCGGAACTCGAACGTCCCGCCGTCGCGCCGCA
Organism: Roseisolibacter agri; assembly: GCF_030159095.1. Classification (NCBI taxonomy): domain Bacteria; kingdom Pseudomonadati; phylum Gemmatimonadota; class Gemmatimonadia; order Gemmatimonadales; family Gemmatimonadaceae; genus Roseisolibacter; species Roseisolibacter agri. The sequence goes on from NZ_BRXS01000001.1 coordinate 396,850, forward strand.
GGCGGAAGCGCACGCTGTCGCCGTCGGAGGCGAGCGCCTGCGCCGTGAGCCCCTCCATGCGGGCGAGCGGGACGACGAAGGTGGTGATGCCGTTGGTCGTCACCATCACGTGCACCGCCGGCGCGTCGGACCCGGCCTCCGCGCGCGACGCGGGGCGCACGTGCCACGTGCCGGCGTCGATCGGCGCGGCGGGCTGCGTCGGCGCGGGCGCGGGCGCGGCCGTGGTCATCGCCACGGGAGCATCGGGCACTGCGACGTCCGCCGCCGCGCCCGCCCGCAGCGCCGCCACGGGCGCGAGCAGCACCGCGGTGAGCAGCGCGCCGAGCGTGCGCGCCCGCGCGCCGGGCGCGGTGCGGACGCGCGTCCCGTCGATCGCGGCGCGCAGGCGCGACTCGAGCTGCGACGGCGTCGCCATGCTCACGGCGAGCGTCACCAGGCCGCGCGGCGCGGCGGCACCGCGCGCCAGCTCCAGCAGGTGGCCCGCGTAGTCGCGCGGGCGGATCCCGCGCGCCAGCGCCGCGTCGTCGCACGCCAGCTCGCGCTCGACGCGCAGCCGCGCGGCTGCCCACCACGCGCCCGGATGCGGCCAGTAGAGCGCGCACACGACGGCGGCCAGCGTCTGCGTGAGGCAGTCGCGCCGCGCGATGTGCGCCACCTCGTGCAGGAGCACGGCCCGCCGCCGCGACTCCGACCAGTCGGCCGCGTTCGAGGGCAGCAGCACCGTCGGCCGCACGACGCCCCACGTGAGCGGGATCGTGGGTGCGCCGCCGCGCAGGAGCGTCACGCCACGGCGCACGCCGAGCGTGCGACGGACGTCGTCGAGCAGCGCGTGCCAGTCCGCGCCGTCCACCGGTGCCGCGTCGCGCGCGAGCCGGCGGACGAGGCGCTGCTCCGCGGCCACCTTCAGCAGCAGCGCCACGACGCCCGCGACGTAGAGCGCGAGCGCGACGCTCGCCGGCGACGGGAGCGACGGCAGCATCGGAGCACGCACGTCGACGGCCGCTGCGGGCGCCGCCTCGTGGAGCACGTCGGGCGCGCGCATCGTGTTCGCCGCGGGAATGGTCGGATCGGGCAGCGCGACGCGCTCCTGCCGCATCGCGGGCGCGGGCGCGATCACCGCGGGCGCGGGCACCGCGGGCGCGGGAGCCGTGGCCAGCAGCGGCACGCGCCACGCCGGCAGCAGCGCGCCCAGCACCGGCAGCGCCATCAGCCCCGCGAGCGCGAGGCACCAGTGCAGGTGCCGCGCGGCGGCCGACGCGTGGCGGCGCAGCACGGCGCGGTCGGCGATCGCCGCCAGCGCGAGCAGCGCCGTCGCCTTGAGCGCGGTCGGGAGCAGCGCGCCGGAGACGTCCGCGAGCGCGATCATGCGTCCTCCCCGGGCTCGCGCGCCTGCTCGAGCAGCTGCGACAGCCGCCGGTACTCCGCCTCGGGCAGCGGCTCGTCCGTCATGTCGAGCAGCGCGGCCATCGCGGAGCTGGGCGAGCTGCGGAAGAACGTCGCCACCAGGTGGCGCAACGCGGAGCGGCTCACCTCCTCGGGCCGGTCGGCGGGGAAGTACACGTAGCGCGGGCCGTCCTGCTCGTAGGCGACGTAGCCCTTCTCGGTCAGCAGGCGCAGCATCCCGCGCACGGCCGAGTTGCTGACGGGCTCCCCGAGGTCCGCCTGCACCTCCGCCGCGGTGGCGCGTCCGCGGCGGAAGAGGATGTCGACGATCTGCCGCTCGCGGCGGCCGAGCTGGTCGAGCGGGCGCGGAAGGGGCTCGGGCACACGGCCTCCTGGTGTCAGTGTATTGACAGGCTGTCAGTACATTGACACTCGACGCGCGGGCCGTCAAGAGCGGAGCGCGAACGCTATTGCGGGAGTCCGCGACCGCGGTCTAAGGTGAACCCGACCCGATCGCAGGGATGCCGACGCGGACGCGACGACGCCCGACGTGAGCAGGCGCGCTTTCGAGCGCGAGGGGGAGCCATGGCCACGTTCCAGGCAGGCGACAGCGAGACGCGCCGGCTCGACGCTGCGCGGGAGCCCCACGCCTACACCGATCCGCGGACGTCGTCGTTCACGAGCGAGCTGCGCGCGGTGACGTGGGACCCGGGGCTCGGGCGCCTGCACGACGTCGACGAGGCGGCGCCGGGCGCGCTGCGCGACGCGCTGGAGTCGCTCGTGCGGCTCATCGAGCGCGTGGCGCCGGGGATGCGCGGCTCCGTGCTCCTGCTGGACGACGACGGCGTCACGCTCCACCACGGCGCGGCGCCGAACCTCCCCGCCGCGTACTGCCAGGCGATCGACGGTGCGCACATCGGGCCTGCGGCCGGCTCGTGCGGGACGGCCGCGTACCGGCGCGAGCGCGTGATCGCGCGCGAGATCGCGACCGACCCGCTGTGGGCCGACTACCGCGCGCTCGCGGCGCCGTACGGGCTCGCCGCCTGCTGGTCGACGCCGATCATGGAGAGCGACGGGCGCGTGCTCGGCACGTTCGCGATGTACTACGACGAGCCGCGCGACCCGACGCCCGCCGACATCGCGCTCACCGAGACGGCGACGCTGCTCGCCAAGAACATCATCGTGCGGGCGCGCGCGGCCGTGGCGCTGCGCGCGCGCACGGAGACGGCGGAGCGGTGGGCGCGCGCGCTGCGCGAGAGCGAGGCGCGCTTCCGGCAGATGGCCGAGACGATCCCCGTGCAGGTGTGGACCGCGCGTCCGGACGGGAGCTTCGACTTCGTGACCACGCGCACCGCCGCCGCCGTCGGGCGCCCGGCCGACGCGCTGCTCGGCAACGGCTGGCTCGACGTCGTGCATCCCGAGGACGTCGAGGGCGTCGTCGTGCGCTGGACGCGGTCGCTGCAGAGCGGCGATCCGTTCGAGGCGCGCTTCCGCCTGCGCGGGCAGGACGGCGCGTACCGCTGGCACCTCGTGCGCGCCCACGCGATGTGCGCGGACGACGGGCGGGTGCTCCAGTGGTTCGGCTGCAACACCGACATCGAGGAGTACAAGCGCCTCGAGGCCGCGCTCGACGCGGCGCTGGCCGACGCGCGCCAGGCCAACCAGTCGAAGGCCGACTTCCTGGCGATGATGAGCCACGAGCTGCGCACGCCGCTCAACGCGATCGCGGGCTACGCGCAGCTCATGCTCGAGGACATCCCGACGCCGGCGTCGGAGGGGCAGCGCGACTACCTCCTCCGCATCACGCGCGGGCAGCAGCACCTCCTCGGCCTCATCGAGGCGGTGCTGACGCACGCGAAGCTGGAGGCGGGGAAGGTGACGTACCGCCTGGGCGACGTGCGCGCCCACGACGTGCTGGAGGCGGTGGACGCGCTCACCGCGCCGCAGCGGTCGGCGCGGCGGATCGCCTACGTCTGCGACGAGGGCGAGCCCGAGCTCGTCTTCCGCGCCGACCGCGAGAAGCTCGTGCAGATCCTCGCCAACGTGCTCTCGAACGCGGCCAAGTTCACGCCCGAGGGCGGGCGCATCACCGTGACGACGGCGGCGCCGACCCCGACGACCGGCGCGATCACCATCGCCGACACGGGCATCGGCATGTCGCCCGACCAGCTGCAGCTCGTCTTCGAGCCGTACGTGCAGTTCGACAGCGCGCTCTCACGGCAGCACCGCGGCACCGGGCTCGGGATGCCGATCAGCCGCGAGCTGGCGCGCGGGATGGGCGGCGACCTCGTGGCCGAGAGCGCGCCCGGCATCGGCAGCACCTTCACGCTCGTGCTGCCGCGCGCCTGAGCGCGAACCGGCGCGCGACTACCGCTGCGGCGCGCCGCGGCCGAGCGCCTGGTCGATCGCGTCGCTGAGGACCGCGAGCGAGAACGGCTTCGGCAGGAACCGGATGCCCGGCGGCAGCACGTCGGACGCGAGGTGCCGGCTGTAACCGCTCATCACGATCGCGCGCACGTCGGGCGCGGTCTCGCGGATGCGCTCCACGAGCTGCACGCCGCTGATCCCGCCCGGCATCACCATGTCGGTGATCACGAGGTCGATGGCGTCGCCGTGCTCGGCCCACCGGCGCAGCGCGTCGGGGCCGTTGGTCTCCTCCAGCACGCGGTGCCCCAGCCGCTGCAGCGAGTACGACACCATCTGGCGCACCAGCGGCTCGTCCTCCACGAGCAGCACCGTCGCATCGCCGCGGCCGACGTCGAGCCCGCGCGCGAGCGGCACCGCGGGCGTCGCGTCGGGGCGCGCGGGGAGGTAGACGCGGAACGTCGAGCCCTCGCCCACGACGCTCTCGACGTCGATCCAGCCGCCGTGCTGCGCCACGATGCCGTGCGTCGTCGCGAGGCCGAGCCCCGTGCCCTGTCCGACGTCCTTCGTCGTGAAGAACGGCTCGAAGATGCGCGACTGCACCTCGGCCGTCATGCCGACGCCGCTGTCACGCACTTCCAGGCATGCCCAGGCGCCCGGATGCTCGGCGTCGTCGTCACCGACGATCAGGCGCGTGGCGATGCCGAGGCGCCCACCCGCGGGCATGGCGTCGCGGGCGTTCACGCACAGGTTGACGATCACCTGCTCGATCATCCCCGCGTCGCCTTCCAGCGGCACCGGCTCGGGCGCGGGCGCGAAGTCGATCTCGATCCGCTCGCCGAGCACGCGCGAGAGGATGCGCAGCATCTCGGCGACGATCGTGTTGAGGTCGTGCACCTCCAGCCGCATCGCCTGCCGGCGGCTGAACGCGAGCAGCTGGCGCGTGAGGTTCGCCGCGCGCTCCAGCGGCTCGCGCATCTCCTGCAGCGCCGCGTGGAACGCCGGCGGCTGGTCGTCCTCCAGCCCGAGCAGCTCCAGCTGCAGCATCACCGCGCCGAGCATGTTGTTGAAGTCGTGCGCGACCCCGCCGGCGAGCTGGCCGACGGCCTCCATCCGCTGCGCGTGCCGGTACTGCTCGTCGCGCTGCATCTCCGCCGTGATGTCGCGGCCGATCGCGACGAAGTTCGTGATCTCGCCGCGCTCGTCGCGCACGGGCGTGATCACCACGTGCTCGAAGTACACCTCGCCGGTCTTCTTCGCGTTCGTGAGGCGCCCCACCCACGGCTCGCCCGCCGCGATGGCCGCCAGCATCGCGGTGCCCGAGGCGTCCGGCTCGCTCACGCGCTTGAGCGCCCGCGGGTTCCGCCCCATCGCCTCCTCGGCCGTGTAGCCCGTGGTCGCGGTGAAGCCCGGGTTCACGTAGACGATCCGCAGCTGGCGGTCGCAGATGATGACGCTCTCGGGCAGCTGCTCGATCGCGGCCCGCAGCAGGCGCTCGGCCGCGCGCGCACGGTTGCGCGAGATCGCCGACGCCAGCTGCGCTGCCACGGCGTTCACGAGGTTCAGCTCCGCGGGCGTGAACGGGCGCTCGCGCTCGCGGGCGAGGGCGATGCGGCCGACCGGCTGCGCGTTGAGGACGATCGGCACCGCGACGGCGGCGGCGTGGTCGTCCGCACCATCGTCCGCGCCGTCGTCCGCGCCGTCGCCGCGTGCGAGGGCCGCCGCCGGCGCCACCTCGGCGCGCACCCGGGTCGCGCCGAACAGGTCGCGCAGCTCGCGGCCGGCCTCGGCGACGAGCTCGTTCGGCTCCACGTCCGCGGTCGTCATCGCGAGGAAGCGGTTGCGCGCGGCCAGCTCGCGGTTCGCGGCGCCGAGGGCGGCGAGCTGCTCGCGGATCTGCGCGCTCATGGAGTCGAGCACGCGCCCGAGCTCCGCGAACTCGCGGTACGGGACCGCGCTCGCGAACGGCGGGTGGCGCCCCTCCGCGTAGCCGCGCACGACGCCGGAGAGGTCGTAGAGCGGGCGCTGGAACAGCCGCCGGAAGAGCATGCGCAGCCCGATCAGCGTGGCCACGAGCGCGATCAGCGAGACGACGGCGGCGTTGACGACCTGGCGCTGGACCTGGCTCCGGTAGTAGCCGCGGTCGAACGCGACGCGCACCTCGCCGATGATCTGATCGCCGCGCCGCACCTCCATCGCGCGCACCACCGTGTCCGCGGTGCGGAGCGGCACGAAGGCGTGCGTCGTGCCCGTGCTGCGCTCGCGCACCGTGAGGCTCGCGATGCGCGGATCGCGCCCGAACGCCTCGGCGAGGCGCTCGGCGCGGTCGAAGTCCATGTCCCAGAGCGCCGGCTCGATGATGCGCGCGAAGGCGCTCACCGACGACTCGAGCTGCGTCTGGAGGTCGGTGCGCGCGCTCCGCATCCCGTAGGCGGCGAGCAGGGCGACCGTGAGCGCGGCGCTCATCCCGACGGCCGCCGTCAGCCCGACCAGCAGTCGGCGAGAGATGGACCTCATCGCGTCGTGGCGCGCGTCGCGGCGCGCGTGGCGCCGGCCGAGGCGTTGCGCGCGATCCAGCGGCGCTGGATGCGGTCGCGCTCCCCGCTGGCGATGATGCGGGCGTGCCCCGCGTCGAAGCGCGCGGCGAGCGCGGCGCCGCCGCGGTGCACGAGGCTGAAGCCGACGTAGGCCGGCATCCCGCCCGTCCGGAAGACCGAGCGCACCTTGCCGGTGACGCCGGCCCGCGCCGCGACCCAGTCGGGCGACTTCACCGCGTCGCGGTTCACGATCGCCGCGTCGAGCCGGCCGACGGCCAGCTTGCGGAGGTTCAGCTCCTCCATCGGCGTGGCCTCGAGCACCGCGCCGCTGCGCCGCAGGGCCTCCATCATCTCGAGCGGATACTCGTAGCCGAGGACCGTGCCGACGCGCGTGCCGGGCCGGAAGTCGGCGATGCGCGGGGGGAGGGGGCGGGCGGGGTTCTCGAAGAAGTCGCACGCGAACACGAAGAGCGGCTTCGCCGAGAAGCGCACGACGCCGTCCAGCTCCGGTGCCGGCGACATGCTGACGCAGGCGATCAGCTCGCCGCGCACCACGTGCTGCTTGCAGCGCGCGTAGGGGAGCACGTGCATGCGGAGGTCGACGCCGACCGCGGCGAACGCGGCGCGGGCGACGTCGTTGGCGTAGCCGGTCCCGTCCGCCTGGGACCAGGGCGCCGCCGCGTCCTCGACGCCGATGTCGATCGTCTCGCGCCGGGGCGGCTCGGCGCCCGCCAGCAGCGCGAGCAACGCGAGCGCGGGCAGCTGGCTGGGGCCACGGCGAAGTTGCATGGGCCAATTATGTGACACGGGTGTCATGATCGTAAAGGCACCGGGCACAAACCCGGGCCGGGGCCCCGCTGTCCGACGGCACATGGCACCCCGCACGCTCCTCGCCACACGGCCGCGCACCCTCGCGCTCCCCCTGGCGATCGCTCTGGCGGTCGCCCTGCCGGCCGCGGGGGCGGCGCAGGCCCGGACCGCGCCGGCCGATACGGCGGACGCGCTCCCGGTCCACCGGCCCGACTTCGCCGCGCGCGTCGACAGCCTGTTCGACCGGTGGCGCGGGACGGACCGGCCGGGATGCGCGGTGGGCGTCGGCCACCGCGGCCGCGTCGTGCTGGAGCGCGGCTACGGGATGGCCGACCTGGAGTCGGCGGCGCCGATGACGCCGGCCACGGTGGTCCACGCCGCCTCCCTCGCGAAGTCGGTGACGGCGTACGCGGTCCTGCTGCTGGAGCGCGACGGGAAGCTCTCGCTCGACGACGACGTGCGGCGCCACGTCCCCGAGCTGCCGGACTACGGGCACCGCATCACCATCCGCCACCTGCTCACGCACACCAGCGGGCTGCGCGACTTCTTCGAGCTGCTGATCCTCGCGCGCGGCCGGTTCGAGGAGGACCGCATCACCGACGCGGACGCGATGGCGATGATCGCGCGGCAGCGGACGGTCGACTTCGCGCCGGGCACGGAGCACCAGTACGTGAACACCGGCTACCTGCTCGCCGCGCACGTCGTGGCGCGCGTCAGCGGGCAGCCGTTCGCATCCTTCGTGACGTCGCGCATCCTCGCGCCGCTCGGCATGTCACACACGCGGCTGCGCGACGACGTCGCGACGCTCGTCCCCGGCCGCGCGGTGGGCTACGCGCGCCGCGGCGCCGGCTGGCGCACCAGCGTCCCGAACTTCGACGTCGTCGGCTCGACGAACCTCGAGACGACGGTCGGCGACCTGCTGCGCTGGGGCGCGCACCTCGACCACCCGGCGCCGGACGATGCGGCGCTCGTGCGACGGATGCACGCGCCCGGCGTGCTCGCGAACGGCGACACGCTCGCCTACGGCCTGGGGCTCGCGCTCGCGCGCGACCGCGGGCTGACGGTGGCCGAGCACGAGGGGCGCGACCCCGGGTTCCGTGCGTATCTGGGGCGATGGATGGAGCCCGCGCTGACCGTCGCGCTCCTCTGCAACGCCGCCGCGCTCGACCCGGTCGGATTGGGGCACGCGGTGGCCGACCTCGCGCTTGGCCCGCGCCCCACGCCGTCGCCACCGCCCGCGGCGACCGCCGCCGTGGCGCCCGACCAGACGCGGACGCTCGCGTGGGCCGGCGTGTACCTCGATCCCGGGACGCGGCAGGTGGTCGAGTTCACCGCGCGCGACGGCGTGCTGTACAACCGGCGCGACGGCGGCGAGCGCATCGAGGCGCTGGACGCGCGGCGCGCGCGCATCGTCGGCGTGCCGCTGGAGCTCGCGTTCGGCGACGGCGCGCACCCCGGCTTCCGGGTGCGCTGGTTCGCACCGGGGCGGCGCGTCGACACGTTCGTCTGGCAGGCGCCCGTGGCGCCGGTGCTCGACCGGGCCGCGCTGGCGACGTACGCCGGCGCGTACGCGAGCCGCGAGCTGGACGCGACCTATCGCGTGGAGGTGCACGACTCGACGCTCGTGCTGCGCACGGGCGCGACGCCCGGGCTCGTCGCGCGGGCCGTCTTCCGCGACGCGTTCGTGAGCGGGCAGTACACGATCCGGTTCACGCGCCGCGGCGGGCGCGTGGCCGGGTTCGAGATCAGCCATCCGCGCGCGCGGGGCGTCGCCTTCGTGCGCACGGACGGCGCGCGATAGCCGCGTCCGATCCGCACCGACGCTGTTAGCTTTCTCCAGGGTGCCGGCGCATGCGAATTCTCGCCGCCGGCCCACACCCTGGAGTCGACGATGACGCACGGCCCCGAGATGGATTCCGAGACGGGGATGGAGCTCCCCACGCTCGGCCGCACCCTGCGCCTGTTCGGGCGCGCGTTCCTGCTGCGCTGCCCGAACTGCGGCCACGGACCGGTGCTGGAGCACTGGATGAAGCTGCGCCTGAAGTGCGGCACGTGCGGGCTGCGGCTGCAGCGCGGCGAGCACGACACCGTGATGGGCTTCGCGTTCATCCTCTTCACGCTGATCGGCCTGTTCTCCTACGCCGTCCTCGTGGTCACGCTGCTCGTGACACGCGCGACGCCGTGGGACCTGCTGGAGAACGGGCTGCCGCTGCTCGTGCTCGTCGAGCTGTTCGCGTTCTTCCCGTTCGCGAAGCTGCTCTGGCTCGCGTTCGACCTCACGCTGCGCCCCGTCACGGCGTCCGAGCTGGAGTGGCACCGTTCGGCCACGCGCGCGTACGAGACCGAGCGCGACGCCATCCGGTAGTCGCGCCGTTCGCTACACGGGCAGCGGCATCACGCGCCGGATCTCGACGGCGCCGTGCTGCGCGCCCGGAAAGCGCGCCGCGATCGCGATCGCCTCGTCGAGGTCCGCGGCCTCGATGAGGTAGAAGCCCGCGACGAGCTCCTTGCTCTCGGTGAACGGGCCGTCGGTGACCACCACGCGCTCGCGGCGCGGCCGCACCGTGACGGCGGTCGCGGCCGGCTCCAGCGCCTCCGCCTCGACGAGATGGCCGCTCGCCCGCAGCTCGTCGTTCAGCCGCAGGTGCCCGACGTTCAGCGCGTGCATCTCGTCGGGCGGGAGCGCGCGCATCGTCTGCTCGTCGAGGAAGATCAGGCAGAGGTAGCGCATGCTCAGCGGCGGAAGGGGAGGAGCGCGCGGAGCCGGGGCTCGCGCAGGTACAGCCCGCCCCACAGCAGCGCCGCCACGTACACCGGGAAGAGGACGTGCGTGACGAGCGGGCTCGCGATGCGGACGTGCGTCGCGACCGCGCCGCCCAGGTACGCCGTGAGCAGCAGCGCGCCGAGGACGGCCGTGCGCGGGACCGCGTAGAGCAGGACGCAGGCGAGCTGCAGGAGCCCGATGCCGAGGATCGCCGACGCCGGATAGCCGAGGCTCACGGTGCCTTCGACGGCGGGCGCGAGCCGCGCGACCTTCATGACGCTGTCGACGAGGAGGAACGCGAGCGCGAGCCCGCTGAGGATGCGGCCCGCGAGCACCGCCCGGCTGCTCGCCGCGGCAGCGGCTGCACCGGCCTCACGGTGGGCGATCCCGGCCGGTCGGGCCGCGTTGGCAAAGGTCGTCGGCGTGGTCATCGTGGCGTCTCCTGTGGCGGGTGTGGGCGAGCCCTCGCGAACGGGCTTCACAGGGACGTCGAGCGAGCGGCCCGCGGATCGACATCGCGCGGAAACGGCGCGGCGGATCAGTCGAGGGGCCGGGCCAGCAGCCAGTCGGTCTGCGCGTCGTCGCCCAGCCGGAACGTGTGCTCGCCCACGCGCGCGAAGCCGTACTTGGCGTAGAAGGCGACCGCGCGCGGGTTCCGCTCCCACACGCCGAGCCAGAGCGACCGCGCGCCGCGCGCACGCGCCGCGTCGAGGGCCGCGTCCATGAGCGCCTGCGCCACGCCCTGCCCGTGCCACGCGCGGGCGACGTAGAGGCGCTTGAGCTCCAGCGGCGCCGGTCCCTGCACCGCGGCGGGCGCGGGTCCCGCCACGAGGTGCACGTAGCCCACCAGCTCCGCGCCGGCCGCGCCCATGTCTGCGCTCGACTCCGCGACGAGCACGGTGCCGGCGGGATCGGTGAGCTCGGCCGCCTGCCGCTCGGGCGTGAACGCCTCCGCGACGTAGCGCGCCATGTCCTCGGGCGTGTTCTCGTGCGCGAAGGTCTCGCGGAAGGTGCTGGCCGCGAGCCGGCTCAGCGCGGGGGCGTCGTCGAGCGTCGCCGGTCGGACGAGAGGAGTCATGCTCGCAGTGTGGACCGCCGCCGCGCGTGCGTCCAGTGCCGCGCACACGGCCGTGCGCTAGTTCCGCTGCGCGGTCGCACGTCGCAGCCCCGCCCGCGCCTCCGCCACCAGCGGCTGCAGCGGCGCATCAGCGGTCGCCCACAGCCCGACCACGCTCCGATAGTCCGCCGCCGCGCGCGCGCGATCGCCCACGCGCTCCGCCACCCGCGCGCGCGTCAGCATCCACAGCACGTCGTACGCGCTCGGCGGCTGCTGCCACGCGGCGGGGCTGCCGCCGGCGACGAGCGTGCGCGCTTCCGCCACCGCGCCGGTAGCCAGCAGCAGCCGCGCGCGCAGCACGTCGTTCGCGACGCAGCGCGTGGGGCAGTCGCGCCAGTCCAGCGTGCGCAGCTGCGCCAGCGCGCCCGCCGTGTCGCGCCGCGCGAGGGCGACGTACGCGCGTGCGATCCGCGCGCTCGGCGTGCGCTCGGCGCGCGCGAGGAAGCGGCGCAGCGCGAGCGTGTCCGCACGCTCGGCCAGCCACACGAGCGGCTGCGGATCGCTCCACGGCGCGTCGCCCGCGAGCCACGCGGCGGCCGCGCTGTCGCCGACGGCTTGCGGAACGGCGCCGAGGATCGCGTCGCGCACCAGCGCCGCCGGTGCGATGGCCTCGCCTCCGAGGGCGCGGCGCTCCGCGAGGCGGCCGCGATGGTCCAGCTGCGCGCGCAGCATCGGCTCCACGTCGCGCGTCCACACCTCGGGGCGCTCGCGGCGCGCGACGATCTCGCCCTGCCGCAGGATGCGCACGGGCACGGCCGCCGCGTCGGGCCAGTTGGCCAGGAGCACGAACGCCATCGCGAGGTCGCCGAGCGACGCGGTGGAGAGGAAGCGCGCGAGGGCGAGCGTGTCCGCCGTGCCGTCCGCGCGCACGACGGCCGCCAGCGTGGCGACGCCGGCGACGTTCTGCGGCTGGCGCGCGAGGCGCAGCATCGTCGCCAGGTGGTGACGCGCGCGCTCGGGGTGGTGCGTGGCGAGCGCGATGCCGACCGCCTCGACGTACACGGGGAAGAACGCCGAGTCGAGCGCGATCGCGCGCTCGTACGCGGCGTGCTGCTCGTCCCGCGTGCTGCGCACGGCCGCGCCCAGGCGCACGAGCGCCTCGGCGTGCGCGAGCCGCAACTCGGGGTCCTCGGGGAAGCGCAGCAGGGCGTGGCGCAGGCGCTCCATGTACGGCGCGGCCAGCTCCAGCGGCGGCACGCGGTCGGTGCGCCGCGCGCCCGCGAGCAGCGCTGCGCCGCGCAGCGAGTCGAGCGCGATCACGGTGCTGTCGCGCGGCGACAAGGGGGTCGCCACACGCGCTTCCGCTGCGCGCAGGAAGTGCCGCGCACCGGTCTCGACGTCCTCGTAGAACACGATGCTGCCGAGGCGGTGCCACGCGAGCGCGAAGCCGCTGTCGAGCGCGACGGCCTGCTCGGCCGCGGCGCTCGCGCGCTGGAACTCGCCGCCGCGATAGTGCTGCTCGGCCGCCAGGAACGCGCGCAGCGCCGGGAGCGACGCGGCGCTGATCCCCGCGGTGCGCACCGCACCCATGGGGCGGTCGCGCGCCAGCTCGCGCAGCAGCCCGATGCCCAGCGCGTCGATCGCGCGGTCCATCGCGGCGAGCGCGTCGTGCACGCGCACCTCGCCCACGACGGTGCCGCGTCGCACGTCGAACAGGCGCGCCTCGAGGCGCACCGAGTCGCGACCAGCGTGCACGATGCCGCCGTACACCACGAGGCCCGCGCCCGTGCGTGCGCCGAGCGCCGCGGCGCCGGCGGGATCGCCGCGCCCCTCGAAGCCGCGGATGACGGTGGTGGGCGGCACCGTGCGCAGCGCGCCCGCGCCGTCCAGGCGGCGCGCGAGCACGTCCACCATGCCGTGGCGCCAGAGCGTGAGGTCGGCGTCCGCGACGTCGAAGGGCGCGACAGCGACGAGCGACGCGTCGAGCGCCGCATCGGGATCGCGCGCGGCGCGCACCGCGACGCCGGCGCCGATCGTGGCGATCCCCAGCGCGGCGGCGAGCGCGATGGCGCGCCGGCGCCACCACGGCGCGTGCGCGGCCGAAGGTGGCGCATCGATCGCGCTCGACTCGATCGACGCTCGCGGCGGCAGCGCGACCCGGTGCAGCGATGTGAGGTCCAGCAGCGCCGCGCGCTCGGGCATGGGCGCGAGCTCGTCGTCGCGCGCGGTGGTCACGACGCAGAGCCCCGCGATCGGGAGCCGTCGCGCGAGCGCGAGCACCAGCTGGCGCGTCATCGCGTCGGCGCGCGGCAGGTCGTCGACCGCCACCAGCACCGGCACCTCGGTCGCCACCTCCTCGATCGCGGCGCGCGCGGCGTCCAGCACGCCCCAGTCGTCGGACGTGACGGCGGGCAGGGCGGGGAAGGCGTCGCGCAGCGCGGGGATGACGATCGCCAGCCGCGCGAGCGCCGCCGGCGCGAGCCCCGCAAGCCCGGGCGCGTCGGCCAGCGGCGCGAGGAGCGGGCGCGCCGTCGCCCAGGGCACGTCGCGGTCGGCGGCGTAGCCGCGGGCGGCGAGCACGATCGCGCCGTCGGCGGCGGCGGTCGCCTGCAGCTCCTCCAGCAGTCGGGTGCGGCCGGCGCCCGCCACGGCCGTCACGAGGACCGGGTCCGCACCCTCCGCCACGTGCCGCCAGGCCGCCAGCAGCCGTGCCCGCGCGGCGTCGTCCGCACCGTCGGGGGCCTGGCGGAGCTCCGCACGTGCCGAGCGAGCCGAGCGGTCGGCCAGCTCGGTGCGCAGCTCCTCGACGAGCGCCGTGAGGCGCGGTGGCAGCCCCGCGTCGAGCTCCGCGCGCCGCCGCGCCGCCAGCGCGTCGAGGCCGGCGAGCGCCCCCGCCGGGTCGCCGGCCCGCCGCCGCGCCGTGGCCAGCCGCCCGCCGGCGCCCGGGTCGAGCGGGTCGAGGGCGGCCAGCCGCTCCGCCGCCGCGACCGCCGCCGGCCAGTCGCCGGCCGACTCCGCCTGCACGACCCGGCGGTCGAGCACGCGACGGTAGGCGACGCGCAGGCGCTCCCGCTCCGCGTCCGCCCACTCGCGGAGGGCGGAGCCTTCGGCGGGCTCGTCGTTGCCCAGGAAGTCGCCGGTCCAGCGGGCGATCGCGTCGTCGAGGCGGTCCGCGGCGGCGAGGCGTAGCAGCTCGCCCGCGTCGGTCACGAGGCGATCCGGGGCCAGGGCCACCGTCTCGCCGTCGAGGAGCAGGACGTCGGGCAGCGTGCGCCGGAGGCGGAAGAGCGCCTGCCGCAGCGACCCGCGGGCGCGGGCGTCGTCGCGGTCCTCCCAGAGCAGGGTCGCCATCGCGACCCGCGTGTCGGCGCGGCGAGGGTGCCCCGCGAGGTAGGCCAGCAGGAGCAGCTCGCGCCGGTGCGCCGACACGACCGAGCCGTCGGGGGCCGTCAGCTCGAGGGCGCCGAGGGTCCGGAGGCGGTGCGGGGGAGGAGCGTCAACTGTCGGCACGTCAGCGAGTTGACGGTGCTGGTGATGGCGCCGTGACGCCCGCCGCGGATCGTTCCGCCACCTCCGCCGCCGATCGGCCGAGGCGTCCGAACGTCCGAATCTACGGCGCCACGGCCGAGCCAGTCAGACCACCCCGAGCCTCGAGACATCCATGTCCCCGACCGTCTACCTGCCCGCCACCCCGCCCACCGTCGGCCGCGTCGAGCGCTGGGCCGGCGCCAGCGGCGCGCTGGCGAGCGTGCTGATCTTCATGTCCGGCGCCTTCGCCCCCGGTCCGCCGTCGCACGGCGGCACCGACGCGGCGCTGCTGGCGCACTTCCGCACCTACTACGACGGCACCATGCGGGGCGTGTTCGTCTGGATGCTGGGCGCGATGGCGGTGCTGGTGTTCGCCGCCGTCGTGGCGCGGCGCGCCGAGCGGGCCACGCGCGCGGCCGGCGGAGAGCCCGGGGTCCTGCCGACCGTGACGCTGCTGATGGCCGTGACCGCCGTGGGGATGCTGGTCGCGGCCCAGGCCGGTGCGGCGGCGACCGCGGCGGTCGGGCATCACGCGACGGACGCGGCGATCCCGCGCGCGCTCGATGAGTTCGGCCACATGCTCGCCCACCTCTCGGTGATCCCGCTCGGCCTGTTCAGCGTGGCGGCCGGGCTCACCCTGCGCGAGGCGCAGGTGGGGGCGCGCTGGCTGGCGTGGCTCGGCGTCGCGATCGGGCTCGAGATGGCGGCGACGGGCGCGTGGGTCGTCTTCGGCGGCGACCTGCTGCACAACGTCGGGGGCGGGATCGGCTGGCTGGGCTCGTTCCTCTGGTGGATCGCCGTCAGCGTCGCGCTGGTTCGTGGCGTCGCGTCGCGGCGCGCGCCGGCCGCGGATGCGGTCGCGAGCCAGACCGTCGCCGCCTGACCGAGCCACGCCGCTCCTTCATCTCCTTCTTCTCCCACGACTTCACGACCCATGCATCCCTACAGCATCCGCCGCTCCGCCACCCTCGTCCTCCTCGCCGCGGTCGTCGGCTGCGCCGCTCCCGCCGACGCGCCGACCGCGCCCGCGCCGTCCGCCACGCCCGCTCGCAGCGCCTCCGCCGCGCTGCCGCTGGTGGGCGCGACGATGCGCTTCGGCCGCCCGGACATGAACGCCTTCGCGCAGATGTCGCCGAGCGCGATGCCGCACACGCAGGCCGGGCACGCGGTGGACCGGGTCTTTCCCGGCACCGTCGTCATCGCGCGCGGGCAGACGGTCGCGTTCGAGTCCTTCCCGGTCCACCAGATCGCCGTGTACGCGCCGGGCACGCGGCCAGCCGACATCCGGGTGGACGCCGAGCATCTGGCCGACGCGGAGACGCCGTGGGGGACGTTTCCGGACGTCCTGATCGACGACCCGGCGAACCGTCTCGCGCTCAGTCCGATCTCGTTCGAGCGGATGACGTGGACGCCCGACGCGGCGACGTTCGATCGGCCGGGGCGCTACCTCGTGATCTGCACGCTCGTCTTCCACTTCGTCCCGACGAACATGTACGGGTGGGTGGAGGTGCGCTGAGGCGGGCCACGTCCGGTCCCACCGATCGGCGGGGGCCGCTCTCCTTGACAGGTTAGGAGAGCGGCCCCATCGTGTCTCCTAACCGATCTAGGAGAACACGATGGCCGACCATGCGGCGGTCCTGCCCGGGACGCTCGACCTGCTCATCCTCAAGGCCGTCTCGCTCGGCCGCCTGCACGGCTACGGCGTGCTGCTGCGCATCGAGCAGATCTCCGGCGGCGCCCTGCAGATCCAGCAGGGGGCGCTCTACCCCGCGCTCTACCGGCTGGAGCACCAGGGGCTGATCGACAGCGAGTGGGGCACGTCGGACAACAACCGGCGCGCCAAGTACTACCACCTCACCGTCGCCGGCCGCCGGCGCCTGGGGGAGGAGACCGCGAGCTGGCAGCACCTCGCCCAGGCGATGGCGCGCGCGCTGGCCGTCACGCCGCAGGAGGTCTGATGCTGCATTCGATCATGGCGCGCACCCGCTCGCTCTGGAGCGGCCTGCGCCGCCGCCGCGACTTCGAGGCCGAGATGGCCGAGGAGTTCGGGCACCACCTGGAGCTGCGCACGGCGGACCTCGTGCGGTCGGGCGTCGCGCCCGCGGAGGCCGCGCGCCGCGCCCGCGTCGAGTTCGGGCGCATCGCCAACCACCAGGAGGACGCGCGCGCCGCGCGCGGGCTCGCCCCGTTCGACTCGCTACGCGTCTCGTGGCTCGACGTGAAGCTCGGCGCGCGCATGCTGAAGAAGTATCCCGGCCTCTCGATCGTCTCCGTGATCGGCATGTCGGTGGCGATCGCGGTCGGCGCGGGCTACGTCGGCGCGATCAACGCCTTCATGGACCCGACGCTGCCACTGCCCGAGGGCGACCGCATCGTCGCGATCCAGAACGCGGACGTGGCCAACCCGGGCGACGAGCGGCAGACGCTGCGCGACCTCGCGGCGTGGCGCACGCAGCTGCGCACCGTGCGCGAGATCGGCGCGTTCGCGTCCGCGGGGCGCAACCTCGTGCTCCCCGGCCAGGGCGTCGAGCGCGTCAAGCTGGCGCGCATGACGGCGTCGGGCTTCGGCCTCACGCGCACCGCGCCGCTGATGGGCCGCACGCTGCTCGAGGCGGACGAGCGCGAGGGCGCGGCCCCGGTGGTGGTGATCGGCGAGGACGAGTGGCGGCGCGTGTTCGACGCAGACCCCGCGATCGTCGGCCGGCCCGTGCGCCTGGGGAACGAGGTGCACACCGTCGTCGGCGTGATGCCGGCGGGGTTCGGCTTCCCGTTCGCGCACAAGTACTGGGTCCCGCTGCAGCAGCGCGTGGCGGACGTGGAGACCGGCGGCGGTGGGAACGTCTTCGTCTTCGGCCGCCTGGCCGCCGGCGCGACGCTCGACGAGGCGCAGGCGGAGCTGTCGGTCGTCGGCGCGCGCATGGCCACGACCTTCCCCGCGACGCACCAGCACCTGCGGCCGCAGGTGATGCCGTACACGTTCCCGCTGATGGGGATCAGCGATCCCAGCGCCGTGATGGCGGCGCGCACGCTGCAGGCGTCCGTCGCGCTGCTGCTGGTGCTCGTGGCGGCGAACGTCGCGATCCTCGTGTACGCCCGCGTCGCGACGCGCACCAGCGAGATCGCGATGCGCAGCGCCCTCGGCGCCAGCCGCCGGCGGATCATCACGCAGCTGTTCGTCGAGGCGTTCGTGCTCTCGTCGATCGCGGCGGTGATCGGGCTGTCGATCACGGCCGCGGCGTTCCGCCAGCTGAGCCGCCTGCACGGCGGCCCCGGCTCGGACGTGACGGTGCCCTTCTGGTTCGACCTCAGCCTCACGCCGGGGCTGATCGCGTACGCCGCGGGGCTGGCGATCCTGGCCGGCATGATCGTGGGCGTCATTCCCGCGCTCAAGGTCACGGGCCGCCGCGCGCAGACCGGCCTGCAGCAGCTCACGACGCGCGGCGCCTCGCAGCAGCTCGGGCGCCTGTGGACCGCGCTCATCGTCGTGCAGGTCGCGATCGCCGTCGCGGTGCTCCCGTCGGCCATCGGCATCGCCGGCGACTCGGTGCGGAAGGGCGCCACGGAGCCCGGGTACGACGCGGCCGCGCTGCTGGGCGCGCGCGTGTTCATGGACCGGGACGCGACGCTGCCGGTCCCGGGCGGCGACACGAGCGCGGTCGCCATCCTGCCGCGCTTCCGCGACCGCACCGCGGAGCTGCTCCGCCGGCTGGAGGCCGAGCCCGCGGTGGCCGGCGTGACGTTCACGACCAACATCCCGGGCCGCGAGAACCAGGCGCGCATCGAGGTCGAGGGCGCCCCTCGTATGTCGGATGGGGCAGAGGGTCCGGGAGGGGCGAACGATCCGTGGGTCCGCACCAGCAACGTCGGCGCGAACTTCTTCGGCGTGTACGGCGTGCCGACGGTGGCCGGGCGCACGTTCACCGAGGCCGACGCGCACGAGGGGGCGACGGCGGTCGTCGTCGACCAGGTGTTCGCCGACCGCCGGCTCGCGGGCGGTCCGGTCCTCGGCCGGCGCGTGCGGGTGCTGACGCCGAAGGAGGGCGGTGCGGAGGGCGAGCTGGTGGCCGGCCCGTGGCTCGAGGTCGTCGGCGTCGTCCCCGACTTCTCGCTCGAGGTCGGCCTCGGGGGGGAGGAGGACCCGGCGATGTACTTCCCGATGTCGGTCGCCCAGGCGACCGGGCCGCTGCACGTCGCGGTGCGCACGCGCGGCTCGTCGCCGGCGGCGTTCGGGGGACGGCTGCGGCAGGTCGCGCTGGCCGTCGACGCGAACCTGCAGCTGGAGGAGGTGTCCGCGGCCTCCGACTTCGAGTACCACGAGCGGCGCTCGATGCTCTACCTGGCGATCGGCGTCGTGGCGGTGACGGGCAGCGTGCTGCTGCTCTCCGCGACGGGCATCTACGCGATGATGTCGTTCACCGTCACGCGGCGGCGGCGCGAGATCGGCATCCGCGCCGCGCTCGGCGCCAACCCGCGGCGCATCCTCGCGGGCGTGTTCGCGCGCGCGAGCACGCAGCTGGGCGTGGGCGTGGCCGCGGGCCTCGGGCTGGCGGTCGTGGTGGCCCGCGCGATCGGCACCGGCGTGATGGAGGGCGCGGGCGTGCTGCTGCTGCCCGGCGTCGCGGTGCTCATGATCGCCGTCGGCCTGCTGGCGACGCTCGGGCCGGCGCGGCGCGGGCTCGCGGTGCAGCCCACGGAGGCGCTGCGCGACGAGTAGTCGCGCCGCGCGTCAGGCGGCGGGCGCTGCCGCGAGCAGCGCCCGCACGCGCGGGATCACCTCGCGCCCGTACAGCGCGATGCTCTGCAGCATCGCCTCGTGCGCGAGGGGGCCCGAGCTGTACTTCAGATCGAAGCGCGCGAGGCCGAGCGCGCGCGCCGTCGCCGCGATCCTGTGCGCGACGGTCTCGGGCGAGCCGACGTAGAGCGAGCCCGCGTCGGCCTCGTGCTCGAACTCCGCGCGGCTGGTCGGGCCCCACCCGCGCTCCCCGCCGATGCGGTCGCGCATCTCGCGGTACGCGGGCCACAGCTCCTCGCGCGCCCGCGCGTCCGTCTCCGCGACGTGGCCGGGCGAGTGCACGCCCACCGGCAGCGGCGTCACGCCGCGCTGCGCGAGCTCGCGGTGGTAGAGCGCGACGTACGGCGCGAAGCGGCGCGGATTGCCGCCGATGATCGCGAGCATGAGCGGCAGCCCGTGGTGCGCCGCGCGCACGACCGACTGCGGGCTGCCGCCGACGCCGATCCACGTCGTGAGGCGTCCGCGCTCGGTGGGCGGGTGGACGCGCAGTCCCGCGAGCGGCGCGCGCGTGCTGCCGCGCCACGACGCCGGCTCACCCGTGCGGTCGGCCTCCAGCAGCGCGGCGTACAGCGCCAGCTTCTCCTCGAACAGCACCTCGTACTGGTCCAGCGGGAAGCCGAACAGCGGGAACGACTCCGTGAACGAGCCGCGTCCGAGGATCACCTCCGCGCGCCCGTTGGACACGGCGTCGAGCGTCGAGAAGCGCTGGAAGACGCGCACCGGATCGTCGGAGCTGAGCACCGTGACCGCGGAGCCGAGCCGGATGCGCTGCGTGCGGCCGGCGATGGCGGCGAGCACCATCTCGGGCGACGAGACCGCGAAGTCCGCGCGGTGATGCTCGCCGACGCCGATGAAGTCGATCCCGACCTCGTCGGCCAGCACCGCCTCGTCGACGAGGTTGCGGATGACCTGCGCGTGGGGCAGCGGACGGCCGTCGGCGTCGCGCGTGACGTCGCCGAAGGTGTCGATCCCGAGCTCGAGCTGTGGCGTCATGGCGTGGTGGAGTCGGCGTCTGGTTCGTGCGCCGCAAGATAGCCGGAGGACGCGCGCTTCGGCTCCGCGACCTTCATGCTGTCTACCCTCGTCGTTTGCGTCCAACGCGCTGGCCCCGTTTGCCTTTGGAGGGGACGCGGATGCTGCGGATCGAGCGGATGCTCCGGATCGCTCCGCGTGGCGGCGACGCTCCCTGCACAGGGGAGGAGCGATCCGCATGATCCGCATCATCCGGAGCATCCATATCCTCCCCAATAGGCACGGGAGCCCTGCGCGTCGGACCCGAACTGCAACGGCAGCAAGGATGAAGTTCGGATGAGATCGGATAACGACGGATGGCTCCGGTGGAGTGCGAGCAGCCTCGCGCCACGCGGAGCCATCCGTCGTCATCGGATCTTCTCGGACTTTCATCCTTGCTGCTCTTGCCGTTCGAGTCCGGCGCGCAGGCGCCAGCACCACACGCGCGTCACCGCGTCACGGCACGTCCAGCTGCCGCAGCCGTCGCACCGACAGGAACAGGAAGCCGCCGAACACCAGCGTCGCGATCACGAGCGTGGGCGCGAGGCCCAGGTGGTCGCCGCCGGCGAAGCGGCGCGCGTCCAGCCCGTGCATCAGCGCGATCGCGTGGTGGCGGATGCTGAGCAGCCGCACGCCCGACACGAAGCCCGAGAAGAGCCCCTCCCAGAGCACGATGTAGAGCAGGCCGATGCCGATCGCCTGCGTGCTCACGAGCCCGAGCCACACGAACGCCGACGCGTACAGCGCCACGCCGACGACCGCGGACGTCGTCACGGCCAGCACCGCGCGCGGGTCGCCGAGGAAGGCGATCCAGCTCGTGGCGAGCGCGCTGGCGAGGATGAACGGGCCCGCGATCGTGATCGTCGCCAGCAGCTTGGGGAGCGCGATCTGCCAGCGCGGGATGGGGGACAGCGTGAGGTTCGCCAGCGTGCGGTCCTCGATCTCGTTCGCGAAGGCGGGCGCCGCGATCGCGAGCACGACCAGCGGCGCGATGGAGCCCGCGAGCATCGCGCTGAGGATCGCCGTCTCGAACTCCTTCACCGACGGCGCGTGGGCGTCGCCCAGCATCAGCGTCGCGATGACGACCGGCATCAGCGCCAGCACCGCCATGATGAGGAGGCGCCAGCGGCCGGCGAGCTGCCGGAGGGTGAGCTGGTACACGGCACGCATCGCTCAGCCCTCCACCAGGTAGCCGAACACGCTCTCGAGCGAGTCGTCGAGCGGCTCCACGCGCTGCAGCCGGATGCCGGCGCCGCGCGCGAGGCGCGGCAGCGCGAGCTGCACGTCGCTGACGTTGCGGCTCAGGATGACGACGGAGCCGTCGGGATCGAGGTTGACGGCGTCCACCGACGGCAGCCCGACCGCTGCCGCCGCCAGTGCGCGCGGCGCGTCGCAGGTCACGCGCACGTGGTACGGCCGCTGGTCGAGCGCCGCGCGGATGGCGCGGAACCCGCCCGACGCCGCGAGCTTCCCGTTGACAATGAGGAGCACCGTGTCGGCCAGCTCCTCGACCTCCTCGAGGATGTGCGACGAGAGCACGATCGTGCGCCCGTCGGCGGCCAGCTGCTGGAGCAGCCGCTTGAAGTGCAGCCGCTGCCGCGGGTCGGCGCCGTTGAGCGGCTCGTCGAGGATCAGGACGTCCGGGTCGTGCACGAGCGTCCCGGCGAGCCGCATGCGCTGCCGCATGCCGCGCGAGTAAGTGTCCATCGCGCGGTGCTGCGCGTCGGCCATGTCGACGAGCGCGATCGCGCGGTCCACGGCGGCCTCGAGATCCTCGACGTGCCGCAGGCGGCCCATCATGCGCACGAACTCGCGGCCCTGCATGAAGCCGTAGACGGTCTCGTGCTCGGACATCACGCCCACGCGCCGGTAGAGCGGGGGATTGTCGCGCACGGGCTGGCCGAACATCGTGACGGTCCCGCTGGACGTCGCGGCGAGGCCGGTCATCATGCGGAGCAGCGTCGTCTTCCCGGCGCCGTTGGGGCCGAGGAGCCCGGTGATGCCGGGGCCGATGTCGAAGCTCACGTCGCTGACGGCGACGACGCTCCCGAACCAGCGCGAGACGCCGTCGACGCGGATGACGGGCGGCGCGTCCGCGCGCGGGCCGGCGACCTCGCGCGGCGCGTCCACGGGCATGGTGGCGACGGCGCTCATGGCGTCAGCCTCCGGTAGCGCCACCACAGCGCGGCGGCCGGCACGAGCGTCCACACGAAGTACCAGGACACGCGGATCCACTCCGGCAGCTGGCCCGCGGGCGCGTCCTCCGTGAGCTCGCTGATCTCGCGGAACAGGATGTCGTTCACGTGCACCGGGATGTTGGTGAGGGTGAACATCGAGATCCACTGGCCGGCCGTGCCGCCGATCTCCTGCGAGAGCCCCACGGTGAAGGGCGCGGTGATCACCACCAGCCCCACGAGGAACACCGCCGCGTACGCGCGCCGCGTGGTGAACGACGCGGTCAGCATGGCCAGCGACGTGATGTACGCCGCCATCGCCAGGCCGGCCGCGAGGAAGCGCGGGATGTCGAGCCAGTGCTGCCGCAGGTACTGCCCCGGGTTCGGGTCGCCCGCCGCGAGCCCCAGCAGCAGGATGACCTGCGGCAGCCACGCGGCCGCCACCATCACCGCCAGGAACGCCGCCCACCGCGCGACGATGTAGTCGGAGCCGCTGAGCGGCCGCACGAGGTAGAGCTGGATCACGCCCTCCCGCCGGTCGCGGCAGAGCAGCTCGGGCGCGACGACCGCGCCGAACACGAACAGGATCAGCGACGCGATCGCGTAGTAGTCGTTGTGCGACGGCAGGTCGAGCTGCTGCGCCGCGCCCGGCCCGCCCATCCGCTCCGCCGCGCCGGCGATGAGCGCCATCACCAGCGCGATCACGCACAGCACCGCGATGAAGAACCACGGCAGGATCAGCGCCCGCGGCCCGCGGCCGAGGCCGAGCGCGATGCGCACGCCGTCGTGGAAGACCGCGCGCCGCGCCCGCCCGCGCCCCTCGCGCGGCCCGGTGTAGCTGCGGTAGCCGATGTCGAAGACGGTGCCGGTCATGCGGGCACCCGCTCGAACAGCTCGGCCAGCGCGCGCCGGCGCGGCCCCATGCGGCGCAGCGGCGCCTCCGCCTCGACCAGCGCGTCGCGCACGTGGTCGTAGACCGACGCGTCCGGCCCCTCGATGGTGAACCCGCCGCCGTCCGCGGTGATGCGCACGCCGCGCCGCTCCAGCGCCGCGACGAGCCGCTCCCGGTTGGTGTCGACCTCGATGAACACGGTCTCCGTCTCCCGCGTGAAGTGCCCGACCTCGCCCGCGTGCACGAGGTGGCCGCCCTGCATGACGAGGATGCGGTCGCAGGTGCGCTCGACGTCGGCCATGAGGTGCGACGACAGCAGCACGCTGATCCCGAACTCGCGGTGCGTCTTCCGGATCAGCGTCAGCATCTCCTCGCGCCCCATCGGGTCGAGGCCCGCGGTGGGCTCGTCGAGGAAGACGAACGCCGGATCGTGCACGAGCGCCTGGCACAGCTTGACCCGCTGCTTCATGCCGGTGGAGTAGCCGCCGATCGCACGGTAGCGCTCCTCGAACAGTCCCACGTGCCGCAGCGTGTCGGCCGCGCGCGTGCGCGCCGCCGACGGCGGCAGCCCGCTCACCTGCGCCATGTGCGTCAGGAACTCCGCGGCGCTGACCTGGCTCGGCAGGCAGTCGTGCTCCGGCATGTAGCCGATGCGCGCCCGCACGCGCGCGTCCGTCGACGCCTCCTCGCCGAGCACGGTCGCGCGCCCCGAGGTCGGGCGCAGCAGGCCGAGGAAGATCTTCATCGACGTGCTCTTCCCGGCGCCGTTCTCGCCCAGGATGCCGGTGATGCCGTCGTCGATGGTGAAGCTCACGTCGTCGAGCGCGACGACGCTCCCATAGCGCTTCGTCAGGTGCTCGGCGACGAGCAGCGGCTGGCCCGATGCCATCAGCTCTTCCTCGGCTTGGGGGGACACGCCGCGTCGAAGCCGAGCGTGCACGCCTCGCTGGTGTGCCGCGCCGCTTCCGACGAGTCGCGGTAGACGCCCGCGCCGTTGCGGTACAGCCCCGCGAGCCGGTAGCACGCCTCGCCGTGACGGCTCTCGCAGGCCTGGCGATAGAGGCGCGCGGCGCGCTGGTAGTTCTGCGGCGCGCCGCGGCCCGACTCGTAGACGCCGGCGAGCTCGAAGCAGGCGGTGGCCTCCTCCGCGTCGCACGCGCGGTCGTAGAGCGCGAGGGAGAGGGAGTCGTTGCGGGCCACGCCCGCGCCGCTCGCGTGCAGCCGCGCGAGGCCCAGGCAGCCCGGGGCGACCTTCGCGTCGCACGCGCGCTGGAACAGGCTCGCGGCCTTCGCGTCGTCGCGCGTCATGCCCTCGCCGGCCGCCAGCAGCGCGCCGAGCTGCGCGCAGCCGGACAGGTTGCCGCCGTCGCACGCGCGGGTGAACAGCGCGCCCGCCTGCGCGACGTCGCGCGGCACGCCGTCGCCCGTGCGGTGCAGGATTCCCAGCCGCGTGCAGCCATCGAGGCCGTCGCGGTCGCACGCCTGCCGGAAGAGGCGCACCGCGCGCACGGAGTCGCGCTTCACGCCGCGGCCGCGCTGGTGCAGCACGCCGAGGCTGGCGCAGCCGTCGCCCAGGCCGCCGTCGCAGGCGCGCGTGAAGAGCGTCGCCGCGCGCGACTCGTCGCGGAGGACGTAGCGGCCGGTCTGCAGGCGCTCCGCGAGCAGGCCGCAGGACTTGATCTCGCCGCCCTCGCACGCGGCGTCGAGGCGCTTGGCCTCCGCGTGCTCGGCGTGGCAGCCGGAGAGCGCGAGCAGGGAGGCGACGAGCAGGAGCAGGCGGTGCACGCCTCGGGGAGGGCGCGCGTCGGGCGGGGACCCGGTTCGCATCGGCACGCGGGCGGAGGGAGGGGGGCGAGCGTGGCGGTGGCCGTACGCTGGGGTCGCTCGCGCGGTTTCGCGCGTCCCGGCTATCCTGCGGAGCGTCGCACGTCCCGTCCCGAACCGATCGTCGACATGCTGCCCACCCGCACCCTCGGCACGCAGGGCCTCACCGTCTCCGCGCTCGGCCTCGGCCTGATGGGGATGAGCCACGCCTACGGCACGCCCGAGGAGCGCGACGAGCGCGAGTCGATCGCGACCATCCACCGCGCGATCGAGCTCGGATGCACCTTCCTCGACACGGCGGAGGCCTACGGTCCCCACGCGAACGAGGAGCTGCTGGCGCGCGCGCTGCGCGAGCTGGGGAGCGGGGCGCGCGACCGCGCGACCGTCGCGACCAAGTTCGGCTTCACCTTCGAGAATGGCGCGATCGCGGGCGTGGACAGCCGGCCGGCGCACGTGCGCGCGGCCGTCGAGGGCTCGCTGCGCCGCCTCGCCACGGACCGCATCGACCTGCTGTATCAGCACCGCGTCGATCCGAACGTGCCGATCGAGGACGTCGTCGGCGTGATGGCGGACCTCGTGCGCGAGGGGAAGGTGCGCTTCCTCGGCCTCTCGGAGGCGGGCGAGCGGACGATCCGCCGCGCGCACGCGGTGCATCCCATCACCGCGCTGCAGAGCGAGTACTCGCTGTGGGAGCGCAACCTGGAGCCGCGGATCATCCCGCTGCTGCGCGAGCTGGGCATCGGCCTCGTGCCGTTCGCGCCGCTCGGCCGCGGCTTCCTCACGGGCGAGGTGAAGCGCGCGGAGGAGTATCCGGAGAACGACTTCCGCCGCGGCGACCCGCGCTACCAGGGCGCGAACTTCGACGCCAACGTGCGCGCGGCCGGCGCGGTGCGCGACGTCGCGGCGCGGAAGGGCGCGACCGCGGCGCAGGTCGCGCTCGCGTGGCTGCTGCACCAGGGCGAGGATATCGTCCCGATCCCGGGCACGAAGCGGCGTGCGCGCCTGGAGGAGAACGTCGCCGCCGCCGAGCTGCGGCTCACGGCCGAGGAGCTGGCGACGCTCGATGCCGCGCTCGCGCCCGGGCAGATCGCGGGGCCCCGCTACGGCGAGAAGCAGATGGCGCAGGTCGACCGCTGACGTCGGCGCGCGCTTGACGGCGCGGGACCGCGGACCGATCATCGCGCTGTCGACGCCTCGCGCGATGCGTCCCACGCCTCCCGCCCCGCCGTGCGCTCACTCCTCACGCCCTGCGTTGCCACGGTGCTGCTCGCGGGCATCGCCTGCGCCACGCCTCGCGCCACGCTCGACGCCGACCCGAGCACCCCGAACCAGCTCACGGCGGCCGAGCGGGCCGCGGGATGGACGCTGCTGTTCGACGGGACGACGCTGCGCGGCTGGCGCGGCCTCGGGCGCGACACCGTGCCCACCGCGCACTGGCGCGTCGAGGACGGCGCGATCCACAAGATCCCGAGCGGCCGCGTCGCCGTGCAGGCGGACGGGCAGCCCGTCGGCGGCGGCGACCTGATGACCGTCGCCACCTACGGCGACTTCGAGCTGAGCTGGGAGTGGAAGGTCGCGCGCGGCGCGAACAGCGGCGTGAAGTACAACGTGGCGGAGTCGCTCTCCACCGCCATCGAGCCGCGCCACGCCGCGAAGGGCTTCGAGTACCAGATCATCGACGACGACGTGCATCCGGACGGCCGGATCGTGAAGCACCAGACGGCCGACCTGTACGACCTGTTCGCGGCGAACGATCGCAAGGCGGTGCGCCCGGTGGGCGAGTGGAACCGGTCGCGCATCGTGTTCCGCGGCACGCACGGCGAGCACTGGCTGAACGGCGAGCGCGTCGTCGCCTACGACCTCGGCACGCCGGCGATGGCCGCGGCGCTGGCGGCGAGCAAGTACCGGGACTGGGCGTGGTTCGGCGAGCGCCGGCGCGGGCACGTCGTCCTCCAGGACCACAACGACGCGGTGTGGTTCCGGAGCCTGAAGGTCCGCGAGCTGCGCTGAGCGAGGCGACGTCGCCATGGCCCATCCGTCGCCGACCCGGCGCGCGTTCCTGCACACCTCCGCGTGCGCGGCGGCGGGCCTCGCGCTCGGCGCGCCGTCTCGGGTCCGCGCGCAGCCCGCGACTACGGCCGCAGTGCGGCTGGGCGTGGCGAGCTACTCGCTGCGCAAGTTCCCGCGCGCGCGGGCGATCGAGATGGTGCGCGCGCTGGGGACGCCCTACGTCAACGTGAAGTCGGTGCACGCCGACTACGCGCTGTCGGCGGCGGAGCTGGCGGCGGCGCGCCGCGAGTTCGAGGCGGCGGGGCTGCAGCTCGTCGGCGGCGGCACGATCACCTTCGCGCACGACACCGACGACGACGTGCGGCGCTACTTCGACTACGCGCGGGCGCTCGGCCTGCCGCTCATCGTCGCGACGTGCGACCCCGCGATCCTGCCGCGCGTGGAGCGGTTCGCGACGCGCTACGACGTCCGCGTCGCGATCCACAACCACGGCCCGGAGGACCGGCACTACCCGGCGCCGGCGGACGCGCTGCGGCACGTGCGGACGATGGACCCGCGCATGGGGCTGTGCATCGACGTCGGGCACACGGCCCGCACGGGCGCCGACGTCGTGCAGGCCATCGCCGACGCCGGCCCGCGCCTGCTCGACATGCACGCGAAGGACCTGCGCGACCTCACGGCGCGCGACAGCCAGTGCATCGTCGGCGAGGGGCGCATCCCGTTCCCCGAGATCTTCCGCCAGCTGCAGGCGATGCGCTACGCCGGCGTCGTGAACCTCGAGTACGAGATCGACGCCGCCGATCCGCTGCCGGGGATGCAGCGCTCGTTCGCGTACATGCGCGGCGTGCTCGCCGGCCTCGCGCCACACGGGAGGAAGTGAGATGTCCGACCAGACGCTCGCCCCGGACCTGCCCCGCCGCGACTTCCTGAAGCAGGCGGCCGCCGGTGCCGCGGGCCTCGCGCTCGCCGCGGCGCCCGGCGCGGCGCACGCCACGCACGCGACCGCGACGACCGCCGCGAGCTACGCGCGCATCCGCGGCGCCAACGAGCGCGTGCGCGTGGGCATCGTCGGCTGGTCCGACCGCTGCCGCAGCACGCTGCTGCCCGCGTTCCAGGCGGCGGCCAAGGAGCTGAACTTCGAGGTCGTGGCGCTCTCGGACATCTGGAGCCGCCGCCGCGAGGAGGGCGTCGCGCAGGTGGGGCAGGCCGTGGGCCGCGCGATCCGCGGCTTCCGCAACAACGAGGCGCTCTACGACGCCAAGGTGACGGACGCGGTGATCATCTCCACCGCCGACTTCCAGCACGCGCTGCACGGCGTCGAGGCGATGCAGGCCGGGCAGGACGCGTACATCGAGAAGCCGCTCGCCAACACGATGGCCGACGCGAAGGCGATCCGCGACGCCGTGCGCTCCAGCCGGCGCATCGTGCAGATCGGCACGCAGCGCCGCAGCTCGCCGAAGTACCGCGCCGCCAACGACTACCTGCGGGCCGGGAAGTTCGGCGACGTCGTGATGGCGGAGATGACGTGGAACGTGAACCAGCCGGGCCGGTGGCGCCGCCCGGAGCTCGTGGCGCAGATCCGCGAGCAGGACACCGACTGGACGCGCTACCTGCTGAACCGCCCGTTCGAGCCGTGGGACCCGCGCAAGTACGTCGAGTACCGCCTCTTCTGGCCGTACTCGTCAGGCATCCCCGACCAGTGGATGGTGCACCAGATCGACACGGTGCACTGGTTCACCGGCTTCCCGCGCCCGCGCAGCGTGGTCGCCAATGGCGGCATCTACCTGTGGAAGGACGGGCGCCGCAACTGGGACACGGCCACCATCGTGTTCGACTACGGCCCGCTCGACGACCCGACGAAGGGCTTCCAGGTGGTGTACGCGTCGCGCATGACCAACGCCGCCGGCGACGTGAAGGAGTACTACTACTCCAACGGCGGCATGCTCAACCTCGACACGGGGCGCGTGACGCCGGAGGGCGGGCTCACCGCGAGCTTCGCGAAGGCGATGGGCCGCGAGGCGTTCCTGCTGCCCGAGACGACGCTCGTGGAGTCGGGCGCGCGCGTCGAGACCGCGGCCAGCACGGGCGCGGATCGCGACTCGCTGCTGCACGTGCGCGACTGGATGGAGGCGGTGCGCGCGCGCCGGAAGCCCAACGCCGACATCGAGGCGGGCTACAACCACTCGGTCGCGCTGGTCATGACCATCGCGGCGATCCAGAGCGGTCGCAAGGCGACCTTCGACGACCGGGCGCAGCAGGTCGCGCTGGCCTGACCGCGACGCCGTCGCTTCGTCGTCGCTTCGGCGTGTCTACGCCGGCCCGCGCCGCATCGCCGTCACCTCGGCCTCGGTCGCGGGCCGCACCTTGAGCACGCTCTCCTTGCGGATCTCCACCGTGCCGGGCTTCACGCCGCGCGGCTTGGAGACGTGGCGCCCCTCGGTCGTCGAGACCGACGTCACGCCGCCCGTGCGCGCCTTGCTGTGGTAGGCCGCGAGCGCCGCGGCGCGCTCCAGCGTCGCGCGGTCCGGCTCGCGGTCCTCGGGCACGCGCAGCACCACGTGGCCGCCCGGCATCCCGCGCACGTGGAACCAGCGGTCGCGCGGCTTCGCGAGCTTGATGCTCACGTAGTCGTTGGCGGCATCGGTGCGGCCCGCGAACGCCTGCCAGCCGTCGGGGAGCTCGTACTCGATCACCCCGCTCGGGATCACGGGGCCGCGACGCTCGGACGAGGACACGGCGCGCGTCAGCCGTCCAGCGGCAGCGCGGCGCGCCCGGCGTCGGTCACCCGCACGCGGCGCGTGTAGTCGGCGCCGCGCGCGACGACGAGCAGCCCCTTGTCGCAGAGCTGCGTGAGGATCTGCGCGACCTGCTCCGACGAGAGCATCGGGCCCGGCTTCTCCATCCCCGTCGCGAGGGCGGAGCGATGGCGCGCCGCCAGCCGGTTGCGGATGTCGAGCACGAGCCCGTCCCAGCGCGGCCCCTCGTCGCGGCCCGGGAGCACGACGTCGATCTCCGCCACCACCTCGGCGAGCACGAGCTGCTGGCGCGCGGTGAGCGTCATGCGGCGGGACGGGAAGGGGGGAGGGGTCGCACGGGCTGCAAGCTAGCGCGCCGCGCACGCGGAGGTAGCGGCGGCGGGGCCGACGCTGAGCGGGGCGACGCTCAGCGGAGCGCGTCGAGCGCGACCACGAGCCGGTTGGCGCGCTGGTGGCCCGTCACCACGATGAACCGCTGGCCGTCGGGCGACGCGTCGTACATCGCCAGCAGGCCGCCCGGGTAGAAGGCGTGGAAGAGCGGCGTGCGGTCGCGCACCTTCAGCAGCGCGCCGCCCGCGGACTCCACGCGCGCCGCCATCAGCCGCTCGCCTTCCCAGTAGTACAGCTCCCGTCCATCGGCGCGCCACACCGGGTGCATGCCGCCGCTCACCGAGACGAGCGTGCGCGCGCCCGGCGTCGGGAACGACTGCACGTACACCTCGTCGCGGCCGCTCTCGTTCGACGTGTACGCCGCCCAGCGGCCGTCCGGCGAGACGCGCGGACCCACCTCGCGCGCCGGTCCGGTGACGTACGGGCGCGCGGCGCTGCCGTCGGTCGGCTGGATCCAGAGATCCTGGTCCCCGTTCCCGGCGCCGCCCACCGGCACGTCGATGAATACCACGGCGCTGCCGTCGCGCAGCCAGTCGCCCGGGAACTGGTAGCCCGGTCGCCGCGTCAGCAGCCGCGCCGCGCCGCCCGCGAGCGACCGCGTGAACACGTCCTTCGCGTCGCCGGCGTCCGCCGAGTACGCGATCGTCCGCCCGTCGGGGCTCCACTGCGGATCGTTGTTGTTGTTGGCGTCGGTGGTGAGCCGCTGCGTGGCGCCGGTCGCGAGCTCGGCGATCCACACGTCGCTGGCCGCGGCATCGGCCGCGAAGGCACCGTACGCCACGCGCGCGCCGTCGGGCGAGAAGCGCGGCGCCCACGGCATGCGCGCCGGCACCCGCTGCAGCTCGCGGCCCTGACGGTCCAGCACGGACAGCTTCAGGAAGCCCGGCGTCTCGTCCGACCCGCCGGCGCGGTACACGAGCGCGCCGGACGCCGACACGTCGAACGGCGCGCCGTCCATCAGGAACGCGAGGCCGCCGGTGAGCTGCTCCGCGGGGCCGTCGAGCGTCCGGCGCCGCACGTCGAACGGCTGCCGGTACAGCTCCCCGCCCACGCCGCCGAACACGACGTGTCCCGCCACGTAGTGCGGCGCGAAGCCGGCGCCCAGCTCGCGCACCGCGCCGGTCGCGACGTCCAGCACGCCGAAGCGCGGCCCCATCGTCCGCCTGGTGATCGTCACCAGGAGCGCGCCGCCGCCCGGCAACGGGTGCGGGTCCGCGAGCGCGAGCGCGGTGTCGGCGATCGGCACACGCGTGGGCGCGCCGCCGCGCGTGGAGGCGCGGTAGATCGCGCGCGCCGGCGTGTCGGCGAACCAGATCGTGTCGTCCTCGCCCCACGCGCCGCCGCCGAACCATGCGGCCTTCACGACGTCCACCGACGGCCCGCCGTCGAGCCGGACGCGCCGAAGCATGCCGTTGGCGTAGAACGCGACCCACACGCCGTCGGGCGAGAAGAACGGCTCGCGCGCGTCGTCGGTGCCGGCGAGCGGCCGCGCCCGCAGCTCGTCCAGGCGCCGCGCGTACAGCCGCGCGCCCGTGGCGTCCTCCAGGCGGAAGACGATGGTGCGGCCGTCGGGCGAGATGGCCGGGCCGGTCGTGCCG
The DNA here is from genome assembly GCF_030159095.1 of Roseisolibacter agri. Taxonomy (NCBI): domain Bacteria; kingdom Pseudomonadati; phylum Gemmatimonadota; class Gemmatimonadia; order Gemmatimonadales; family Gemmatimonadaceae; genus Roseisolibacter; species Roseisolibacter agri. The sequence continues at coordinate 428,740 of NZ_BRXS01000001.1, forward strand.
AACGAGCCCGAGTCGACGTCGACGGTGAAGCGCACCGCGCCCGCGCGCGCCGCGGCTGCCGCGCCGGACGCACGGGTTCGCGCGGCGCCGAGTGCCCAGCCCAGCGCCGCCATCGCGAGGGCGACGCCGCCGAGCAGCGCCGCGCCGCGCCACGTGACGCCCGGCGTGGGACGCGGGCGGACCGCCGGCGCGTTCGACGGCGAGAGCGCCGCCACGAAGGCCGTCGCGCTCGGAAGGCGGTCGGCGGGCAGCCGCTCGAGCGCGGCGAGCACCGCGGCGTCGACGTGGGGCGGCACGGTGTCGCGCGCGCGCGAGGGTGGCGCGGGCCGGTCGCGCAGCGCCTTCGCGATCACGGCCTGCACGTTCGGGCCGGTGAACGGCGGCTCGCCCGCGAGCATCTCGTACAGCAGCACGCCCAGCGCGTAGACGTCGGCGCGCGCGTCCACCGTGCGCTCGCCGGTGGCCTGCTCGGGCGCCATGTACTGCGGCGTCCCGATCGAGATGCCGGTGCGCGTCATGCGCGCGCCGCCGGTCGCCTGCGCCACCGCGAGCGCGATCCCGAAGTCGGCCACCTGCGCGTGCCCGCCCTGCAGCAGGACGTTCTCGGGCTTCACGTCGCGGTGGACGACGCCGCGCGCGTGCGCGTACGCCAGCGCGTCGGCCACCTCGCGCGCGATGCGCAGCGCGTCGTCCAGCGGCAGCTGCCACTCGCGCGTCAGCCGCGCGCGCAGCGTCTCGCCGTCGACGTAGGGCATCGCGTACCACAGCAGCCCATCGGCCGCGCCGCTGTCGAACAGCGGCAGGATGTGCGGGTGGTGCAGCGACGCGGTGACCTCGATCTCGCGCAGGAAGCGCTCGGCGCCCAGCGCCGCGGCGAGGTCGGGAAGCAGGACCTTCACGGCGACGTGCCGGCGGTGCCGCAGGTCGCGCGCGAGGTAGACGGTGGCCATGCCGCCGCGCCCCAGCTCGCGCTCGATCGCGTAGCGCCCCGCGAGCGCCGCGTCGAGCCGCGCGCGGTCCACCGCCGGCTCCGCGGCCGCGGCGTCGACCATCGCGCCGTGCTCCAGGAACCCGGTCGGCGGGGCGGCGCCCAGCAGCGACTCGACCTCGCGGCGCAGCTCCGCGTCGTCCCCGCACGCGGTCGCGACGTACGCCGGCCGCTCGGCCGGCGTGCGGTCGAGCGCCGCCTGTACCACCGCCTCGACCGCCTGCCAGCGCTCGGGCGTCACGGAGAAGGAGGGAGGGCCATGGGCGACGATAGGGCGCCGCGCCGGACGGGGTCAAGCGCGGGGGCGTTCGCGTCGTGCATGGATGCCGTGAGTGGATCCGGCCGCGTTCTGCGCGCTCCTGTACGAGGCCCGATTCCAGGCGCCTCCGCCGCCACGCACCCCCTGCCGGAGGAACCCATGCCCGCTTCCACGCACGTCCGCGCGCTCCTCGCCGCGCTCTCGCTCGCCGTCCTGCCGCTCGCCGCCTGCGCCACGCACAACGCGGCCACGACCACTGCCACCCCATCCGCGGCCGCCCGCCCCGTCGTCCTCGTGGACAACGCGGGCACGGCCTGGCTCGACGTCTACCTGCTGGACGAGACCCGCGACTGGCACCTCGGCCGCCTCGCGCCGGGGGCGCGGGGCACGCTGCGGCTCCCCGCGGGCGCCGCCGCGGGGGCGGGGATGGTGCGGCTGGCGGTGCTGGCCGGCGCGACGCAGACGGTCGCGCCCAGCCGCGACCCGCGCGCCATCGTGAGCATGGCGCAGCCGATGACGGCGCTCTCGGGGCAGCGCTGGTCGTTCGCGCAGGGCGCGCTCACGGGGCTGCGGCCGCACTGAGCGCGCACGGCGACGCGGCGCTGGCCGCGGGGTCGCGCGCATGGTACGGTTCGTCGTCCCGTCCACCCGCGCCCCGCCCGCCATGCGTCGCTCCCCGCTCGCCGCCGTCGTCGGTCTCGCCTGCGCCCTCGCGGCCGGCCGTCCGGCCGCCGCCCAGTCGATCCCGCCGGAGGAGTACCAGGCGCGCCGCGACTCGCTCGCGGCGCACCTGGACAGTGGCGTCGTCGTCGCGTTCGGCGCGCGCGAGCCGGTCGCGCTCTGGACCGCGTACCGGCCGCTGCCGGCGTTCCGCTACCTGACGAGCTTCCACGAGCCGGACGCCGTGCTCGTGATGGTGAAGCGCGGCGGGGTGACGCGGACGTCGGTGTTCGTCGACATCCCCGACGTGCGCTACCAGCTCTACGTCGGCATCCCCGCCGACTCGGCCACCGTCGCGCGGGAGACGGGGCTGGCGCGGCGCCACATGCGCGAGCTGCGGCCGGCGCTCGACTCGCTGGCGGCGGCGGGGCTGCCGTTCTACACGCTGCGCGACTTCGCGTCGGGCGACGCGGCGGGGCGCGACACGGTGACGCTGGGCGCGCGCTTCATGCAGGGCTTCGCGGCCGCGCATCCCGCGCTCGTCGTGCGCGACGCGCACCCCATCGTGGACCGGCTGCGCGCGCGCAAGTCGCCGCGCGAGCTGGCGCTGCTGAAGCGCGCGATCGACGCCACCGGCGCCGCGCACGCGGCCGCGCTCCGCGCCGTGCGCCCCAACGCCAACGAGCGCCAGGTGCAGGCGACCGTCGAGTCGGCCTTCCTGCAGGCGGGCGCCGAGGGGCCGTCGTTCGCGAGCATCATCGGGTCGGGGCCGAACAGCACGACGCTGCACTACATGCGCAACGACCGCGTGATGCGCGACGGCGAGGTGGTGGTGATGGACATCGGCGCGTCGTACGAGGGCTACGCGGCCGACGTCACGCGCACGGTGCCCGTCAATGGCCGCTACACGCCGGAGCAGCGCGCCGTCTACCAGATCGTGCGCGACGCGCAGAAGGCGGCGGAGACGACCGCGAAGCCGGGCGCGAAGTGGGCGGCGGTGCAGGAGGCGGCCGACTCGGTCATCGCGCGCGGGCTGGCGCGCCTGGGCCTCATCGAGTCCGCCGACGCGATGTTCGACGCGCCGTGGGGCGGGCAGTGCACGGCGCGCTCGCGCCTCTGCCGCCAGTTCGCGCTGTTCATGCCGCACGGGCTCGGGCACGGCATCGGCATCGAGGTGCACGACCCGGCGCAGTACTACATGGACGACCAGACGCTGCGCGAGGGCGACGCCTTCACCATCGAGCCGGGGATCTACGTGAACCCCGAGGTGCTGCGCCTGATCCCGGACACGCCGCGCAACCGCGCGATGCTGGCGAAGATCCGCGCGGTCGTCGACCGCTACAAGCACGTCGGCGTGCGCATCGAGGACGACTACGCGGTGACGAAGCAGGGCGTGGAGTGGCTGTCGCGCGCGCCGCGCGAGGCGTCGGAGATCGAGGCCGCGATGGCGAGGGCGCGCCCGGTCGTGCCCTGAGGGGCGTGAGCGGACCGGACGCGCCGCGCCAGCGGCGTCAGGCCGGCTGCTGCTGCGCGGACTGCCCGGCGGCCTGCTGTGCCATCCACTCGGCCCCCGCGCGCTCCATCTCCTCGGGCGTCATCTCCTTCTGGCGGGTGGCGATCCCCCACTCGTGCCCGAACGGGTCGGTGAGCTTGCCGTAGCGGTCGCCCCAGAAGGCGTCCTCCAGGGGGTAGCGCACGGTCGCGCCGGCGTCGAGCGCGCGCTGGAACGCGGCGTCGGCGTCCGCGACGTAGAGGTGGAGCGAGCCGGGGTTCCCGTCGGTGCTGAGCGGCGACTTCGTGCCCCACTCGACGTTCTCCTCGCCCAGCATCACGATCGAGTCCCCGATGCGGATCTCGGCGTGCATGATCGCGCCGCCGGGGCCGGCCATCCGGCTGAGCTCCTCGGCCCCGAAGGCCTGCTTGTAGAACTCGATCGCCTTCGCGGCGTCGCGGACGATGAGGCTGGGCGTGACGCTGTGGTAACCGGTGGGGGTGGACGACGCGGCCATGCGGACTCCCTCGGACAGTGGTGGTGGGTGGGGCGTGTTCGGATTTTCTTCGGGAGCGCCAAGCTACCGGGAACGGATGTCGCCGCAAGAGGCGTGGGGCGGGGCGCATTACGTTTGGGCCGGCCGTCTCCCACCGCTCCGAATCGTCCCGCACCGCCGCATGCCGCTCGCCGCCCTCCTCGCCCTCCCGCTGCAGCTCGCCGCCGCCAACCCCGCCGCGCCGCCGGTCCACCACGGCCTCCGCGGCCAGCTCGAGGTGCGCGCGCCGCGGCTGGAGCAGGCGATCGAGGTCGACGGCCGGCTCGACGAGCCGGCGTGGCGCGAGGCCGCGGTGCTCACGGGCTTCTCGCTCTACCAGCCGGTGGACGGCCGCCCCGCGCCCGACTCGACCGAGGTGCTGGTGTGGTACTCGCCGACCGCGATCCACTTCGGCATCCGCGCCTTCGAGCCGCACGGCGCGGTGCGCGCGACGCTGGCCGACCGCGACCGCGTGAGCAGCGACGACTACGTCGAGCTGCACCTGGACACCTTCGACGAGCGGCGCCGCGCGCTGGTGTTCATCGTCAACCCGCTCGGCGTGCAGGCGGACGGCACGAAGAGCGAGGGCGGCGGCTTCATCCCCGGCGCCAACGTCGCGCCGGGGCAGAACGACCTCAGCGCCGACTTCCAGTGGCGCTCCAAGGGCCGCGTCACCGAGCAGGGCTACGAGGTCGAGGTGCGCGTCCCGTTCAGCAGCATCCGCTACGCGGTGGGCAATCCGCAGCGGTGGGGGCTGCAGGTCGTGCGGCGCGTGCAGCACAGCGGCTACGAGCAGACGTGGACGCCCGCACGTCGCGGCTCGGCCTCCTTCATCGCGCAGGCGGGACGCCTGGTGGGGCTGACCGGGATGCGCCACGGGCAGGTGGTGGAGCTGAACCCGGAGCTGACCAACACGACGGCGGGCACGCCGCGCGTGTCGAACGGCGACGGGTGGCGCTACGCCAACGACGCCAACGTCGGTGGCAACGTGCGCTGGGCGATGGGGAGCGACTTCGTCCTCAACGGCACCATCCGCCCGGACTTCTCGCAGGTCGAGGCGGACGCGACGCAGATCGCCACCGACCAGCGATTCGCGCTCTTCTATCCGGAGCGGCGCCCGTTCTTCGTCGAGGGAAGCGATCAGTTCAACGTGCCGAACACGCTCGTCTACACGCGGCGCATCGTGCGTCCCGAGGCGGCGGCCAAGCTGACGGGGAAGATCGGGCGCAACGACGTCGCGCTGCTCACCGCGATGGACGACCGGGCGACGACCCTCGACGGCTCGCGGCCGTTCGTCGGCATCATGCGGCTGCGGCGCGACCTCGGCACCCAGTCCACGGCGGGCGTGCTGTACAGCGGCCGCACGAGCGGCGCGCGCGACAACCACGTCGTCGGCGCCGACGCGCGCCTCGTCTTCGGCGGGATGTACTTCGCGCAGTTCCAGGCGGTGGGGAGCACGACGTCGCAGGACGGCGTGCGCCGCACCGCGCCGATGTGGGAGGCGGTCGTGGACCGCACGGGCCGCAGCTTCGGCTTCCACTACGCGCTGCTCGGCATCGCGCCGGACTTCCAGACGGACAACGGCTTCGTGCCGCGCACCGGGTTCGTGCAGCCGAGCTTCAACAACCGCTTCACGGCGTTCGGGCGGCCGGGCGGGTTCTTCGAGCGCTACAACGTCTTCGTGCAGACGAGCGCGCTCTGGCGCTACGACGGCTTCTTCGACGGCGAGAGCCGGCTGGAGCACCGCCTCTCCGCGAACAACCAGCTGACCTTCCGCCGCGGCTGGTCGGTGTCGGTGACGCCGGCGCTCGCGAGCTACGCGTTCGACCCGGCGAACTACCGCGGGCTGCGGACGGCGGGCACGAACGGCGCGGCGCCGGCGCCGTTCGTGCCGTCGGCGCGCACGGGAACGACGGTGTCCTCGTTCTCGGTCGCGACGCCGCAGTTCCGGCGCTTCGCGGCGTCCGCCGGCACGACGGTCGGCAACGACGTGGACTTCCTGGAGTCGTCGCGCGTGCGGCGGCAGGACTGGAACGCGTCGCTGGACCTGCGCCCGAACGAGCGGCTGCGCGTGGGCGCGACGTACGTCGCCAGCAGCTTCACGCGCCGCCGCGACGGCGCGCGCATCCAGTCGCTGCGCATCCCGCGCGTGCGGGCCGAGTACCAGGTGGCGCGCCCGGTGCTGGTGCGGGTGGTGTCGCAGTACGAGTCGACGCGGCGCGCGGCGCTGCGCGATCCGCGCACGGGCGAGGTGCTGCTCACCACGGGGCCGACGGCGGGGAGCTTCGTGCCGTCGGTGGAGCGCCGCGGCAACGCGCTGCGCACGGACTGGCTGTTCTCGTACCGGCCGACGCCGGGCACGGTGGTGTTCGCGGGCTACGGCAACACGCTCACGGAGCCGGACGCGCTGGCGTTCCAGCAGCTGCGCCGCGTGAACGACGCGCTGTTCGTGAAGCTGAGCTACCTGTTCCGGCTGAAGCAGGGCGACTGAGCACGCGTCACGCAGTCTCGCCGGACCCGAACGGCGAACTGCATTCGACAGGATTACAACGGATTGGACGGACAAGAGCCGGATTACGCTCCTCGCGGCGCACGACACCTCGCCGCCACGCGGAGCGTAATCCGCGCTTGTCCGTCGAATCCGTCCAATCCTGTCAAAGCCGTTCGCCGTTTCGCGTCCTGCGCGCCGGGCCCTGTGGCCATTGGAGAGGATGCGGATGCTCCGGATGCGGCGGATGCTCCGGATCGCTCCGCGTGGCGCACGGGACGTCGTTGCCACGGGGGACGATCCGAATGATCCGCTCCATCCGGAGCATCCGTATCCTCTCCAACCGGAGAAGAGTTCGGGCGCGAAGTTGGGCGCCGAGGTATCCCTGCTGTCATCGCAGCTCGGATTCCGCCCGTTCCGCGCGCCGCGTCCGCGCGGTAGCGTACCATCCACACTCTCGCGGAGCCGACCCGTGTCCCGTCCCGATCGCCGCGCGCCACGTGCGCGTTCCTGGCTCGCCCTCACCCTGCTCGCGCTGCCCGCGGCCGCTCGCGCGCAGGCGGCCGAGCCGCCGATCGTCGGCCGGTGGGACCTGCGGGTGACGCAGCCGGACGGCTCCATCGCGCCGTCGTGGCTGGAGGTGTCGCGTTCCGGGAACAGCGCGCTGGTGGGGCGCTTCGTGGGCAACGTCGGCAGCGCGCGGCCCATCGGGCGCATCGACTTCGCGGACGGCACCATGCGCTTCGCGATCCCGCCGCAGTGGGAGCAGGGGACGGGCGACCTGACGGTCGAGGGGACGGTCGCGGGCGAGCGGATGACGGGATCGCTCGTGCTGCCGAACGGCGAGCGGCGCACCTGGACCGCGACGCGCGCCCCGACGCTGCGCCGCGCGGCCGCACCGCGGTGGGGGACGCCGGTGCCGCTCTTCAACGGCCGCGACCTCGCCGGCTGGACGACGCAGGGCGGGACCAACAACTGGAAGGTCGTCGGCGGCGTGCTGACGAACACCGCGTCGGGCGCGAACCTGGTGACGACGCGGAAGTTCGACGACTTCAAGCTGCACGTGGAGTTCCGCGTGCCGAAGGGCGGCAACAGCGGCGTCTACCTGCGCGGCCGCTACGAGGTGCAGGTCGAGGACAGCGGCGACCGCCCGGAGCTGCTGCCGCTGAACGTCGGCGGCGTCTACGGCTTCCTCCCCGCGAGCGAGAATGCGTCGCGCAGGCCGGGCGAGTGGCAGTCGTACGACATCACGCTCGTCGGCCGGCGCGTGACGGTGGTGCTGAACGGCCGCACCGTGATCGCGGACCAGATCATCCCCGGCATCACCGGCGGCGCGCTGGACAGCGAGGAGGGCGCGCCGGGGCCGATCCTGCTGCAGGGCGACCACACGGCGGTCGAGTTCCGCAATGTCGTGATCACGCCCGCCCGTTGAGCGCTGCGGAAGCGGGAACGGCATTGCAAGGATGAAGATCGGATAACGTCCGATAACGACGGATGGCTCCGCGTGGTGGCGAGGAACGCCGCCCAACGCGGAGCCATCCGTCGTTATCAGATCTTCTCAGATTTTGATCCTTGCAAATGCCGTTCGACGTTCGGGTCCGCCGCGCTGCATCACGCGTGCGGCGCCCAGGCGCGGTCGCCCGGCGCGTACGGCGCGCACGGCTCGTAGCGCCCCGGCGACTCCACGTAGCGCATCGCCTTCGTGTAGCCGATCTCCGACGTGAAGAAGCCGAGCATCGCCAGCTCCTTCATCATCCGGAAGTAGTGCGCCGGCGCGTCGGCGGCGACGGTGCCGCTCGCGATCTCGCCCGTGCCCGCGTTCTCCTGCCGCTGGTCCGGCAGGTTCTTGTCGGCGGAGTCGCTCGCGGCCTGCTTGTCCGTGATCACCTGCGTCCCTTCCGGCGGCGCCTGCGGCCCGCGCTCGACGCGCTGCCCGCTCGCCGCCGCCAGCGTCTTGGCCCGCTCGCGCGCGTCCATGTACGTCTTCGCCTCGCGGTCCAGCGCCGTCAGCACCGCCGTGCGCTGCGCGGGCGTCGCCTGCATGAAGCCGACCCGGTGCGCCTGTTGCGTCGCCGCGTCGATCTTCGCCAGCCCGTCGGTGAACACCTGCTGCTCGGGCGCGCGGTAGCTGTCCGTCACCATCAGCGCCATGAACGCGCCCGTGGCCGCGGCCTTCGCGCCCGGGCTCCGCGCCGTCGTCGGCAGGATCGTGTCCGCGATCTCGTCGAGCAGCGCCACCTGCTGCGCCGTGAACTTTCCGACCGGCTTGTACGCGCCGTCGGCCGCCGCAGCCGGCCGCTCGCCGCGCTCGCACGCCGCCAGCAACGACGTGCCGCCCACCAGCGCGACGCCGCCGAGCATCGCGCTCACGCGCCACACCGCCTCGCGGCGCGTCAGCAGGGCGGGGGACGGCGTCTGGGACTCGGTGCCGTTCTCGAAGTCGTTCGCCATCGTCGCGGCCCCGGTCAGAGGTTCTGCCGCTTCAGCTCGTTCACGGCGAAGTCCGCCGCGCGGGCCGTCAGCGCCATGTAGGTGAGCGAGGGGTTCACGCACGACGCGCTCGTCATGCACGCGCCGTCGGTCACGAACACGTTCGGCGCGTCCCATACCTGGTTGTGCTTGTTCAGCACCGAGTTCTTCGCGCTCGTGCCCATGCGCGCCGTGCCCATCTCGTGGATGCCCATGCCCGGCGCGTAGTCGCCGTCGTACACGCTCACGTCCTTCGCTCCCGCCGCCTCCAGCATCTCGGCCATGTCGACGCCCATGTCCTTCCGCATCTTGTGCTCGTTCTCGCGGATCTGGCAGTCGATCGCGAGCACCGGCAGCCCCCACTTGTCCTTCTTGTTCGGGTCCAGCGTGACCTTGTTGTCGTGGTGCGGCAGCATCTCGCCGAACGCCGTCGCGCCCATGCGCCACTGGCCCGGCTCCGACGCCATGTCCTTGAACTCCCCGCCGATCCCCAGCTCCGCCACCGCGCGCGACCAGCCGTCGCGGCTCGCGCTCCCCTGGTAGCCGAAGCCGCGCAGGTACTCGCGCTTGTCGCGCCCCACGTTGCGGTAGCGCGGGATGTAGAAGCCCGCCGGCCGGCGGCCGTAGTAGTACTTGTCGTCGTACCCCTCCATCCGCCCCGACGCGCCGATGCGGAAGTGGTGGTCCATCAGGTTGTGCCCCAGCTCACCCGAGCTGCTCCCCAGCCCGCCCGGCCACACGTCCGTCGCGCTGCGCAGCAGCAGCCACGTCGAGTTGAGCGCCGACGCGCACAGGAAGACGAGCTTCGCCTTGTAGTCCGTCGTCTGGCTCGACATCGCGTCGATCACGCGCACGCCCGTCGCGCGCTTCGCGTCCCGGTCGTAGAGCACCTCGCTCACGATGGCGAACGGCTTGAGCGTCAGGCGCCCCGTGGCCGCCGCCGCCGGCAGCGTGGACGACTGCGTGCTGAAGTACCCGCCGTACGGGCAGCCCAGCCAGCACGCGTCGCGGAACTGGCACGGATTGCGGTGCGGCAGCTTCAGCGTCGCGTTGGCGACGCGCGAGTGGATCATGTGGCGCGCGCCGCCGAAGCGCGCCGCGATCTTCCGCGCCGACTCCTCCTCCACGCAGTTGAGCGGGATCGGCGGCTGGAACTGCCCGTCGGGGAGCACCTCCAGGCCGTTGCGCGTGCCCGCGATCCCCGCGTGCCGCTCGACGTGGTCGTACCACGGCGCGATCTCGGCGTAGCGGATCGGCCAGTCGGTCGCGACGCCCTCGCGCGCGTTGGCGGTGAAGTCGAGGTCTCCGTGGCGGTAGCTCTGGCGCCCCCACATCAGCGAGCGGCCGCCCACGTGGTACCCGCGGTACCAGTCGAACCGCTTCACCTCGGTGTACGGCGCGTCGCGGTCGCTCGCCCACCAGTCGAGGTTCTTCTCGTTCAGCGGGTAGTCGCGCTTGAGGACCGGATACAGCTCCTCCATCGCCACCGTGCGTCCCCCGCGGTGCGGGTACTGCCACGGCCCCTTGGTCGCGTTCACGTAGTCCTTGATGTGCTCGATGTTCTTCCCGCGCTCGAGCATCAGGACCCGCAGCCCCTTCTCGGTGAGCTCCTTGGCGGCCCAGCCGCCGGAGATCCCCGACCCCACCACGATCGCATCGTATTCCTGGGCCTGCACCGTACCCTCCTCGGCGGCTGACGGCGGCATGGACGGCGGTCGCCCGGGGTGCGTGCCCGGGCCGTCCTGCGCGAATATCGCCTGCGGTCCGCGCGTTGGCGATCCGCCGTCGCGGATTCGCTCGTCGCGCGGCGTGGCGAGGCGGGGCGCGGCGCGGCGAGGCGCGGTGCCGCCCGTGCCTTGTGGCGCCGACGTTGCTCGCGCATCGTGCCCCGGACCGTCCGGAGTCCCCGCCGCTCCCCCGAGCCGAGTCGGCCATGAAGTTCGCCTCGCCCTTCGCCACCCAGGATCCCCAGGCGCGCGACGACCGCCCGCGCGACGACGAGCTCGATCTCTACGGGCTGACGCACGCCGGCCGCGTGCGCACCGAGAACCAGGACCACTTCCTCCTCTGCACGGTGCACCCGCAGGTCGTGGTGCACGGCACCAGCCTCCCCGACGCGGCCGCGATGTCGCTGCGCGGGCAGCGGCTCGCCACGATCATGCTCGTGGCCGACGGCGTGGGCGGCAGCGCGGCCGGCAGCATGGCCAGCCGCCTCGCCACCGAGGCGGTGACGCACTACGTCGCGTCGAGCCTGCGCTCGTACCACGCCGCCGGATCCGCGGGCGACGCCGAGTTGATGGAGGCGCTGCGCGCCGCGGCGATCGAGGCCCACGAGGCGGTGCGCGCCGAGGCGAGCACGCGCAGCGACGCGCGCGACATGGCCACCACGCTGTCGCTCGGCATCGTCATCTGGCCGTGGATGTACGTCGTGCAGGTGGGCGACAGCCGCGTCTACTTCTTCCGCGACGACGTGCTGCAGCAGGTGACGAAGGACCAGACGCTGGCGCAGGAGCTGGTGGACCAGGGCGTCCTGTCGCGCGAGCGCGCGACCGCGTCGCCGCTGGCGCACGTGCTCTCGAGCGCGATCGGCGCCAAGGAGGCGCTCCCCGAGATCACGCGCGTGGACGTCGGCAAGCGCGGGAGCGTGATCCTCGTCTGCACCGACGGCCTGACGAAGCACGTCAGCGACGACGAGATCGCCGACCGCCTGCGCCGCATGCAGTCGTCGGAGCAGGTCGCGCGCGAGCTGCTGCAGCTGGCGCTGGACCGCGGCGGCAGCGACAACGTCACCCTCGTCGTCGGACGCGCGCTGCCCCGCGCTACCGACTGACCGCGGCGCGCGATCCTGACGTCGATTCCGACGGTCGAGCCCGTCGCGCACACCGTGCGCCGATGGCCCGCAGCGTGACGACGGACGGCCTCTGGCGTGCCCGAGAATTGCATGGCTGGGTGCGCTGCGTCACGCGGCCCCGGCTGCGTGACGCGCTAGGCTGATCCATCGTCGCCAGTGTCGGTCGCGCGCCCCAGGCGCGTCCGACGGAGGGCCGTCGTCCGGCGGTCCGCAGCGCGGTCCTCCTCCACCAGGGGAGGACGCACCACCCTCCGCACGTCCCCGTGGCGTGCGGGCGCACTCCCCGTCCATGCGAGCCTTCCGCTTCCTCCGCGCCGCCACGCTCCTGCTCGCGCTGGCCGGCGCCGGCTGCGACCGCCCGGATGCCCCCACCGCGCCGCGCGCGCTGGCCCCGACCGCCGCGCCGTCAGGCGGCCTCCTCGGCAGCGTCGTCGGCGGCGTGCTCGGCACCGTCACGCGGCTGGCCTGTCCGACCGAGGCGTCGCGGCGCGGCACGGCGGTCGTGGGACCCGAGGGCGGCGCGCTGGTGGTGGACGGCTTCCGCGTCGACTTCCCCGCGGGCGCGGTTCCGGAGCCGGAGACGTTCTCGCTCGAGGTGGTCGCCGGCCAGAACCTCGAGATCGAGGTCCACGCCGAGGGCTACGCGCACTACCTGTTCGCGCGGCCGGTGACGGTGACGCTCGACCTGTCCACGTGCGGCGGGCTGCTCCCCGCGGGGCTACAGGCGTGGTACATCGACTCGGACACCAAGGCGCTGCTGGCGCCGATGGGCGGCCTGCTCGACCCGACGGCGCGCACGCTGCGGTTCCAGACGCCGCACTTCTCCGGCTACACGATCGCCTGGTGACGGCGCCGCAGTCGACGTCGCAGGGGACGTCGCCGATGCCGCCGCGCACCGCGTACACGCCGGTCGTGCAGCGCGCCGACGACGAGGTCCGCGAGGCGATCGCGCAGGGCCAGCGCTTCGAGTACGCGGGCGACCAGGCGCGCGCGCACCGCGCGTACGCGACCGCGCTCGCGCTGGCCGAGACGCCGGCGCTGCGCGCGGAGGCGGTGCGGCGCATGGGCGACACGCACCGCGCGCGCGGCGCGTGGACGGAGGCGCGCGCGGCCTACGACCGCAGCGCCACGCTCGCGGAGGAGGCCGGCCTGACCGACCTGTACGCCGAGGCGCTGAACGCCGACGGCGGCGTCGCCATCCTGCAGGGCGACGCGGAGCGCGCGACGGCGGTGTTCGAGCGCGCGCTGCAGTGCAATCCCGGCCCGCGCGTGCGCGGGCTGCTGCTGCAGAACGTCGGCATGCTCGCCGCTCGGCGGCGCGAGCACGCGCACGCGGTCGAGCTGTTCGTCGCGTCGCTCGGCTGCTTCCGCGAGTCGGGCTACCGGCGCGGCGTGCTGATCGCGCTCAACAACCTCGGCGCCGCGCGCATCGAGGTGGGCGAGCCGGCGGCCGCGGTGCCGCTGCTGCGCGAGGCGGCGGCCATCGCGCGCGAGCTGCAGGAGCTCGACCTCCTGCTGCTGACGGTGCGCAACGAGGCCGAGGTGTGCCTGCAGCTCGGCCGCCTCGACGAGGCCGAGCAGTACATCGGCGAGGCGCTCGGCCACTTCTCGAAGGTGGGCAACGAGGCGCGCCGCGCGGAGTGCCTGGTGATCCTGGGCGACGTGCAGCGCGCGCGCGGCGAGCCGATGCTCGACGGCGTCGCCGCGCGCTGCTACACGCTGGCCGCGGAGCTGGCGGAGTCGGTGGGCGCGGGCCCGATCGCGACTCGCGCCCGCGCCGCGCTGGCCGCGCTCCCCGTCAGCCCAGGGTGACGGTGCGGCGGCGCCGCACGCGCACGCCGCCGAGCAGCGCGAGCCCGCCGCCGAGCAGCGCGACGGTCGTCGGCTCGGGGACCGTCGACACGGGAGCGCCACCGCCGCCGCCGTTCCCGCCGCCGGTGCCGCCCTGTGGATCGAGCGTCGTGCCCTCGCCGATCGTGTCGGTGTCGAGGTCGAACGCGACGCTGGTGCCCGCGGCGAGCGGCGACGCGCCGCCGAAGAGCAGGTCCACCTGCTCGAACAGGTCGCCCATCGGCGACGATCCGACGAGCGCCACGGCGTTGCGGTACGTGACCGTCGCGGTGGCGTCGTACCGCGAGGGGCTGAACGGATCCTCGCCCTGCAGCCGCAGCGCGATGCCGAGCGCGGAGTTCTCGGTCAGCACCTCGTCGCCGTTCATGTCGAACACCGTGCCGCCCGGCGCGCCGCTCAGCACGAGCCGCGTCAGCCCGCCCGACCACAGGTTGTCGAGCGACCAGAGGAAGTCGAACGGCGCACCCGTGTTGAGCTCCGCGCCGAGGGAGAGGCGGAAGCGCTGCGTGCTGACGCCGAACAGCTCGTCGCCCAGGTCGCCCCACACGCCGGAGACGATCTCGCCGTCGGCGAAGGTGGCCGTCACCTGCATGCCGGCCATCGCCGAGCCGGTCGTGGACGCCGACGAGAGGCGGGCGGTGGTGTACGTGGTGCCGGTCTCGGTGACGACGGACTGCGCGTGCAGCGCCGGCGCGGCCACGAGGCCCGCGGCGATCAGGGAGAGGATCGGGAGTCGCATGACGGTGAAGCCCACGGTGAAGACGGCGGTGATGACGGAATCGGAAGGATCGACGAACGCGCGCATCGTACGGATCGCGGGCGCGCGTCGCATGAGCAGTTCGGCTCACGCGGCGCGGAGCGTGCGACGGGGCGGCGTGATGCTCCCGCGACCCCTCTCCCCACTCGCGCTGCTCGCGCTCTTCGGCAGCGCGGCGTGCGCGCCCGCCGTCACGCCCATCGCGACGGCGCCGACGCCCGTGGCCGCGCCCGCGCGACTGGCCGCGACCGACTCGCTCGTCGTCGGCTCACCGCCGACCGTGGGTCTCGCGCCCACGCTCACCGCGCGCCTCGACTCGCTGATGCGCGCGTCGCTCGCGGCGGGCGCCGCGCCGGGCGGGGCGCTGGCGGTGGGGCGATACGGACGGCTCGTGCACCTGAAGGGCTACGGCACGACCGACTGGCCCGACGGCGCGCCGCGCGTGGACGCCGCGACGCTCTACGACCTCGCGTCGCTGACGAAGGTCGTGGCGACGACGACGGCGGCGATGATCCTCGAGGAGGAGGGGCGGCTGGACCTCGCGCGGCCGGTGCGCGACTACGTGCCCGAGCTGAGCGCGCCCGACAAGGCCGGCATCACCGTGCGCATGCTGCTGACGCACCAGGGCGGGCTGGAGGCCGGCGCGGCGCTGTATCGCCAGCATCGCGGCCGCGCGGCGTACCTCGCGCAGATCAACGCGCGCCCGCTGCGCTCCGCGCCCGGCACGCAGACCGTGTACAGCGACTGGGACATGGTGCTCCTGCAGGCGGTGATCGAGCGCATCACCGGGCAGGCGCTGGACGCGTTCGTGGCGCAGCGCGTGTTCGCGCCGCTGGGGATGCGCGACACGCGCTTCACGCCCGACACGTCGGACGCCGCGCTGCGCCGCCGCATCGCGCCGACGATGGTGGACACGTCGCGCGGCGGCCTGCAGTGGGGCACCGTGCACGACGGCAACGCGTGGGCGATCGGTGGCGTGTCGGGGCACGCGGGGCTCTTCTCCTCCGCGCGCGATCTCGCCGTGTTCGCGCAGATGCTGCTGAACGGCGGGAGCTACCGCGGCGTGCGGCTGCTGAAGCCGCAGACCGTCGCGCGCTGGACGTCGCCGCAGGGGCCCTCGGCCAGCCGCGCGCTGGGGTGGGACACGCCCGCTCAGAGCTCCAGCGCCGGCCAGTTCTTCTCGCCGCGCAGCTTCGGGCACACGGGCTTCACGGGCACGTCGCTCTGGATGGATCCCGAGCGCGGCGTGTTCGTCGTGCTGCTGCTGAACCGCGTGCACTCGCGCGGCGAGGGGACGCTGCACCCCGCGCTGCGACGGCAGGTGGCGGACGCGGTGCAGCGCGCCATCACCGACGCGCCGCTGATCCAGTGGGAGGCGCCGACGCTGCCGGCGGGCGTCTCGGCGCCGTGAGACGGGTCGCGCGGCTGGCGCTGCTGCTCGCGCTCGCGTCGCGCGGCGCGACGGCGCAGGCGCGCGCGACGTGGGGCGACACGCTCGTCGCCGCACCGCCCGAGGCCGCGGGCTTCGCGCCCGGGCTGAGCGCGCAGCTCGACTCCGCGATGCGCGCGCTGGTCGCGGAGGCGAAGGTGCCGGGCGCGGTGCTCGCCGTCGGGCGGCGCGGGCGGCTCGTGCACCTGCAGGGCTACGGCACGACGGACTGGCGCGCGGGCGCGCCGGTCGCGGACGCGTCCACGCTCTACGACCTCGCGTCGCTCACGAAGGTCGTCGCCACCACCACCGCCGCGATGGCGCTGGAGGACGCGGGACGGCTGGACCTCGATCGCCCGGTGCGCCGCTACGTGCCCGCGCTGGACGCGCGCGACAAGGCGGGGATCACGGTGCGCATGCTGCTCACGCACCGCAGCGGGCTGGAAGCGGGCGCGCCGCTCTACGCGCACGTGCGCGGGAAGGAGGCGTACGTGCGCGCCATCAACGCGCGCCCCGTGCAGGCGCCGCCCGGCGCGTACACCGAGTACGGCGACTGGAACATGGTGCTCCTGCAGGCCGTGATCGAGCACGTCACCGGCCGCCCGCTCGACGCCTTCGTGCGCGACCGCATCTTCCGCCCGCTCGGCATGCGCGAGGCGCGGTTCCGCCCCGACACGTCGGACCACGCGCTGCGCCGCCGCATCGCGCCGACGGACGTCGCGTGGGGCGTGGTGCACGACCCGAACGCGCGCGCGATGGGCGGCGTCTCGGGACACGCCGGACTGTTCGCCACCGCGCGCGACCTCGCGGTGTTCGCGCAGACGATGCTGAACGGCGGCCGCTACGGCACCGCGCGCATCGCGTCGCCCGCGACGGTCGCGCGCTGGACCGCCGCCCAGCGCGCCGACGCCAGCCGCGCCCTCGGCTGGGACACGTCGATGGCGCCCGCGACGGGCGCGGGGACGCTCTTCTCGCGGCGGAGCTACGGGCACACGGGCTTCACGGGCACCTCGCTCTGGATCGACCCGGACCGCGAGCTGTTCGTGGTGCTGCTGCTCCACCGCGTGCACCAGCGCGGCGAGAGCGTGGGGATCGGCGGAGCGCGGCGGCGCGTGCACGACCTGGTGCAGCAGGCGGTCGTGGACGGGCTGCGGGTGCGGAAGGAGCCGGGCGTCGAGACGCCGGAGGAAGTCGATCGTTCGCCGTGATGGCGACGCGCGGGGCCCGTTCGCCTTTGGGGAGGATACGGATCCTCCGGATCTGGCGGATGCTTCGGATCGCACCGTTCGGGCGCATGGGACGTCGCCGCCACGCGGGACGATCCGAAGCATCCGTATCATCCGGAGCATCCGTAACCTCTCCAAGAGCCACAGGGGGCCGGCGCGGGAACCGCAGGCGGTCCGATGGGGTCGAAAAGCGGGCCTAAGTCGTTATGTTGCAAGGGCCCCGGGCACGCTCCAGTCCCCGGGGTGCCAGCCGCACGCCCCTCCCGCGGCCCGTCCCGCAGTCGCTTCGCCGCATGTCCTCGACGCTCAGCTCCACCTCCACCGACCCCTTCCTCCTGCCGGCCGACGACGCCGAGTCGCTGGCCGAGCGGCTGCGCGCCGCGGCCGAGCTCCTGGAGGCGATCGTCGACGACCGGGCGCTGCTGGCGCGCGTGTCGCCCGAGGACCGCACGCGCCTGCTGAAGGCGGCCGGCCAGGTCTCGCGTCCCGACGCGGTCGACCGGCGCCAGCTGGTGAAGGCGAGCAAGCGGCAGCGGAAGGCGACCCGCGTCGAGCGCGCCGAGCAGGTGCTGAACGCGACCGGCATCCGCAAGCTGCGCCGCGAGCCGGTGTTCACCGCGCAGAACTACTTCCCGCCGGTGAACTTCGAGCAGCAGGACGTGGAGGGCGACCCGGAGTTCCGCGAGGCCGTCGAGCCGCAGAACTGCTACATCTGCAAGCGCGACTACTCGGCCATCCACCACTTCTACGACCAGCTCTGCCCCGAGTGCGCGGAGCTGAACTACCGGAAGCGCACCGAGCTGGCCGACCTCACCGGCCGCGTGGCGCTGCTGACCGGCGGGCGCGTGAAGATCGGCTACCAGGCCGGCCTCAAGCTGCTGCGCGCGGGCGCGTCGCTCATCGTCACGACGCGCTTCCCGCGCGACTCGGCCGCGCGCTACGCGGCGGAGCCGGACTTCGCGGAGTGGGGCCACCGCCTCGAGATCTTCGGGCTCGACCTGCGCCACACGCCCAGCGTCGAGGCGTTCTGCCACCACCTGCTGCAGACGCGCGACCGGCTGGACTTCATCATCAACAACGCCTGCCAGACCGTGCGCCGGCCGCCCGACTTCTACGCCCACATGATGGCGGGCGAGACGGCGGCGCTGCACGAGCTGCCCGAGAGCGCGCGCCGCGTGCTCGGCGCGTACGAGGGGCTGCGCGGCTACCGCATGCTGCCCGAGGGCGGGGCCGAGGACGCGGGGCTGGCGCTGGCGACGACGGGCGGCCAGGTGGCGCGCGCGGCGACGGTGGTGGCGGGCCTCACGCACGCGGCCGAGCTGTCGCAGGTCGCGCTGCTCCCCGAGGAGATGCAGGCGCAGGCGCACCTCTTCCCCGAGGGGCGCCTCGACCAGGACCTGCAGCAGGTGGACCTGCGCGACCGCAACTCGTGGCGCATGCAGATGGACGAGGTGCCGTCGGTGGAGCTGCTGGAGGTGCAGCTCGTGAACGCCGTCGCGCCCTTCCTCATCAACGCGCGCCTCAAGCCGCTGATGACGCGCACGCCGGAGCGCGACAAGCACATCGTGAACGTGTCGGCCGTGGAAGGGCAGTTCTACCGCCGCTTCAAGACGACGCGCCACCCGCACACGAACATGGCCAAGGCCGCGCTGAACATGATGACGCGCACCTCGGCCGCCGACTACCACAGCTCGGGCATCCACATGAACGCCGTGGACACCGGGTGGGTGACGGACGAGGATCCGGTGGAGATCGCGGCCCGCAAGACGGCCGAGCACCGCTTCCATCCGCCGCTCGACATCGTGGACGGCGCGGCACGCATCGTGGACCCGATCATCGCCGGGATCAACACGGGCGAGCACACGTGGGGGCAGTTCCTGAAGGACTACAAGCCGACGGACTGGTAGTCGTTCGAGCGCCGCGGTCTGCGGGCTGCGGATCGACTGCAAGAGCAGACAGGATGACAGGATGACGAGGAGGCTCCGTGTGGCGCATTGCTCCAAGCGCCGGCGCGGGGCCTCCTGGTCATCCGGTCATCCCGTCAACGTCGTTTGCTCTTCAGGGGCCGGCGCGCCCGGGCCCCTTGGCTGTGGGAGGGATGCGGATGCTCCGGATGGAGACGGATGCTTCGGATCGTCCCTCGCGGCGCGACGTCCCATGCGCCACACGGAGCGATCCGTCTGATCCGCTTTCATCCGGAGCATCCGCATCCTCCCCCACAGGGGAATGGGTCCGGTGCGCGGGCCGGCCACGCAGCCCGCGGCACCCGCCGGAGCTGGCGCGGAACCGGGATGCAAACCATCTCTTCCTGTAGTTGGTCTAAAGGAGACTCCGATGCCCGATCCCCGCCGCGACCTCCTGCAGGGCACCCTCGAGCTGCTGGTGCTCACCACCCTGTCCCTCGAGCCGATGCACGGCTGGGGGATCTCGGTGCGGCTGCGCCAGATCTCCGGCGAGGTGTTCGACGTCCAGCAGGGATCGCTCTATCCCGCGCTGCAGCGGATGCTCCGCCGCGGCTGGGTGAAGGCCGAATGGCGGGTGTCGGAGAACAACCGCCGCGCGCGCTACTACCGACTCACCCCCGCCGGCGAGCGCCAGCTCGCCGAGCAGCGGGCCGAGTGGCAGCACTCCTCGCGCGCCGTCGATCGGGTGCTCCGTTACGCCTTCCAGGGAGGGTGACATGGGTCGGTTCCACGAGCTCGCGGCCGCCGCGCGCGCGCTGGGTCGCCGCCGGCAGGACGAGATCGAGCTCGACGAGGAGGTCCGCTTCCACCTCGACATGGAAGCGCAGGCGCTCGAGAAGGCCGGCGTGCCGCCCGACGAGGCCCGGCGTCGCGCCCGGCGCGACTTCGGCGGCGTCGATCGCTACAAGGAAGAGGTGCGCGACGAGCGCGGCACGCGCTGGCTGGAGGACGTCGCGCACGACGCGCGCTTCTCCTGGCGCTCGCTGCGGCGGCGGCCCGGCTTCACCTTCGTCGCCGCGCTGACGCTCGCCCTCGGCATCGGCGCGACGACGGCGCTGTTCGGCGTCGTGAAGGCCGCGCTCCTCACGCCGCTGCCGTGGGGCCGCCCCGAGAGCCTCGCCGTCGTCTGGAGCGCGTGGAAGGGCTTCGACCAGACGTGGCTCTCGTACGACGAGTGGGAGGCGTACCGCACCGAGATCCGCGCCTTCCAGGACGTCGCGATCTTCACCGACGGCGCGGCGATGCTCACCGACGGCACGGGCGAGCCGGAGCGGGTGCGCTCGGGCAGCGTGAGCGCGAACCTCTTCCAGGTGCTCGGCGTCTCGCCGCAGCTCGGCCGCGCCTTCACGGCGGAGGAGGACCGCCCGAACGGCGCGAACGTCGTCATCCTCGGGCACGACGTGTGGCAGCGCCGCTTCGGCGGCGATCCCGCGATCGTCGGGCGCGCGATCCAGATCGGCGGGCGCGCATCGACCGTCGTCGGCGTGATGCCCGCGGGCTTCCGCCTCCCGCTCGACTACGGCGCCGCGGGCGCGACGCAGCTCTGGCTCCCGCTCGCGACCGATGCGTCGCAGAACGGCGCGACGCCGGGACCCGCGTTCAACCCGAACGGCGGGAACCACGGCTACTACGGCGTCGCGCGCATGGCGCCGGGTGCGACGACCGACCAGGCGGACGCGCAGCTGAAGGCGCTGCTGGCGCGCGTGGACGGCCAGAACGGCTACCAGATGCCGCCGCAGTTCCGCGCCTACGCGGTGCCCGTCGAGCGCCAGATCACCCAGCGCGTGCGGCCCGTGCTGCTCGTCGTCTTCGCGGCCGTCGGCCTCGTGCTGCTGATCGCGTGCGCGAACGTCGCGGGCCTGCTGCTGGTGCGCGGCGAGCACCGGCGGCGCGAGCTCGCGGTGCGGGTGGCGCTCGGCATCGGCGCGCCGCGGCTCGCGCGGCTGCTGCTCATGGAGAGCCTGATCCTCGCGGTGCTCGGCGGCGCGCTGGGTGTGATGCTCGCCGCGCTCGGCGTGTGGCTGGTGCGGAACACCGCGCCCGCGGGGCTCGCGCGCGTCGCCGACACGCAGCTCGACCTCCCGGTGCTGGGCTTCGCGCTGGGCGTGGCGGCCATCGCGGCGGTGCTGTCGGGCGTCCTGCCCGCGTTCGAGGGGACGCGCGTCGCACCCGCGCACGAGCTGCGCGACGGCGGCCGCGGCGCGACGGTCGGTGCGGCGCGGCTGCGCTGGCGGCAGTCGCTCGTGGTGGCGGAGGTCGCGCTCGCGGTCGTGCTGGTGGCCGGCGCGGGCCTCATGATCCGCTCCGTGCGCAACCTGTTCGCGATCGACGCGGGCTTCCGCGCGGAGCACGTGCTGACGATGCGGCTGTCGACGCCGTCCACGTGGTACGGCGACTCGGTGCGCGTGGCCGGCTTCTGGGACGAGCTGCAGCGGCGCGTGGCCGCGCTGCCCGGCGTGCAGCGCGTGGGCGCCGCGCGGCTGCTGCCGCTGGCGAGCGAGATGGGCGACTGGGGCCTCAGGGTCGAGGGCTACACGCCGCCGCCGGGCGAGGGCGTGCCGGGCGACTGGCAGGTCGTCACGCCGGGCTACTTCGAGGCGATGGGGCTGCGGCTGCGCGCGGGCCGCTTCCTCGACGCGCGCGACGGCATGGGCGCGCCGCAGGCGATGGTGATCAACCGCCGCTTCGCCGAGAAGTACCTCGCGGGCCGCGATCCGCTGGGGGCACGCGTGCGCGTGGGCGGCAGCCCCGACTCGCTGACGTACACGGTGGTGGGGGTCGTGGACGACGTGCGACACAACGCGCTCACGCTCGACGTGAAGCCGCAGTTCTACGCCACGCTCGCGCAGTACGCGCGCGCGCCGGGCAACACGGCGCGCAGCATGAGCCTCGTCGTGCGCACCTCCGGGGATCCGGCGACGCTCGTGACGCCGGTGCGCGCGCAGATCCGCGCGCTCGATCCGCGGCTGCCGGTGTCCGAGATCCGCACGATGGACGACGTCGTCGGGCAGTCGATCGCGGAGCCGCGCTTCGCGATGGGGCTGCTCGGGCTGTTCGGCGTGCTGGCGCTGACGCTGTCGGCGATCGGGATCTTCGGCATCGTCGCGCAGGTGGTCGCGTCGCGCAGCCACGAGTTCGGGATCCGCGCCGCGCTCGGCGCGCGGCCGCGCGAGCTGGTGGGGCTGAGCCTGCGCGCGGGCGCGGTGCAGGCCGGCGCGGGGCTGGCGATCGGCGTCGTGTCGGCGCTGGCGCTGACGCGCGTGATGCGGGCGTTCCTGCACGGCGTCGCGCCGACCGACCCGGCGACGTTCGTCACGGTGCTGGTGGTGACGGGCGCGGTGGCGCTGGCGGCGAGCGTGTGGCCGGCGCGGCGGGCGGGGCGGGTGGACCCGGCGGCGGTGCTGCACGAGGGCTGAGCCTCCCTGGCGGGAGACGCGCGGGCGGTCGCCGGCAGTCGCGGTGGCCGCCCGCGTCGTGTTCTCGTGCGGTGAAAAGCCCGGGGCGGGCCCCGCAAACCATCGGGCGCCGCGTACTGTCTCACCGGAAACGTTCCGGGGAGACCATGCCGCCGACCGATCTCGACCTCCTGCAGGGGACGCTCGACGTCCTCGTGCTCAAGACCCTGTCCTGGGGCCCGCGCCACGGCTACGCCGTCGCGCGCTGGATCCGCGACACCAGCGACGGGACCATCCAGGTGGAGGACCGCGCCCTCTACGTCGCCCTCCACCGCCTGGAGGCACGCGGGTGGCTGGAGAGCGAGTGGGGGCTCTCCGACAACAACCGGAAGGCGAAGTACTACCGCCTCACGGACCTGGGGCGCCAGCAGCTGACCCGCAAGGCCGAGGACTGGACGGTCTACGCGACCGCCGTCTTCCGGATCCTGCGCACCGCCTGACCCCCACCGAGACCGCCCCCGATGACCGGATCCGACGGATTCCGCCGGCTCGTCCGCCCCGCGCCCTCGGCCCGCAGCGCGGCGCGCGACGTCGACGACGAGCTGCAGTTCCACCTCGAGTCGCGCGTGCAGGAGCTGCTCGCCGCCGGCCACCCGCGCGAGGAGGCCGAGCGGTTGGCGGCGCGCGAGTTCGGCGACGTGCGCGCGGCGCGCGAGGAGCTGACCGCGATCGACCGCGAGCGGCTGCGCCGGCGCGGCTGGGCCGAGTCGTTCGCCAGCTGGCGACAGGACCTGCGGTTCGCGTGGCGCACGCTGCGCCGCCGCCCCGCGTTCAGCGCCACCGTGCTGCTCACGATCGCGCTCGGCCTCGGCGTCACGGGGGCGGTGTTCAGCGTCGCCGACGCGGCGCTCCTGCGCCCGCTGCCGTACGCCGCGCCCGATCGCCTCGTGCATCTGTGGCGCACCGCGACGAACGCGCCCGACGCGCGCGGCGACCTCTCGTACCCGGAGCTGCTCGACCTGCGCGAGCGCGCGCGGTCGCTGGCCGGCGTCGCCGGCTACCACAGCAACCGCATGGTGCTCGGCACGGGCGAGCAGCCGCGCGTGCTGTGGGCGGGGAAGACGAGCGCCAACTTCTTCGCCGTGCTGGGCGTGCGCCCCGCGGCCGGCCGCCTGTTCGCCGAGGGCGAGGATGCCGTCGGCGCCGCACGCGTGGCGGTGCTGTCGCACGCGCTCTGGCAGCGGCAGTTCGCCGGCGACGCGTCGATCGTCGGACGCGCGGTGCAGCTCGACGGCGCGTCGTACACGGTCGTCGGCGTGCTGCCGGCCACGTTCCAGTTCGCGCCGGTGGGCGCGGCCGACGTGTGGGTGCCGTTCGACCGGCCGGCGGACTGGCGCACGCGGCGCTCGATGAGCTGGTTCCGCGGCTTCGCGCGGCTGCGCGAGGGCGCCACCGTCGCACGCGCGCGCCAGGAGCTGGACGCGGTGGCCGCCGCGCTCGCGCGCGAGTTCCCGCAGACGTCGGCGGAGCGCGGGCTGCGCGCGGTGCCGCTGCGCGACGAGATCACGGGACCGGTGCGTCCGCTGCTCGTGACGCTGCTGGGCGGCGCGGGGCTCGTGCTGATCGTCGCGCTGGCCAACGTCGCCAACCTGCTGATCGTGCGCGGCACCGGACGCGCGCGCGAGCTGGGCGTGCGCGCCGCGCTGGGCGCGGGGCGCGGGCGGCTGGTGCGCCAGCTCCTGACCGAGAGCGCGCTGCTCGCGGCGTTCGGCGGCGCGCTGGGCTTCGTGCTCGCGCAGGCGGGCGTGCGCGCGCTGATCGCGGCGATCCCGCCGGAGCGGCTGCGCGGCATGCCGTACCTCGCGGCGGTGGGCGGCTGGCGGCTGGCCGCGTTCACCGTCGCCGGGTCGCTGCTCGCGGCGGCGGCGTTCGGGCTGCTGTCCACGCTGCGGCTCGTGCGCCCGCAGGCCTTCGAGGCGCTGCGGCAGGGGCGCGGCCTCTCGGACGGCGCCGCGGGCGGCCGACTGCGCGACGGGCTGGTCGCCACGGAGCTGGGCCTCACGGTCGTGCTGCTGAGCGGCGCGCTGCTGTTCGCGCGCAGCTGGACGCGGCTGATGGCGGTGGATCCCGGCTTCCGCGCGGAGCGCGTGACGACCGCGTTCATCCCGCTGCCGCGCGTGGCGTACGCGCCGGTGGCCTCGCGCATCGACTTCTTCACGCGGCTGGAGGCGCGGCTGCGCGCGCTGCCGGGGGTGGAGAGCGTGGGGCTGACATCGAAGCTCCCACTCGATGCGGGCAACAGCAGCAGCTACCGCGTGGTCGGCGCACCCGAGCCGGCGCCAGGGCGCGAGCCGTCGGCGAGCTTCCGCAGCGTGACGCCCGACTACTTCCGCGCGATGGGCATCCCGCTGCTGCGCGGCGCGACCTTCCCCGCGCGCATCGACTCGACGACGCCGGCGCTGGTGATCGTCAGCGCGTCGCTGGCGCGCGAGGCGTTCGGCCGCGAGGACCCGATCGGCCGCCAGCTCACGATCAACGCCGAGCCGGCGACGATCGTGGGCGTCGTCGGCGACGTCGTCATCGGCCGCCTGGAGGAAGGGGTCGCGCCGACCTTCTACCTGCCGTTCGGCCAGCTGCCCGACGTGTCGATGCGCGTCGTGCTCCGTACGCGCGGGGACGTCGGCGGATTGGAGGCGGCGATCCGCGGTGCGGTGCGCGCGCTCGATCCGCAGGTCGCGCTGTACCAGGTCTACACGATGGACAGCCTGGTGCGGCAGTCGGAGTCGATCTTCCTGCGCCGCTTCCCGCTGCTGCTGCTCGGCGCGTTCGCGGCGGCGGCGCTGGTGCTGGCGATCGTGGGCACGTACGGCGTCGTGAGCTACGCGGTCGCGCAGCGGGTGCGCGAGCTGGGCATCCGCATCGCGCTCGGCGCCTCGTCGCGCAGCGTGATCGCGCTGGTGGTGGGCCACGTGGCGGTCGTCGCGACGGTGGGCATCGGCGCGGGGCTGCTGCTCGCGGTCGCGCTCTCGACGCGCGCGGAGGGGATGCTGTACGGCGTGCGCGCCACCGATCCGGCCACGTACGGCGCCGTCGCGCTGCTGCTGGCGGTGGTGGCCGCGGCGGCGGCCGCGATCCCTGCGCGACGCGCCAGCCGCGTCGATCCGGCGCTGTCGCTGCGGGCCGAGTAGGCGCCCGCACAGCTTGCCTCCGCCGCTGGCGTCGCGTATCAGATGCGCCCCGCAAGTGATCGACCGACTCCAGCACGGAGGTCTCGATGCGTGGCGCCATCAACGTGCCCTCGGCTCGATGCTCCGCCGTCCTCGCCTGCGCGGTCGCCATCGCGGCCGGCTGCACGGATCCGCCGACCCGTGCCCGTGCGCCGAGCCCCGGCGCTCCGCTGTTCGCGCGTGGGGGCGAGGGGGCGGGCCCGCCGCAGAGCATCGCCTTCTACAGCAACCGCGACGGCAACGCCGAGATCTACCTGATGGATCCGGACGGGAGCGACCAGACGCGCGTCACCGTCCATCCCGCGTCGGACGTCGAGCCGGACCTGTCGCCGAACGGGCAGTCGATCGTGTTCACCTCGACGCGCAGCGGGAACGCCGACATCTGGCTGCTCGACCTGCGCACCGGCGCGCTCGAGAATCTCACCAACACGACGGCCACCGAGGGGTGGCCGCGCTGGTCGCCGAACGGCCAGCAGATCGCCTTCCAGTCGAACCGCGACGGCAACTTCGAGCTCTACGTGCTGGACCTGCGCACGCGCGAGCTCACGCGCGTGACGACGTACGCGGGCGTCGACCAGTACCCCGAGTGGTCCCCGAACGGGAAGACCCTCGTGCTGCGGCGCGACATGGACGTCTGGACGCTCGATCTGCGCACGGGCGCGCTGACGCAGCTCACCACGCACCCGGCGCTCGACCAGATGGCGGCGTGGTCCCCGAACGGGAAGCAGCTCGCGTTCATGAGCCTGCGCGAGGGCTACTGCTCGGTGTTCCTCATGGAGGCCGACGGCAGCGGGCAGGTGAACCTGACGCCGAAGGCACCCGCCGATCCGGCGAGCGCGTGGTGCAGCCGTGCGCCGTCGTGGTCGACGAACGGGCAGCGGATCCTCTTCATGTCGCTCCGCCCCGGGACCGGTGGGAGCGCGGAGATCTTCTCGATCGCCCCCGACGGCAGTGACCTGACCCGCCTGACCACGGCCCCGGGCGACGACGGGATGCCGACGGCGCGCTGACACGCGGCCGGTCCCGGGGTGGTTGCGGACCGCGGGCACGGGCGGGAAGTTCGTCGCGCCGTTCGCCCCCTTCCCGGAGACGACATGACGATGATGCCCGCCGATGGCTTCCCGCGGTCCCTCGTGCGCCGGCCGGCAGTGCTGCTGCTGGCCGGCGCGGCGCTGCTGACCGGCTGCGCCGACGCGCCCACGCCGCCGAGCGCGCCGAGCGCGCCGAGCGCGCCCAGCGCACGCGAGGTCGCGGCGCGCCCGCAGGCGCTGGCGATCCCCGCCGGGCCGTACGTCGCCGGGCAGTCGTACTTCGGGCGCAACGACTACGTGGAGTACGTCGCGGGCGACGCGCCGATCATCCTCACCGCGCCGCACGGCGGCAACCTCACCCCGTCCGAGATCCCCGACCGCAGCGCCAGCCGGTGCGGCGGCTCCGCGACGACGACGACGGACCTGAACACGCGCGAGCTCGCGCGCGCGATGCAGGCGCGCTACCTCGCGCGCTTCGGGCGGCGTCCGCACGTCGTGCTGATGCACCTCGCGCGGCTGAAGCTCGACGCCAACCGCCTGGAGCCCGAGGCGGCGTGCGGCGACCCCGAGGCGCAGATCGCGCTGGCCGAGTGGCACGACTTCATCGACGCCGCGAAGGCGGCGGTGCTGGAGGCGACGGGGCGCGGCTGGTACATGGACATGCACGGGCACGGGCACAGCGTGCAGCGGCTGGAGATCGGCTACCTGCTGACGGGCGCGCAGCTCGACCTCTCGGACGCGTCGCTCGACGCCAACGCGGCGTACGAGGACACGGCCAGCGTGCGCACGATCTCCGAGACCGCGGCGCCGTCGTTCTCCGCGCTGCTGCGCGGCCCGATGAGCCTAGGCACGCTGTACGCGGGCAACGGCTTCCCGTCGATCCCCAGCAGCAGCGACCCGAGTCCCAACGGCGACACGTACTTCAGCGGCGGCGACAACACGCGCCGCCACACCTGCGGCGCCGAGGCGACGCCGCTCGGCGGCGTGACGGGCGGGATGATCTGCGGCGTGCAGATCGAGGCCAACTACACCGGCGTGCGCGACAACGCCACGAACCGCGACCGCTTCGGCGACGCGACCGCGGTGGTGCTGGAGCAGTATCTCGCCGCGCACTGGGGGCTGCAGCTCGGCGACGCACCGCCCCCGCCGCCCAGCGCGATCACGCTCGCGACGCGCGGCTACAAGGTGAAGGGGAGCGCGCGCGTGGACCTCACGTGGAGCGGGGCCGAGGGCGCGAGCGTGGACGTCCAGCGCAACGGGGTAGTCGTGCTGACGACGCCCAACGACGGCGCGCACACCGACGTGCTGGGGAAGCTGACGGGGACGTTCGCGTACCGCGTGTGCGTCGCGGGCACCACCACCTGCTCGCCGACGTCGAGCGTGACCTTCTAGGGAGATGCGGCGAAGGCGACCGCCGCAGCGGGCCGTTCGGGTGCGCTGCGCCGGACCTGTTCGGCCTCTGGAGAGGGTACGGATGCTCCGGAATGGGCGGATCATTCGGATCGCTCCTCGCGGCGGCGCGGTGTCGTGCTCCACGCGGAGCGATCCGGAGCGTCCGCTGCATCCGGAGCATCCGTATCCTCCCCAAAGGCACAGTGAACCGCAGTCGTGGGGCAGCGCGGTTGGACAGGCGGCGCATTACGATTCGCCCATGCGCTCCCGTCCTCTCCTCCTCGCCGCGGTGGGTCTCGCCGCGGTCGTCGCGTCGCTCGGCGCGCAGGCGCCCGTTCCGCCGAATTCGACGTTCACGAACCCGCTGAACCTCGACTACCGGTTCGTGATCGAGTCGCTGGCCGTGCACCGCACGGCGGCGGACCCGCTGATCGTGCTGCACGGCGACGACTACTACCTGTTCGCGTCGCGCTCCGGCGGCTACTGGCACTCGCCCGACCTGAAGACGTGGACGCTCGTGGTCCCTCAGGGCTTCACGCCCGAGGACTACGCGCCCGCCGTGATGGTGATCGGGACGCGCATGTACTACACGGCGCACAAGATGAAGGCGCTGTACGCGAGCGACGATCCCAAGGGCGGCAAGTGGGAGAAGGTCGCGGACCTCGACAGCTACGCCGATCCCGCGCTCTTCGTGGACGACGACGGGCGGGTGTACCTGTACCACGGCTCGGGGCTCAACGGCTCGATCACCGTGGTGGAGCTGGACCCCGCCGACGGCTTCCGCGTGAGGGGCGGCCCGCACGTGCTGTTCGCCGCCGACTACCTCCGGCACGGGTGGGAGCGCTCCGGCCCCGACCACCTGGGCGCGGTGATGGCGGAGGGCTTCCGCATCGGGCCGTACGTGGAAGGGTCGTGGATGACGAAGCACGACGGCACGTACTACCTGCAGTACGCGGCGCCCGGCACGGTGTGGAAGACGTACGGCGACGGCGTCTACACGTCCAAGTCCCCCACCAGCGGCTTCACCTACCAGCCGTACAGCCCCTTCTCGTACCGGCCCGGTGGCTTCATCGGCGGCGCGGGGCACTCGGGGATGTTCCGCGCGAAGGACGGCAGCTGGTGGCGCGTGACGACGATGATCATCTCGGTCGCGCACAAGTTCGAGCGCCGGCTCGGCATCTTCCCGGCCGGGTGGGACCGCGACGGCGTGCTGCGCACCAACACCTACCTCGGCGACCTGCCGCAGCTGCTGCCCGGGGTCGCGCGCGCGCCGCTCGACGACAACCGCGCCGGCTGGATGCTGCTCTCGGGCGGCAAGACGGCGACCGCGTCGTCGTCGCTGGACGGCCGCGCGCCCGCGCTCGCGTTCGACGAGGACATCCGCACCTGGTGGAGCGCGCGCACCGCCGACGCGGGCGAGTGGCTGCGCGTGGACCTCGGCCGCCCGTCGCGCGTGTTCGCCGTCCAGGTGAACTTCGCCGAGCAGGGCGCGCGGGTGCGGGGCCGCGACAGCACGCTGTACCACCAGTACCTGCTGGAGGGCTCGCTGGACGGCCGCACGTGGCGCCCGCTGGTCGACAAGCGGCGCAACACGACCGACGTGCCGCACGACTACGTGCAGCTCGACGCGCCGGTGGAGGTGCGCCACGTGCGCCTCACGAACGGCCACGCGGCGGCGCGCGGCACCTTCTCGGTGCGCGACCTGCGCGTGTTCGGCACGGCGCCGGTGGCGCGGCCGGCCGTCGTGGGCGGCGTGACGGTGCAGCGCGACTCGGTCGACGCGCGCGGCGCGACCATCCGCTGGCGGCGCTCGCCGGGCGCGCGCGGCTACGTGGTGCGCTGGGGCGTCGCGCCGGACAAGCTGTACGGCGAGTTCCAGGTGGGCGACGTCGACGCGTTGACGATGAACACGCTCAACCTCGGCGTGACGTACCACTTCACGGTCGACGCGTTCAACGAGGGCGGCGTGACGAAGGGCAGGGTGGTGGTGAAGGGCTGAGCGGTCGTGCGCGTCGTAGAGTCCGGCAGGCCAACAGTTTAGGCGGTCGACCCGATGGCCGGTCGGACCCGGACGGCGTATCGTGGCGCACCGCCCGCGCACGGTCCGACTTCCCTCGTCCGGAATCGACCATGGCCTGCCCATTCGAGAGCGCCGACTGTCCCGGTCTCGGCACGCCCGTCAACCAGTGTGGGTTCTGCCGATTGCTCGAGCAGGACCAGGAGCTGCAGGCGATGGTCGCGGTCCTCGGGGCGGCCCAGGTGCGTCCGTCGCTCGAGCTGCGCGCCGCGGCGCTGGACGCCGCGCTCGCCCGCGGGCCGATGCCGGCGCTGCCCATGAATCCCGGGCGGCCGGCCACGCTCACCAAGCCCGCCAAGCCGCACAAGCACGTGAACCGCGCCGCCGTCAGGGGCGACACCATCGACCTCGACCTGCTCGAGCGCTCGGCGGGCGACCAGAACTGCGCGCTCTGCTCGTGCGCGGGGTGCGTGAACCTGGCGGTCGGCTACGTGAAGTTCACGACGAAGAAGGTGGCCAAGCTCCACGGCAAGGAGGACGGCTACAAGGCGCTGGGCATGCGCGAGGAGCAGGAGCAGAAGATCATCGCGTTCGTGAGCGCGAACCTCCCCGGCTACACCTGCGTCGTGCGCGGCTCCGACTCCCAGCGCCTGGAGCTGGAGGCGGCGCTCGACTGGATGCGCGGCCGCCCCGACGAGACGGTGTTCGTGATCTCGACGACCGGCGGGATGACCCGCGGTGGCGCCAGGGTCGCCGCGACGAGCTGGGGACACTGGTCGAACGCGATCAAGCGCGACGGGAGCATCGTGTTCGTCGACTTCCAGACCGACCACCAGCAGCGCCTCGGGCGCGGCTTCGTCTCGACACTTCCGATCCTCGGCAACTTCGGCGTGGATTGGGACAAGCCGAAGCTGCAGGTCATCGCGTTCGAGCCGCCGCCGTCGCCACCGCAACCGGTGCCGATTCCGTACCCGAACGTGACGGCGCCGACACAGCGCGCGTGGAGCCCGGCCAGGCCCACGCCCACGACGGCGCAGCTGCCCATCCCCGTCGGCGCGACGCCCACGACGCAGCAGCTCGTCCCGCTCGCGACCGCGTCCGACTGGCAGCCGTCGGCGCGGAAGCTGAAGGGCATGGGGATGAACTACGGCACCAGGCAGGACCTGGACGCGAAGTTCCAGCGCCAGGCGCGCCTGTTCAACAAGCTGCAGTGAGCGAAGAACGGCCCGGCCACCATGCGGTGACCGGGCCGTTCTCGTCGTGCGATGGAACGCTTGCCTACGCGTTCCGGTCGATGCAGGTGTTGCCCTGCGTCACGTTCGGGTTGTTCTCCTCGGCCTGCGGCACCGGGAAGTTCACGTCGCCGCCGTACGTGCCGCCCTTGTTCCACGTGCCCGTCGGGAAGACCGAGTTCGCGGGGCGGTTGTACTGGCGGATCAGGCGGCGCAGGTCGCCGACGCGGTGCCCCGTGCCGAACAGCGCGAAGGCGCGCTCGCGGAACAGCTGGTTGACACGCGCGGCCTCCGTGCCCGCGTCGGTCAGCGGCTGCAGCCCGGCGGGACGGATCGCGTTCAGCGTCGCCAGCGACGCGGCGGCGTTGCCCGCGCGCAGCTGCGCCTCGGCCTCGATCAGGCGCGCCTCGGTGCCGGTGACGATGGCGACCGACGACTCGCGCGCGTTCCACAGCAGCTGCACGTCGAAGCGCAGCGGGCCGCCGTCGTCGCGGCGCGTCTGCGTGACGCCGTTGGTGCGGCACGTCGCGTCGCCGCCCTGGCACGTCGGCAGGCGCGGGTCGGCGGCCGTGGCGAAGTTCAGGCCGTTCGTCCCCTCGCTGTTCCCGACGCTGTAGCGGCGATTGAGGTTGTTGTACGACCAGATCGCGTTCGAGTTGGTCGTCGCCGAGTGCAGCATCTCGTACCGGAACGTCGTCGCGACGCCGTTGACGGCCGTCGCCGCGTCCGCCGGCCGGTTGAGGTTGAGGAGGATGCGGCCCTTCAGCACGCGCAGCGCGCTGCGCGCCCGCACGTCCAGCGCCGACGAGCCGGTGATGAGCGCCAGCCCCGAGTCCGCGTGCGCCAGCGCGCGCTCGAACGCCGCCGTCGTCGTCGTGGGCGTGCCGAACTGCTCGCCCGCGTCGGTGACGGTGCTGAACACCAGGCCGTTGCAGTAGTGCTCACCGACCGCGTTCTCGACGTACGCCTCGACGAAGTACATCTCCGCCAGCTCGGCCGCGGGGCCGCCGGGGTTGTACTGCTTGAGGAGGATCGTCGCCTGCTCGGCCGACAGGCGCGCGCGGTGCAGCAGGCGGCTGACGTCCGTGAGGAAGTTGTTCTGCGGCGTGATCACGCGCTGGTCGACCTCCTGGCGCGCGATGAACGAGTCGCCGTTCTCCCACTCGTCGGCGAACAGGCCGCTGAGCAGGAACAGGCCCTCGGAGGCCGAGCTGCCGCCGCTGGTGGCGGCGTTCAGGCGCGCGAGCGCGCCCAGGCGGACGGCGTTGGCGCCCGCCTGCGACTGCACGTCGACGGGGTTGATGATGTCCGGATCGGTGACCGAGAGCGCGTCGCTGGTGGACGTGCAGCCGGTGAGCGGGAGCGCCGCGGCCGCCGCGACGAGCGACGCCACCGAGGCGGCGCGGCGCCAGATCGGGGCGGGTGCGTTGTGGCGAGGAGTCATCAGAAGCCGAGGCTGATGCGGAAGGTGTAGTACGTCGTCGGCGCGAAGGCCTGGAACTCCGAGGGCGCGTCGCCGGTCGCGGTGCCGGTGGCCTCGGGGTCGACGCCGCTGTACTTGGTCCAGAGCACGCCGAGGTTGCGGGCGGCCAGCGTGGCGGTCACGGTGCGCGTCTTCACGCGGCGCGCGAACGTCTCGGGCGCGTTGAAGCTCAGCGCCAGCTCGCGCCAGCGGATGAAGTCCGCGTCCTCGATGTAGCCGCCGACCGTGCGGCTGGAGTGCTCGCGCACCGCGACCGTGCGCGCCTGCTCGAACGGCGACGCGTTCGGGTCGATGAGGCCCGCGCAGTTCAGGCGGCTCGCGCAGCGGATGCGCTCCGTGTTGTTGTACTGCTTGTGGCCGCCCTTGTAGTCCACCATCGCAGCCAGGCGCAGGCGGCGGTTCCAGAAGTCGAAGCCGTTGGTGACGGCGATCTCGCGGCGCGGCTGCGAGTAGCCGAGGAACTCCGCCGTGTCGCTGACGGTGATCTCGCTCAGCTCGACGATGCCGTTGCCGTTCGCGTCGTTGTAGCCCGTCAGGCGGCGCGTCCACCAGCCGTTGAGCGGGTAGCCCTCGCGCTGCTGCAGCGTGCTGCTCGACACGATGTTCGGCAGCCCGCCGAGGCTCACCAGCTCGTTGCTGTTCATCGAGCCGTTGAACGTCACGTCCCAGCCGAGCGCGCGGCGCTGCAGGAGCTGCGCGTTGATCAGCGCCTCCCAGCCCGAGTTGCGCACCTTGCCGAGGTTCTCCAGGCGCGCCGTGGCGCCGGTGCCAGCCGACGGCGGCAGGATGCGGCTGAACAGCGCGTCCGACGACGTCTTGTTGTAGTACGTCAGCTCGGTCGTGATGCGGCTGTTCCAGTACGTGCCGTCGAAGCCGAGCTCCAGCTCCGCCGAGCGCTCGGGCTTGAGGTTGCGATTGCCGAGCGTCGAGTAGACGAGGCCCGGCGACTCGACCGCCGCCTCACCCGCCGTCGCCGTCGGGAGGATGCGCGCCGCCGTGGTCGAGAAGTACTGCACGGCGTCGATGGTGCCCGGCTGCACGCCGGACGCGCCGTAGGCCGAGCGGAGGCGCAGCTGGTTCAGCCAGCCCATGCTCGGGAAGAACGGCTCCTCGCTCAGCACCCACGAGGCCGAGAACTTCGGGTAGAACACCGTCTTGAAGTCCGCGCCGAACGCGCTGTTGCGGTCCGAGCGCACGGCGGCCGTGAGGAACAGGCGGTCGTTGAGCGCGAGGTTCTGCTCGACGTAGCCGCCGAGGGTGCGGCTCTCGGTCGTCGTCTCGTCGGCCGAGGGGATCGCGCCGGCGGTGACGGTGGTGGCACCCGGCGGCAGCTGCGTCGCGCTGGCGCCGTTGCGGTTGAACATGTTGCGGTAGAACTGGAAGCCGACGCTCGTCTTCGACGCGATGGCCGACGTCAGCTGGCGCGTCGCCGTGCCGGCGGCGTCCACCGTGTAGATGAAGAAGTTGGCGCGGTTGTCGCGCTTGTAGCCCAGGCGGTCCGTGCCCACGTCGGGGCAGTTGGCGAACCGGCAGAGCTGCGTGTCGCGGCGGTTCGTGTAGTCGAGACCCACGTTGCCGCGCAGCGCCAGCCACTCCTGCGGGCGCCAGTTGGCGGCCGTGGAGCCGATGAGGCGCTCGATCGCCTGGTTGCTGACGGCCTGGTAGATGTCGCGCGGCGTGAACTGGCGCCAGCCGTACAGCGTGTCGCCGGCGGGCGAGAGGTTGTACTTGAAGCCGGGGCCGCCGTACACGTTGGCGGCGATGCCGCTGACGCCCGAGTCGTCGCTCATCGGGAGCCGCAGGTCCTGCGTCGTGTAGCCGGCGCTGACCGCGATGTCGGCGTTGCGCGGCAGGTTCAGGTTCAGGTTCGCGCGCGTCGTGACGCGCGTCAGCCGGTTCGGGCTCTCCTGCTCGGGGAGCAGCGACCGGTTGTGCGACGCCATGTAGCGGCGCTCGAACTCCGGCACCTGCGTGACGCCGTCCTCGTCCTCCCACTCGCCGTGCAGGAAGTAGCGCATGACGTCCGAGCCGCCGCCGAGCTGCAGGCCGTGCTGCTGGCGGTAGCCGGTGCCGTAGGGCGTCGCTTCCTTGTCGTCGTGCAGGTTGTACGCGGTCACGCTGTCCTGCTTGCAGGCGTTCGACGTGACCTGCGTCAGGAAGCACTGCACCGAGTTCGCCGCCGTCGAGTTGGTGGTCGCCGACGTGCCGGTGCGCCAGCCGCGGTAGGCGGTCGGGTACTGGTTGTTGTCCCGGATCGCCGCCTGCTCGGTGTAGTACGTCCACTGCGGACGGCCGGCGGTGCCGCGCTTGGTCGTGATCACGATGACGCCGTTGGCGGCGTCGGTGCCGTAGAGCGTCGCCGCCGACGGCCCCTTCACGATCTCGATGTTGGCGATCTCCTCGGGATTGAGGTCGCCCACGCGGCTCGGCGTCGTGCCGCCCACGCTCAGCGTCGAGGAGCCCGTGGAGCTCTCCATGCGCACGCCGTCGATGACGTAGATCGGGTTGTTCGACAGCGACAGCGAGCTGGTGCCGCGGATGCGGACGCGCGTGCCGGCGCCGGTCTGCGTGCCGGGGAGCACCTGCACGCCGGCGGCGCGCGCCGTCAGCAGGTCGCCGACGTTGCCGACCGCGCGCGTGCTCACCACCTCGGCGGCGTTCACCTGCGCGATCGCGTTGCCCACCTCCACGCGGCGCTGCTCGCCGGTCGCGGTGGTGACGACGGGCGTGAGCGTCGTGGCGACGGTGCGCATCTGGAAGTCGAGCGTCGCCGTCTGGCCGGCCGTCAGCGTCACCGACGACTTCTGCTCGGCGAATCCGACGCGCAGGACGCGCACCTCGGCGGGGCCGGGGCGGACGCCGCGGATCGTGTACTGGCCGGCCGCGTTGGTCTGCGTGCCGAGGTTGGAGCCGACGACGTTGAGCTGCGCCGCCACGATCGGCTGGCCGCTCACCGCGTCGGTGACGCGGCCGGTGATGGTCGCCTGCTGTGGCGCCTGCGCCGCCGCCGTGCCGGCGACGCCGGCGACGAGCAGCAGGCCGCCGGCGGCGCGCGTGAACGCGCGCGCGGGATGGCGCAGGATGGTCATCGGCTCGCGGCGATGAGGGGAGTGGGACGGGCCAGGCATCACATGCGTCTCCTCGGCGTGGGCCCCCGGTCGCCGACGGGCGGCGGGGGGTGAAGGCGGGACGTCGGGCACGAGCGGCCGTGCGCGGGCGCGCACGGGACGGCGGGCGGAGGCGGGACGCCGTCTGGGCGGCGGTGCGGCAAAGCTACTCGGTGAAACGCGAGGCGCCACGCGGACGTTGGATGGGACCAGCCGCAGCGCACGGGGGACATGACGCGTAGAGAGACCACCAGCCGGTGGCCATTCGTCACCAGCCGTCCCGCCTCCCGCGCCCCCGCCGTGTCTCTCCGCCTTCCCGCCCGTGCGGCCGTCCGCGCCGCGCCCCTGCTGCTCGTCGCCCCGCTGGTGGCCGCGCGCGCCCAGACGCCCACCGCGGCGGGCCCGGTGCCCGAGTTCGCGCGCCAGGTGGAGGTGCGCCGCACCGCGCACGGCGTGCCGCACATCCGCGCGCCGCACCTCAAGGGCGCGGCGTACGGGCTAGCGTGGGTCCAGCTCGAGGACCACGGCGCCGGCGTCGCCCTCGGCCTGCTGCGCGCGCGCGGCGAGATGGGACGCTGGTTCGGCCGCGACTCGATGGCCGGCGACTTCCTCGCGCAGCGCGCGCGGGCCGTCGCCGTCGAGCGCTACGCGCAGCTGGACCAGGCCACGCGCGACGTCTACGAGGGCTTCGCCGAGGGCGTCAACCGCTACGTCGCGCTGCATCCGCAGGAGTTCCCGGCGGGCTTCGCGCCGCGCTTCACGGGCTACGACGTCGCCACGCGCGACGTGAACCTCGCCTCGGCCAACCAGGCGCGCCGCTTCCTGGCGCGCGTGGCGCCGGCGGAGGCGCGGGCCGGTGGTCGCAACGCCGCGACGGCGGCGAACGATCCGTCCGAGGAAGGGGAGCCCACGCCGGGCGTCGACCGCATCGAGGAGGGCTCCAACGCGTGGGCCTTCGCGCCGTCGCGCACCAAGTCCGGCCGCGCGATCCTCGTGCGCAACCCGCACCTCGCGTGGACCGCGGGCTACTATGAGGCCCACGTCTCGGTTCCGGCGGTCCTCGACTTCTACGGGGACTTCCGCATCGGCGGGCCGTTCGGCGTCATCGGGGGCTTCAACAAGGACCTCGGCTGGTCGACGACGAACAACGCGCCCGACCTCGACGAGATCTACGCGCTCGACGTCGACCCGGCGAAGCCGGACCACTACCTGCTGGACGGTGCGTCGCTGCCGCTGCAGCGCGAGCTGGTGACCGTCGCCTTCAAGAACGGCGACGGCGTCTCGACCGAGACGCGCGAGTTCTGGCGCACGCCGCTGGGCCCCGTCATCCACCGCGACGGCGGCAAGATCCACATCCTGCGCGCGGCGGCCGAGGGCGAGTGGCGGGCGGGCGAGCAGTTCCTGCAGATGATGCGCGCGTCGTCGCTGGCGGAGTGGAAGCAGGCGATGCGCACGCGCGCCCGCATCAACTCGAGCTTCACCTACGCGGACCGCGCGGGGAACATCCTCTACGTCTGGAACGCGTCGATCCCGTCGCTGCCGCACCCGAGCGGCGGCGACACGGCGTCCGTGCCCGCGCACCGCACGAGCGACGTGTGGACGCGCTACGTGCCGTTCGACTCGCTGCCGCAGCTCCTCAATCCGCCGGGCGGCTACGTGCGCAACGAGAACGACGCGCCGTACCACACCAACCTCCACCGGATCCTCGACCGGTCGAAGTATCCGGCCAACTTCCCCGAGCCGTCGCTGCGGCTGCGCAGCCAGCTGAGCCTCGCGCTGGTGGACACGAAGCAGAAGCTCAGCCTCGAGGACGCGATCGCGCTCAAGCACTCGTACCGGATGCTGCTCGCGGACCGCGTGAAGGCGGACCTGCTGGCGGCGGTGCGCGCGGCGTCGCCCGACGCGGCGACGGCGCAGGCGGCGGACGTGCTGGCGCGCTGGGACAACACGGCCGGCCCCACGAGCCGCGGCGCGGTGCTGTTCGAGACCTGGTGGCGCCGCTACACCGAGGGGCAGAACGCGGACTCGATGTTCGCGAAGGCGTGGACCGTGGCCGAGCCGGCGACGACGCCGCGCGGGCTGAAGGACCCGGCGCGCGCCGCGCAGGCGTTCACGTGGGCGGTGACCGAGACCGCGCGCCGCCACGGCGACGCGGCGGTGGCGTGGGGCGACGTGCACCGCGTGCGCATGGGCAGGACCGACGTGCCGGTGGGCGGCTGCGGCGGCGCGCTGGGCTGCTTCCGCGTGCTGAACTTCCGCACCGATCCCGATGGCAAGCGCTCGGTGATCGGCGGCGACGGCTGGGTGCTGGCGGTGGAGTTCGGGCGCGAGATCCCGCGCGCGTTCTCGGTGCTGGCGTACGGCCAGAGCGCGCGGCCGGAGTCGCCGCTCTACGGCGACCAGGCGGCGATGTTCGCGCGCGGCGAGATGAAGCGCGTGGCCTTCACGCCGGCCGACGTGGACGCGCAGACGGTGCGGCGCTACGTGCCGGGGGCGGAGCCGTGAGGCGCGCACGCGTCGCGACGGTGGCGCTCCTGCTCGCGGGCTGCGCGCGCGGCACGACGAGCGGCGCGGCGGCTGCGCCCGTGCCGGCGGCCGGGTCGACCGAGAGCGCGGTCACCGTCGGGAAGCGGGTGGCCGAGCGGTTCCGCGTGGCGGCGCTGGCGTCGCGGCGCTTCACGCACGCGCAGCTGTGGGCGGCGCTCGACCCGATCGTGCGCGCGCCGGCGTTCCGCGTCACCGAGATCGGGCGCTCGATCCAGGGGCGGCCGATCCGCGCGGTCACCTACGGCAGCGGGCCGACGCGCGTGCTGCTCTGGTCGCAGATGCACGGCGACGAGTCCACCGCGACGATGTCGCTCGCGGACCTCATGGCGTGGCTCGGCGACGCGTCGGACGTCGACGCGGCGCTGCGCGCGCGGCTGGCGCGCGAGCTGACGATCGTGATGGTGCCGATGCTCAATCCCGACGGCGCCGAGGTGTTCCAGCGCGAGAACGCGCTGGGCGTGGACGTGAACCGCGACGCCGCGCGGCTGGCGACGCCCGAGGCGCGCACGCTGAAGGCACTGCGCGACTCCGTCCGCCCGCAGTTCGGCTTCAACCTGCACGACCAGGGCGCGCGCATCCTCACCGGGCGCAGCGGGCGGCAGGTGGGCATCGCGCTGCTGGCGCCCGCGGCCGACGAGAGCCGCGGCTACACCGGCGCGCGCGGCGCCGCGCGGCTGGTGGCGAGCGGCCTCGTGACGGTGGTCGAGGGGGAGATCCCGGGGCGCGTCGCGAAGTACGAGGACGACTTCAACCCGCGCGCGTTCGGGGACCTGATGCAGCGCTGGGGCACGAGCACGGTGCTGATCGAGAGCGGCGCGCTGCCGAACGACCCCGAGAAGCAGCGCCTGCGCGCGATCAACGTCGTCGCCATCCTCTCGGCCCTCGACGCGATCGGGAGCGGGCGGTATCGCGCCGCGGATCCCCTCATCTACGACCGGCTGCCGATGAACGCGCGCACCGCGGTGGACGTGCTGGTGCGCGGTGCGATGGTGGTGCTCCCCGGCGCGCCGCCCATGCGCGCGGACCTCGCGCTCAACTACGACGAGCCGCTGACCCGCACGCGCCCGCGCGTGCGCGAGGTGGGCGACCTGTCGCTCGTCGTCGCGATGGACACGGTGGAGGGCGCGGGGCTCTTCCTGCACCCGTCGCCCGCGATGCTCGACGATTCGCGCGGCGGCGCGCGCCGGCTGCGCATCGGCGCGCCCGCGACCTTCACGCTGCGCCGCGGCCGCGAGGCCACCAGCGAGGCGGTGCCGGTGCCGCCGTCCCTCTCTCCCGATCCCTCGTGACGCCCGCCGTGACCCTCGCTCGCCGCCTCGCCGCCGTCCTGGTGACGGCGGTCCTCGCCACGCCCGCCGCCGCGCAGAACGGTGCGGCGAGTGGGGCATCCGACCGCTACGACCTGGTCATCCGCAACGGCCGCCTGCTGGACGGTGCGGGCAACCCGTGGATCCGCGCCGACGTCGCGATCCGCGGCGACCGCATCGCGGCCATCGGCGACCTGTCGGCGGCGCGTGCGACGCGCACGATCGACGCCGCCGGCCGCTACGTCGCGCCGGGCTTCATCGACACGCACTCGCACGCGGGGCCCGGGCTCGCCAACCCCGCGCTGAGCGCGGGCACGCCGCTGCTCGCGCAGGGGATCACGACGGTCGTCGTGAACCCCGACGGCGGCGGTCCGACGGACCTCGTGCAGCAGCGCGCGCGCCTCGTCGCCGCGAAGCCGGGCGTCAACGTCGGCCTCATGGTGCCGCACGGCTCCGTGCGCGGTGCGGTGCTCGGGTCCCAGGACCGCAAGGCGACCGACGCGGAGCTGGAGCGCAT
Source organism: Roseisolibacter agri (assembly GCF_030159095.1). Taxonomy (NCBI): domain Bacteria; kingdom Pseudomonadati; phylum Gemmatimonadota; class Gemmatimonadia; order Gemmatimonadales; family Gemmatimonadaceae; genus Roseisolibacter; species Roseisolibacter agri. The sequence continues at coordinate 468,964 of NZ_BRXS01000001.1, forward strand.
GCGCGGCATCGTGCGCGCGGGGATGGCGGCGGGCGCGTTCGGGCTGTCGAGCGGACCGTTCTACGCGCCGGGCAGCTTCGCCCCCACCGAGGAGCTGGTGGAGCTGGCGAAGGTCGCGGGCGCGGGCGGCGGCGTCTACACGAGCCACATCCGCGACGAGTCGGACTACACGATCGGCGTCGTGGCCGCGGTGGACGAGGTGATCCGCGTCGCGCGCGAGGGCGGGCTGCCGGGCATCGTCACGCACATCAAGGCGCTCGGCCCCAACGTGTGGGGGAAGTCGCGCACGCTGGTCGAGCACATCGAGGGCGCGCGCGCGCAGGGCGTGGAGGTGTTCGCCGACCAGTATCCGTACGAGGCGTCGGGCACGAGCCTCTCGGCCTCGCTGGTGCCGCGGTGGGCCGAGGTGGGCGGCGGCGACTCGCTGCGCGCGCGCATCGCGGATCCGGTGGCGCGCGTGCGGCTGCGCGCGGGCATGGTGGAGAACCTCGCGCGCCGCGGCGGCGCGGAGCGGATGCAGTTCCAGCGCTACACGCCCGACCCGACCGTCGAGGGGAAGACGCTCCGCCAGGTGGCGGACGAGCGCAAGCAGGACCCGGTGGACCTGGCGATGGCGCTGATCGCGAAGGGGAGCGCCGGGATCACGTCGTTCAACATGGACTCGACGGACATCGCGACGCTGATGCGGCAGCCGTGGACGATGACGGCGTCGGACGGCGACCTGGTGCCGATGGGGCAGGGCGTCCCGCATCCGCGCGCCTACGGGACCTTCCCGCGCAAGCTGGGCAAGTACGCGCGCGACGAGCGCACGGTGGGGCTGGAGCAGGCGATCCGCAGCATGACGAGCCTGCCCGCGGCGGTGTTCCGCATGCACGACCGCGGGCTGCTGCGCCCGGGCGCCTACGCGGACGTCGTGGTGTTCGACCTCGCGAAGGTGCGCGACGCCGCGACGTACACGCAGCCGCACCAGCTGGCCGAGGGGATGGCGTACGTGATCGTCAACGGCGCGGTCGCGGTGGACGACGGGAAGGCGACGGACGCGCGGGGTGGGGTGGTCCTGAAGCGCTAGGCGGCTGCGTGCAGCGCACCGTGCGAACGGCCCTGGCACGCGACGACGCGCCAGGGCCGTTTGGCCTGTGGAGAGGATGCGGATGCTTCGGATGACTCGGATGCTGCGGATCGCTCCGCTCGGTGCATGGGGCGTCACCGCCACGCGGAGAAATCCGCAGCATCCGTCCCGATCCGGAGCATCCGCACCCCGCCAGATGCAGATGGGGTCCGGCGCGAAGGGGCCGGCCACGCAGCACCCGGCGCTCAGTAGTCGATCCACCCCTCCACGATCCGGAACGTCGAGCTCCGCGTCGCGAGCGTCGCGGTGCCGGCGATCCGCAGCTCGCCGGTCGCGTCGGCGAAGCGGCCCGTCCCGCCGACGATCGTCATCGTCGCCGTGAAGGCGATCTGCCCCGGGCCGGCGGGCGCGTTCCGCCCCTCGCCGGTGGCGTGCACCTCGTCGCCGTTGGCCGCCGTGAGCCGCAGCAGGTGCGTGACCTGCGTGCCGGTGGCGAAGGTGATCGTCTTGTCCGAGTACAGGGTCGCGCGGCCCAGGTGCGCGAGCTGGCACGTGCCCTCGTCCACCTGGCGGAAGGAGGCCGGCAGCGGGAACGGCGGCGGGACGAACGTCGTCTCGCACGTGCCGCTCATCGGACGCGGCACGGCCGACGCGGCGATGCGGTCGGTCGGCGCGAGCCGCGTCGCCTCGGGGACCTCGACGGGTGCGGGGCCGGCGCAGGCCGCGAGGGCGGTCGCGAGCAGGGCGGGCGTGAGGATCGGAGCGCGCATGGAGCCTCCTGGAGCGTGACGCGAGGGGACGGCCGGACGCGGCCGTGCGGTTTGCCGGACGAGAGCCCCACCCGTACCTTCGACCGACGGTGCGAGGGGCTCCATCCGCAGACGCGCAGTGGGCGCGCGAAAGACGCCATGGCCACGCAGGGACCGGAGCGCACACCCGACACGCGACACGACGCGCAGCCCGACGCGCAGCGCGACGCGCAGGAGATCGAGGCCGCCCTGGCCACCTTGCGCCGCGGCGCGCCCGAGGCGATGGACCGCCTGCTGCCGCTGGTCTACGACGACCTGCGCCGCATGGCGCACCGGCAGCTCGCGGCCGAGCCGTCGGGACACACGCTGAGCACGACGGCGCTCGTCCACGAGGCGTATCTGCGGCTGGCCGACCAGTCGCGCGCGGAGTGGGTGGACCGCGGCCACTTCCTCGCGATCGCCGCGCGCGTGATGCGTCGCGTGCTCGTCGACTACGCGCGCCGGCACCGCGCCGAGCGGCGCGGCGGGGCGGAGCGGCAGCGCGTGGCGCTCGAGGACGCGGACGACGCGGGAGCGGTGGTGGCGGCGCAGCGCGCCGACGAGCTGCTGGCGCTCGACGAGGCGCTCGCGCGGCTGGCGCTCGTGGACGAGCGGCTGTGTCGGGTGGTCGAGTGCCGTTTCTTCGCGGGCCTGAGCGAGGTCGAGACGGCGGAGGCGCTCGGCGTGTCGCAGCGCACCGTGTCGCGCGACTGGACGACCGCGCGCGGGTGGCTGTACCGCGAGCTGCGCGGCGATGCCGCCTGAGTCGTCGCCCGCGCGCTGGGCGGCGGTGCGCGCGGCGGCGGAGGCGGCGCTCGACCTGTCGCCCGACGAGCGCGCCGGCTACCTGACGAGCGCCTGCGGCGGCGACGCACAGCTGCGCGCGGAGGTCGAGCGCCTCGTGCGGGCCTGCGAGGACGCGGCGGCCGCGGACGGCTTCCTGCGCGAGCCCGCGGCGGCCTTCGCGTCGCCGATGCTCGACCGCGTGACGTCGCCCGGCGACGACGACGCGGACGGCGTCCCGGAGGCGCTGCGTGCCGCCCTCGATGCGGAGGGCTACGCGGTGGAGCGCGAGCTGGCGCGCGGGGGCATGGCGGTCGTCTACCTCGCGAACGACCGCCGGCACGCGCGGCCGGTCGCGATCAAGGTGCTGCCGCGCCGCGTGCGCGCCGCCGTGAGCGCCGGGCGCTTCCTGGCCGAGATCCGGGTGACGGCGGGGCTGACGCATCCGCACATCCTGCCGCTGCACGCGTCGGGCGAGGCGGACGGACGCCTGTACTATGTCATGCCGTACGTGGACGGCGAGACGCTGCGGCAGCGCATGACGCGCGAGCGTCCGCTGCCGGTGCCGGTCGTGATCCAGCTGCTGCGCGAGATCGCGGGCGCGCTGGACTACGCGCACCGCCAGGGCATCGTCCACCGCGACGTGAAGCCGGAGAACGTGCTGCTGGTGGACGGGCACGCGGTCGTGGCCGACTTCGGGATCGCGCGCGCGGTCAGCCGGGCGCGCACCGATCGTGTCGCCGGGGCCGCGGACGACGCGTTCCGCACGCAGCCCGGCCGCATGCTCGGCACGCCCGCGTACCTCGCCCCGGAGCAGGCGCGGGGCGAGCCGGCGACCGACCACCGCGTCGACCTCTACGCGCTGGGCGTGATCGCGTACGAGGCGCTCGCCGGCGCGCATCCGTTCGGCGCCCGCACGCCGGACGCGATGCGGGCGGCGCACTGCGCGGAGACGCCGGCGCCCCTCGCGACGCGACGCGCGGACGTGCCGCCCGCGCTGGCCGCGCTGGTGACGCGGCTGCTGGCCAAGGAGCCGGCCGCGCGTCCGCGGAGCGCGGCCGACGTCGTGCGTGCGCTCGACGCGGTCGATGCGCGCGCACCCGGGAGGCCGCGCTCGCGACGCATCGCGCTCGGCCTCTGGGCGGCGGCGCTGGCGGTCGTCGGCGCGCTGGCCGTGCAGCGGCTGGCGGCGCGCGGCGACGCGCGGTCGGCCGTCGTCGCCGCGCATTCCGCCACACGCCCGTCGGTCGCGGTGCTGCCGTTCGTGAACACGGGCGGCGCCGCCTCGGACGAGCCCCTGTCGGACGGCCTGACCGACGAGCTGATCGCCACGCTCGGCAAGGTGCCGGGGCTGGACGTGATCGCGCGCACCTCCGTCTTCGCGCTCAAGGGGCGGCGGCTCGGGGTGCGCGCCGTCGCCGAGACGCTCGGCGTCGCGACCGTGCTGGAGGGCAGCCTGCGCCGCGCGGGCAGCCGCCTGAAGGTCACCGCGCAGCTGGTGCGCGCGGCCGACGGCACGGTGCTGTGGACGGAGTCGTACGACCGCGAGCTGCGCGACGTGCTCACGATGCAGGAGCAGATCGCGCGCGCGATCGCCGCGACGCTGCAGGTGCGCCTGACCGGCGCGGGCGCCGCGCGCTTCGGGGCCCGCGCGATCGCCGACCCGGTCGCGTACGAGCTGTTCCTGAAGGGGCGCTACGTGTTCAACGCGGGCACCGGTCGCGACGAGCTCCTGCAGGCCGCGCGCTTCTTCGACGCCGCGATCGCGCGCGACCCGACCTTCGCGCCGGCGCACGCCGGGCTGTCCGACGTCCATGCGCGGCTGTCGGTGTTCGGCTACGGCCGCGCGCGCGACGAGATGCCGCGCGCGCGGGCCGCGGCGCTGCGCGCCCTCGCGCTGGACGGCACGCTGGCCGCCGCGCACGTGGCGCTGGCGCACACGCTGTACGTCCACGACTTCGCGCCGGACTCCGCCGAGCGCACGATCCGCCGCGGGATCGCGCTCGATCCGGGCTACGTGCTGGGCCGCACGATGTTCGCGATCATGCTCCAGTTCCAGGGCCGCTTCGCCGAGGCGCACGCGCAGCTCGACACGGCGGCGGCCCTCGATCCGCTGGCGTCCATCGTGGGCACGGTGCGCGGCCGCGCGTACGTGAACGCGCGCCGGCCGGACGACGCCATCCGCGCCATGCGCGCCGCGCTGGAGCTCAACCCGCGTGCCGACCTCGCGTGGCAGCAGCTCGGCCACGCCTACCTGCAGAAGGGCATGGCCGCGGAGGCGCTCGACGCGCTGCGCCGCGCGGCGGCGCTCACCGGAGCGCGCGACTCGGCGACCCTGGCGTATGGGCTCGCGGTCACGGGCAATCGGACGGCGGCGCGGCGCATCGTGGCGGCGCTGGAGGCGTCCACCGCGCGGCGCTTCGTGCCACCGTTCGAGCTGGCCATCGCGCACACGGGGCTGGGCGATGCGGACGCGGCGTTCGCGTGGATCGACCGCGCACTGACGGCGCGCGACGTCTTCCCGGACGCGGTGTCCGGCACCATCGCCCTGGCACCGCTGCACACCGACGCCCGATGGCCGGCGATGTTGCGACGCTATCTGGCCGCGCGCTGAGCGACGTCGGGCCTCGCGGCCAGCATCGACGCGAGCGACCCGAACGGCGAACGGCATTGCAAAGATGAAGATCTGAAAAGTTCGGATAACGGCGGATGGCTCCATGTGGCGGCGACCAACGTCGCGACACGCGGAGCCATCCGCACCTATCCGATCTTCTCAGATCTTCATCCTTGCTGCTCTTGCAGTCCGGTGGCCGGCGCGCGTGCCCTAGCGGGGCGCCGGCGGCGGCGTCAGGAACCGGTCCGCGTGCCCCGGCTCGAGGTCCAGCGAGCGACGGAACTGCTCGCGCAGCGCGGGGCGGCGGCGCCAGAACACCGCGCTCATCGTCAGCACCGCGATCAGGTTGCCGACCATGATCGGCAGCCACGCGTGCGAGCCGAGCGGGGAGGCGACGTCGAGGATCGCGACGAGGACGTAGATCCCGACCTCCACCACCGCGAACAGCAGCAGGAAGCCGAACAGGATCGACGGCTCGCGCTCCGCCACGTCGGCCACGAACGCCGCCAGCAGCCCGACGACGATGAACGCCGCGACGTGGAAGACGGTGTACGCCGAGACCAGCGTGCCGACGCTCAGGTCCTCGCGGCCCGGCGCCAGCACGCCCAGCATCCCGCGGCCGAGCGTGGCGGGCGTGAACAGCGGGCGTCCGTCGATCGTGTCGATGACGAGGAACCAGAGCGCGATCACCGCCGCGCCCACGAGGCCCGCGAGGATCCCGTCGTAGAGCGTGCGGTGCGGCGCCGCGGCGAACGCCGCGCCGCGCGCGCGCACGCTGGTGGCGTTGCGGCGCCACGCGACCACCAGCAGCAGCGCGAGGATCAGCAGCGGCAGCCACACCTGGCCGCCGCCGCGCATCCATTCGGTGAGCGCGGCCGGGACCATCAGGCCCGCCAGCGCCAGCGCGCCGAAGGTCGCGCTGGCCGGGATCAGCAGCGCGACGCCGCCGGCGATCTCCAGCAGCCCCACGAGGTACGGGATGCCGACCGGGAAGCCGCGCACCGCCGCGGCGGCGGCGACCGGAAGGATCTGGAGCCCGAGCAGCTTCGAGGCGCCGTCGAGCAGGAACACGGCGGCGAGCACGATGCTCAGTGCCCAGATGAGGACGGCGTCAGGGCTGGACTCGCGGCGCATGACTGACCTCCGGGATCGTGGAGCGGCGACCACCGACCGACGTCGCCGCACGCGGCATGCCGATGCCCGGATATGTGCGCCCCGATCGGGAGTGGCGCCAGACGCCGCCGGCTGCCAGCCTTGTAGCGCCACGTCGCGACGACCTCGGCTTCTTCTCGGCCCCTCCCCGCGCCCGCCCGCCTCCATGGAAGCCGTCCCGGCGCCGACCGCGCCGCCCACCCCGTACGCGCCGCCTGCTCCGCCGACTCCGGAGCGCCCGGCCGGCCTGCTCGCGCGCCTCGGCCTCGGCACGCCGGCGCTGCGCGCGTGGGCGATGTACGACTGGGCCAACTCGGCCATCTTCACGGTCGTCGTGACGGCGGTCTTCCCGACGTACTTCGCGCGCGTGCCCGCGAGCGCGCTGCCCGGCGCCACGGCCACGGCGCGCTACTCGCTCGCCACCACCATCGCGCTGCTGGTCGCGGTCGTGCTGTCGCCGGTCGTCGGCGCGATCGGCGATGCGCGGCCGGTGAAGAAGCGGCTGCTCGGCCTCTGCGTCGGCGTCGGCGCGCTGGCGACGGCGGCGCTCGGCCTCGCGGGCGACGGCGACTGGCGCCTCGCGCTGCTGGCGTTCGGCGTCGTCAACGTCGCGGTCAACGCGAGCACCGTCGTCTACGACGCGCTCCTGCCGCACCTCGCGCCGCGCGAGGACCTCGACCGCGCGTCGGCGGCGGGCTACGCGATCGGCTACCTGGGCGGCGGCGTCGCGCTGGCGGTCGCGCTGCTCGCGATCCTCAAGCCCGAGTGGCTGGGGCTCGGCGCGCTGGCGGCGCGCGAGCCGTCGGCGCCCACGCGCGTCGCGTTCGTGGGCGTGGCCGCGTGGTGGGCGCTGTTCACGCTCCCGCTGCTGCGTCGCGTGCCCGAGCCGCCGGCTGCGCCCGCGACCGACGCGTCGCCCGGCACCGTGGTCGTCGTGCGCGAGGCGTTCCGCGGGCTCGCGCACACCGTGCGCACGCTGCGCCGCATGCCCGACGCGTGGCGCTTCCTGATCGCGTTCGTGCTCTACAACGACGCCATCAACACGATCATCCGTATGGCCGCCGTCTACGGCTCCGAGCTGGGGCTCGGCCAGACGTCGCTCATCGGCGCGATCCTCGTCGTGCAGTTCCTCGGGATCCCGTTCGCGTTCGCGTTCGGCTGGCTGGCGGGGAAGGTGGGCGCCAAGCGGTCGATCCTCGGCGCGCTCGCGGTCTACGGCGTCATCAGCGCGATCGCGTACGCGCTGCGCACGGAGCGCGACTTCTGGGTGCTCGCGATCCTCGTCGCGACGGTGCAGGGCGGCGCGCAGGCGCTCAGCCGCTCGCTCTACGCGAGCCTCGTCCCCGCGTCGCGCTCGGGCGAATTCTTCGGGCTGTTCAGCGTCTTCAGCCGCTTCGGCGGGATGATGGGCCCCCTGGCGATGGCGCTCGTGACGACGCTCACCGGCTCCAGCCGGCTCGGCATCGTCTCGGTGGTGCTCTTCTTCGCGGCGGGCGCGTTCGTGCTGTCGCGCGTGGACGTCGCGCGCGGCCGCGGTCAGGCGGTGGCGCTGGACGAGGCGGAGGGCGCGACGCCGGTCTGACGTGGCGTGCCGGACCCGAACGGCATTGCAAAGATGAGATCGGACAAGATCTGATGACGACGGATGCTCCGCGTTGGGCGACGTTCGTCGCCACCACGCGGAGCATCGGCGGTCATCAGATCTTCTCAGACGTTCATCCTTGCTGCCGTTGGCCGTTCAGGTCCCGGCATGACGTGCCCGTCGCCACTCGGCAGCGCCTCCGCGCGCGCCACCATCGCCTCGATGCGGCGCGCGAGCTCCGCCTGCCGCGCGCGCAGCTCGGCCACCCGGCCGCTGCGCCGGCGCAGCGTGAGGAAGCGGCGTGCGTCGCGCCACGCGTCGCGCCACCCCTCCGCCGTCAGCAGCGCGAGCAGCAGCAGCGGCGGCACGCCGACGAGCGTCGCCAGCGCGGCCCACCAGCCGCCGATGACGCCCGCGAGGACCGTCAGCAGCAGCGTCCAGAGGAGGAAGCAGGCCGCGCCCACCAGCGCCTTCGCCGTGGCGCGCACGTCCACGGACTCGGCGCCGGGGAAGAGCCGCGCGATGCGCCCCGTCGCCTGGTACGGCACCCAGCCGAGCACCGTGCCGACGGCCGCCAGCGCGCCGAGGACGAGCAGGTGCAGGCGACGCAGCGCCCACGTGACCGCGGTGCCGGCGTCGGTCGGCACCGCGAGGTCTGCGGGCGACAGCCGCAGCGCGCCGAGCAGGCGGCGGTGGCGCCGCAGGTCGTCGCCGAGCTGCATCGCGGCGTCGTGCGCGGCCGCGTCGTCGCGCATTCGCGCGAGCAGCTCCGCGCCCAGGCGCCGCCGCTCGAGCCGCGTCTCGCCGGGCAGCGCGTCCGCGGCGTGCACCTCGTCGGCCAGCGCGACGAGGCGCGCGTCCTCCCACGACGCGAAGCTCACCGTCACGCCGTGCAGCGCGGCGCCGATGCGCGCCGTCAGCTCGCGCACGCGCGCGGGCTCGCTCGCCGCGCCGCCGGCCTGCGCGTCGCGCACGGCGTCGGCGGCGAGGTCGTCCCACGGCACCCCCGCGCCGATCACCAGCAGCCCGGGCGAGCGGAAGATCGCGCGGTCGTCGAGCGTGATGCCCACCGGCACGAGCGGGAACGCACGGCCGAGGCGCGCGGCCGTCTGCAGCGCGAGCCGCGCGGCGCCGGTCTTGAGCGGCGCGAGGCCGGGCTGCGCGTGGCTGATGCCTTCCGGGAAGAGCGCGATCGCGTCGCCCGCGAGCAGCGCCGCCTCGGCCGCGCGGAAGGTGTCGTCGTTGCCGCCGGGCGGCGCCTCGCCATCCTGCCGCCGGTGCACCGGGATCGCGCCGCTCGCGCGCACCAGCCAGCCGACGTTGCGGTCGGTGAACAGCGGCGCCTTCGCGAGGAAGCGCGCGGGCCGCCCGACGGCGAGCGTCACCAGCGCCGGGTCGAGCAGCGAGTTCGGATGGTTGGCGACGACGAGCAGCGGTCCGTCCGCGCCGGGGCGCTCGCCGGCGATCTCCAGCCGGTAGAACGTGCGCGCGACGAACGCGCCGAAACGGCCGACCTGATGGTGGACGGGCATGCCGGATGATGGCACTCGACCGCCGACTCGGCTACCGGCGGCCGGACCCGAACTGCATTGGACAGGATTACAACGGATTCGACGGACAAGAGCCGGATTACGCTCCGCGTGGCGCGAAGGACGTCGCCGCCACATGGGACGTAATCCGGCTCTTGTCCGTTCAATCCGTCGAATCCTGTCTCATGCAGTTCGCTCGTCAACATCCGACGCACCGATGTCCGGCGCCACGTATCAGCGCAGCACGACCGCTCCCAGCACCGCCAGCGCGCCGAGCGTGACGATGCCGGCGAGCGCCAGCAGCGTGCGGTTCCAGCGGAGCAGCGCGGGCGACTCGGCATTCATCGCAGCGGTCGCGGTCGCGGTCGCGGTCGCGGGCGCGAACGCCGATGCCGCGGCGGCCGGCGTCGTGGGGACGGCCGGCATGCCCGGCGGCGTGGGCGTCGCGCCCGTCCACCCGTCGGCGGCCTGCGCGTCCAGCGCCTGCCCGAACGAGAACGCGGTCGGGAAGCGCTCGGCCGGATGGCGCGACATCGCGCGCCGCAGCGCGGCGTCCACGTGCTCCGGCACGTCGCGTCGCCGCTCGCGCACCGACGGCGGTGGTTCCTCCAGCCGGCGGGCGAAGATCGCCTCCATGCTCGCGCCCGGGTGCGGCGGCTCACCCGTCAGCATCTCGAACGTCACGCACGCCAGCGCGTAGATGTCGGCGCGCGCGTCCACGGGATGCTCGCCCGTGCCCTGCTCGGGGCTCATGTACGTCGGCGTACCGACGAAGAAGCCCGCGCCCGTGCCCGCGCCGCGGCCGAGCGTGGAGTCGGGCGTCGCGTGGAGCGCGCGCGCGAGGCCGAAGTCGGTCAGCAGCGCCTGCCCCTCCTCGGTGAGGAGCACGTTCTCCGGCTTCACGTCGCGGTGGACGATGTCGCGGCGGTGCGCGTAGTCCAGCGCCCGCGCGATCTCGCGCGTGATGCGCACCGCCTCCGCCACCGACAGCCACCCCTCGCGGGCGAGCCGCTGCCGCAGGCTCTCGCCGGCGACGTACGGCATCGTGTACCAGTAGCGGCCCGCGGTCTCGCCCGAGTCGTAGACGGTGACGATGTGCGGATGCTGCAGCCGCGCGGCGACCATCACCTCGCGCTCGAACCGGTCGGGGCCCATCGACGCCGCGAGGCCCGCGTGCATGACCTTGAGCGCCACCATGCGGTGGTGCTTCACGTCGCGCGCGACGTAGACGGTGGCCATGCCCCCCTGCCCGAGCTCGCGGTCGATCGTGTAGCGCCCCGCGAGCATGGTCTGGAAGCGGTCGCTGACGTCGGGCACCGCGGGGAGGGGAGGAGGTCGGCGGGCGGAAGCGGCGGTGGACGGCGCGCCAAGGTAGGGGCGCGGACGCGCCTCGAACAAGAGACGGCCCGCGCTCCAGTGGGGAGCGCGGGCCGTCCTGCCGTTCGGCGCGAGGCGGACGCCTCAGCCGTCGCGGAAGACCTCCAGGCAGGCGCCGGGGCCGCTCTCCAGCCCCGCGCGGAAGTTCGCGGTGCGCTGCGCCTCGGTGCCGTGGCCCATGAGCGCCGCGCGCACGAGGATCGCGCGGTCGGCGCGCCGGTCGCCGGTGAGCTCGGGCGTCGGGTCGGCCGCGGCCGCCATGCCGAAGAATGCCTCGTCGATGTCGCCGGGCTCCAGCTGGCCGTCGGCGTCGGCCTGCCGCGCGAACGCGCCCGCCAGGCAGTCGGCGGTGCGCTCGTTCTGGTAGGTGTAGCGCGACATCTGGCCGAGCTGGATCGCGACCGCGTGGCCCATCTCGTGGGCGATCACGCCGACCGCGGCCATGTCGCCGTCGGTGCCGAGCTGCATGGCCGCACGCTTGGCCTGCGCGGCGAGGAAGATCTCGTCGAAGTAGATGCGGTTGTCGCGCGGGCAGTAGGCCGCGTTGTTGGCGGTCACCGCGCCGCAGGGCGTGCGCACGCCCGCGCCGCGGAAGCGCGCGACCTGCGGCGCCACGAAGCGCGCGCCGACGTCGGCGAAGTGGGCGCGCCACATGGGCACGAGCGCGCCGTACGCCATCGCGGCCTTGGCGTTGGACGCCTGCACGTCGGCCAGCGTGACGGTGACGGTGGGCGTGTCGCCCGCGCCCATGCGCTGCAGGGGCAGCGGCGCGTCGGGCGCGGCGGCGGTGGTCAGCCCCGCGACGAGCGCGGCGGCGACGAGGGTGCGGGCATGCAGCAGGACGGACCGAGTCGTCATCGATTCACCTCCGCCATGGTCTACCCCGGTGGGCGGCAGGTGTTGCGGATTTCCCACCCATCCGCGGCCGGGACCGTGGCCTATTGGAGGGGATCCGGATGCTCCGGATCTGAACGGATCCGACGGATCGCTCCGCTCGGGTGCATGGAGCGTCGCCACCAGGCGGAACGATCCGTCGGATCCGCTGCATCCGGAGCATCCGGATCCTCACCAATGGCAAGAGGGGCTGGTGCGCCGATGCTCGTCAGCGCGTGCGCACGACCGTCATCTGCACGTTGGTCGGCAGCGTGCCCCACGCGACGCTCCCCGCGCCGTTCGCCGCCACGCCGACGCGCAGGAACGCCACCCCGCCGCCCACCAGCGTCACGCTGCGGGTGGCCCCGTCGGTGAGCGTGGTGGTCGCCAGCGGGAAGCCGCTGCCGCCCAGCGCGCCAAAGATGGAACGGTAGCCCCAGCTGGGCTGCTGCCAGCGCGCGGCGACGCCCGTCAGGTCGTCGGCGAACAGCGACGTCGCCCAGTCGCGGAACAGCGCCACGCTCTCCGTGCCGAACACCTGCCGCACGTTCGCCATCCCGCTCGCGGTGGAGTTCACGAGCGCGCGCCACGTCGCCGACTCCGTGCCGCCCTTCTGGTCGGCCGCGTAGCGCAGGAAGGCCCACGCCGCGCCGCGCGTGGCGAGCGAGTCGTCGCTGGCATACGGCGAGTTGACCGCCGTGGCGGCCAGGTAGTCGCCGAAGCGCCCGAAGTTCTCCAGCTGGAACTCGTTGAACGCGTCCACGGACACGCTCGAGCGGCGCAGCGCCGCGGCGCCGAGGTTCGCGCGCGCCGCCAGCCCCGCCGCGCGGTAGAACACCAGCTCCTCGGCCACGTGGCTCAGGCCCTCGTCCAGCCAGGTGTCCTCCCAGTCCGCCGCGCTCGTGTTCACGTACATGCGGCGCGACGCGTTGATGAGGTGCTGGTACTCGTGCGCCACCGTCCCGATCACCACCGACGACACGCCCGCCTTCGAGAAGCGATTGTCGTTGATCGTGCCCGACGGATCGGGGACCATGAGGTAGAACAGCTCCCCCGCGTTGCTCGCGGCGCAGGCGTCGCCCGCCGTCGCCGCGGTCGTGGGGAAGAGGTCGCGCGACCAGAAGAAGCCGCCGACGTACCACCCGCTGCTCGCCGGCGTCAACTCGTTCACGGCGCGCGTGAAGAAGAGCACGACCTTCCCGTTGCCGTCGATGTCCGTGGGGTCGCCGAAGCTCTCGCTCGCCACCGGCGCGATCAGCGTGTCGAACGTCGCGGCGATCGACGCGTAGTCGGCGTCGGTGTAGCCGCCGGCGGGGTTGCCCGTGTCCGCGACGACGACGGACTTGCTGCCGATCGCGGCCACCCGCGCCACGCGCATGCGCGCGTTCGTGCACGCGTCGTCCGCGTTGGCGTTGAGCGACACCAGGTCGCCGACCGCCGCGGTGCGCGGGATGACGGCGCGCGAGAGCCCGGTGCGGGCGCTGCTACGCGTCGCGAACCAGCTGCGGGCCGCGCCCAGCCGCGGCGCCAGCTCGCGCGCGGCGACGGCGCGCTGCCGCGCCTCGAGTGCGGCGAGCGGCGTGCGCGCGACGAGCGCTCGCGAGGCGACGGCGCCGGTCGTCGTCAGCGCCGCGAGCCCGCCTTCGTCCGACAGCGGGGCCGTGAGGTCCGCGGCCGTGACGGCGCCGGGCGCGGTGACGCCGCTGGCCTGCACCGACAGCGACGCGCGGCTGGCGGCGTTCGTCGAGCCATTGAACGGGACGAGCGCGTACTCCGCGCCCGCCGCGCCGCCCGGCAGGCAGAGCGACGTCACGGACGCCAGCACCGTCACCTGGCCCACCGCCATCAGCGCCGCCGCGTCCGCCGCGCACGCGACCGAGGCACTCGGCGTCGTGACGGCGGCGGTCGCCGTGGCGAGGAAGGTCGCCGTCAGCCCCACGCTCGCGACCGACGCGGTCACCTGCACCGTGCCCGGCGTCGCGCCGAGCGTGAGCTGCGTGGACGCGAGGCCATCGGCGTCGGTGGTGGCGCTGGCCGGCGAGAGCGTCGCGCTCCCCGCCGTGACCGCGAACGTCACCGTCGCGCCGGCCACGGGCGTGCTCTGCGCCGTGGTGACGCGCACCGTCAGCGCGGTCGGCAGCGCGCTCCCGACGGTCGCGCTCTGGTCGCCGCCGCGCACGACGCCGAGCGCGGTCGGGCGGGCGTCGAGCGTGGTGGCGGTGGTGCCGTCGGCGGCGCAGCCGCCGAGCAGCGTGGGCAGCGCGGCGAGCAGCGTCGCGCGGAGGAGGAGGCGGCGCATCGTGGGGTCCTCAGCCGACGTTGACGCCGAGCGAGATGATGCCCGCGTAGCCGCTCGCCGCCTGCGCGGTCTGCAGCGTCAGCGCCGCCTTGGCCGCGGCCGACAGGCCGTTGTAGATGCCGTCGGTCGAGTTGAGCGTGTTGCGGCGCCCCTTGCTGCTGTACGGCGCCTGCGCGTGCACCGTGTCGGTGAGCGTCTCGTCGAAGAAGAACTGGCTCGTGAACTCGTACGTCTTCGTCGTGCCGGCGAACAGGCGCAGCTTGAAGTGCACGTGCACGGCGCGCCCGGTGTACCAGCCCGGGTAGATCGTCTGGAAGCGCGCGATGCCGTCGGCATCGGTGATCTGGTAGCCGCGCAGGAACTTCCGGCCGCCGCCCGCGTTGCCCGCCGCCGTCACGTCCGAGTAGACGCCGGCCGCGTCGCAGTGCCAGACGTCGAGGTACGCGCCGGTCAGCGGCGTGCAGGCGTTGTTCCCGACGCGCTGCACGTTGAACTGCAGCGACAGCGGCACGCCCTGCGAGAGCACGCCCGTCGCGGGATCGGCGCGGATGTCCGAGCGGTTCAGCTTCTCGTCGACGAAGTACGGGCCCTCGGTCAGCGCCGCCGTCAGCACGCACGACGGCGTCGTCGTGGTGCTCGGCGTCGTGGGCGTGCTGGTGCCCGTGTCGACGGTGGCACCGGTCAGGCCGTCGGTCGCGCACGCGACGAGCGACGACGAGACGACCACGCTGGCCGCGCCGCGGGCCGCGAAGCCCAGCAGGTCGCGGCGCGACAGGTTGTTGCGGAGGACGGACGGCGTGCGGCTGCGGTCGTTCGACATCGGACGGTGCTCCGGACGGCGGTGATCGATTCGGCGACGCGGCGGCGAGAGGCGGCTGCGTCGCGATGCACGCCCATGAGAACACGGCACCGGTGCGGCACCCCAGCCGGCTCGTGACGCGCCGCGTGCGGTTCGTGACAGCGGCGTGCCGTTCGTGCGAGCGGGCGGATCGGGCCTGGCGCCGCGGCGTAGACATCCCCCGAAGCCGATGGGGACAACGACCGACGCTTCGCCCGCCGCATCCGGCGCGGGCCACGATCACGATCCACGTATGGAGAACACGATGCGACAGTTCACGATCGCGACCGCCGCGGGTCTCGCCCTCGTCGTGGGCGCCGCCACGGCCACCATCGCGCAGGCGCCGGCCGGCAGCGGCTCGCGGCCCGCGGCGAGCGACACCGCCCGTCACGACGGACACGCGCGCGGCGAGCGCGGCGGTCCGCGTGGTGGCGAGCGTGGCGGTGAGCGCGGCGGGCGTGGCGGCCCCGGCGGCCCCGGCAGCATGCTGCTCCGCGGCATCACGCTGACCGATGCGCAGAAGCAGCAGCTGCAGGCGCTGCGGCCGGCGCGCGGCGGGCAGAACGACGCGGCGCGCGAGCAGACCCGCAAGCTGATGGACGAGGCGCGCGCGGCGCGTCAGCGCGGCGACACGGCCGCGGCGAACGCCCGCTTCACGCAGCTGCGGACGCAGATGCAGCAGCAGCGCGACCGCGACGTCGCGGCGATGCGCAACGTCCTGACGGCCGAGCAGCGCAAGCAGTTCGACGCCAACGTCGCGGAGCTGAAGCAGCGCGAGCAGGACCGCCCGCAGGAGCGCGGCTTCGGCCGTGGCGGCCGTGGCGGCAGGGACGGCCAGCGCGGCCGGGACGGCGCGCGCGGCGAGCGGAGCGACTTCCGCCGCTGATCGACTCCACCCGAACGCCCGAGCCCCCGGCGCGATGGTCGCGCCGGGGGCTCGTGTCGTCTGCGCTTCAACTCAGGAGGAGACGCCGAGCCAGCGTTCGAGCGCCTCGCGGCGCGAGCGGCTGACGCGCAGCTTGCCGCCGCCCTTCAGCTGCACCGAGTAGTCGCCGCCCGCGCCGCGGTGCATCGTCTCGATCAGGTCGAGCCGCACGATGACGGAGCGGTGCACGCGCATGAAGCGGTCGGGGTCGAGCTGCTCCTCGAGCGTCTGCATCGCCTCGCGGATGACGTAGCGGTGTCCCGCGACGTGCAGCTCGGCGTACGGCCCGCTGGCGGTGATGAAGTCGATCTGCGACACCGGCACCGGGCGCACCTTGCCGCGCACCTCGACGGCGATGCGCTCGAGGTAGCGCGGCTGGGCGGCCGGCGTCGCCGTCGGCGCAGGGGCGACGGACGGCGCGGGCGCGGTCGCGGGCGCGTCGCCCTGCAGCACGCCCAGCAGCCGCTCGCGCAGCTGCGCCATCCCCTCCAGCGACAGCCGGCGGCGCGCGCGGCGGAACGCCTCCTCGAACCGCTCGTCGTCGAACGGCTTGACGAGGTAGTCCACCGCCGCGACGTCGAACGCGTGCAGCGCGTACTGGTCGTACGCCGTCACGAAGATCGTCATCGGCATCTCGGCGCCCAGTTCGCGCACGACGTCGAGCCCCGTCTTCTCCGGCATCTGCACGTCGAGGAAGACGAGGTCGGGCCGCTCGGCGCGGATGGCGGCGATCGCGGCGGTGCCGTCGCCCACCGCGCCGACGATCGTCACGTCCGGCTCGTGGCGCACGAGGTCCTCGATCCGCATGCGCGCCAGCGGCTCGTCGTCCACGATCAGCACGCGCAGCGCGCGTCCCCCTCCGTCAACGGTCATCGATGCTCGCTCCCACGGCAACGGGCCGGGCCGGGATGTCGGGTGTGGGTGTGCTCGGCGCGATGCGCCGCGGCAGCCGGATCTCGGCCACCGTCCCGCCCTGCGGCGCGGCGGCGATGGTGAAGCGCTGCGCGGCGCCGTACAGCTGCTCCAGCCGCGCGACGGTGTTGCGCAGCCCGACGCCGCTGCCGGCGGTCGGCGCATCCGGCGCGACGCCCGGGCCGTTGTCCGTCACGCGCAGCACCAGCGACTCGCCCTCCAGCCGCGCGTCGATCGCGACGTTGCCAGGGCCAGCGATCCGCTCGACGCCGTGCCTGATCGCGTTCTCCACCAGCGGCTGCAGCACGAGCGTCGGCACGAGGACGTCGAGCGCCGCGTCGTCGGCCGTCGTCTCGACGGTCAGCCGTCCCTGGAAGCGCACCTGCATGATCTCGACGTAGCGCGAGAGCAGCGCCAGCTCCTCGCGCAGCGGCACCACGGCGCGGTCCGCGCCCTCGAAGCTGAAGCGCAGCAGGTCGCTGAGCCGCGCGATCATGCGGCGCACGCCGCGCGGGTCGCGCTCCACCAGCGCCGAGACGGCGTTGAGCGTGTTGAAGAGGAAGTGCGGATCGAGCTGCCGGCGCAGCGCGTCCAGCCGCGCTTCGGCCAGCTGCGCCTCCAGGCGCGCCTCGCGCCGCGCGGCCTCCTCGCGCCGCGCGTGATAGCGCCGCGAGAGCGATCGCGCGACGCCCGCCGCGAGCACTGTGAGGTAGAGGACGAGCGCATTGAGGAACGCGAACCAGAAGGGCGGCCCGCCGCGGCCCCCGCCCGGCCCGCCGCGACCACCGCGCGGACCGCGCGATCCCGGCGGCGGGCCGAACGCGTGCCGCAGCTCGGTGCTCGCCCAGCCCATCGTCGCCGCGACCGCGATCCCGACGCCCGCGAACGCCAGCAGCCGCGCGCCGCGCCGCGCGTCCACGCCCAGCCGGTCCGCGAGCAGCAGGATGGGCGGCGTCAGCAGCGCCCAGCCGAGCGCCTCCAGCAGCGCGACCATGATCGGACCGCGCAGCCGGTCCATGTCGTTCCCCCGCTCGTCGAACAGCCGGCTGGCGATCGAGAGGAACGCGTACAGCGCCCACACCCCGACGATCACCGCCAGCTCGCGGCGCGTCAGGTGGAGGCGCCGCTCGGCGGCGAGGGAGTCGGTCGGCGTGGACGGCATCGGAGGTCGGGAGATGCCGGGATCGTACCGGGGGCGCCACGCCGGGGCGAGAGCTGCGGATGCGGATGGCATCCCGCGCGGCACGAGTGGCATCGACGCGCCACGAACGGCGCGCGTGGCGGGACTGGGGGCGCGCGACGCTCGCGTGTTCCACGAGCAGCTCCGTCCTCCGACCCGAATCCGCCCATGCGATCCCGACCCGTCCTCCCGCGCCTGCTCGTCGGCGGCGCGCTCGTCCTCGCCGCGCGCACCGCGACCGCGCAGGGTGGCGTCGGCGTGGCGCTCGGCGCCGTCGCGCCGGTCGCGCGCCAGCAGCCCTCCGTCGTCGCGGGCGAGGACCGCCTCGCGAACGCGGAGGACGAGGTGCCGCTCGCCGTGCTCGTGCTCGCGCACCGCGTCGCGCTCGGGCTCACGGCGCCGCAGCTCGCGCAGGTGGGCGCGCTCGCCGCGCACCTCGACTCCGTGCTCCCGCCGCTGGACGCGGAGATCGGCGCGCTGCGCGTGCGCGCGACCGTCGACGACTGGCGGCTGGTGGACGCGACGCGCGCCGCGGCGCTGCGCGAGCAGGCCCGTCGGCGCGGCGCGCTCGTCGCCGCGCGACACGACGCGCGACAGGAGGCGCGCACGGCGACGCTGGCGCTGCTCACCGCGCCGCAGCGCGACTCCGCGCTCGCGATCGAGGCGGCGACCCGTCGCTCGGCCGACGACCGGCTGCGGCGCACGCGCGGCGGCGGCTGGGGCGCGTTCGGCGGCGCGCGCGCCGACAGCACGGGCACGCGCTAACGCGCGGCGCGGTCGAGCGTCTCACGGCGCGGAAGGAGACGGGACCACGACGTCCCGGCAGAACCGTTCACGGAGATCGACACGATGCGACAGATCACGAAGCGCTGGATCCTGGGCGGCGCGCTCGCGCTGCTCGGCGGCGCGGCCCTCACGGCCGGCGCGCAGCCGCCGGCCGGCATGCGCGAGGTACGCGGCGGCCCGGCCGGCCGCGGCGGCGCCGAGTTCCTGCTCGCGCACACGGGCGAGCTGCAGCTGACCGATCAGCAGGTCGTGCGGCTGGCGGCCATCGCGCGCCGCGCGGAGTCGCGGCGCCGTGCGCTGCGCGACACGCTGGAGCGGCAGCGCGCCGCGGCGCCGCGCGTCGCGCCGGGCGATTCGGCGGCGCGTCCGGGCATGCGTCCCGGCATGCGCCCGGGCATGCCGCGGCGCATGGGCCCTGGTGCTCCAGCGCCGGAGATGGTCGCGCGCATGCAGGCGCTGCGCGAGCAGGCGCGCGTGGACCTGCGCGATGCGCTCGCGGTGCTGACGCCGGACCAGCAGGCGATGGCGTGGACGATGCGCGACGCGGGCGGCGGCGCGCCGCGCGCGATGGGGCGCGCGATGGGGCGTGGGATGCGCCGCCCGACGGGTGGTCCGGACGGCCCTGGCGCGCGCATGCGCCGGCCAGGTCCACGGGGCGAGTGACCGCAGCCGCGGCGGCGCGCGTGCGGTAGATTCGTCGCGCATGAGCGCCTCCGTCGGCTTCACCTTCGAGACCACGCCGCGCATCGTCTGCGAGGACGGCGCGGCGGACCGCCTGGGCGCGATGGCGCACGAGCGCGGCGTGCGGCGCGCGCTCGTCGTCACCGACCGGGGGCTGGTGGACGCGGGCGTGCTCGCGGGCGCGCTGGCGAGCTTCGACGACGCGGGCGTCGAGGTGGTGCTGTTCGACGGCGTGCTCGCCGACCCCCCGCAGGCGTCGGTCGAGGAGGCCGTCGCGCTCGCGCGCCATCGCCGCGTGGACGGCGTGGTCGGACTCGGCGGCGGCAGCTCGCTGGACACCGCGAAGCTCGTGGCGCTGCTCGCCGGGTCGGACGAGGCCCTGGACGACGTGTTCGGGGTGGGGAAGGCGCGCGGGCCGCGGCTGCCGCTGCTGCAGGTGCCGACGACGGCGGGCACGGGCTCCGAGGTGACGCCGATCGCGATCGTCACCACGCCGACGCACGAGAAGGTCGGCGTCGTCTCGCCGCTGCTGTACGCGGACGTCGCGGTGCTCGACGCCACGCTCACGGTCGCGCTGCCGCCGCGCGTCACCGCGATGACGGGCATCGACGCGATGGTGCACGCGATCGAGGCGTACACGTCGCGGCATCGCAGGAACGTGCTCTCCGACACGCTGGCGCTGCGCGCGCTGGCGCTGCTGTCGCGGCACCTGCGCACGGCGGTGACCGACGGCGCGGACCTCGACGCGCGGCGTGCGATGCTGCAGGGCGCGATGCTCGCGGGGATGGCGTTCGCCAACGCGCCGGTGGCCGCGGTGCACGCGCTGGCCTATCCGCTGGGCGGGCACTACCACGTGCCGCACGGCCTGAGCAACGCGCTGGTGCTGCTGCCGGTGCTGGAGTTCAACCTCCCCGCCTGCGAGTCGCGCTACGCCGAGCTGGCAGCGGTGCTGCGCGTGGAGGGCAGCGCGGCGGCGCGGCCCGCGACCGGGCGCGCGCTGCTCGACGGGCTGGCCGAGCTGACGGCGGAGCTGGGGCTGGAGCGCACGCTGCGCGACGTGGGCGTGCGCGAGGACGACCTGCCGATGCTCGCGCGCGACGCGATGCAGGTGCAGCGGCTGCTGGTGAACAACCCGCGCGACGTCACGTACGACGACGCGCTGGCGATCTACCGGCAGGCTCTGTGAGGGCCGCGTGACCGCGCGCGAGGCGCCCGAGCCGCGCGACCGCTATCCGCACCTGACGACGCTCGACACGCGGTGGATGGACAACGACGTGTACGGGCACGTCAACAACGTCGTCTACTACAGCTTCTTCGACACGGCGGTGAACCGGTGGCTGATCGCGCAGGGCGTGCTCGACCCGGGCGCCGGCGACACGATCGGCCTCGTGGTGGAGACGCAGTGCCGCTACTTCCGCCCGCTGTCGTTCCCGGACCGCGTGACCGCGGGGCTGCGCGTGGCGCACGTCGGCACGTCGAGCGTGCGCTACGAGCTGGCGCTCTTTCGCGACGACGACGTGGAGGCCGCGGCGGCGGGGCACTTCGTGCACGTGTACGTGGACCGGGTGTCGCGCCGACCGGCGCCGCTGCCTGAGGATCTCCGTCGCGCGCTCGAGGCGCTGAGGATCTGACGGCTGCGTGCATCGTGCTGCGTGCACGGCCTCGGGACACGACGTCGTGCGGTTGTCATCCCGAGCGCAGCGAGGAATCTACGGTGCGTGCCGCGTGGCCTGCAGTTGGTGAGCCGGGCCCGAACGGCAACAGCATTGGCAGGGATAAGATCTGACAAGATCGGATAACGACGGATGGCTCCGCGTGGCGCGACGTACCTCGCACCCGCACGGAGCCATCCGTCGTTATCCGATCTTGTCGGACTTTCATCCTTGCTGCAGTTGCCGTGCAGGGTCCGGCGCGCATCGACTGGCCACTCGCCGGGGAGAGCAGGCCCCTCGCTGCGCTCGGGGCGACACCTGAAAGGCGCGCCGAAGGGTTGAAGACACGCAGCACGCAGCACGCAGCACGCAGTGTCCTATCCGACCCTCGGCGCCGCGTACGTCGACGCCGCCAGCAGCGCGACGGCGCCCAGCAGGCGGTACTCCGCGGGACTGCGATCGGGGACCACGGACGTCGCGCGCGCCGCGTCCGTGAGCGTGTCCTCCACCAGCGCGCGACGCACCGGCGCGTCCAGCAGGTCCCACGCGGCCGTGATCTCGCCGCCGACGAAGATGCGCCCCGGGTTGAACACGCTCACCAGCGCCGCCAGCCCGCGCCCGATGTGCGTGCCCGTCTCCTCCAGCGCCTCGAGCGCGGCGCGCTCGCCGTCGTGGGCGCGGCGCACCACCTCCTCCACCGTCGTCGCGGGCGCGCGGCGGAGCGGCGGCTGCACCGCCTCGCGCGCGGCCGCGGCGGCGCGCTGCTCGTAGCGCGCGAGCGTCGCCGCGTTCCCGGCCAGCGCCTCCCAGCATCCGCGCTTCCCGCAGATGCACGGCGGCCCGCTGCGGTCCAGCGACACGTGCCCGAACTCGCCGGCCGTGTGCGTCTCGCCGCGCAGCACCTCGCCGCGCACCACGAGGCCCACGCCCACGCCCTCGGAGATGCTGACGTAGGCGAAGCTCTGGCTCCCGCCCAGCCCGTCCGGCGACAGCCACAGGCGCGCCAGCGCGCACGCGATCGGCGCGTTCTCGATGCGCACCTTGTAGCCCAGCCGCTCGGCCAGCCCATCGCGCAGGTCCACGTCGCGCCAGCCCAGGCGCGGCGCGTAGATCACGCGCCCCGTGCGGCGGTCCACCATGCCCGGCACCACCAGCCCCACGCCGCGCACCGTCGGCCCGTCCTCGCCGTCGGCGTCCTCCTCGCCCACGTGCGCGGCGACCAGCGCGGGGACGCACGCTGCCAGCGCGTCGATCAGCGCCTCCGGCGATGCCGGCGTCTCGAAGGCCTCGCGCGCGATCACCTGCCCGCCGAAGTCCGCCAGCGCGACCGACGTGTGGCCCGGGCGCACGTCCACCGCGACCGCGAGGTTCCGGTTGGTGCGCACGCGCAGCAGCGTCGGACGCCGGCCGCGCTGCGCGCGCGCGGTCCCGCCCTCCACCACCGAGCCGCGCGTCACCAGCTCGCGCACGAGCGGCGTGAGCAGGCTGCGGCTCACGTCCATCCGCCGCGCCAGCTCGGCGCGCGAGATGGGCTGCAGCTCGCGGATCAGGTTGAGGACGATCTGCCGGTTGACCTCGCGCGTGGTCGTCCGCGTCGCGACGCGGAAGTTGCGCGTGTTGATCTTGCGCATGGGGGCGGGAACGGTGGGGCGGAGGACGAGACGGCGGAGAACGAAACCGCGGAGAACGGAAGGGCGTGAAACGATGGGGCGTGAGACGGTGGGACGCCTTCAGGCGGCGGAGGCGGGCCGCGGCGCGCTCACGATCTCGTGCGCGGGCACCAGCACGCCGTCGCCCAGCGGCACGCGGCCGCCGGTGAGCGCGCCCAGGCCGCCGTGGTACGCCGTCTCGCCGTGCTCCGCGACGTCCACGCCCGCCAGCTCCGTGTCGAGCGACACGCGCAGCGGCTGCACGAGCTGCACGAGCGCGAGGATGCCGAGGGTCGCCGCGCCCACGAACGCCATCGTCGCCAGCACGGCGAGCAGCTGCACGCCCACCAGCGACGCGTGGCCGGCGAGCAGCCCGTCGGCGCCCGCGGGATTGACGGCCTTCGTCGCGAAGACGCCCGTCAGCAGCGCGCCCACGATCCCCGCCGCGCCGTGGCAGGCGAAGACGTCGAGCGCGTCGTCGATGCGCGTGCGCGCGCGCAGCTGGATCATCGCGTGGCTCGCGCCCGCGGCCAGCGCGCCGATCGCGAGCGCCGCGCGCGGCGTCACGAAGCCCGCCGCCGGCGTGATCGCCACCAGCCCCACCACCGCGCCCGTCGCCGCGCCCACGGCGGTGCAGGTGCCCGTGCGCGCGAGGTCGAGCAGCATCCACGCGAACAGCGCCGCGGCGGCGGCCGTGTGCGTCGTCGCCAGCGCGCCCGCGGCGACGCCGTTGGCCGCCAGCGCCGAGCCGCCGTTGAAGCCGAACCAGCCGAACCAGAGCAGCCCCGCGCCGACGAGCGTGAACGGCACGTTGTGCGGCACGATCGGCGCGCGGCCGACGCGCGTGCGCCGGCCCAGCCTCGCCGCCGCGACCACCGCCGCGGTGCCCGCGCTCACGTGCACCACCGTGCCGCCCGCGAAGTCGAGCGCGCCGAGCGCGCGGAGCCAGCCGCCGTCGCCCCACACCCAGTGCGCGAGCGGCGCGTACACGAGCGTCGACCAGAGCACCGCGAACAGCAGGTAGGCGCGGAAGCTGAGCCGCTCCACCACCGCGCCCGAGATCAGCGCCACGGTGATCGCGGCGAACATCCCCTGGTAGGCCGCGAACGCGAGATGGGGGATGGTCGCCGCGTAGGCCGCGTTCGGCGCCGCGCCGACGCCGCCCAGCCCCCAGTGCGCCAGCCCGCCGATCGCGGGCGAGCCGGGCGCGAACGCCAGCGAGTAGCCGACGAGCACCCACTGCACGCCCACGACGCCGAGGGCGGCGAGGCTCATCATCAGCGTGTTGAGCGAGTGCTTCTCGCGCACCAAGCCGCCGTAGAAGAGCGACAGGCCGGGCACCATCAGCATCACGAGCGCGGTGGACACGAGCACCCAGGCGGTGTCGCCGGCGGAGAGCGCGGCCAGCGCCGCGTCCGCGCTCATGCGTCCAGCTCCGCCGCGGCGGCAGCCGTCGCGAACGCCGACCGCGCGGCCAGCTGCACCGCGTCGGCGGTCACCGGCGTGAGCGCGGAGTTGTCGCGCTCCCCGGTGCGGATGCGGATCACCTGCTCCAGCGGCTGCACGAAGATCTTGCCGTCGCCGACGCCGCCCGTGCGCGCCGCCTCGAGGATCGCCTGGATGGTCGGCTCGACGAACGGCTCGGAGCACGCCATCTCGATCCGCACCTTGTCGTGGAACTCCAGCAGCACGCGCTCGGCGCGGTAGCTGTGGACGACCTCGCGCTCGCCGCCGTGGCCGCTGACAGGGGTCAGGGTCATGCCCGTGACGCCGGCCCGAAAGAGCGCGGCCTTGACCTCGGACAGCCGGTCGGGGCGGATGATGGCGATGATGAGCTTCACCGACGGGCCTCCCGCGCAGGGGCGCCCCGCCGGTCGGTGGGCGCGCGCCGGGGCGCGCCCCCGGCGGGGCTCCTGGCTCGCAGGTTAGTCGGGCCCGGGTCGCCCTGTCAACGAAATTCTGCGCACCGAGCACGTTTCGTCGCACAGTCGTGACGTCTGGATCGTTCCAGTGATCCGACTGCGCATTTCGTCGTGCGAATTTGGCAACGCGCGCGACAAACTCCTGGCGCGCGGGTCAACCCGTGTTCCGGAGCCCCTGCGCCAGCCCGCTCAGCGTCGCCGACAGCGCCTCGCCCACGGCCGCGTCGTCCTCCGGCGTCCCCTCCTCCCAGCGCCGGCGCAGCAGCGCGATCTGCAGCAGGGAGAGCGGGTCCACGTACGGGTTCCGCAGCGCGATCGCCGCCCGCAGCACGGGCGTGTCCGCCAGCAGCTCGTCGGTCTGGCGGATGCGCAGCACGGCCGCGACGGTCCGCGCGAACTCCGCCTCCAACCGGTCCAGGAGGCCGATGTCGGCGCCGAGCCGTGCCACGTACGCCCGCGCCACCTCCAGGTCCGCCTTGGCGCACACCATCTCGATCTTCGCCAGCAGGTCGTCGAAGAAGGGCCAGACGCGCGTCATCTCGCGCAGCGTCGCCAGCCCCTCGGGCGTCGCCGACGCCTCCTCCAGCGCCGTCCCGACGCCCAGCCAGCCGGGGAGCATGAGCCGGATCTGCGTCCAGCCGAACTGCCACGGGATGGCGCGGATCCCCGTGATCCCGGCGCCCGCCCCCGGCCGGTACGCCGGCCGCGACCCGAAGCGCGCCGCCGCCAGCTCGGCCACCGGCGTCGCCTGCAGGAAGAGCTGGAAGAGCGCGGCGTCCTCGTGCACGAGCTCCCGGTAGACCCGCAGCGACCGCTCGGAGAGCGATTCCATCACCGCGGCGAAGCGGGCCGGCGTCGCCGGATCGACCCCCTGCCGCCAGTCGTCGAACGCCTGCAGGAGCGTCCCCGCCACGGTCACCTCGAGCGTGCGCTCCGCGATGGGCGCGAGGCCGAACTGCTGCGAGATGATCTCCCCCTGCTCGGTGATCTTCACGCGCCCCTCGACCGTGTCGGGCGGGAGCGCGGCCAGCG
Organism: Roseisolibacter agri; assembly: GCF_030159095.1. Lineage (NCBI taxonomy): Bacteria > Pseudomonadati > Gemmatimonadota > Gemmatimonadia > Gemmatimonadales > Gemmatimonadaceae > Roseisolibacter > Roseisolibacter agri. The sequence goes on from NZ_BRXS01000001.1 coordinate 494,607, forward strand.
CCCGCGCCACCGGCGACCCGCCGCCGCGCCCCACGCTCCCGCCACGCCCGTGGAAGAGGCGCAGCTCCACGCCTGCGTCGCGACAGACCGCCGCCAGCGCGTCCTGCCCCCGGTACAGCGCCCAGCTCGACGCCAGGATCCCGGCGTCCTTCCCACTGTCGGAGTAGCCGAGCATGACCTCCTGCCGCCGGCCGCGGGCGGCCAGCTGGCGGGCGTAGACCTCGTCGGCCAGCAGGGCGCGCAGCACGTCGGGCGCCGCCTCCAGGTCGGCCAGCGTCTCGAACAGCGGCACCACGTCGATCCGCGACACCGGCGGGTCCGCGGCCAGGTCCACCAGCCCCGCCTCGCGCGCCAGCAGCAGCACGCGCAGCAGGTCCTCGGGCCCCGTCGTCATCGAGATCACGTAGGTCCGCGCGGCGGCCTCGCCCGCCTCGTCCTGCACCGTGCGCACGGCGCGCAGCGTGTCGAAGGCGCGCCGCGTCGCATCCTCCATCGGAACATGGGAGCCGACCAGCGGGCGCCGACCGAGCAGCTCGCGGCGGAGCGCGTGGCCGTCCATCGGGCCGAGGCCGAGGCGTTCGGCCACGTCGTCGAGCGCCGCCTTGTGGACGTCGGCGTGGTCGCGCACGTCCATCAGGAAGCCGTGGAAGCCGTGCGCGCGCACCAGCGCGAGGAAGGGATCGAACGCGGTGCGGCACGCCTCGGTGGCGCCGGCCGCCAGCAGCGACGCGCGCACCAGCAGCAGGTCCCGCTCGAACGCCGCAGCATCCGCATAGGCCGCGGGCTCCACGTCCGGGCGCCCCGCGTCGCGCGCCGCCACGCGCCGCCGCGTCGCGTCGATGCGCGCGGCGATGAAGGTGAGCTTGAGCCGCACCGGCTCGTCGGCGTTGCGGCGGCGGTTCGCCTCCCACACGTCGGGAAGCGCGGCGCGGTCGGCGTCGAACGACGCCACCAGCGCGGGATCGGGCGCCGCGAGGTGCGCGGCGATCGACACGCGCTCGATCAATCCGTCCAGCGCCTGGCGGTAGCGGCCGAGGATGACGTGGCTCGCGCGGCGCGCTGCGGCGAGGGTGACCTCGGGCGTGACGAACGGGTTGCCGTCGCGGTCCCCGCCCACCCACGTCCCGATGCGCACCGGCGACTGCAGCCGCAGCGACTCGGCCGTCGTGTCGAACTCCTCCTCGAAGGCGCGCACCAGCACGTCGTGCGTGCGCGCGCCGGCGTCCAGCAGCCGCGTCTCCAGGTACCAGAGCACCGTGCTCACCTCGTCCAGCACCGACGGGCGGTCGCGGCGCACCTCCGCCGTCAGCCAGAGCAGCTCCACCTCGCCCTCCAGCGCGTCGTCGAGCGCGCGCTGCTCGTCGGCGGACGCGTGCTCGCGGCGCAGCAGCACGTCGGCCACGCGCGCCTGCAGCGACAGCAGCGTGCGACGCGTGCTCTCGGTGGGGTGCGCGGTGAGCACGGGGCGCACGTCGAGCCCCGCGATCGCGTCGCGCACCTCGTCGGCGGTGCGGCCCTGCGCGCGCAGCTGCTGCATCGCCCAGCGTGCGGACGCCGGCTGCGGCGCGACGTCCTGCCCCCGATACGCGTCGCGGCGCCGCACGCGGTGCACCTGCTCGGCCGTGTTGATCAGCAGGAAGAAGAGGGTGAACGCGCGCGCCGTCAGCGCCGCGAGGGGCAGCGGCAGCGCCTCCACGCGCGCCAGCAGCGCCTCCAGCGCGGGCGCGTCCGGATCGCCGCGGCGGCGGGCGCGCGAGGCGCGGCGGATCGTCTCCACCGTCTCGTACGCCTCCTCGCCCTCCAGCCGGCGGATGACGCGGCCGAGGGTGGCCGCGAGGCGCCGCACGTCCTCGTGGAGCGGGAGGTCCTCTGGACGCGTGGATGGCGGCGTGGCCGGGGCGGGCGTCGCGGCGGCGGTCATGGCGGTGGAGGAGGGAAGACGGGACGTGCCGTTCGCTGCACGGATCGACGGTTGGCTGCAGGGATGGGCGGAGCGTCTGCGCGTCGCGTGCCGGCCGGGCTACCGTGTGCGCGTCGGTCCCCGCCGCGCAAGCGTCCCCTCACTCTCCGAACCCATGTCGCGTCCTGACTCGCGTTCCCGCGATCTCGTCTCCGGCGCCCTGCTCGTCACTGGCGGCCTGCTCGGCGCCGCGGTGCCTGTCGTCCACCCGATGAAGGTCACCGGCTACTACTCGCACCCGATGACCGGGCCGTCGCACCTGCTGCTGCTGGCGGCGGTGCTGCTGGTGTCGCTCGGGCTGCCGGGGCTCGTCGCCCGTCAGCCCGAGGCGCTGCGGCGCTGGGCCGCGCTCGGCGCCGCCGGCGTGTTCGTCGGCGAGTGGCTGCTGGACGGCACCCACGGCATCGTCGACGGCGCCGTGCTGCCCGCGGTGGTGCACGCCGCGCACGCCGGCAACGTCGACCCGGTCCCACTGGTCACCGCGGTGCAGAACGGCCCGCTCGGCGTGCTGACCGACCTCGGCGTGCCGGTGATGATCCTCGGCTGTGTCACGCTGGGCGTGGCGCTCTTCCGCGGCGCGGCGGCGACGCGGCTGCCGCGCGCGGCGGCCGTGCTGCTCGCCGCCTGCTGGGCGCTCTTCCCACTCCGCTTCGTCTTCCCGGTGGTGGCCGGTGCGGACGTCGCGCTCCCGTACGTGTCGCTGCTGGTCGTCGGCGCGTCCCTCTGGCGCGCGCCGGAGACCGCGCCTGCGCGCGCGGTGTCGCATGGCACGCCGTCCCCGACGCCCGCCTGAGTGGCGCGCGCGGTAGCTTGTGCGGGTCCCCCCACCCGCCGCGCGCGATGCCCGTCCGCCCACCGCTCCGCTCTCCGCGTCCATCCATCGGGCTCGCGCTCCTGGCGCTGTGGGCGGTCCCGGTGCTCGTGACCACCGGGCAGGCGTGGGCGGCCGCAGGCAGCGCGGCGTCGCTGGGATCGATCGTGGTGCGGGGCGCCGCGTTCTGGTCGTTCTGGATCGTCGCCGCGCCGCTCATCGCGTGGCTCGTGCGGCGCGTGCCGCCGGCGCCAGGGCAGTGGACGCGCGCGATCCCGGTGCACCTCGCGGCGTCGGTCGTCGTGTCGATCGCGTCGCAGCTCTTCTACGGCGTCATCCGGCGCCTCGAGGGCGCGTTCATCCCGCCCGAGTACCGCACGCTCGGCAGCAGCGTGCGCGCGATCCTGCTGGACGAGTGGCTCGGCGTGGGGATGCTGCTGTACGCGGCCGTCGCGGGCGCCGTCGTCGCGCTCGACATGACGCGGCGCTACCACGCGCGCGACACGCACGCGGCGCAGCGCGAGGCGGAGCTGGAGACGCAGCTGGTGCAGGCGCAGCTCGACGCGCTGCGGGCGCAGCTCAACCCGCACTTCCTGTTCAACGCGCTCAACTCGGTGGCGATGCTGGTGCGCGCGGGCGCACGCTCGGAAGCGGTGCGCGTGCTCGCGGGCTTGGGCGAGCTGCTGCGGCACGTGCTGTACGGACGGGGCACGCCCGAGGTCGCGCTGCGCGAGGAGCTGGCGTTCGTGGAGCGCTACCTCGCGATCGAGCGCGTGCGCTTCGGCGACCGGCTGCGCGTGGCGGTGGACGTGGAGCCGGACGCGATGGACGCGGCGGTGCCCAACCTGCTGCTCCAGCCGCTGGTGGAGAACGCGCTCAAGCACGGCGTCGCGCCGCGCCCCGACGGCGGCAGCGTGACCCTGCGCGCGCGCGCCGACGGCGACGTGCTGCGCGTCGAGGTGCACGACGATGGCGGCGCGCTCGCCGGGCGCGAGGCGCCCGCGGGCCCCGGCCTCGGCCTCGCCAACACGCGCGCGCGGCTGGCGCGGCTCTACGGCGCCGACGCGCGCCTGCGCGTGAGCGGTGACACCGACGGCACGCGCGCGGTCGTCGAGCTGCCGCTGCGCCGCGCGGACGCGGCGAGTCCGGCGGACGCGGGAGCGGCGGCGTGAGCGCCGCATCGAACGTCGTCCGCGCGATCGTCGTCGACGACGAGCCGCTGGCGCGCGCCGGCCTGCGCGCGCTGCTGGCCGAGGATCCCGAGGTCGAGGTGGTGGCGGAGTGCGCGAACGGGCGCGAGGCGGTGGACGCGCTGCGCGCGCACGCGCCGGACCTCGTGCTGCTCGACGTGCAGATGCCGGGGCTCGACGGCTTCGGCGTGGTGCGCGAGATCGGCGTCGACCGCATGCCCGTCGTCGTGTTCGCGACCGCGTTCGACCAGTACGCGCTGCGCGCGTTCGAGGCGCGCGCGCTGGACTACCTGCTCAAGCCCTTCACCGACGAGCGGTTCCGCGAGGTGCTCGCGCGCGCCAAGGAGCAGGTGCGGCAGCGGCGCGTGGGCGCTCGGGGCGCGCAGCTGGCCGCGCAGCTCGCGGCGCTGCTCGCGTCGGGCGGGGTGCCGGAAGCACCCGCCACGCCGCCGACGCCCGCCGCGCCCGCGCGCGTCGCCGTGCGGCTGGGCAACCGGACCGCCTTCGTGCGGCTCGACGACGTGGACTGGGTGGAGGCCGCCGACTACTACGTGCGCCTGCACGTCGCCGGGACCTCGCACCTGCTGCGCGAGTCGATGGACGAGATGGAGGCGCGCCTCGACCCGCGGCGCTTCGTGCGCGTGCACCGCTCGGCCATCGTGAACGTGGCCCGCGTGCGCGAGCTGCGCTCGGCCGCCGCGGGACGGCACGAGGTCGTGCTGCGCGACGGGACGCGCCTGCCGCTCAGCCGCAGCCGACGGGAGCTGGTCGCGCGCGCGCTCGCCGAGGCGGGCTGACGCCCACGCGCGGTGCGCGCTTCTTGCGCGTTGGCGTCGCGAGCCCGTCCACCGCACGCCACCGGAGCCCCGCGATGCGCCGAACGACCGTCCTCGCCGCGATCCTCGCCACCACCAGCGCCGCCTGCGGGCCCGCCGGGCGCGACGTGCCCGCGGACACCAACCGCGCCGCGGTCGGCGACACGGCGGCCGTCGCCGGCGGCCCGCTGACCGAACGTGGCGTGCTCACGCTCATGTCGGCGCTCAACGGCGCCGAGATCGGCGCCGCGAAGGGCGTGATGTCCCGGATCGGCGACCCGACCGTGCGCCGCTACGCGCAGGCGATGGTCGCCGACCACGGCGCGATGGACTCCGCCGTGAAGGCGCTGCCGCTGAACGACACGCCGCTGCCGGTGCCGCCCGCGCAGTTCATCACGATGCACGCGGCGTCGTCGCACCTCTCGGCCGTCCTGGGCGCGATGCCGGCCGGTCCGGCGCTCGACCGCGCGTACGTCGCCAGCCAGGTGGCCGACCACTCGCAGGCGATGGACAGCCTGCGGCACTGGCGCGGCGCCGTGCGGGACGGCGGGCTGCGCACGGCGCTCGACGGCGCGCTGGCGAAGGTGCAGGAGCACCTCGACGAGGCGCGCGCCATCCAGTCCGCGCTCGGCGGCGGCGTGGACAGCGCCGGCTCGCCGCGCCCCGTGCCGCAGCTCCGGCCCGCCGAGATCTTCCAGGCGCCCGCGCAGCTCGACCAGCAGCGCCCCGACACGGCCACCGCGCGCTCCCAGCGGCAGGTGCGGCCCGACACCACGCGCCGCGACAGCGCGCGCGCCACGGGCGTGCGCCGGCCGTAGCGCGCGTGCGCTCGGTGCACGTCTCTACACCGGACCCCTCTGCCTATTGGGGAGGACGCGGATGCTCCGGATGCGGCGGATTCGACGGATCGCTCCGCGTGGCGCCGACGTCCCATGCGCTCCGAGGAGCGATCCGCATGATCCGCTCGATCCGGAGCATCCGCGTCCTCCCCAAGAGCCGAAGGGGTCCGGCGGATCGGCACTGACGCGTCACTCGCCGCTCGTCACCTGCGCGTGGTTCACCGCGGCCACCAGCACCACACCGCCCAGCGTGTTGCCCAGCAGCACCGGCGGCAGCCAGCCGGTGAGGTAGGTCGCGTACGAGATCTCGCCGCGTGCCGCGAGGTGCAGCACCTCCACCGAGCCGACGATCACGTGCGCCAGCTCGCCGGCGCCCACCAGCCACGTCATCACGACGATGGTGAGGAGCTTCGCGCCCGCCTCGGCCGCCGGGAGCATCCACACCATCAGCGCGATGATCCAGCCCGCGAATACCGCGCGGATGAACAGCGTCCCGAACCCGCCCGCGACCGCCTCGCGGCCGATGTCCACGAACGACGCGCGCACGTCGGACGAGAACGCGTCGGTGTGTGCGACCACCAGCGCGAACAGCAGCGCGCCGACGAGGTTCGTCACCAGCACGATCGCCCACAGCCGCAGCACGCGCCCGAGCATCTCGCCGCTGCGCGTGCTCATGAGCGGGACGATCGGCGTCAGCGTGTTCTCCGTGTAGAGCTGCTGGCTGCCGAGGATCACCGCCAGGAATCCAATCGGGTAGCCGAGCTTCGTCACCAGCGGCCGCCACACCTCGGCCGGCAGGTGCGTGCGCAGCGCGCCCTCGGCCACCATCGAGAGGCCCATCGACAGCCCGGCGGCGAGCCCCGACCACGCGAGCGCGGACGGCGCGCGGTCGAGCTCCTTCATCCCCTCGCGCCGGATCGCCTCGTGGTTGACGCCCGCCCCGGGCGCCTCCTGCTCGATCGCCTTCTGCTCCTCGTCGGGCTCGAGCTGTGCGGCGTCGTGGCCGCGGTCGTCCGCGCTCATGCGGGCCGTCCGAGCGGCGCCGCCGCGCGCGGCGGACGCGGGGAGCGCTCACGCACCGCGCCGTCGCGCAGCAGCCGCGCGAGCAGCCAGAGCGCGGCCAGCAGGTAGCTCATCCCGCCCGGGATCCACATGATGATCCCTCCCAGCTCCTGGTCCTGGAGCGGCATCAGCCCCCACGGTGCGGTGGTGGCGGCGTACGCCGGATACCACAGGCGCGTCGACACGGTCAGCAGCGCGCCGAGCACGCTGGTCGCGAGCATCGCCGCGAACAGGTACGTGACGGCCGCCCCGCGCCGCGTCGCGCGTCCGTGCAGCAGCGCCCACCAGAAGAGCAGGGCGGAGCCGAAGAAGCTGACGTGCTGCGCGGCGTGCACGCCCTCGTGGCGCAGCGTCGCCTGGTAGAGCACCGGCAGGTGCCAGAGCACCAGCGCGCCCACGTGCAGCCACCACGCGTGGAGCGGCGTGCGCAGCCAGCGCCACGCCGACGCGACGGCGGGCGTCCGCGCCGCGGCGCCCAGTCGCGTGCGCGCGCGCCGCGGCAGCGCCCACAGCGTGGGGACGAGCGGACGCCCCGCGACCAGCAGCGGCGCGGCCACCACCATCAGCAGCTCGTGCTGCGCCATGTGGGCCGAGAAGAGCACGCCGCCCAGCGGGTGCAGCGGCGACAGCAGCGCGAGGGCGAGCGCGAGCCAGCCCAGCGCGAACGCCATGACGGCGCCGCCGTGCACGCCGCGCCCGCGGCCGGCGCGCGCCCAGAGCGCGTGCACGCCGCGCGCGTACAGTGCCGCCGACGCGGCCAGCGGCAGCGCGAACAGCGGCTCCGCGCTCCACGCGGACCACAGGTCGTGCGGGGCCAGCGGCGCGCCGGCGTGCAGCAGGAGCGGTGGCAGCGTCGCCACGCGTCAGTTGGGCTTGATGGTGTAGAGGTACGCCACGATGTGGCGCGCGTCGCGCTCGGAGACGTCGAGGTTCGGCATCGCGGTGCGCGGGTCCACGCCCTGCGGGTCGCGCACCCAGCGCACGAGGTTGTCCGGGGTGTGCTGCAGCACGCCCGCGATGTACGACTGCGTCTGCAGGCCCTGCAGCGACGGGCCCACGCCACCGGTGGCGCCGGGCACGCCCGGGATCTTGTGGCAGGAGCCGCAGCCGTAGTGCTGGATCAGCGCGCGCCCCTTCCGCGGGTCGCCGCCGTGCGTCATCAGCGAGGCCTCGCGCTCGTAGTCCACGTCACGGCGGCAGGCGGAAGCGATTGCCAGCAGCGCGACCGCCGCCGCGAGCAGCGTGCGGATGCGGGGCGCGGCGCTCACTGCCGGCACGGGTCGAGGAAGAGCTGCGGCAGCCACTGGCTCACGATCACCAGCGCCGAGAGCGCGCTGATCCCGACGCCGACGACCGCCAGCGTACGGGTGCGGCCGACGGGCCCGCCCTCGTCACCCGGGTCCGCGCCGCGCGCCGCGGGGCGCCACTGCGACGCCGCGGCGACGCCCGACCCGATGGCGAGCAGCAGCGCCACGAGCGCGGTGACGTGCACCATCGCCACGGCGGTGCCGGACTCGCACGCCCACATCTGCGCGATCGTGTACTTCACCTGCAGGCCCAAGAGCAGCGCCAGCGGCCCGCCGACCACGCCGATGGTCTGCGCGACGTCGCCGCGCGCGGGCCAGCGCGAGTAGCCGGCCTCGCGGCGTGCCTGCTCGGAGGATGAGGCGTGGTCCATCAGAGCACCCGCGGGCCGAGGAACACGAGCAGGTAGAGCAGCAGCCACGCCACCGAGAGGAAGCGCTCGTAGATCGCCGTGTCCTCGACGTCGGAGAAGTGGCGCGGCTGCACCCGGTCGGTGAAGAAGATGGCGGTCAGCACCGCGCTCTCGAGCACGTCGGTGGCCATCAGCGACGTGTGGGCGACCAGGGCCAGCCACACGCCGGAGCCGTACGCGTTGGTGTCCCAGCGCACGTTGAGCGCCTGGAGATCGAACCAGCGCAGCACGAGGGCCAGCAGCCCGACCGCCGAGCCGATCACCAGCCAGCGCCGCACGCCCGCGAGGTCGAAGCGCTTGGCGGCGCGCTCGGCGAGGCCGTACGGGATCAGCTTCAGCAGGAGCACGGCGAGGGTGATCGTCGGGATCAGCAGGTCGGGGTTCGCCGTCGGGCGCGGCGGCCACTCGGCGGCGTTCGTGCGCAGGTACAGGTAGGCGGCGGCCGCGATCGCGAGCGTCGTCCCCTCGATCGCCATGAAGCCGACGGTCCCCCACCACACGAGCCCGCGGTGGCCGAAGACGGTGTCCGGCAGCACCGACACGTCGATCGTCAGCCGGTCGGGCGAGCGGCGGTCGGGGGGCACGGGGCTCAGGGGGCTCAGGGGGCTCATGCGCCGCCCTCCGCGGGCGTCGTCACGCCCGGCGCCTGGTTCGGCCGCCGCGGCCAGCCCCACGCCACCAGCGGCGGGAAGAGCAGCGCGCTGCCGAAGACGACCGCCCACGGCGTGAACATCAGCGCGATGAAGAACACGCTCACCGCGATCGCCGCGACGAACGGCCAGATCGTCGGCTCGGGATCCGGATGGCGGTGGTCCGGCTCCGCGTCCATCGCGGTCGTGACGAGGATCTCGCGGCGGTCGGTCGCGAGCCCGACGACGACGGGTGCGTCGGGCGTGCGGTCCCACAGTGGCGCGCGGCCCTGCACGACGGGCGGGCGCGCGAAGTTGTACGGCGGCGGCGGCGAGCTGGTGCCCCACTCCAGCGAGTCGGACACCCACGGGTCGTCGCCCGCGCGCACGCCGCGCCGTGCGCTCCACAGCACGTTGCCGACGAACGCGAGCACGCTCAGCGCGATGACGTACGCGCCCGCCGTCGCCAGCTGGTTGTTGCCCGTCCACCCCATCCCGTCGGGATACGTGTAGACGCGCCGCGGCATCCCGTCGAGCCCCAGCAGGTGCATCGGGAAGAACGTCAGGTTGACGCCCACGAGCCAGAGCGCGAAGTGCAGCTTGCCCATCCGCTCGCTCAGCATCCGCCCGGTCCACTTGGGGAACCAGTAGTAGATGGCCGCGAACAGCGGGAAGGCGCCGCCGCCGAGCAGCACGTAGTGCAGGTGCGCGACCACGAAGTAGCTGTCGTGGACCTGCTGGTCGAACGGCACCGACGCCAGCATCACGCCCGTCAGCCCGCCGATGATGAACGTGACGAAGAATCCGAGGATGAAGAGGAACGAGGTCGTGAACTGCAGCCGCCCCGTCCAGATGGTCACGATCCAGCAGAAGATCTGCACCGCCGTCGGGATCGTGATCATGATGCTCGTCGCCGTGAAGAAGCTGGAGGCGAGCTGCAGGATCCCGGTCGCGAACATGTGGTGGACCCACACGCCGAACCCGAGGAAGGCGGTGGCGATGGACGACAGCACCACGGCGTTGTGGCCGAACACCGGCCGCCGCGTGAACGCCGGCAGCAGCGCGGAGATGAACCCCGTGGCCGGGATGAAGATGATGTAGACCTCGGGGTGCCCGAACCACCAGAAGAAGTGCTGCCAGAGCAGCGGGTCGCCCCCCTCGGCCACGTTGAAGAAGTGCGTGCCGACGAGCCGGTCCATCGCCAGCATCTGGCTCGCGGTGGCGATCATCGACAGCGACGGGATCACCATGAACGCGGTGACCAGCATCGCCCACACGAAGATCGGCATCCGGCCCAGCGTCATGCCGGGCGCGCGGCACTTGAGCGCCGTGACGATGATCTCGACCGCGCTGATGAGCCCCGAGATCTCCGTGAACGTGATCATCTGCGCCCACACGTCCACGCGCTTGCCGGGCGAGAACTCCGGGCCGCTGAGGGGCACGTAGCTGAACCAGCCCGTGTCGGGGCCCGTGTCGGACAGCAGCGCCACCCACAGCAGGATGCCGCCGAACAGGTAGACCCAGTAGCCCAGCGCGTTGAGGCGCGGGAAGGCCACGTTGCGCGCGCCGACGAGCAGCGGGACCATGTAGAGCCCCATCGCCAGCATCACGGGGACGGCGAACAGGAACATCATGTTCGTGCCGTGCACCGTGAAGAGCTGGTTGTAGCGGTCGGGCCCCACCAGCTGGTTCTCCGGCCGCAGTAGCTGCGTGCGCATGATCAGCGCGTCGATGCCGCCGAGCGCGAAGAAGGCGAACGCGGTCATCACGTAGCGCTTGGCGATGCGCTTGTGGTCGACCGTCGTCAGCCAGCCGCGCAGCCCGCTCGCATCGGCCCAGGTGCGGGCCAGCTCGCGCACCTCGCGCACGTCGGCCGGCTCAGCGGCCGGGAGGGGCGGGATGCTCGCCGGCATGCTCATCGCAGCGACTCCAGGTAGGCCAGCAGCGCCCGCAGCTCGTCGGGGCGCATCTCGTTCGCGGGCATGCGCGTCCCGGGCTTGAGGCTCTGCGGGTCGATGATCCAGCCGGCCAGGTGGCCGCGCGTGTTGGGCAGCGTGCCGGCGGCGAGCGAGCGGCGGCTGGCGAGATGCGTCAGGTCGGGCGCGACGCGTCCGCCGGCCGGCGTGCCGCGGATCTGGTGGCAGACGGCGCACGCCTTCGACATGAAGACCTGCTGCCCGGCGAGCTGCAGCGAGTCGGCGGGCGGCCGCGCCTCCGCGTGCTGCGCCGCGTACCACGCGCGGAACTGCGCTTCGGGCTCGGCCACCACCACCAGCGCCATCTTCGCGTGCTGGTGGCCACAGAACTCCGCGCACTCGCCGCGGTAGATCCCCGGACGGTCCGCCTGCACCGTGAGCACGTTGCGCTGGCCCGGCACGAGGTCGCGCTTCCCGTGCAGCGTCGGGATCCAGATGGAGTGGATCACGTCGCCCGACTCCAGCTCCAGCAGCACCGGGCGGCCCACGGGGACGTGGATCTCGTTCGCCGTGGTGACCGTGCGCGCCGAGACGGTGTCGCGATACTCCACGCGCCACCACCACTGCATGCCCGTGACGCGCACCGTCAGCATCTCGCGCGGGCGCTCGATCGCGGCCAGCGCGCGCGTCGTGACGAGGTCGGCGAACAGGAAGGCGAAGAGCACCACGATGGTCGCGCCCACCGCCGCGCCCACCCAGCGCCGTCCGCGACGCTCCGCGTCGGGCGCGGGCTCGATGGTCGGCACGGCGGGCGCCCGCTTGCGGTGCGTGACGGCCACGAACAGCGCGGCCATCGTGAGCGCGTACACCACGGCCGAGACGCCGAGCGCGATCCACCAGAGCCGCGCGATGTGCGCGGCCTGCGGGCCCGCGGCGTCGAGCGCGCCCTGCATCAGTCCCCGCCGCCCGGCGGCGCGGGCGGGAGCTGCTCGGGGTGCACGCGCGAGCTGTCGTCCAGGCCGTGGCCGCGCGTGTTCGGATCGGGGGTGCTCTCGCCCAGGTGCTCGCCCCGCGGGCTCCATGCGTCCTTGCGCGTCAGCCCGCCCAGCGTGCGCACGTAGGCCACCAGCTTCCACACCTCCGAGTTGCCCATCCGGCCGCGGTACGAGGGCATCCCGTGCGGGCGCCCCTTCACGATCGTGTCGAAGACGTTCTCGGGCTCACTGCCGTAGATCCACTCGTCGTCGCTCAGCGCCGGCCCGATGCCGCCGCCGCCGCCCGGCGCGTGGCACCCGGAGCAGTTCATCTGGTTGTAGAGCCGCTGGCCCTCGCCGATCGCCCACGCGTTGTCCTGGTAGGTGCCGGCGGTCGGCTCGGGGACCGGCGGGCCCGCGTGCAGCGCGCTGGTGCGCACGAGCGTCTCGTCGCTGGCGCCGGGCGGGATCGTCTGGAAGTCGCGCTTCTCGCGGTCGCACGCGCCGGCGGCGACGAGGGCGAGCAGGAGCGCGGCGCGCGTGGCGCGTCTCATGGGATGACGCATGGAGTGGGTCATGGGCGCGCTCCCGCGACCGTGGTCGCGCGTGGCGGCGTCGGGACGCGCGGCACGCCGTACGCGTCGAGGATCGCGGCCACCGCGTCGTGGCGGCGCGTCAGCACCGCCTGCACCTCGTCGCGCAGCGCCGCGTCCTTGCGCCGCACGCCCATCGACACGTCGAAGGCGAGCGGCAGCGAGCGCGGGTCCACCTGCGGCGTGACCGGCACGACCGTCATCGGCACGCGGCCGCGACGCGCGAAGTAGCCGCCCAGCGGGCCCCACACGATCGCCACGTCCACGGTGCCGTCGGCCACCGCGTCGATGATGCGCGCGGGCGGGTTGGGCTCGCGGTAGTCGCCGTAGATGCTGAAGCCGACGACGTTCTCGACGATGCCGCGCGCGGCCAGCGCGTGCGCCGGCGGCGTGTTCGCGTAGTCGTCGCCGATGAACTGCACGCCGACCTTCAGGCGGCGCAGCGCGGGATCGTCGAGCGACGTCACGCGCGTGGCGGCGTCGCGGCGCTGCACGAAGGCGTACGACGACCGGTAGTACGGCCGCGTCGTCAGCACCATGTCGAGCCGCGTCGGCACGCCGGGGACGAGGTCGCACTTGCTGGCGTTCACCGTCTCGCGGAAGAAGCCGCGCCGCTGCGCCCACCACGTGTACTCCAGCCGCGCGCCCATCTCCCGCGCCAGCAGCTCGGCCAGCCTGTTCTCGAAGCCCTCGCGGCGGTCGTTGCTGAACGGGAGGTTGTTCGGATCGGCGCAGACCCGGAGCACGCGCCCACGGGCCGCGGACGCCGAGCGTCGAGCGTCGAGCGTCGAGCGTTGAGCGGCCGGCGCGGAATACGCCTCCGCGGCCGTCGCGAGCGCCAGTGCGAGTGCCGGTAGCAGCAGCGCGACGACGTCGCGGAGCCCGAGCCGTGGCGGCGTGGATGCACCTCGCCGCTCGCCGCTCGACGCTCGACGCTCGTCAGGGGAGCCCGAAGACATACAGCGTCCCTCCTCGCACGGTGTGTTGCCGCAGGTCGGCCGAGGCGCCCACCGCGCCGTCGCTGCCGGTGGAGTCGGCCGGGTCGGCGTGGGCCTCGACCGTCGCCGCCATCCAGCCGCCGGGACCGTCCATGACGGCGACGTACTGCTTGCCGTCCGGCCCGCGGAAGGTGATCGGCGGCGCGACGATGCCGGCGCCGGTGCGGAACTGCCACAGCAGCTGGCCCGTGCGCGCGTGCACCGCGCGGAACCAGCGGTCCATCGTCCCGTAGAACACGACGTCGCCGGCGGTCGCGAGCGCGCCGCCCCACAGCGGGAAGCGCTCGCGCCGCGACCACACCTTGCGGCGCGCCACCGGATCCCAGGCGAAGAACTCGCCCCGGTGGCCACCCGGCCCGGCGTAGGCGCGCGAGATCGCGCCCAGGTACGGCGTGCCCTCGATGTAGTTCGCCTCCGTCCCCTCGACGTCCTCGCAGAGGTTGTTCCCGGGGACGTAGACGAGGCCCGTGCGGAACGAGTACGCGGTCGGCTCGTGGTCCTTCGCGCCCTGCACCGACGGGCAGATCTCGCGCGTCACCTTGCCGTGGCGCACCCAGCGCTCGGGGTTCTCGCGCGGCGCGCCGGTCTTGAGGTCGACGCCGTGCATCACCGTGCTGTACGCGAACGAGTCGGCCGCCACGACCTCGCCCGTCGCGCGGTCGAACAGGTACATGTAGCCGTTCTTCTCGGCGCGCAGCAGCAGCTTGCGCGGCCGACCGCCCACCGGCAGGTCGAGCAGCACGCTCTCGTTGATCGCGTCGTAGTCGTTGCGGTCGTGCGGCCAGATCTGGTACGCCCAGCGCGCCTCGCCGGTGTCGGGGTCGCGCGCGAACAGCGTCGCCGCCCACTTGTTGTCGCCGGGGCGGAGGTCGGGATTCCAGGGGCCCGCGTTGCCGGTGCCGTAGTACAGCAGGTCGAGCTCGGGGTCGTACGAGAGCCAGCCCCACGACGTCGCGCCGCCGTTCTTCCAGCCGCCCGGCTGCCAGGTCGTCGCGCCGAGGTCCTTCCCCTGGTCCTTGGCGTAGAACGGCTTGAACGCGGGGCCGATCAGCACGTCCTTGTCGCTGCCGGTGCCGTACGCGCGCCAGGCAATCTTCCCGGTGGCCGCGTCGAGCGCCGTGAGCCACCCGCGCGCGCCGAACTCGCCGCCGCTGTTGCCCACGATCACCTTGCCCTTCACGACCAGCGGTGCCATCGACATCGTCTCGCCGCGCTCGATCGCGCCGAGCGTGGTGCGCCACGCCTCGCGCCCGGTGGCCGCGTCGACGGCGACCACCTGGTTGTCGAGCGTGGTGAAGAAGACGCGGCCGTCGGCGTACGTGGGCCCGCGGTTGATGTGCCCGCAGCAGCTCACGCCGGGCGCCGCGGGGATGAACGGCGGCGCGTACTTCCACTTGATCGCGCCCTGCGCCCCCACGTCGAGCGCGTACAGCTCGTTGGGGAAGGGCGTCACGACGTACATCGTCGTGCCCACCACCAGCGGCGTCCCCTCGTGGCCGTACGGGTTGCCGGTGGACCAGGTCCACGCGACGTGCAGGTTCTTCACGCTGGCGGCGGAGATCTCCGCGAGCCCGCTGTAGCGCGTGTTCGCGTAGTCCTTCGCCGCCATCGTCCACTGGCCGTCCTCCGCCGGCAGGTTGGTGGCGACGGTGCCGCTGGGCGCGGCGAGCGTGCGCATCTCCATCGCGCCGGCCTTGTTGACGGCCGCCTCGAAGTTCGGCGTCTCGTTGCCGCGGCACGCGGCGGCGAGCAGCGGAGATGCGAGGAGCGCGGCCGCGAGGAGCGCGCGGGCCGCGCGGCGCTCAGGGCAGCGCGAAGACATAGAGCGTCCCTCCACGGTTGGTCACGGCGGGCAGGTCGGACATCGCGCCGGCGAAGCCCAGCGCCACCGTGGAGTCGCGCGGGTCGGCCGCGCCGGCGACGATCGCGCCGGACCAGCCGCCCACGCCGTCGAGGATCGCCACGTACTGCTTGCCGTCGGGCCCGCGGAAGGTGATCGGCTGGCCGATGATCCCCGACGCGGTGCGGAACTGCCAGAGCAGCGCGCCGGTGCGCGCGTCGACCGCCTTGAACCAGCGGTCCATCGTGCCGTAGAAGACGACGTCGCCCGCCGTCGCCAGCGCGCCGCTCCACACGGGAAAGGGCTCGCGCAGCTTCCACGCGGCGCGGCCGCGCACCGGGTCCCACGCGGTCACTTCGCCGCGGTGGCCGCCGGGCCCCGGATACATGCGCACGTTCGCGCCCACGTACGGCGTGCCCTCGATGTAGTTGGCCTCCGTGGACTCGAAGTCCATGCAGAGGTTCTGGTGCGGCAGGTAGACGAGCCCCGTGCGCGGCGAGAACGCCGACGGCTGCCAGTCCTTCGCGCCGGGCGCCGCGGGGCAGATGTCGCGCACCACGCGGCCCACGCCGGGCTCCTTGCCGCTCACGAGGCGCAGCCGCCCCGTCGCGGTGTCCACGCCGCGCGTCGTCGTGACGTGCGCGTACGGCGTGGCCGACAGCACCTGTCCGGTGGCGCGATCCAGCACGTAGACGTAGCCGTTGCGCTCCGGGCTCACGATCACCCGGCGCTGTCGCCCGCCGATCGGCAGCTCCAGCAGCAGCGGCTCGTTCACGCCGTCGTGGTCCCACACGTCGTGTGGGTTCCACTGGTAGAACCAGCGCGCCTGCCCGGTGTCGGGGTCGCGCGCGAACAGGCCGGCCGTCCACTTGTTGTCGCCGGGCCGCATGTCGGCGTTCCACGGGCCGGGGTTCCCGGTGCCGTAGAAGACGAGATCGAGCTCCGGATCGTACGAGAGCCAGCCCCACACCGCGCCGCCGCCGTGGCGCCACATCCCCGCGGGCCACGTGTGCACGCCGAGGTCGCGCCCGCGCTCCGACGCGTAGAACGGCCTGAAGTCGGGGCCGATCAGCACGTCCTTGTCGGGTCCCGTGCTGTACGCGCGCCACGCGATCTTGCCGGTGTTCGCGTCGAGCGCCGTGAGCCATCCGCGCACGCCGAACTCGCCGCCGCTGTTGCCGACGAGGACCTTTCCCTTCACGACCAGCGGGGCCATGGTCATCGTCTCGCCGCGCTCGATGGCGCCGACGGTGGTGCGCCACGCCTCCTTCCCGCTCGTGTCGACGGCGACGACCTGGTTGTCGAGCGTGTTGAAGAAGAGCTTCCCGTCGGCGTACGCGGCGCCGCGGTTCACGACGTCGCAGCAGGCGACGCCGGGCGCCGCGCGCAGGTGCGGCGGGCGGTACGTCCACTTGAGCGCGCCGCCGTTCGCCAGGTCGAGCGCGTACAGCTCGTTGGGGAAGGGGCTGACGACGTAGAGCGTGCTGCCGACGACCAGCGGCGCCGCCTCGTGCCCGCGCCGCACGTCGGTGGTGAAGGTCCACGCGAGCCGCAGCCCGCGCACGTTGGCCGCGGTGACCTGCGCGAGCGCGCTGTAGCGCGTGCTCGCGTAGTTCTTCGCCGGCATCGTCCACTGCCCGTCGTCGGCGGCGGGGTCGGTCGCCGCCGCGCGCGCAGCTGGCGCGCCGTCGGCGTCGCACGCGGCGAGGACGAGGGCGGCGGCGCAGGTCGCGCGGCGCGCGAGGGTGTGCGCGCGCCGGGCAGCGGTGTGGTCG
This sequence comes from Roseisolibacter agri, assembly GCF_030159095.1. NCBI lineage: Bacteria > Pseudomonadati > Gemmatimonadota > Gemmatimonadia > Gemmatimonadales > Gemmatimonadaceae > Roseisolibacter > Roseisolibacter agri. The sequence continues at coordinate 511,726 of NZ_BRXS01000001.1, forward strand.
AACGCGAGCGTCAAGTGCAGGGCCGTGTGTACGATGGCGTACGGCGGCGGCCGCGGTGGACCCGGGACGCCGAGTCGGGCGCATCCCGTCGATCCCCATCACCCCATGCGCGCTCGACCCTGCGCGTCGGCTAGCAGATCGCGTACCAGAGTCGGAAAGCGGCACCAGACGCGACGAGTGCGCTACCTCCGCAGTCGCGACAGCGCGAACTGCACCGCGAGATCCGTCGTGCTCCACAGCTGCACGTCGGCACCGGAGCCGTAGCGCACCGGCGTCAGCCGGCCGCCCGGGAACTCGTAGCTCCACAGCTCGCTCTGGAAGCCCGACGCCTCGACCGCCGCGACCACGCGATCGGCCGCGTCGCGCAGCTCGCGCACGTACGCCGCGCGCGCGGGATCGGTGCCCGCATCGGCGCCTGCGTCCGCGATGCGGCCCGCCACGCCCAGCAGGAAGAGGTTCACCTCGCGCCCCCACGCCACGCGCGGGCCGTGATAGGCGTCGCGCACGAACGCGCGCCACACCGCCGGCGTCGCGTACGCGTCGTTCGCCACCACCGGCCCGACGCGGTCGATGAACAGGCCGACGGGATACGCGCGCACGAACAGCCGCACGTCGCGCAGCACGCCGGCCGCCGTCGCCGAATCGGGGGCGCCGGCGCGCGCTGCGCCCTCGCCGAGGAAGAGCCGCGTGCCCGGGTCCGAGTTCGCGACGCCGATGGGCCGCGCGTCGGCGTCGAGCGCGAGCGCGAGGAAGCGCAGCGAGTCGCGGTCGGCGCCGGTGCGCGCGAGCACGCGCGTCCAGTGCGCGCGCTCCGCCGCGGGCATGATCGCCAGCCGCGCCGCGACCTGCCGGCGCACGGCCTCGGGCCCCAGCCGCACGACGAAGTGCCGCTCGGCGCCCCACCAGGTGTCGATGGCGCGGCGCAGCGCCGCGGTGTCGCGCACCCACGCGCCCAGCGGCGTGCCGGCGGCCAGCTCGGGCAGCGCGCCCGCCAGCGAGTCGCTGCGGAAGCCGAGCGTCCCCAGCGCGGCGAGGATCTCGGCCATCGACTCCAGCGCGTGCGGCGCCCAGACGGCGTTCACGTCCATCGCGTAGCGGCCGTTCGCGTAGCCCACGCCGCTGTCGCGCCAGCTGAGCGCGGCCCAGCGCGCGGAGTCGCGCGCGGCGAACCCGATCAGGTGGTCGGGCGTGGGCGCGGCGGCGTACGGCGCGGTCATGCGGGCGACGAGCGCGAGCTCGCGCAGCATGCGCGTCAGGCGCGGCTCGCCGCCGTCCGTCGCGTCCAGGAGGAAGGCGCGCTTGCGCGCGGCCGGCACGTCGGGGTCGGCGAGCCAGCGCGCGGTCACCACCGGCAGCTGCAGCTCGTCGTCGATCATGTGGTAGTTCTCGCGCACGCGGCGATGGTCGCGCAGCACCGCGGCCGCGCGCGCCAGCAGGCTGTCGGCCGCCGCCGCGTTGCCCGCGGCCGTCGCGCGGCGCCGCTCGTCCAGCAGCGCGACGTACTCCGACGCCGCCTCGCGCACCGCCTGCCCGCCGAGCGCCTCCTCGTGGCTCACCTGTCCGGTGGGCGAGAGCTTGCGCAGCGCGCTGGCGATCACGAACTCCGACATCTCGTCGCGCCAGATGGGCCGCATCATGAGCGCCGTCACCAGCATGTCGCGGCCGAAGTAGGTGGCGTAGGTCGGCAGCCCCGCCATCAGCTTGTCGCGCGACGACAGCAGCTCGACGCCGCGCACCTGCCGCTCCATCCAGCGCCCGCGCAGCGCGGCCGTGTCGGTGCCCGTGCCGTGCTGCGCCGCGGCGACGAAGGCGAGGAACTCGGGCGTGAAGATCTCCTGGCGCGACAGGCGGCCGAGCGGCGCCGCGGTGGTGGCGATGCGCACCGTGAACGGCACCGTGCGTCCAGTGCGCGCGCGCAGCGTCAGCACGTCGCCCGCGCGCGTCGCCGTGACCCGCCGCGGATCGACCGCGACGTCGAGGCGCAGCGTGTCGCGCGCGTCGAGCGACAGCTGCGTGACGCGCGCGACCCAGGCGTCGGCGCCGGTCGTCACCGCGATCGTCGGGCGCAGCCGGGCGCGCAGCGTGGCGACGTCGGGGGCGTGCACCAGCGCCAGGTGCTCGCGCCGCACGTCGGCCGGCAGGCGATCGAGCGCGGCCAGCAGGCGCTCGGTCTCCTCGAGCGCGAACGGCGCGCCGCCGTACGGGGCGCGGTGCTTCCCCCACGCCTGGAAGTCGCGCTCGACGCGCATCGAGCCGAGCAGGAAGAAGCCGAGGCGCACGGTGGGCGACTCGGCCTCGAGGGCGTGCGCGAGCGTGCGCGCGCGCGGCGGCCCGCCGACCCGTGCGGAGTCGGACGTCCAGCGGAGCGGCGCCGGGCGGCCGCCGGCGTCGCGGGCCGTGAAGCCGAGGCTCTCGTTGTCGGCGTCGGCCCACAGGTGCACGACGCGCCCCTCGCGCCGGTCGAGGTAGACCTGGACCGTGTTGCCCGCGGCGTCGCGCCAGAAGCGCGTGCGGTAGCCCCGGTAGGCGGCGCTGTCGTCCATCCCCGTTTCGGGGAATGAAAGCACGGCTGGAACGGTCCGCGTACTGTCGGCGTTCTGCGCCAGCTGCGTCAGCAGCGCGAGCGTGAGCGGGATCATGCGGCGTCGGGGTGAGGGTCGGCGTAGGAACGTTCCATTCCGCTACCGGGGTCGCGTCGTTCGTACACGACCTTGACAATGCGCCGGCCGGAAGGGATATCTGGCCGCGCGACCCGAAGCCAGCAGGGTGGACCGCGGGGCGACCGCGGGTGGAACGTGCTCCGGCGTACGGTGGAGCACGCGTGACGTGCGGGACGATTCCGTGGTCCGCTGGGGCATGCGGGACGGTGGGGACGGCGGCTGCACGCGGCGCGATGGGGATGCGCGCGGGCCGCCGGCGGTGCGGTGCATGAGGTCCGGTTCGGCATGAGGCGCGGTCTCCCGCAGGAGCGGGCGACGGCGTCACGCATGCCGGAACGTCGATGACCGACCAGGGCAGGTGGACCGGGTGGCAGTGGAGGGTGGATGCAGTCCGACTCCCAGCAGCACGCACGTTCGTGGGCCCGCGCGGCGTGGCCCCTCGCCTCACCCCGGGCCCGACCACCCGTGCGCTGACGCCTCGCCGAGCTTTCCGGCGCGCCCACGGGCCGCGCCGTCGCAACCGGCAGCGTGGCCGACCGGCCGCCCGCCGCGCCCAGGACCCCTCCGCGTCGTGTCCACGCCGACCGAGGGCGATGTCCAAACTCCGCAGCCTCCAATGGAGGGCAGACGTATGGCAGCAGTGGCTCGTGGCCTCTTCCCGGTGTTCGTCGGCGGCCTGCTGCTCGCCGGCTCACTGGGCGCGCAGGCCCCGACGGGCACGATCAGCGGGCGGGTCGTCGACTCGACGTCGCAGCAACCGCTCGCGAACGTGACGGTCTCCATCGTGGGCACGCAGCGCGGCGCCCTGACGCGCAACGACGGCGGCTTCGTCATCGCCCAGGTCCCCGCCGGCGCCGCCCGGGTGCGCGCGGCGCGCATCGGCTATGCGTCGCGCGAGGAGGCGGTGACGGTCAACGCCGGCGCGACCGCGACCGTCAGCATCTCGCTCCCGTCCGTCGCGGCGAGCCTCTCCGAGGTCGTCGTCGTCGGCTACGGCACGCAGCGCCGCGAGGCGATCACCGGGTCGGTGGCCAAGGTCGACGCCGACGCCGCCAACCTCGGCGTCATCGCCAACCCGACCGCGCTGCTCAACGCGCGCGTGGCGGGCGTCAACATCACGGTCAACAACGGCGAGCCGGGCGGCGGGGCGCAGATCCGCATCCGCGGCGGCACGTCGATCAGCGCCAGCAACGATCCGCTCTACGTGATCGACGGCGTGCCGATCCAGAACGACAACACCGTCGCTACGGGCGTCGCGATCGGCAACACGGCGGCGCTCGACCGCAACCCGCTGAACTCGCTCAACCCGAGCGACATCACGTCGATGACCGTCCTCAAGGACGCGGCGGCGACGGCGATCTACGGCAGCCGCGGCGCCAACGGCGTCGTGCTCATCGAGACCAAGAAGGGCGCCGGCGGCACCTCGCAGATCGAGTACGAGGTGGCGGTCGGCGCCGCGACGGCGGCCCGCAAGCTCGACGTCCTGAACGGCAGCGAGTACCGCAGCTTCGTCCAGTCGCAGATCAGCAACGGGAACCTCCCGGCCACCGCGAACGCCAGCCTCGGCACGGCGAACACGGACTGGGAGGACGAGATGACGCGCGTCGGGTACACGCAGAACCACAACCTGGCGTTCTCGGGCGGGTCGCAGACGACGCAGTACCGCGCGGCGCTCAACTACTTCGACCAGCAGGGCGTCGTCATCGCCAACGGGCTGACGCGCTACCAGGGCCGCGTGAACGCCAACCACCAGGCGATCGGCGGCAAGCTGCAGACGGGCGTCAACCTCACGGCGTCGCGGGTCAACAACAAGTACCTGCCGTTCGACAACACCGCCGGCTTCGACGGCGGCGTGTTCACGAACGTGGCCGTGTTCAACCCGACGCAGCCGGTCCTCACGTCCACCGGCACGTTCTACGAGGTGGGCACCGGCGCGCAGTCGATCCGCAACCCGGTGGCGCTGGCGCGGCAGATCAACGACGTCGCGCCCGAGAACCGCGTCCTCGGCAACGTCAACGCGTCGTACAGCCTCCTCCCGAGCCTGACGGCGCGCACGACGGTCGGCATCGACTTCGCGAACTCGGTGCGGCAGACCTACCTGCCGCTCACGAACCCGGTCGGCGCCTCGACCAACGGCCGCGCGCGCCAGGCCGAGCGCGACCTGCAGAACGTGAACTTCCAGGGGCTGCTGACCTTCGCGCCGGACATCAGCGAGTCGAACGACATCGAGGTCCTGGGCGGCTACGAGTTCTCGCGCTTCGACAACCGCGGCTTCGAGGCCGAGGCGCGCGGCTTCCGCACCGACGCCTTCTCGTTCAACAACCTGGGCGCCGGCACGCTCGAGGGCGCGCCCGCGCCGACGTCGTACATCGAGCAGAGCCGCCTGGTGTCGTTCTTCGGGCGCGCCAACTACGGCTTCCGCAACCGGTACTTCCTCACCGGCGTGCTGCGCTACGACGGCTCGTCGCGCCTGGCGCCGGGCAACAAGTGGTCGGTGTTCCCGGCCATCTCCGGCTCGTGGCGCCTGAGCGAGGAGGGCTTCCTGAAGGACGGCCCGTTCTCGAACCTGAGCCTCCGCGCCGGCTGGGGGCGCCAGGGCAACCAGGCCGTGAAGCCGTACGCGACGCAGCTGCTGCTGAAGACCAACAACAGCGCGCGCTATCCGTTCGGCGACCAGGTCATCACGGGCTTCGCGGCGTCGCAGGTCGCCAACCCGAACCTGAAGTGGGAGACGTCGGAGCAGATCAACGTCGGCTTCGACTACGGCTTCTCGAACGACCGGTTCACGGGCGTCCTCGACTTCTACCAGAAGGACACGAAGGACCTGCTGCTCGACGTGCCGGTGGCGCAGCCGGCCGTGGTGAGCACGCGCATCGAGAACGTCGGGTCGATCCGCAACCGCGGGATGGAGCTGTCGCTCGACGCGCGGATCTTCGACGGCGCGACGCGCAGCCTGTCGTCGGGGCTCGTGCTGAGCGTGGAGCGCAACGAGGTGGTGGAGCTGGGCCTCGACCGGCAGTTCATCATCACCGGCGTCGTCAGCGGCCAGGGCCAGTCGGGCAAGTTCGCGCAGCGCCTGATCCCCGGCGAGCCGATCGGCACCTTCTGGGGCGCGGAGTTCGTCGGCTTCAACGACAAGGGCCAGCAGATCTTCAACAAGTACACGGTCACGCGCGACGCGCAGGGCCGCGAGACCGGCCGCACGCTGAACGGCACGACGACGACGCCGACGGGCGACGACGAGCGCATCATCGGCAACGCCAACCCGGGCTTCAGCCTCGGCCTGCGCAGCAACGCGACGTGGAACCGCTTCGACGCCAGCTGGCTGTGGCGGGGCGAGTTCAACCGCGACGTCTTCAACAACACGGCGCTCGTCTACTCGACGACGGCGAACGCCAAGCAGGGGCGCAACTTCCTGTCGTCGGCGCTGAGTCAGGGGGACGCGTTCGGCGAGCCGGCGATCTACTCGTCGCGCTGGATCGAGGACGGCTCGTTCGTCCGCCTGCAGAACGTGACGATCGGCTACCGCTTCCGGCTGCCGAGCGGCTTCGCCGGTGGGCGCGAGACGCGCGTCTTCCTCTCGGGCGACAACCTGCTGCTCTTCACGCCCTACGAGGGGCTGGATCCGGAGGTGTTCGTGCGCGCCGGCGACGGCGTGACCGGCACCGCGTCGCGCGGCATCGACTACCTGGCGTATCCGCGCGCCCGGACCTTCACGACCGGCGCCCGCATCCAGTTCTGATCCCTCGAGTCAGTCATCCGGAGCCCATGCCGACCTATCTCTCGCAGACCCTCCGTCGAAGTGCCCTCGGGGCCCTGCTGCTCGCCGCGGGGTCCCTGGGCGCCGTCCAGGGCTGCACCGACCTCACCGAGACGCCGCGCGACGCGCTGACGCCGGCCAACGCGTTCAAGACGGACCAGGAGATCCTGGCCGGCGCGGCGGCCGTGTACGCGCAGCTGCGCTCGACGCAGTGGGGCTACTACAACCTCAGCGAGATCACGTCGGACGAGCAGCTCGTCCCGACGCGCGGCAGCGACTGGTTCGACAACGGCCGCTGGCTCGAGATCTACCGCCAGTCGTGGAACTCGAACTCCGGCTCCGCGCTGGAGGACATGAACGGCGTCTGGAACGACATGTTCTCGGGGGTCGCGAAGGCGAACCTGATGATCAGCGTCGTCGAGGCGAGCAACAGCGCGAACAAGGAGGCCAACCTCGCCGAGCTGCGGACGCTGCGGGCGTGGTTCTACTATGTGCTGATGGACTTCTTCGGCGGCGTGCCGCTGGTGACGACGACCGAGGTCGAGCCGCGGGCGAACGTCTCGCGCGACTCGATCTTCAAGTTCATCGAGTCCGAGCTGAACGCGGCGCGCGCGGTGCTGCCCGACAAGCCGGCGCAGTACGGCCGCGTGAGCAAGGGCGTGGCGAACGCGATCCTCGCGAACATGTACATCAACGCCCCGGTGTTCCAGGGGACGGTGACGGCGGGCGGGCTGCAGCGCGCGGCCGGCCGCTACCAGAACGCGATCGACGCCGCGGACCGCGTCATCAACTCGGGCGTGTACTCGCTGGCGTCGGACTACAAGGCGAACTTCGCGGTCAACAACGAGACGTCGCCCGAGAACATCTTCGTCATCGCCAACACGTCGGCGCCGCCGGGGCTCGGCATGAGCCTGCAGATGCGGACGCTGCACTACAACCAGCACGGCGTGCAGGGCGGCCCGTGGAACGGCTTCGCCGGGCTGGCGGAGACGTACCGCACCTACGACCAGGCCGACGTGCGCCGCAGCGTGTGGCTCACCGGCCCGCAGATCAGCTTCGTGACCGGCCAGCCGACGACGGACCGCCAGGGCGCGCCGCTGGTCTTCACGGACACGATCGGCGACATCACGAAGGCGAACGAGAACGAGGGCCCGCGCCTGCTCAAGTACCCGCCGCTGCTGTCGGCGCCGAACGGCGACTCCTTCCCGAACGACTTCGTGTACTTCCGCCTGGCCGAGATGTACCTGATCAAGGCCGAGGCGCTGAACGAGCTGGGACGGACGGCGGAGGCGATCGCGCTGGTCAACCGGATCCGCGAGCGCGCGTTCGAGCCGGACAAGCCGCTCAGCACCGGCCTGTCGCAGGCGCAGGCGCGCCAGGCGATCCTGAGCGAGCGCCTGTTCGAGTTCGCCGGCGAGGCGAAGCGCCGCCAGGACCTGATCCGCATGGGCGGGCTGCCCGGCGTCACGCTGACCTTCACGGGGGCGCGCCAGTTCAAGACGGCGCAGTCGCCCTACAAGGTGCTCTTCCCGATCCCGGCCACGCAGCTCCAGAACAACCCGCTGCTGGTCCAGAACGCCGGCTACTGAGGGGGCGACACCCGCCCCACGGCCTCCCGTCATCGCCTGCTCCTGTCCAGGGGGCAGGCGATGACGTATATGAGACGCAGTGTCCCGCGGCGCGCCGCCGGGACCACCTCCCGCCGAATCCCTCCGAAGGGCATGACCCAGACGTACGCCGCCTGGCCGCGCGCGCTCGCCGCGGCCGCGCTGCTCGCCGGCACCCTCGCCTGCGCGGGCGCTGCCGGCTCCGCGGACGACTCCACGGCCGCTGCCGCGCCCCGCGGCGAGGCCCCGCCGGTGGACGGGCACCTGTTCACGCGGCTCCCCGCGTCGTACACGGGCGTCCACTTCGTCAACCGGCTGGAGGACAGCGACACGCTCAACGTCTTCACCTACCGCAACTTCTACAACGGCGGCGGCGTCGCGATCGGGGACCTCACGGGCGACAGCCTGCCGGAGCTCGTGCTGACGTCCAACCTGGGCGGGGCCACGCTCTACCTGAACGAGGGCGGGCTGCGCTTCCGCGACGTCACCGCGAAGGCCGGCATGAAGGGGAAGGGCGGCTGGACGACCGGCGTGACGATGGCCGACGTGAACGGCGACGGGCGGCTGGACGTCTACGTGTCGCACGCGGGCCCGGACGCCGACCGCCGCGCCAACGAGCTGTGGGTCAACCAGGGGACCGACGCGTCGGGCGTGCCGACGTTCGTGGAGCGCGCGGCCGAGCACGGGATCGCGGACCGCGGCTACTCGAGCCACGCGGCGTTCCTGGACTACGACCGCGACGGGGACCTCGACCTGTTCGTGATCAACAACTCGCCGCGCCCGGTGAGCAGCTTCGGGATGCGCAACACGCGGCACGTGCGGGACTCGCTGGGCGGGCACCGCCTGTATCGCAACGATGCCGGGAAGTTCGTCGACGTGAGCGAGCAGGCCGGCATCTACGGCAGCGAGATCGGCTTCGGGCTGGGGCTGGGCGTGGGCGACGTGAACCGCGACGGCTGGCCGGACGTCTACGTCGCCAACGACTTCTTCGAGCGCGACCACCTGTACGTCAACCGCGGCGACGGCACGTTCGACGAGGCGGGCGACCGGCAGATGCCGGTCATGAGCTACTTCTCGATGGGGATGGACGTGGCCGACGTCGACAACGATGGCTGGCCGGACGTCTACACCACCGACATGCTGCCGGAGGACGAGTACCGCTTCAAGACGACGTCGTCGTTCGAGGGGTGGGACGTCTACCAGACCAAGCTGCGCAACGGCTACGGGCACCAGGCCATGCGCAACATGCTGCAGCGCAACAACGGCGACGGGACGTTCAGCGACGTCGGCCAGATGGCACACGTCGACAAGACCGACTGGAGCTGGAGCGCGCTGATCGCGGACCTGGACCTGGACGGGCTGAAGGACGTCTACGTGACGAACGGGCTGCTGCACGACGTCACGTCGCAGGACTACATCGCCTTCCTCGCCAACGACGCGACGCGCGAGCGCACCGTGCGCGGCGGGAAGGTGGACTACATGCAGCTGATCCGCGCGATGTCGTCCACGCCGCTGCCGGACTACGCGTTCCGCAACGCGGGCGACCTGCGCTTCACGAACGAGGCGAAGGCGTGGGGGCTCGACACGCCGAGCTTCTCGAACGGCGCCGCGTACGGGGATCTGGACGGCGACGGCGCGCTCGACCTGGTGGTGAACAACGTCAACGCCGAGGCGTTCGTCTACCGCAACAACGCGCGCACGCTGCACCGCGACCGGCACTGGCTGCAGGTGCGGCTGGACGGCGCGGGGCTCAACCGCTTCGGCGTGGGCGCGCGCGTGACACTGTGGCAGGGCGACGCGCAGCAGGTGCAGGAGCAGGCGCCCGCGCGCGGCTTCCAGTCGAGCGTGGACCCGGTGCTGACGTTCGGGCTCGGCGCGCGCGCGGCCGCGGACTCGGTCACCGTGGCGTGGGCGGACGGCCGCACCAGCGTACTGCGGCAGGTCGCCGCCGACCGGCGGCTGACGGTGCGCCAGGCCGACGCCCCGGCGCCCGCCGCCGCGCCCGCGCCGCCACGCGCCGCGTCGCCGTCGACCACGCTGCTCGCCGACGTCACCGACCGCACGCCGTTCGACTTCGTGCACCGCGAGAACGACTTCGTGGACTTCGACCGCGAGCGGCTGCTCCCCAAGCTCCTCTCGACCGAGGGGTCGTACATGGCAGTGGGCGACGTGAACGGCGACGGCCTGGACGACGCGTACGTGGGCGGCGCGAAGGAGCAGCCCGGCCAGCTGATGCTGCAGGCGCGCGATGGGAGCTTCCGCCGCAGCAACCCCGGCGTGTTCGAGCCAGACGCGATCTCGGAGGACCTGGGCGCGGCGCTGTTCGACGCCGACGGCGACGGCGACCTCGATCTCTACGTCGTGAGCGGCGGCAACGAGTTCTCGGAGCTCGCGCCCGCGCTGCAGGACCGCCTCTACGTCAACGACGGGCGCGGCGGCTTCCGCAAGACGACCGGCCAGCTGCCCGAGGAGTACGAGAGCGGCTCGCGCGTGGTGGCCGCGGACTACGACCGCGACGGCGACGTGGACCTGTTCGTCGGCGGGCGCGTGGTGCCCTGGAAGTACGGCGCGAGCCCGCGCAGCCTGCTCCTGCAGAACGACGGGCGCGGGCGCTTCACCGACGTCACCGACCGGCTGGCGCCCGCGCTCGCGCGCGCGGGGCTGGTGACCGACGCCGTCTGGCGCGACGTGGACGGCGATGCGCGCCCCGACCTGGTGGTCGTCGGCGAGTGGATGCCGATCACCGTCTTCCGCAACGCCGGCGGCGGGAAGCTCGCGCCGCTGGCGGTGGCGGGGCTCGCGCAGAGCGACGGCTGGTGGAACCGCATCGTCGCCGGCGACTTCACGGGCGACGGCAGGGTGGACTTCGTGCTCGGCAACCTGGGGCTGAACACGCGCCTGCAGGCCAGCGCCGCGCAGCCGGTGACCATGTACGTGAAGGACTTCGACGGGAACGGCTTCGCGGAGCAGATCCTGGCGACGTACAACGAGGGGAAGGCGTACCCCTTCCCGCTGCGGGACGACCTGATCAAGGCGATCCCGCCGCTGAAGGCGCGCTTCCTCAACTACAAGGACTACGCGCGCCGCACGGTCGCCGACGTCTTCCCCGACTCGGCGCTGGCCGGCGCGGTCGTGCGCACCGCGCGCACGTTCGAGACGGCGCTCGCGCGCAACAACGGCGACGGCAGCTTCACGCTGGTGCCGCTCCCGCGCGAGGCGCAGCTGGCGCCGGTGTACGGCATCCTCGCCGACGACGTGGACGGCGACGGCCGCACCGACCTGCTGCTGGCCGGCAACTTCGACGGCGTGAAGCCCGAGATCGGGCGCATGGCCGCGAGCTACGGCCTCCTCCTGCGGGGGGATGGCAAGGGCGGCTTCACGCCGCTGCCAGCGCGACGCTCCGGCTTCCGCGTCCCGGGCCAGGCGCGCGACATCCAGCGCCTCCGCACCCGCGACGGCGACGCCTACGTGGTGATGCGCAACAACGCCCGTCCGCTCGTCTTCCGACCCGCTTCCCGCGACTGACGATGCGCCCCGCTCTCCGTCCCCTCCTCCGGCTCGCCCTCCTCGCCGCGGCCGTCGTCGGCGCCGCCTCGTGCGGCCACGCGACGGCGACCTCGCGCCCCGCCGCCACCGACGCGGAGCTGCTGCACGGCGCGATGCGGCAGCTCACGAACGTCATCGTCTACGACATCTTCAGCCCGCCGCAGGCGAGCCGCGTCTACGCCTATGCCAGCGTCGCCGCCTACGAGACGCTGCGGCAGGGGCAGCCCGGCTACCGCTCGCTCGCGGGGCAGCTGCACGGGCTGACGCCGGTGCCGGCGCCCGACTCCGGTGCGGAGCTGTCGCTGCCGCTGGCCGGCGTGCACGCGTTCATGACGGTGGGCCGCGCGCTCACCTTCAGCCGCGCGCGCATGGACTCGCTGCGCGAGGCGATGGACCTCGAGTACCGCCGGCGCGGCCTGTCCGACTCGGTGTACGCGCGCTCCATCGCGTACGGCGAGCGCGTCGCCGATCACGTTCTGAAGTGGGCGGGCGGCGACCGGTTCAAGCAGAGCCGCGGCTACCCGAAGTACACGGTGACCACGGCGCCGGGGCGCTGGGTGCCGACGCCCCCCGCGTACATGGACGCCGTGGAGCCCAACTGGGCGATGCTGCGGCCGTTCGTGATGGACACGTCGAGCCAGTTCCGCCCCGAGCCGCCGCACCCGTTCGACACGCTGCCGACGAGCGCGTTCTACCGCGAGGCGCGCGAGGTCTACGAGACGCGCAAGGCGCTGACGGCGGAGCAGCGCGACATCACGGCGTTCTGGGACTGCAACCCGTACGTGATGAACGTGCGCGGGCACGCGATGTTCGCGAGCAAGAAGATCACGCCGGGCGGGCACTGGATGGGCATCGTCGCCATCGCCGCGCGGAAGTCGAACGCCGACGCGCTCCGGTCGGCCGAGGCGTACGCGCGGACGTCGGTCGCGCTCGCGGACGGCTTCATCAGCAGCTGGGACGAGAAGTTCCGGAGCAACGTGATCCGCCCGGAGTCGATGATCAACACGTACATCGATCCCGCGTGGGAGCCGCTGCTCCAGACGCCGCCGTTCCCGGAGTACACGAGCGGCCACAGCGTGATCTCGACGGCGGCGGCGGTGGTGCTGACGCAGCAGTTCGGCGACCGGTTCGCGTTCACCGACTCGACGGAGCTGGAGTACGGGCTCCCGGTGCGCTCGTTCACGTCGTTCGAGCAGGCGGCGGCGGAGGCGGCGATCAGCCGGCTGTACGGCGGCATCCACTATCGTCGCGCGATCGAGCAGGGGGTGAAGCAGGGACGGAAGGTGGGGGAGCTGGTGCTCGCGCGCGTGCAGACGCGTGTGCCGACGACGGTCGCAGCGGCGCGCGCGCCCTAGCTCCTCCTGGGACGGCGCCGGAAAAGCTTCCGACAGGATTACAGGATTAGCAGGATTTACAGGATTGATCCCGTGACCTGTCCGGCCTCCGCATGGCGCGTGGGACTCCGCGTGACGTGGAAGATCGAATCCTGTCAATCCTGTCAATCCTGTCCAATGCCGTTCACGATGCGTCCCGTCCGTCGCAATGCCGCCGCGCGCATCGTCGGCGCGCTGGCCGCGGCGCTGCTCAGCGCGAGTGCCGTCCACGCGCAGGTCACCGCGCCGCCCGGCGCGCTCACGGTCGCCTCGCCCGACGGCAAGAACGTCGCGGGCGTCGGCGTGCAGGACGGCCACCTGGCCTACTACGTCCAGCGCGGCGGGCGGTGGATCATCCAGCCGTCGCTGCTCGGCTTCGCCTTCCGGGGCGCGCCGGCGCTGCGCGACAGCCTGCGCATCGTCGGCAACGAGCGCCGGTCGTTCGACACGACCTGGACGCAGCCGTGGGGCGAGGTGGCGCGCGTGCGCGACCAGCACAACGAGCTGCGCGTGACGGTCGAGGAGCAGTCCGCGCCGCGACGCCGCTTCGTGCTCGCCGTCCGCGTGTTCGACGACGGCGTCGGCTTCCGCTACGAGCTGCCCCAGCAGGCCGCCCTGGGCGAGTTCGAGATCAGCGACGAGCTGACCGAGTTCACCCTGGCCGACAACGCGCGCGCGTGGTGGATCGCCTCCAACCGCCCGCGCCTCGACCGCTCGGAGCAGCTCTACTCGTCGGGGCCCGTGAGCACCCTCGACAGCGTGCAGACGCCGCTCACGATGGCCATGAGCAGCGGCACGCAGGTCGTCATCCACGAGGCGGACCTCGTCGACTACCCGCGCATGTTCCTCGCCGGGCCGCGCATGGAGGGCCGCACGCTGCGCGCTGCGCTGGCCCCGTGGAACGACGGCTTGAAGGTCCGCGGGCGCACGCCCTTCGTGACGCCGTGGCGCACCATCCAGCTCGCCGACCGCGTCGAGCAGCTCGCGCCATCCGTCCTCGGCCTCAAGCTCAACCCGCCGAGCCGGATCGCCGACACGCGCTGGATCCAGCCGCAGAAGTACGTCGGGATCTGGTGGGGGATGCACCTCAACACGATGACCTGGTCGTCGGGGCCCAAGCATGGCGCGACGACCGCGAACACGCGGAAGTACATCGACTTCGCCGCCGCGAACGGCTTCAGGGGCGTGCTGGTCGAGGGGTGGAACACCGGCTGGGACGGCGACTGGATCAAGAACCAGAACGCCTTCTCGTTCACGGAGGCGTATCCCGACTACGACCTGCGCGGGCTGGCGGCCTACGCGAAGTCCAGGGGCGTGGGCCTGATCGCGCACAACGAGACGTCGGGCGGCATCGCCAACTACGAGCGCCAGCTGGAGGACGCCTTCCGGCTCTACCAGTCGCTCGGCATCACGACGCTGAAGTCGGGCTACGTGGCCGACACCGTGGGCGGCGGGCAGTCCCACTACGGGCAGTTCGCCGTGCGGCACCACCGCAAGGTCATCGAGACCGCCGCGAAGTACGGCATCATGGTGAACGCGCACGAGCCGATCCACGACACCGGCGAGCGCCGCACGTGGCCGAACATGATGAGCCGCGAGGGCGCGCGCGGGCAGGAGTACAACGCCTGGAGCGGCGACAGCGGCAACCCGCCCGAGCACGAGACGATCCTCTTCTTCACGCGCCTGCTGGCCGGCCCGATGGACTTCACGCCGGGCATCTTCGACCTGATGCTCGCCAGCAGCGGCCGCCCGCGCACGCCCGAGGAGTCGCGCCCGCGCACGACGCTCGCCAAGCAGCTGGCGCTCTACGTCGTGCTGTACTCGCCGCTGCAGATGGCCGCCGACCTGCCCGAGAACTACGCGAACCAGCCCGCGTTCCAGTTCATCAGGGACGTCGCGGTGGACTGGGACACGACGCGCGTGCTCGACGCGCGCATCGGCGACTACGTGGCGGTGGCGCGCAAGGCGAAGGGCAGGGACGAGTGGTTCCTCGGCGCCATCACGGACGAGGAGGCGCGCACGCTGGACGTGCGGCTCGACTTCCTGCCGGCCGGCCGGCGCTACGTGGCCGAGGTCTACGCCGACGGCCCGGGGGCCAACTGGCGCGACAACCCGCTGCCGGTCGCGATCTCGCGCCAGCCGGTGACCGCCGCGTCGCGGCAGACGCTGCGCCTCGCGCCAAGCGGCGGCGTGGCGGTGCGCATCCGCCCCGAGCGGTAAGGCGGGTGCGCTGGTCGAACGTCATCCCGAGCGCAGCGAGGGATCCGCTCTCCCGCACGGTGGGGGCGCTGTGCGCGCTGGTGCTCGCGGGGTGTGCGGCGCAGCAGCCGGCGGCGCCGCCGCTGTTCGAGCGCCTCGCGCCGCGCGCCACTGGCGTGACGTTCGAGAACCGGCTCCCCGAGACGGCCGACTTCAACATCCTCAACTACCTGTACTACTACAACGGCGGCGGCGTCGCCGTGGGCGACGTCGACGGCGACGGGCGGCCCGACCTCTACTTCTCGTCCAACCTCGGTGAGAACCGGCTCTATCGGAACCTCGGCAACTTCCGCTTCGAGGACGTGACCGCGCGCGCGGGCGTCGCCGGGCCGCCGGGGTGGAAGACGGGCGTGACGATGGCCGACGTCGACGGCGACGGCCACGTCGACATCTACGTCTCCGCCGTCAGCTACCTGGGGATGCACGGCCGCAACGTGCTGTACGTGAACCGCGGCGACGGCACGTTCACCGACCGCACGCGCGAGATGGGGCTGGAGCACGTCGGCTACTCGACGCAGGCCGCCTTCCTCGACTACGACGCCGACGGCGACCTGGACATGTTCCTGCTCAACCACTCGACGCACAGCGAGCGGTCGATCGGGAACGGCGCGCGCGCGGACGGCACCGTGCCCGCGGCGGACCGGCTGTTCCGCAACGACCCTTCGCTTGACGGCTCAGGGCGGCGCTTTGCTGACGTGACGGAAGCCGCGGGCATCCGCGACGGCGTCGACGGCTACGGGCTGGGCGTGGTGGCGAGCGACTTCGACGGCGACGGCTGCGTCGACCTCTACGTCGCCAACGACTTCCAGGGGAACGACCAGCTCCACCACAACCGCTGCGACGGCACCTTCACCGAGATCCTCGGCCGCGCGACGGGCCACACGAGCCGCTTCTCGATGGGCGTGGACGCGGCCGACATCAACGACGACGGGCGGCCCGACCTGTTCGTGGGCGACATGCTCCCCGAGCGCGAGGACGTGCTCAAGACGTCGGCGAGCTCCGAGACGTTCAACCTGTTCAACCTGCGGCTGCGCGCGGGCTACCAGCCGCAGTACGCGCGCAACACGCTGCAGCTCAACCGCGGCGAGGCCGGCGGCACGCTCCGTTTCAGCGAGATCGGCTACCTGGCCGGCGTGCACGCCAGCGACTGGACCTGGGCGCCGCTGTTCGCGGACCTCGACAACGATGGGCGGAAGGACCTCTTCGTGACCAACGGGATCTACCGCCGCCCGAACGACCTGGACTACATCAACTACGTCGGCAACGACGCCAACCAGGCGGCGCTGGCGCAGGGGATCACGGCGCGCGAGCTGGCGCTGCTGCAGCGCATGCCGCAGGTGCCGCTCCCCAACCACGCCTTCCGCAACGACGGCGACCTGCACTTCACGAACGTCGCCGACCAGTGGGGGCTGGGGCAGCCCGGCTTCTCGAACGGCGCGGCGTACGTGGACCTCGACGACGACGGCGCGCTCGATCTCGTCGTCAACACGCTCGGCGCGCCCGCCGCGATCTACCGCAACGGCGCGCGCGCGGCCAACGGGAACGCGTACCTCACCGTGCGGCTGCAGGGCGAGGGCGCGAACACCGCGGGCTTCGGCGCGAGGGTCATGCTGAAGCAGGGCGGCGCGACGCAGCTGCTGGAGCAGCAGCCGACGCGCGGCTTCCAGTCGTCGGTCGATCCGCGGCTGCACTTCGGGCTGGGGAAGGCAGCGCGCGTGGACTCGCTGATCGTCGTCTGGCCCGACCGCCGCTTCCAGGTGCTCACGAACGTCGCGGCGAACCGCACGCTGACGCTGTCGCAGCGCGACGCCGCGGGCCGCTGGGCGCCGCCGCGCGACTCGGCGCCGCCGCTGCTGGCCCTCGCCGACCCCGCGTCCGCGATCGACTTCCGGCACGCCGAGAACGACTTCCTGGACACGGACCGCGAGCCGCTGATGCCGCACCTGCTGTCGGCCGAGGGGCCGGCGCTGGCGGTGGGCGACGTGGACGGGGACGGGCTGGACGACGTGTTCGTGGGCGGCGCCAAGTGGCAGCCCAGCCGGCTGTTCGTGCAGCAGCGCGACGGCCGCTTCGCGTCGCGGGACGACGCGGTGTTCGCCGCCGACAGCGTCACCGAGGACGTGGACGCGGCGTTCTTCGACGCCAACGGCGACGGGCGGCCGGACCTCTACGTCGTCACCGCGGGCAACGAGTTCTGGGGCGACGCGCCGCAGCTGCGCGACCGGCTGTACCTGAACGACGGCCGCGGGCACTTCCGGCACGCGCCGGACGCGCTGCCGCCCATCGCGCAGAACGGCGGCGTGGTCGCGCCGGGCGACTACGACGGCGACGGCGACGTGGACCTGTTCGTGGGCTCGCGCGTCGTGTCGCGCTCCTACGGGCTCACGCCACCGAGCCACCTGCTGCGGAATGATCCCTCGCCTGACGGCTCGGGACGCCGCTTCACGGATGTGACGCGCGAGGTCGCGCCGGCGCTGCTGGAGGCCGGGATGGTGTCGTCGGCCGCGTGGATCGACCGCGACGGCGACCGGAAGCTCGAGCTGGTGGTCGTCGGCGAGTGGATGCCGGTGCGCGTCTTCGCGCCGCAGGGCGGCCGGCTGGTGGACCGCACGCGCGAGGCCGGGCTGGCCAGCACCGAGGGGTGGTGGAACAGCGTCACCGTCGCGGACCTGAACGGCGACGGGCGGCAGGACCTCGTGCTCGGGAACCTGGGCCTCAACGCCTACGTCACCGCCAGCGACGGCGAGCCCGCCCGGATGTACGTCCACGACTTCGGCGGGACGGGCGTCCAGAAGCAGCTCCTGACCTTCTACAAGCACGGCGTGAGCTATCCGCTGGCCGGGCGCGACGACATCGTCCGCCTGGTGCCGCCGCTGCGCAGCCGCTATCCCAGCTACCACTCCTTCGGCGCCGCGCGCCTGGAGGACGTCTTCGACGCCTCGGAGCTGCGCGCCGCGCGCAGGCTGGAGGCGCGCCAGCTGGCGAGCGCGGTGGCGCTGGCGGGCGCGGATGGTGCATTCACGTTGCGACCGCTGCCGCGCGAGGCGCAGCTGGCGCCGGTGTACGCCTCGCTGGCGCGCGACTTCGACGGCGACGGGCACGTGGACCTGCTGCTCGGCGGCAACCAGCACGGTGTCCCGCCGATGCTGGGGCGCTACGACGCCAGCTACGGCCTGCTGCTGCGCGGCGCGGGCGACGGGCGCTTCACGCCCGTGGACCTGGCCGAGACGGGCGTCGCCATCGAGGGGCAGGTACGGGACCTGAAGGCGATGCGGCGCGCGGACGGCGGCTGGATGATCGCCGTCGCGCGGAATGGTGACCGGCTCCAACTCCTCCGACCGCTCCGCGCCGAGAGCGCACGTCCATGAGCACACGTCCATGAGCGCACGTCCATGACGTCCATGACGCAACCCTCCGCGCCGCAGGGCGGCGGCCCCGCCGGCGACGTGCTGACGCTCGTCGCGCCGCTGTCCGGCGTGATCGTGCCGCTGGAGCAGGTGCCCGATCCCGCGTTCGCGCAGAAGCTGGCGGGCGACGGCATCTCGATCGACCCGATGAGCGCGCGCCTGCTGGCGCCGTGCGACGGGCGCGTGCTGCAGGTGCACCGCGCCGGCCACGCGCTGACGCTGGAGGCGGCGGGGCTCGAGATCATCATCCACATCGGGCTCGACACGGTCGACCTGAAGGGCGACGGCTTCACGCCACGCGTGAAGGCGGGCGACGTGGTGCGCACGGGCGACGCGCTGATCGACTTCGACGCCGACCTGGTGGCGCGCCGTGCGCGCAGCCTGCTGACGCAGGTCGTCGTCACGAACATGGACCGCGTCGCCGACATCCGCCCGCGCGCCGGCCGCGTGACCGCGGGCCGCGACGCGCTGATGGAGGTCGTCGTGCACGCGCCGGCGGGCTCCCCGTCCGTCGCGGCGGCGTCGCAGGGCGCGACGGTCGAGTCGCGCCCGATCGTGATCACCGCGGACACGGGGCTCCACGCGCGGCCGGCGGCGACGCTCGCGGCGGCGGCGCGGAAGTTCACGGCCGACGTCCGGCTGGTGAAGGACGGCCGCGAGGCGAACGTGCGCAGCGTCGTGTCGATCATGGCGCTGGAGGTGATGGGCGGCGACTCGGTGACGCTGGTGGCGCGCGGCGTGGACGCGGCGGAGGCGGTCGCGGCGCTCACGCGCACGCTCACGACCGACCTCGCGGGCCCGCACGAGGCGGCGCCCGCGGCCGCGACGGCCGCGACGGCCGCGACGGCCACGGCGCCCGTCGCTCCCGCGCGACCGCCCGCCGCCGACGGCGTGCTGCGCGGCGTCTCGGCGTCGCCGGGCGTGGCGGTGGGGCAGGTGTTCCAGCTGAAGCACGACGATCTCGTGCTGGACGAGCGCGCCGCGGACCCGAACCAGGAGCGGCGCGCGCTCGATGCCGCGATCGCCTCCGCGCACCTGCAGCTGGAGGCGCTGCAGACGCGCCTGGCCGCGGAGGCGGACACCGACAAGGCCGCGATCTTCGCCGCGCACCAGGAGCTGCTGGAGGATCCCGAGATCCTCGACCGCGCGGCGGCGGACATCCGCGGCGGCGCGTCGGCGGCGTACGCGTGGCGGCAGGCGTACACGGGACAGGCGGAGCGGCTGCTGGCGCTCCGCAACCAGCTGCTGGCCGCGCGCGCGACCGACATGCGCGACGTCGGGCGCCGCGTGCTGCACCTGCTGGTGGGCCGCGACGACTCGGCGCGCGAGGTGCCCGAGGGCTCGATCGTGGTGGCCGAGGACCTCGCGCCGTCGGACGCGGCGTCGCTGGACCGCTCGCGCGTGCGTGGCTTCTGCACGACGATGGGGAGCGCCACCTCCCACGTCGCGATCCTCGCGCGCGGCCTCGGCATCCCGGCGGTGGCGGGGATCGACCCGCGCGTGCTGGACCTCGCGCCCGGCACGCGCGTGGTGCTCGACGGCGACGCCGGCACGCTCAAGCCCGCACCCAGCGCCGAGGAGGAGGCCGCGATCACGGCCCGCCGCGCGGCGGACGAGGAGCGGCGCGCGACCGAGCTCGCGGCCGCGGGCCAGCCGGCGACGACGCGCGACGCCCACCGCGTGGAGGTGGTCGCCAACATCGGCGACGTGGAGGAGGCGCGGCGCGTGCCGGGCGTCGGCGGCGAGGGCGTGGGGCTGCTGCGCACCGAGTTCGTGTTCATGGAGCGCCGCACCGCGCCCGACGAGGACGAGCAGACCCGCATCTACGAGGCGATCGCGCGCGCGCTGGGCCCCGACCGGATCCTGGTGATCCGCACGCTGGACGTCGGCGGCGACAAGCCGCTGCCGTACATGCCGATCGGCGCCGAGGCCAACCCGTTCCTGGGCGAGCGCGGCATCCGGCTCACGCTCAACCGTCCGGACGTCTTCCGCGCGCAGGTGCGCGCGATCCTGCGTGCGTCCAGCGCCGGCCGCGTCGCGATGATGTTCCCGATGGTCGCGACCATGGCCGAGTGGCGCGCCGGCAAGGAGCTGGTCGAGCGCGAGCGCGCCGCGCTCGGCGTGCCCGCGATCCCGGTCGGCATCATGGTCGAGACGGCAGCGGCGGCGCTGCTGGCCGAGCGGTTCGCGCGCGAGGCCGACTTCTTCTCGGTGGGGACGAACGACCTCACGCAGTACACGCTGGCGATGGACCGCACCAACCCACGGCTCGCGCCGCAGGTGGACGCGCTCCATCCGTCCGTGCTGCACCTGATCGAGCGCACCGTGTCGGGCGCGCACGCGCACGGCCGCTGGGTGGGCGTGTGCGGCGCGCTGGCCGGCGACCTGACCGCGGTGCCGGTGCTCGTCGGCCTCGGCGTGGACGAGCTGAGCGCCGACGTCCCCATCGTGCCGGCGGTGAAGGCGCGCGTGCGCACGCTGTCGCTGGCCGAGTGCCAGGAGACGGCGCGGCTGGCGCTGGGCGCGCAGGACGGCGCCGAGGTGCGCCGCATCGTCGAGGAGCGGCACGCGCAGGTGCAGGCGCCGTCGCACGCGCAGACGAACCCGGGAGGCACGCGATGAATCCGCTCAAGTCCGCGTTCGGCGTCCTGCAGAAGATCGGCAAGGCGCTGATGCTGCCGGTGGCCGTGCTGCCCGCGGCCGGCATCCTGCTCGGCGTCGGCAGCGCGAAGTTCATGCAGGACCTCTCGCCCGCGGTCGCGAACGTGATGGCGCAGGCGGGCGGCGCGGTGTTCGGCAACCTGGCGCTGATCTTCGCGATCGGCGTCGCGCTCGGGCTCACGGCGAACGACGGCGTCGCGGCGCTGGCGGCGGTGGTGGGCTTCGCGGTGATGACCGCGACGATGGGCGTGATGGCGCCGTTCGTCGGCTACACCCCGAAGCCGATCATGGGGATGCCGTCGATCGAGACGGGCGTGCTGGGCGGCATCATCATCGGCGCGATCGCGGCGGCGCTGTTCAACCGCTTCTACCGGGTGAAGCTCCCGCCGTACCTCGGCTTCTTCGCCGGCAAGCGCTCGGTCCCGCTGCTGACGGCGTTCGCGGCCATCGGCACGGGCATCGTGCTGAGCCTCGTGTGGCCGCCCATCGGGCGCGGCATCGACGTGTTCTCGCACTGGGCGGCGACCGGGAACCCGGCGGCGGCGTTCTCGATCTACGGCGTCGTCGAGCGCTCGCTCATCCCGTTCGGGCTGCACCACATCTGGAACGTGCCGTTCCAGAACCAGATCGGCACCTACGTCCACCCGCTCACCGGGCAGATCTACCACGGCGAGATCCCGCGCTACGCGGCCGGCGACCCGACCGCCGGCTACCTCGCGGGCGGCTACCTGTTCAAGATGTGGGGGCTCCCGGCCGCGGCGCTCGCGATGTGGCACACGGCGCGCCCGGAGAACCGCAAGCGCATCGGCGGCATCATGATCTCCGCCGCGCTGACGTCGTTCCTCACCGGCATCACGGAGCCGATCGAGTTCGCGTTCCTGTTCGTGGCGCCGGTGCTGTACGTCGTGCACGCGCTGCTGGCCGCGGTCGCGTACTTCGTCTGCGTGGTCCTCGGGATCCGCCACGGCACGACGTTCTCGAACGGGCTGATCGACTTCATCGTCCTCTTCCCGAACTCGACGCGCGGGCTCTGGTTCCTCTGGCTGGGTCCCCTGTGGGCGCTGCTGTACTACGGGCTGTTCCGCGTGATGATCACGCGCCTCAACCTCAAGACGCCGGGGCGCGAGATCGACGAGGGGATCCCGGGCGACACCGTGACGCCCGAGGCGATGGCCGGCGAGCGCGGACGGATCCCCGGTGCGCGCGACCCGCTGCCGGGCGCGGTGCCGGTGGGCGCGTCGGCGGCGGGCGGGATGGCGCCGCAGCTCGTCGCCGCGTTCGGCGGGGCCGGGAACATCCGCGCGCTGGACGCCTGCATCACGCGGCTGCGCGTGGAGGTCAACGACCCCGCGCGCGCCGACGACGCCGCGCTGCGCGCCCTCGGCGCCGCGGGCGTGATGCGCGTGGGGAGCGGCGTGCAGGCGATCTTCGGCACGCGCTCCGAGAACCTGAAGACGGACATGGAGGAGTACATGCGCAGCCCGGCCGCCGCGGCGGCTGCCGCTGCGCCGGCGGCACCGGCGGCGCCCGCGCCGGCGGCGGCTCCGGCTCGCGCGCCTGCCGCGGCCATTACCCCGGTGACGGCCGAGCATCGCGCGCGCGCCACGGCGCTGGCGACGGGACTCGGCAGCCGCCGCAACATCGTCGCCGTGGAGCCGGTCGCGCTGACGCGGCTGCGCGTGCAGGTGCGCGACGCGGGCGCGGTGAACGACGCCGCGCTCGAGTCGGCGGGCGCGACGGGCGTGTGGCGCGTGTCGGACGACGTCGTGCACGTGATCGTCGGCGAGGACGCGCCGCGCTACGCGGCCGCGCTCGCGGAGACCGACGGCCGGTAGGGCCACCTCACCCATCCCCTCGGGGTACGTCCATGCGATCGCTGACGCTCGCCCTCGCCGCCGCCCTCGCGCTCGTGGCGTGCGGCGGCCCGCCCGCCGCCGACGTGCGCGACAGCGCCGCGGCCACGCCGGCGCCCGGCGCCACCCCCGCCGTCACGAGCGTCGCGCACCCCGAGTGGACGCGCACCGCCTCGATCTACGAGGTGAACGTCCGCCAGTTCACGCCTGAGGGCACGATCGCCGCGCTGCAGCGCCACCTGCCGCGCCTCGACTCGCTCGGCGTCGACATCCTGTGGCTGATGCCCGTGCAGCCGATCGGGAAGAAGAACCGCAAGGGGCCGCTCGGCAGCTACTACTCGATCGCCGACTACCGCGCGATCAACCCGGAGTTCGGGACGACGGCGGACATGCGCGCCCTCGTGGACGCGGCGCACGCGCAGGGGCTCAAGGTGATCCTCGACTGGGTGCCGAACCACACGGCGTTCGACCATCCGTGGATCACGCAGCATCCCGACTGGTACGTGAAGAACCCCGACGGGACGATCTCGAACGCGCGCGACAACGAGGGCCGCCCCACCGACTGGACCGACGTCGCGGAGCTGGACTACACCAAACCCGCGATGCGGCAGGCGATGCTGGCCGACATGCGCTACTGGATCGACAGCATGAAGGTCGACGGCTTCCGCTGCGACGTGGCGGGCGGCGTCCCGGACGACTTCTGGGCGGAGGCGCGCCAGGCGCTGCAGGCCGCGAAGCCGGACGTCTTCCTGCTGGCCGAGGCGGAGTCGCCGAAGGCGCACGCGGCGTTCGACATGACGTACGGCTGGGAGCTGCACCACCTCCTGAACGAGCTGGCGAAGGGGAAGAAGCCGACGTCGGCGCTGGACGCGTACCTCGCGAAGCAGGACAGCGCGTATCCGCGCGAGGCGATGCGCATGTACTTCACCAGCAACCACGACGAGAACAGCTGGCAGGGCACGGAGTTCGAGCGGATGAAGGCGAACCACCTGCCCGCGTTCGTGCTCGCGGCGACGATGCAGAACGGGATGCCGCTGGTGTACACGGGGCAGGAGGTGAGCATGAACAAGCGCCTCCGCTTCTTCGAGAAGGACACGGTGAACTGGAGCGGGCCGTCGCTGGCGGGCTTCTACCGGCGGATGCTGGCGCTCAAGGACAGCCAGCCCGCGCTGGCGAACGGTGGCTGGGGCGGCCGGCAGGTCGCGCTGCAGACGAACGGCGGCGACCGCGTCTACGCCTTCACGCGCACGCAGGGCGAGAACACGGTGCTGGTGGCCGTCAACTTCGGCGACGCGGCGGCGAACGTGACGTACGAGGGGCTGCCGCAGCCGGGCGCGTACACCGACTGGTTCGACCGGAAGCGCGCGGAGCTCGCGGCGAGCGGCAGCCTCACGATTCCGGCGCACGGCTACCGTGTGCTGGTGCGTTGAGCCCACCCTGCGAGGAGCCGTGAATCCTGTAAATCCTGTCAATCCTGCTAATCCTGTCTAAGAGCATTCGACAGGATTTACACGATTGACAGGATTGGTTGCAGCGCGCGGGTCGGGCGATCGCGCGCGTGTCCCACTCGCAACGATTGTCTCGATGCCACGTCTCGCGTCGCGCTCCACACGACTTCTTTTCCTCACGCTGTCGCTCGGTGCCTGCCGCTCCGCGCCGCCGACGCCCGCGCCAGCCGCGGTACGCGCGGCGGAGGGGCGCTACGAGCCGGCGCGCGCGCTCGGGGAGCTGTTCGGCGAGGTGCAGCGCGCGCGCGTCTTCCCCGACGGCAAGACGTTCGTCGACGCGCGGCCGCTCGAGGACCCGGCGGCGATCCGCGCGAGGTGGGCGGCCGAGCGCGCGACCGCGGGCTTCGACCTCGCGGCATTCGTGCGGCGCACGTTCGAGGCGCCGCATCCGGTGGGCGCCGACTTCCGCCCCGACTCGACGCGCACGATGGAGGCGCACATCCGCGCGCTCTGGCCGGTGCTGACGCGGCAGGCCGACGTCGAGGACCCGCGCTCGTCGCTGATCCCGCTGCCGCATCCGTACGTGGTGCCGGGCGGCCGCTTCCGCGAGGTCTACTACTGGGACTCGTACTTCACGATGCTCGGCCTCGTCGAGAGCGGGCGGACGGACCTCGTGCGCTCGATGCTCGACAACTTCGCGCACCTCGTGCGCACCGTGGGCCACATCCCCAACGGCAACCGCACGTACTACCTGGGCCGCAGCCAGCCGCCGTTCTTCGCGGCGATGGTGGGGCTCTACGCGACGGCCACCGACAGCGCGCAGGCGCTGCGCTGGCTCGACGCGCTGGAGGCGGAGCACGCGTTCTGGATGGAGGGCGCCTCGGGCGTGGCGCCGGGCGGCGCGCACCGGCGCGTGGTGCGGCTGCGTGACGGCGCGACGCTCAACCGCTACTGGGACGACATCCCCGAGCCGCGGCCCGAGTCGTACCGCGAGGACGAGGAGCTGGGCCGCGCGTTCCAGGGCGCGGCGCGCGAGGCGTTCTACCGCCACGTGCGGGCGGCGGCCGAGAGCGGGTGGGACTTCTCCAGCCGGTGGATGCGCGACCCGAAGGACCTGCGGACGCTGGAGACCACCGACCTCGCGCCGGTGGACCTCAACAGCCTGCTCTACCACCAGGAGCGCACCATCGCGGCGCTGCGGCGCGTCCGCAACCAGCCCGGCGACGCCGCGGTGGCGGCGCGCTTCGACGCGGCGGCCGCGGCGCGGCGCACCGCGCTGCTCGCGGCCGCGTACGATGCCGCGTCGGGCTTCTTCTACGACGTGCGCTGGCGCACCGGCGAGCGCGTGACCGACCGGCCGACGCTCGCCGCCGCGGCGCCGCTCTACTTCGGCCTCGCGACGCCCGAGCAGGGGCGCGCGGTGGCGGCGCGGCTGGAGCGTGAGTTCTCGCGCTCGGGCGGCTTCGTGACGACGCTCGTCGCGTCGGGGCAGCAGTGGGACGCGCCCAACGGCTGGCCCCCGCTGCAGTGGCTGTCGATGCAGGGCGTGCGCTGCTACGGCCGCGCGGACCTCGCCGACACGGCGCGCGCGCGGTGGCTGGACCTCAACCGCCGCACGTATCGCACGACCGGCAAGATGACCGAGAAGTACGACGTCGTCGATCCGAACCGGCGCGCGGGCGGCGGCGAGTATCCCAACCAGGACGGCTTCGGCTGGACGAACGGCGTCGCGCTCGCGCTGTCGGCGCAGCTCGCGGGCGTCACGGCACCGCCCGCGGACCAGCAGCGCACGCACGTGTCGGCGCCGTGCGCGGTGATGACGCGGTAGGGCGCTGCGGGCTGCTGCTCTCATTGGCTCCGTGCCCTCGGCGACGGACGTCGCACCCGGCCTGCACGAACTACGCGTTTGGACGCGGATGCTCCGGATGACAGAACGGATCATCCGGATCGCTCCATGTGGCGCTCGACGCGTTGCCGCCACGCAGAGCGATCCGCAGCATCCGCGTCATCCGGAGCATCCGCATCCCTCCAAGAGGCAACAGGGGTCCGGCGCACGGAGCCAGGATCCGCAGCGCGCAGCTTCTAGAACACGCACCCCGTCCGCGCCGGCACCGTGATCACGATCTCGCCGCCGTCGCGTCGCGGCGCCGCGCAGCCGCCGATCGCGGCCGCTGGCAGCTCCATCGCGGGCACGCGCAGCTCGGCCGGCCTCGTCGCATCGTTGTTGAGCGCGATCAACGAGCGCCCGCGGCGGTAGACGAAGGTCTGCTCGCCGACGTGCAGGTGCTCGGGCCGCGCGCGACGGAGCTCGGGGCGCGCGGCGCGCAGCCGCAGCAGCGACTGCACGTGGGTCCAGGTCGCCTGCTCGTCGGGCGTGCGGCCGGCGGCCGTGAAGGCGTCGCGCGCGTCGCCCGCGAAGCCACCCGGGAAGTCGCGGCGGTTGTCCGGGTCGTTGCCGCCCGCCATCCCGAGCTCGTCGCCGTAGTAGAGCAGCGGCGTGCCGCGCGCGGTCAGCAGGAAGGTGTACGCCAGCCGGAGCCCCGCGTGCGTCGCGCCCGGCTCGCCCATGAACCGCCCCACGTCGTGGAGGCCGAGCAGCGTGACGAGCGACTGCGGGTCGCGGTAGAGGCGGTCGCGCGAGAGCATCTGCGCGACCTCGCGGATCGAGCTGCCCTTCGCGAACACGTTCCGGATCGGGTAGAAGAGCGGGAAGTCGAACAGCGCATCCACGCCGTCGTCGATCCCGTCGAACTTCACGCGGCCGCCCTCGAAGAAGGCGATCATCGTCGGATCGCCGTCGAGCACCTCGCCGACGACCGACAGCATCGGGTGCTCGCGCTTGATCGCGCCCATCCAGTCGCGCCAGAACGACCGCGGCACGTAGGGCCACGTGTCCTGGCGGATGCCGTCGATCCCGCTCGTGCCCACCCACCAGAGCGTGTTCTGGACGACGTAGCGCGCGACCTCGGGATCGTTCTGGTTCAGGTCCGGCAGGATGTCGATGAACCAGCCGTCGAGCGTCGCCCGCCGCATCTCGGGCGTCGCGTACGGGTCGGCGAGCGTCCACGTCTGCCAGGTGTTGGCGAGATGCCGCTGCGCGGTGCCGTTGTACCACGTCGGCGTCGGCGGGTCCTGCACCCACGGGTGGTAGGCGCTGGTGTGGTTGGCGACCATGTCGAGCACCACCTTGATGCCCTGCGCGTGGGCGGCGTCCACCAGCCGGCGCAGCTCGGCCCGGTCGCCGAAGCGCTCGTCCACCGCGTAGTAGTCGATCGCGTGGTAGCCGTGGTAGGCCGTCGTCGGCTTCCCGTCGTAGACCTCCTTCGTGTCGAGCACGTTCGTGTTGTCGTAGATCGGGTTCATCCAGATGGTGGTGATCCCGAGCGACTTGAGGTACGGGAGGCGCTGCCGCACGCCCGCGAGGTCGCCGCCGTGCCAGCGGCGCGGCTCCGCGCGGTCCAGCAGCCCGCGCGAGACCACCGGCTCGTCGTTCGCGCGGTCGCCGTTGGCGAAGCGGTCGGGCATGAGGAGGTACAGCACGTCGTCCGGGCCGAAGCCGCCGAAGCGCCCGGCCGCGGCGAGCGGCGGCGCGATGGCGAACGGCACGGACGCCTGGCCCGCCGCGGTGCGGAGCGTCAGCGGATAGGACCCCGGCGCGGCGTCGCGCGGCACCGTGACGTCGACGAACAGGTACGTGCCGGCCGCGTTCACGGTCGGCGTGCCGCACGCGAGGCGTCCGCACTCGAGGCGCGCGCCGGCGAGCTGCCGGCCGCGGACGAGCAGCCGCACGGGATTGATCGAGTGGCTCGCCCACCAGTCGGGGGGCTCCACCTTCTCGACCGTCGGAGCCTGGGCCCACGCGGGGGCGGCGACGAGCAGGGCAGCCAGCAGGAGGGCGCGCGTCATGGCGGAGGGGGCGGCGAGTCCTTCACAAGGTGGAGCACGGGCCACAACTTGACCCCGCAGCGCCCCGTCGCCAGCCCCCACCCCGACGCCGAGGGATCGTCCGCATGACGCGGCCCCGACTGAGCTTCTGGCAGCTGTTCAACATGAGCTTCGGCTTCCTCGGCATACAATTCGGCTGGGGATTGCAGCTCGCGAACATGTCCGCGGTCTACGAGCGCCTGGGTGCGCGTCCCGACGAGGTGCCGCTGCTCTGGCTCGCGGCGCCGGTGACGGGGCTGCTGGTGCAGCCGATCGTCGGCGCGCTGAGCGACCGCACGTGGGGCCCGCTGGGGCGGCGGCGCCCGTACTTCCTGACCGGCGCCATCCTCGCGTCGCTGGCGCTCTTCTTCATGCCCACCTCGGGCACGCTGTGGATGGCGGCCGGGCTGCTCTGGGTGCTCGACGCGTCGATCAACATCTCGATGGAGCCGTTCCGCGCGTTCGTCGCCGACAAGCTGGACGTGTCGCAGCGCACCGCGGGCTTCGTGATGCAGTCGCTGTTCATCGGCATCGGCGCCAGCCTCGCGAACGCGCTGCCGTTCGTGCTGGGGCAGATGGGCGTCGTGGGCAACACGGCGAGCGGGATCCCGCTGTCGGTGAAGTACTCGTTCCAGGCGGGCGCGGTGGTGTTCATGGCGGCGGTGCTGTGGACGGTGGTGACGACGTCGGAGTTCCCGCCCGAGGACATGGCGGCGTTCGAGCGCGCGAAGAAGGGGCGCGGCGGGCTGGGCGCGCTCTTCGGCGAGGTGGCGGCGGCGGTGCGCGAGATGCCCGCGACGATGCGCCAGCTGGCGGTCGTGCAGACGTTCACCTGGCTCGGCCTGTTCTGCATGTGGCTGTTCTTCGTGCCGGCGACGGCGCGGCACGTCTTCGGCGCGACGGACCCGCAGTCGGCGCTCTACACGCGCGGCATCGAGTGGGGCGGCTTCGCGTTCGCCTTCTACTCGATCACCTGCTTCGTGGTGGCGCTCGCGCTGCCGAAGCTGGCCGCGGCGACGAGCCGCAAGGCGGTGCACGCGGGCGCGCTGGTGTGCGGCGGCGTGGGGCTGCTCTCGGTCTACGCGATCCACAACCAGTACCTGCTGCTCCTCAGCATGGTGGGCGTGGGCATCGCGTGGGCGTCGATCCTGTCGATGCCGTACGCGATCCTGTCGACGGCGCTGCCGGCGCACCGGATGGGCGTCTACATGGGCGTGTTCAACTTCTTCATCGTCATCCCCGAGATCGTCGCGTCGCTCGGCTTCGGGCCGCTGACGCGGCTGGCGTTCGGCGAGAACAACCCGCAGGCGCCGCTCTACGTGGTGATGCTGGGCGGCGTGAGCCTGCTGGCGGCCGCGGCGCTGGTGTCGCGCGTGCAGGACCTGGGCGACCGCCACGTGCCGGAGCGCGCGGTGATCGACGCGGACGCGCACGAGCGGATGACGGTGCCGCAGTCGGCGCAGCCGGTGCCGAGCTCCGGGCTGGAGGCCTGAGAGGCGGCTGTGTGCTGCGTCCACGACGTTTGCGCACCGGGCCCGAACGGCAACGACAGGACGGGATGACAGGATGACGAGGAAGCTCCGCGGTGCGCGACGTTCCAAGCGCCGGTGCGGAGCCTCCTCGTCATCCTGTCATCCTGTCAACTGCCGTTCAGGGTCCGGCGCGCCCGGGCCCTTTCGCCTTTGGGAGGGATCCGGATGCTCCGGATGAGAACGGATCCTTCGGATCGTCCCTCGCGGGGGCGACGTCCGATGCACTCCGAGGAGCGATCCGTCTCATCCGTTCCGATCCGCAGCATCCGCATCCCTCCAAGGGGCCAACAGGTCCGGCGCGCCGAGGTATCCCGAGCGGCCATACACGCAGCACGCAGCACGCGACACGCAGCCGCCTCCGTGTGACATCGCGCTCCGCGGACCGTCTTGCACGCGGGCGACGCCGCCCCCAGCTTGCGGCCCCGCGCGGCCCGCCGACGTTCCCGTCTCTCGATGCACCCCTTCCCACGGTTCGCTCACGCCGCGCGTGCGCTCGCGCGCTGCGCGGTCCTCGCCGCACTGGCTCTGACGCCGCTCGCGCCGCGCGTCGCCGCCGCCCAGGAGGGCGCGGCCGCGGAGGTGTTCCGCCGCTTCAGCGACCGCGTCATCAAGGTGCAGGTCATCGAGACCGGATCGGCGGCCAAGGCACGCATCGGCTCCGGCTTCTTCGCGACCGCCGACGGCCACGTGGTCACCAACTACCACGTCGTCTCGGACCTGATCCTGGCCCCCGAGCGCTATCGGGCCGAGATCGTGGACGCGCGCGGCACGGTGACGCCGGTGAGGGTGCTGGGCGTCGACGTCGTGCACGACCTCGCGGTCATCGGCGCCGCGGTGCGTCCGGCCGCCTGGTTCCCGATCGCGGAGTCGAAGGCCGTGCAGGGCGACCGGCTGTACGCGCTCGGCCACCCCGAGGACCTCGGGCTCAGCATCGTCGAGGGGACGTACAACGGGTTGCTGCAGCACACGCTCTATCCGCGGCTGCACTTCACCGGCTCGCTGAACTCGGGGATGAGCGGCGGCCCCACCATCGCGGCCGACGGGCGCGTGATCGGCGTCAACGTCTCGACGGCCGGCAACCAGCTCAGCTTCCTCGTCCCGGTGGAGCGCGCGGTGGCGTTGCTGCGCGGCGTGCTCGCGCCCGGCGCCACGCCGCCCGCGCGCACGCTCGCGGACGTGGGGCGCCAGCTCCGCGACTACCAGGAGCTGTACCTGCGCGACATGTTCGCCGGCCCCACGAAGACGGTGGACCTCGGGCCGTACCGGCTGGTGACGCAGCCCGCGCCCTTCTTCCGCTGCTGGGCCGACGCCACGCGCCGCCCGCAGCGCCCCTACGAGCAGGTGCAGCACCGCTGCTCGACCGACGACTACGTCTTCATCTCGGGCGACCAGACGTCGGGCGTCGTCTCGCTCCGCCACGACCTGATCACGACGACGACGCTCAACCCCGTGCGCTTCTACGCGCTCTACGGGACCGTCTTCGGGCGCGACGACACGCCGGGCGGGGAGGAGGAGCACGTCACGAGCTGGAAGTGCGGCACCCGCAACGTGCGGCAGGCCGAGACGCGCATGCGCGCGGTGCTGTGCCTGCGGCGCTACCGCAAGCTCGGCGCGCTCTACGACGGCGTGCTGAAGGTCGCGGTGCTCGGCCGCGGCGACACGGGGCTCGTCTCGACGCTGACGATGACCGGCGTCACCTTCGAGAACGTCGAGCGCGTGTCGCGCCGCTACCTGGAGCGCGTCTCGTGGAAGTGATCCTCGAGGTCGAGCGCGCCGACGGCGCGCGCAGCTGGCACCGCCTCCGGTCGTTGCCGCTCCACGTGGGGCGCGGCTACGCGAACGACGTGATCCTCGACGACCCGTACGTCGACGCGCGGCACGTGCTGCTCACGCGCGACGCCGTCGGCGTGCTCGTGCTGCAGGACCTCGGCAGCGTCAACGGCGTGGTGGCCGACGGCGCGACCGTGCGCGGGCAGCCGCTCGTCGTCGAGCCGGGCAGGGAGGTGCGCGTCGGTCGCACGACGCTGCGCTTCCGCGCCGCCGACGAGGCGGTCGCGCCCGCGCTGGTGGATGCGTCCCCGATCGCGCCGGTGGCGGCGCTGCCGCTCCCACGGACCGACGTGCCGCCGGCGCCCCTGCCCGCGCCGACGCGCGCGCGCGCCGGCGTCGACGCGCTGGGTGCCTGGATCACGACGCCCGTCGGCAGCCTCGCGCTGGTCGTCGTCGCGATGGGCGCGTTCGCCTTCAACGGGTGGCTCGGCAGCTCGGCGCGTGCCAGCGCGAGCGACGCCTTCGGCGGCGCGTTCGCCTTCGCGGCGATGGGCGCGCTGTGGGCCGGCGCGTGGGCGCTCGCCGGGCGCGTGGCCGTGCACCGCCTGCGCTTCGTCGGACACGTCGGCGTCGCCGCCGCCGGCGCGCTCGGCGCGCTCGCGACGAGCATCGCCATCGGATGGCTCACCTTCCTCTTCCCGGATCGCACCGCCGTCGAGCTGCTGTCGTCGGTGCTGGTCACGGCGCTCGTCGTGGCCGTGATCGCGGGGCACCTCGCGCTCGCGTCGACGCTCGCGCCGCGGCGCCGCTGGCGCAACGCGGGCATCGCGGTCGGCGTGATCATCGGGATCGGCGCGCTCGCGTCGCTCGCCGGCGACGACGACGCGTTCTCCGACGTGCCGTCGTATCCGGGCGTGCTGAAGCCGATGCCCGCGGCCTGGGTCCCGACACAGAGCGTCGACGAGTTCGGGAGCGTGATGCGCGAGCTGCGGAAGGACGCCGACGAGCTGGCGGCGCAGCAGGCGCCCGAGCGCGAGAGCGCGCCGCCCGCCGACTCGGCCGGACGCTAGGCGACGCGCGGCGCCGGCGCCTTGCCGCCCGCCGCGCGCCGGGCTACGATGTGGCCACGCGCCGCGAGGGCGGCCGACGGTCCGCGTGCAGGGTTCAACCCACCCTCTCCCGCCTGCAGGTCACCTTCCATTCTTCGCCCAGCGTGCGGACGACGGGCGGCCGGAGAGGGCGCACGCCCTCTCGAAGGAATGGAGGTGCGTGATGAGCGACGAGACTTCCGCGTCCGCGCCGGCGCCCCTGCCCGACGCGCCCGACCTCGAGTGGCTCCGCAAGCAGGCGAAGCGCCGCTTGCACGAGCTGCGTCACACCGATCCCGACGCGACGCTGGCGCGCGCGCAGCTCGCCCTCGCACGCCAGTACGGCTTCCGCAGCTGGCGCGCGCTCAAGGCGCACGTCGACGCGCTGACGGTCGACGGACGCCTCGCCGCCGCCGCGAGGGCGGGCGACGCGGATGCGCTGGTCGCGCTGCTCGACGCGCACCCCGACCGGCTGGACGCGCGCGTCGGCCAGCACGGCATGACGCTGCTGCACGTCGCGGCGCACGGAGGACACCTCGCCGCGGTGGACGTGCTGCTGCGGCGCGGCCTCGACCCGAACGCGCGCGAGCGCGGCGACGACACGTACCCGATGCACTGGGCCGCGGCGGCCGGTCACCTCGACGTCGTGCGGCGCCTGGCCGACGCGGGCGGCGACGTCGTCGGGCACGGCGACGACCACCAGCTGGAGGTCATCGGCTGGGCGACCTGCTGGCACGGCGGCGACGACGACGCACATCGCGCCGTCGCCGACTTCCTCGTCTCGCGCGGCGCGCGCCACCACGTCTTCTCGGCCATCGCGATGGAGCGCGAGGACGAGCTGCGGCGCATCGTCGCGGCCGACCCGTCGCAGCTCGAGCGGCCGATGAGCCGCAACGAGGGCCACCAGCGCCCGCTGCACTTCGCGGTGCGCATGAACCGCCCGCGCATGGTCGCGCTGCTGCTGGAGCTGGGCGCCGACCCGCAGGGCACCGACGGCGACGGCTATCCGCCCGCGGCCTATGCGACGACGCCCCAGTCGGCGCTGCTGCTCGCAGAGTGGGACCCGGTCTCGCGCGCGGTGCGCGAAGACGGCACACGTGCGGCTGGCACGCTCCACCTGCTGGCCAAGCGAGGCGACGTCGCCGGCGTGCGCGCGCTGCTGGCGCGCGGCGCGGATCCGGACGCGCGCTGGAGCCACTGGGGCGCCGAGGTCACGCCGCTGCATCTCGCGGCGCTGCACGGGCACGCGGAGGTCGTGCGCGCGCTGCTGGACGCCGGCGCCGACACCACGATCCACGACAGCATGCACGACAGCGATCCCGCGGGGTGGGCCGAGCATGCGGGACAGCCGGCGATCGCGACGATGCTCCGCGCCGACGCGCACTGACGCTGGTCCCCTGCCGGCCTTTGGGGGGATGCGGATCCTCCGGATGGAGCGGATCTCACGGGTCCTTCCGTGTGGCGGCGACGCTCCGTGCGCCACGGGGAGCGATCCGGAGAATCCGTTTCGATCCGGAGCATCCGCATCTCCCCCCAACGGCCACACGGTCCGAGCGCACCAGTGGCGTGTCCTCACACCGTGCAGATCCGGATCGCCTCCGCGAGCGCGGGCAGCGGGTCGCGCGTCGGGATGAACTCCTGCGCCACGTAACCGCCGAACCCCATGTCCGCCAGCGCGCGCACGATCGCGGGATAGTGCAGCTCCTGCGAGCCGTCGATCTCGTGGCGGCCCGGCACACCCGCGGTGTGGAAGTGGGCGATGTGCTCGCGGTGCTGGCGGACGGTGCGGATCACGTCGCCCTCCATGATCTGCATGTGGTAGATGTCGTAGAGCAGCTTGAAGCGCGGCGAGCCCACGCGGTCCACCAGCGCCACGCCCCACGGCGTGCGGTCGCACTGGTAGTCCGCGTGGTCCACCTTGGAGTTCAGCAGCTCCATGATCACCGTCACCCCGTGCCGCTCCGCCGCCGGCATCAGCGCCCGCAGCCCCTTCGCGCAGGCGTCGAGCCCCGCGGCGTCGCTCAGGCCCTCGCGGTTCCCGGAGAAGCAGATCACCTGCGGCACGCCCGCCGCCGCCGCGAGGCGAATGCCCTCCTCGTAGCCGGGCAGCAGCCACTCGTGGTGCGCCTCGCGGTTGAAGCCCTTCGTCAGCCGCGTGCGCGCCTCCCCGGCGGGTGCGTAGCCGACGGCGCACGTCAACCCGTGCGCCTTCACGGTCGCGTACTCGGACGGCTCCAGCAGCTCCACGCTCTGGATGCCGATGCGCTTCGCGGCGCGCGCCAGCTCGTCGACGCTCAGCTTCGCGAACGGCCAGCGCGTGACCGAGTGGCGGAACGGCGCGCGCGCGGCCGCGTCGCGCGCCGCCTCGGCGGCGTCGGCGATTGCGGCATCCGCCACCGCGGCATCCGCCACCGCGGCATCCGCCACCATGGCGTCGAGCCCCAGAGCCGCCGCGCCCGCGCCCACCGCGCCCAGCTTCACGAACTCCCTGCGATGCATGCGTCCTCCTCTCAGGCCACGCTCACCTCTTCCGGCACGCCGTGCGCGCGCCGCGCCACGCCCGTGCGCACGAACAGCACCGTCACCGCCGCGCACAGCAGCAGCGCGCCCGCCAGCCGCACGACGTTCTCCGGGTTGCCGCCGAGCCAGGCGCGGTAGTAGAGCGGCAGCGTGAAGATCTGGATCATCATCGGGATGACGATGAACATGTTGAAGATCCCCATGTACACGCCCACCCGATCGGGTGGGATGCAGCCGGCCAGCATCACGTACGGGTTGCCCATGATGCTCGCCCACGCGAGCCCCACGCCGATCATCGGGACGAAGAGCAGCGCGCGGTCGGTGATCGACGGGATCGCCAGCATCGCCAGCCCGGCCAGCGACAGGCAGACGGCGTGCATCACCTTCGGGCCCAGCCGTCGCGTGAAGGGCACCATCGCGAACGCGGCTAGGAAGGCGACGAGGTTGTAGAAGCCGCCGATCTGCCCGTTCACGAGCCCCGCCTCGCGGAAGCCGTGCGACGACGCGTCCGACGTGCCGAAGAGCGTCACCGAGAGCGAGAGGACGATGTACTGCCAGTAGCAGAACATCGCGTACCACTGGAACAGCTTCATCACCGCGAGCTGCTTCATGGTCGCCGGCATCTCGCGCATCGCCTCGGCCACCTCGCGCAGCGCCGCGCCCAGGCCGCGCGGCAGCGCCGCGATGCGCGCGCGCTCCTCCGGCGCCAGCGGCAGCTCGGGCGTCGTGCGCACCGTCCACCAGATCGACGTGATCGAGAACAGCGCGCCGATGAGGAACGCGCCGACCGTGATGTACGGGATGCCGCGCCCGTTCACGAGGTCGCGGTTCATCCCCAGCAGCACGAGCAGCGACGGCGTCAGGTACGAGAGCGTCTGCCCGAGCCCCGTGAACGCGCTCTGGGTGAGGAAGCCGATCGAGTGCTGGCTCGGGTCAAGCCGGTCGCTGACGAAGGCACGGTACGGCTCCATCGTCACGTTGTTGCCGGCGTCGAGGATCCAGAGCAGGCTCGCCGCCATCCAGAGCGTGGGGCTGAACGGCATGAACAGCAGGGCGATGCTGCAGAGCACGGCGCCCACCAGGAAGTACGGCGTGCGGCGGCCGCGCGGGCTCAGCGTGCGGTCGCTCATCGCGCCGATGATGGGCTGCACGAGCAGCCCGGTCATCGGCCCCGCGAGCCAGAGCAGCGGCAGGCTGGCCTCGTCGGCGCCGAGGTAGCGGTAGATCGGGCTCATGTTGCTCTGCTGCAGCCCGAAGCTGTACTGGATGCCGAAGAACCCCACGTTCATGTTCACGATCTGCCCGAACGTGAGGTGGGGCCGCGCCGGGCCCGACATCATGGACGACCCTGAGGCGTGTGGCACGCGCGTGTCGGTGAGGGGGGCAGGTCCCGCTCGCGAAGATAGCCCTGGCCGCGGCCGCAGCCAGGGCGCACCTTCCCGCCCCATGAGCGAGCCGGTGAGCGATCTGGCCACGCCGTTCGACCGCGCCGTCGCGCTGCTGCGCGCGCTGTGCGGGCCGGACGGGATCCACGCGTCGCTGGCCGCGACGGCCAACTACCGCGCGGTGTTCGCCCGCGACGCGGTGATCGCCGGCATCGCGGGGCTGCTGCTGGACGACGCGACCGTCGCCGGCGGCCTGGTGCGCACCCTGGAGCGGCTGCGCGACCTGCAGGGCGCCGAGGGACAGATCGCGTCCAACTTCGAGCCGCGCGACGGGGGGCCGCCGCACGTCAGCTTCGGGACGCTCGCACCGCGCCTCGACGCGGCGACGTGGTACCTGGTGGGCGTCGCGCTCGCCGCGCGCGCGGGCGCGCTCGATCCGGCCGCGTTCGCCGACTCGGTGCGGGCCACGGTGCGGCTGCTCGACGCCCTGGAGTACAACGGCCGCGACCTGCTGTACGTGCCCGCGGGCGGCAACTGGGCCGACGAGTACCCGTACGAGGGCTACATCCTCTACGACCAGGTGCTCCGCGCCTGGGCCCTCCGGCTGCTCGGCGCGCTCCACGGCCAGCCGGCGTGGACGGAGAAGGCGGCGCGCATCGGCCGCGCGATCGACGCGCGCTTCTGGCCCGGCGCCGAGGCGCGGCGCGGCCATCCGGTGGCGGCGTTCTCTCCGGTGCGCACCTGCGAGATGTTCGACCTGGCGGCGTGCGGGCTGCTGGGCGCCTCGGGCGTCGCGGACGACACGGGCAGCGCCGCGCTGGAGTGGGCGGCCGAACGGTTCGTGCGGCGCGGCGTGCTGCCGCCGGCGTTCCATCCGGTGATCGACGAGTCGCACCCCGACTGGCCGGCGCTCGTGCGCTACCACCTCTACGAGTTCCGCAACCGCCCGCACGAGTACCACAACGGCGGCGTGTGGCCGGTGTGGCTCGGCTGGCTGGCGCTGGCGTTCGGGCGCGCGGGCCGCGACGACGACCTCGCGCGGCTGCGCGACGCGGTGGACGCGCGACTCGCCGCGCTGCCCGCGTTCGACTTCGAGGAGTACCTGCACGGCCTCACCGGCGCGCCCGGCGGCACGCCGCGCATGGCCTACACGGCGACGGGGCTGGTGCTGCTCCGCTGCGCGGGCACGCCCGCGCAGCGCCTGCTGGACGCATGAACGTCGGCGCTCCGCTGCTCGCGCTGCTGCAGGCCGACTTCGGCCTCGCGCGCCGCACGCGTCCCGTGATCGGCATCGCGGGCGAGTCGGGGAGCGGCAAGACGACCGCGGCCACCGAGCTGGCGGCGGCCCTCACCGCCGCGGGCATGCCGGCCGCCGTGCTGCACCAGGACGACTACTTCGTGCGCCCGCCGCGCACGAACCACCTGCATCGCGAGCGCGATCTGTCCGCGGTGGGACCGCGCGAGGTGGACCTCGCCCGCCTGCGCGAGCACGTCGCCGCCTTCCGCGCGGGCCGGGACGGCGTGCGCGTGCCGCAGGTCGACTACCCGAACGACCGCTTCCTGGAGCGCGTCGTGGACTTCGCGCCGCTCGCCGCGCTGGTGGTGGAGGGCACGTACGTGCTCGCGCTGGACGGGCTGGACGTGCGCGTCTTCTGCGCCGCGACGCACGACGAGACGCGCGAGCGCCGCCGCCTGCGCAACCGCGACATCGACGCGCCGTTCGTGGAGCGCGTGCTGGAGATCGAGCACGCGCTCATCGCGCCGCAGGCCGCGCTGGCGGATGTCGTCATCGACCCCGAGTTCCGCGTCGCGCGCGCTGCGACGGGCGGGCAGCGGCTGTAGGCGCCGGACCCGAACGACAAGAGCAGCAAGGATGAAAGTCCGAGAAGGTCTGATGACGACGGATGGCTCCGGTGGAGTGCGAGGATCGGCGCACTCCACCGGAGCCATCCGTCGTCATCAGACTTTATCCGATCTTCATCCTTGCAAATGCCGTTCGCAGTACCACCGCCGATTCGGCGATGGCCTCGGACGTCCGTCGTCAGCGCCCCGCCGCGCCCTTGCGCGCCTTCCACAGCGCCAGCACCTCCGCCTCGCGCTCCGGCGTGATCCCCGCCTTCAGCGTCGCCTGCCGCTCCGGGGTCTGCGCGTGGTAGTAGTCGAGCGTGTCCTTCGCCGTCACCGCCAGCGGCCGGAAGGTCAGCCCCAGCGCGATCTCGCGCGACAGGTCGAAGCGCGCGAAGCCCGCGCGGTTGCCGCGCGCGGGCTGCCACACGGGCATCTCGGCGTAGCCGCGCACCTTGTTGGCGTCGAGGAAGTCCGTGTCCACCCACGTGAAGGTCGCCTCGGACGTCGTCACCGCCTTGATGCCGTGCAGCAGCTCCGCCATCGAGCGCGGGTTGCGCGGGCCGACGCCGCTGTAGACGCCCGTCGCGTCGCCCTCGGCCAGCCGGATCAGCCACTCCGAGAGGTCGCGCGCGTCGATCACCTGCACCGGGTCGGTGCCGTCGCCCGGCGCCAGCACCTCGCCGCCGCGCTCGATGCGCACGGGCCAGTACGTGAAGCGGTCCGTGAGGTCGCCCGGCCCGACGATGAGCCCCGGTCGCACGATCAGCGCGCGCCCCGGGAAGTACTTCTGCGCCTCCTTCTCCGCGAGCGCCTTCGACAGCCCGTAGGGCAGCGGCTTCCCGGCCTCGACGGGCGTGTTCTCGCGCGTGAACACCGGCGCGTCCACCGTCATCGGCACGCGGCTCGTGTCCGAGTACACCGACCGTGTCGAGACGAAGAAGTAGCGCTTCACCCGCGGCGCCAGCAGCTTCGCCGACCGCTCGACCCACGTCGGGTCGGTGGCCGAATTGTCGATGACGACGTCCCAGTCGCGCCCCTCGAGCGACCTCAGGTCGCTCGCGCGGTCGCCCTGCAGCTTCTCGACGGTCGGGAAGAGCTGCGGATTCGTGCGCCCGCGGTTGAACAGCGTCACCGTGTGCCCGCGGTCGAGCGCGTACTGCACCTGGTAGGGCCCGATGAACCCCGTCCCGCCGAGGATCAGGATGCGGCGCGGCGCGCGCCGCGTGGGGACGTGGATCGTCGGGCCGTGCGGGCTGGCGAGCGCGCGCGCGGCGGCCGCCGGCGCGACGCCGAGCGCGGTGCCGGCGGTGGCGGCGAGCCTGACGAACGTGCGGCGGGGAAGGGACATGCGGGGCTCCACGGATCGAGGGACGGGACCGGGCAGTCATGCGGGTTGGACCCGCGGGCGTCAAGGTCGCGCGCTCTTCCCCGTCACGCCTCGCGCCCGTAGTCTGCCACCCACGACGCGCGCCCCCACCGATCGGGGGGCGCGCCGGCCCTGCTTCCGTCGGACCTCACCCGCGACGTGTCGGACCCCCACAGCATGGCGGCCACCGCCGGCCGCGCCCCGCGCACGGCGGCCGCGCGCCCGCACCGCCCATCCGCGCTCGAGGAGCTCGCGGCGCTGGCCCGGCGGGTGCTGTCCGCGGAGCCGACGGCGCCCGTGCTGGACGACGTGGTCCACACCGTGGCCCGCGTCCTCGGCGCCGAGCGCGCCGAGGTGCTGGCGCCGCGCGAGGGGACGCTGGTGCGGCTGGCGGGCACGGGGTGGGACGAGCCGCCCGACGCGCCGCCCGCCACGCTGACGCTCCTCGACTCGGCGGGCCGCGCCTGGTGGATCGACGCCCTGCGGCTGGTCGACGACCTGCGCGACGCGCCGGCGCCGCTGCGGGACGGCCGCGCCGACGACGCGGCGAGCGCCGCGCTCGCGCCGGTGCCCGGCCTCGGCGTCGACCCGGCGGGGCTGCTGGTCGCCTACGGCGCGCGGCCCGCGCAGTTCGGCCCCGACGACGCGCACGCGCTACAGGCGGTGGCCGCGGTGCTCGCGTCGGTGCTGCGCCGCCAGCACGTCGAGGCGGACCGCGACCGCGTGCGCGAGGAGGCGCGGATCGCCCATCGCGACGCCGAGCGCGCGGTCGCGCGCACCGCGCAGCTGCAGGCCGTCACGGCGGCGCTCGTGCCGCCGCTCGCGCCGCCCGAGGTCGCGCGCGTCATCGTCGAGCAGGGCATCACCGCGCTCGGCGCGCAGGCCGGCGTGCTCGCGGTCCGCGCGCCCGACGGCGAGTCGCTGGAGATCGGCCACGCGATCGGCTACGCGCGCGCCCTGCTCGCGCCGTGGGACCGCATCCCGCTCTCGGACCGCACGCCGCTGGGCGTGGCGACGCTCGCGGGCGTGCCGGTCGTCGTGTCCTCCGTCGCCGAGCGCGACGCGCGCTTCCCGATGCTCGCGGCGGCGGCGTCCGCGTTCCCCGCGTCGATCACCGTCCCGCTGCCGCTGGGCGACGGCACGCTCGGCGCGCTGGGCCTGTCGTTCGCGGACGAGCGGCCGATCGCGGCCCGGGACACCGCGTTCCTGCTCGCGCTGGGCCGGCTGTGCGCGCACGCGCTGCACCGCGCGAGCGCCTTCGAGAACGAGCAGGTCGCGCGCGCGTCCGCGGAGGCGGCGGCCGAGCGCACCGCGCAGCTGCAGTCGGTGACGGCGGCGCTGTCGCAGGCGCTGACCACCGAGGCCATCACGCGCATCGTCATCGAGTCGGGCGCGGCCGCGCTGCACGCGGACGCGGGCAACATGGCGCTGCTCGATCCCTCGGGCACGGCGCTGGTGGCGAACTTCGCGGTCAACGTGCCCGAGCACGTGCTCGCGCGCTGGCGCGACGTGCCGCTGGACGCGCCCGACCCGATGGCGGAGAGCGTGCGCACGCGGCGCATCGTCACCTATGCGACGGCAGCCGAGCGCGTGGTGCGATGGGGCGGCACCCCGCCCACGTTCCAGAGCGCGGCCTTCGTGCCGATCCACGCGGGCGAGCGCGCGCTCGGCGGCTGGTCGCTGGCGTTCCGCGCGCCGCGCGCGTTCACCGACGACGAGCAGCGCTTCCTGCTCGCGCTGGGGCACCAGGCAGCGCTGGCGCTGGAGCGGGCGCGCCTCCACGAGGCCGAGCGCGCGGCGCACCGCGAACGCGAGCGCGCGCTGGCGGAGTCCGAGCGCGCGCGCGGCGAGGCCGAGCGCGCCAACCGCGCCAAGAGCGACTTCCTGGCCGTGATGTCGCACGAGCTGCGGACGCCGCTCAACGCGATCGGCGGCTACGCCGAGCTGCTGTCGATGGAGATCCGAGGGCCGGTCACGGAGGCGCAGCGCGAGGATCTCTCGCGCATCCAGCGCAGCCAGCGGCACCTGCTCGGCCTGATCAACGAGCTGCTGACGTTCGCGCGGCTGGAGAGCGGCGCGCTGCGCTACGACATCGTGGACGTGCTCGCGTCGGACGTCGTCGGCGCGGTGGAGGGGCTGATCGCGCCGCAGGCGCGCGCCCGGGCGCTGACGCTCGACGTGCGCGCCGCGCCCGCGGCGCTCACCGTGCGCGCGGACCCGGAGCGGCTGCGCCAGGTGCTGCTCAACCTCCTCTCGAACGCCGTGAAGTTCACGGAGCCGGGCGGCGGCGTCGCGCTCTCCTGCGAGGCGCGCGGCGGCGAGGCGGCGTTCGCGGTGCGCGACACCGGCATCGGCATCCCGGCGGACCAGCTGGAGCGGATCTTCGAGCCGTTCGTGCAGGTGCGCGGCGGCCTCACGCGGCCGCACGACGGCACGGGGCTCGGCCTGTCGATCAGCCGCGAGATGGCGCGCGCGATGGGCGGCGACCTGTGCGCGGAGAGCCGCGTGGGCGTGGGCTCCACGTTCACCATCACGCTGCCGCTGGCCGACGCGCCGCGCTGACCGGTTGCGCGGACCGGGCCGCTCGCTTGCTTTCAGCGCGCGTCATCCCGGATCGCACTCTACCGCCCGCCCCCGCCGCTCGATGCTCCAACCGTGGTCCCGCCGCCCCGCGACGCGCGACACGCGGCCCGGCGCGATCGTGCAGGTGATCGCGGCATGGGTGGCCGCCGCCGCCATCACGGTCGTCGCCGCGCCGTTCATCCCGCGTGCGACCTTCGTGTTCTTCTGGGCCGCGGTGCTGTTCGCCGCCTGGCGGCTCGGCCTCGTCGCCGCCATCGCGGCAGCGGTCGCCGCGGTCGCCCTCGTGGACCTGGTCGTGCTGCCGCCTGGCGAGCGCGGTGGCGCCCTCGCGCTCGGCGACCTGCTCACGCTCGGCGTCTTCGTGACGGTGTCGGTGCTGGTGAGCGCGCTCGCGGCGTCGCGCGCGCGCGCGCAGGCGCTCTCGGAGGACCAGACGCTGCGCCTGCAGGAGCAGGCCGTGGAGCTGGAGCTGCAGGCCGAGAGCGCGCAGTCGGTGGCCGAGGAGCTGGAGCTCACGACCGAGCAGCTGCAGCTCACCGCCACCGAGGCCGAGGAGGCGCGCGCCGTGGCCGAGGCGGCGCTGGAGGCGGAGCGCGCGGCCGCCGACCGCGCCAGCCGCCTGCTCACGGTGACGACGGGCCTCAGCCGCTCGCGCACGCCGGAGGAGGTGGCCGACGTGATCTTCACCGAGGGGCTGGCCGCCCTCGGCGCCGACGCGGGCACGCTGGCGCTGCTGCACGAGACGCCCGATGGACGGGAGTTCGAGACCGTGCGCGCGCACGGCTACCCGGAGGCGCTCGTGGCGCACTACCGCCGCTTCCCGCTGCGCGCGGGACGTCCGCTCTCCGACGCGCTGCTGACGCGCACGCCGCGCTGGCTGTCGTCGCGCGAGGCGTGGCGGCGCTTCTATCCGGAGGTCGTCGCGGAGACCGGTGACCTGGAGTTCGAGGCGTTCGTCGCGATCCCGGTGACGAGCGGCGACGAGACGCTGGGCGGCTTCAGCGCCAGCTTCCGCGAGCCGCGCGAGTTCGACGCCGCGACGCGCACCTTCCTGGCCACGCTCGGCGAGCAGTGCGGGCTGGCGCTGGCACGGGCGCGCGCCTTCGTCGCCGAGCACCAGGCGCGCGAGTTCACCGCGGAGATCGTGGGCTCGGTGCGCGACGGCTTCGTGGCGCTCGACGCGGCGGGGCGCTTCACCTTCGTCAACGCGCGCGCCAAGGAGATGCTGCGTCGGCCGGCCGCCGAGCTGCTGGGCCTGCGCCTGGAGGAGGCGTTCCCGGCCAGCGTCGCCAGCGCGTTCGTGCTGGCCGCGCACCGCGTGCTGACGTCGCGCGCGCCGGAGGTCGTCGAGGCGTTCTCGCCGACGCTGCACCGCTGGATGGAGGGGCGCCTGTACCCGTCGGCGCGCGGCGGGCTCACGATCTTCTTCGAGGACGTGACGGCGCGCCGCCACGCGCGCGAGGCGAGCGACTTCCTCGTCGAGGCGACGCGCGTGCTGAGCGCGTCGCTGGACCACGAGACGACGCTGCGCACCGTCGCGCGGGCGGCCGTGCCGCGTCTGGGCGACTGGTGCGCGGTCGACGTCCTGGACGACCCGATGCATCCCGTGTGGCCGCCGCGCCTGCAGCGCCTGGCCGTCGTGCACGACGACCCCGCGAAGATCGCGCTCGGCGCCGAGCTGCAGGCGCGCTACCCCACCGACTGGTCGGCGGACGTGGGGATGGCCGCCGTGCTGCGCTCGCGCACGCCGCTGTTCGTGCCGGTGGTGACCGACGCGATGATCGACGCCGGCGCACGCGACGCCGAGCACGCGCGGCTGGTCCGCGCGCTCGGCCTCACGTCGCTGATCGCGGTGCCGCTGGTGGCGCGCGGCGTGACGCTGGGCGCGCTGACGCTGGCGATGAGCGAGTCGGGGCGGCGCTACGACGAGGCGGACCTCGCGCTGGCGCAGGACCTCGCGCAGCGCGCGGCCGTCGCGCTGGACAACGCGCGGCTGTTCGGCGAGGCGGAGCGCGCGCGCGA
Source organism: Roseisolibacter agri (assembly GCF_030159095.1). Classification (NCBI taxonomy): domain Bacteria; kingdom Pseudomonadati; phylum Gemmatimonadota; class Gemmatimonadia; order Gemmatimonadales; family Gemmatimonadaceae; genus Roseisolibacter; species Roseisolibacter agri. The sequence goes on from NZ_BRXS01000001.1 coordinate 556,338, forward strand.
GGAGGCCGTGGCCGCCAACCGCGCCAAGAGCCAGTTCCTCTCGACGATGAGCCACGAGCTGCGCACGCCGCTCAACGCCATCGCGGGCTACACCGAGCTGCTGGAGATGGGCGTGCGCGGCCCGGTGACCGACGACCAGCGCGAGGACCTGACGCGCATCCGCCGCGGCGCCAAGGTGCTGATGTCGCTGGTGAACGACGTGCTGAACTTCGCGCGCGTCGAGGCGGGGCAGGTGGACGTGCACCTCGAGGACGTGCGGCTCGACCTCGTGCTGGCGGACCTGGAGGTGATGGTCGCGCCGCAGCTCCAGGCGCGCCGGCTGACCTACGCGCTCGAGCTGGCCGACGAGGCGCTGGCCGTGCGCGCCGACGCGGACCGACTGAAGCAGATCCTCAGCAACCTGCTGACGAACGCGGTGAAGTTCACCGACGAGGGCGGCCGCATCGTGGTCAGCTGCGACGTGCCGGACGCCGGGCGCGCGATGGTGCGCGTGTGCGTGCGCGACTCGGGCCGCGGCATCCCCGACGACAAGCTGGCCGCCATCTTCGAGCCGTTCGTGCAGGTGGACCGCCACCTCACGCGCGACAGCCAGCAGGGCGTGGGGCTGGGGCTGGCGATCAGCCGCGACCTCGCGCGCGCGATGCGCGGCGAGCTGACGGTGGAGAGCCGCGTGGGCGAGGGCTCGATCTTCGCGCTCGTGCTGCCGCGCGCCGGGGCCGCCGCGGGCTGACGACCGCGCGTCGCGTGCCGGATTCGTCACGATCGCGCGCGTAACGGCAAACGCGCGTCGTTCGTCCTGCGGGCAGCGGCGCCGGGGCCGCACCGGGGCCGCACCTTGGTCACGCGGGCGGGGCTCCGGCCCCACGTGTGTCCCCTCCCTCCGCCCGGCGCCGTCCGGGTCCCGCCCATGTCCACGCCCCACGGCGACCCGGTGTCGTCGGGTGGCGCGTCGCCCGACGCGTCGCCCGAGGCGCGCCTGCTCGCCGAGCTGCTCGATGCCTCGACCGAGCTGGCCTGCGCCGCCGACGGCGACGGGCGGATCGTGTACGTGAACCACGCGTGGGAGCGGACGCTGGGCTACTCGCGCGCGGAGGCGATGTCGCTGCCCGCGGTCGCGCTGGTCGCGCCCGAGCATCGCGCGGCCTACTTGGCCGCCGCGCGCCGCCTGGTCCGGGGCGAGCCGATCGAGGCGTTCGAGGCGGTGCTGACCGCGCGCGACGGGCGCCGCGTGGTGTGCCGGGGCCGCGCGACGCCGCTGATGGCGCCCGATCCCGCGACCGGGAAGCCGCGCTGCATCGGCACGCGCGCGGTCTATCGCGACGTGAGCGCCGAGCGGCGCGCGGAGGCGGCGCGCGCGCGGCTGGTCGCGATGTTCGAGGCGACGGCGGACCTCGTCGGCATCACGCGCCCGGGCGGGCGTCTCGACTTCCTCAACCGCGCGGGCCGGCGACTGCTCGGCCTCGCGGACGACGCGGACGTCGGCGCGCTCAACCTCCGCGCGTGCCACCCGCCCGAGACGATGGCGCGCCTCGAGGCCGAGGGCTTCCCGACGGCGCTGCGCGACGGCGAGTGGACGGGGGACGGCGAGCTGCTGGACGCGTCGGGCGCGCGCATCCCGGTGTCGATCGCGCTCACCGCGCACCCCGGTGCCACGACCGAGGAGCCGACGTCGTTCTCGACGGTGATGCGCGACCTGCGCGAGCGCGCCGCGGTCGAGCGCGCGCTGCGCGACAGCGACACGCGCTTCCGGGCGATGCTCGACAACGGGCGCATCGCCTACTCCGCGCTGCGCGCCGTGCGCGACGACGCGGGCGCGGTCGTGGACTTCGAGTACGTCGAGGCGAACGCGGAGCTGGAGCGCATCACCGGGATGGTCGCCGACGACGTGGTCGGCGCACGGTTCTCCGAGCTCTGGCCGGTGGCGCGCGAGGACGGGCTCGTGGAGCGGCTGGCCGACGTGCTCCATTCGGGACGGGCGATCGAGTTCGAGCGCGAGTCGCGCGATCCGCGGGTGACGGCGCGCTGGACGTCGGTGCAGGTGGTGCCGCTGGCCGACGGCGTCGCGGTGATGGTGCGCGACATCACGCCGCAGAAGATCGCGGAGCTGGAGCTGCGCCTGCTGCAGCGCGTCACGCACGCCGTCGCCGAGGCGGGCGACGTGCCGGAGGCGGGGGCGCTCGCGCTGGAGGCGATGTGCGCCGCGGCCGGGTGGGAGTTCGGCGAGATGTGGCTCGTGGGCGCGGACCGCGACGGCAGCCCGTCGCTGGTGCACGGCCCGGTGTGGCACGCGCCGGGCGACGAGCGGCTCGCCGCGTTCGCGGCGGCCAGCGCGGGGCTCGTGGTGCGGGGCGGCGGCGGCCTGGCGGCCCGCGCGTGGGCCACCGGCGCGCCGGTGTCGGTGCCCGACCTGCGCGCGCCCGGCGTCGACTTCTCGCGCGTGGACGAGGCGCGGCGCGCGCGCCTGGCGGGGGGCATCGCCGTGCCGGTGCTCGCGCGCGGCGAGGTCGTCGCGGTGCTGTCGTTCCTGACCCGCGACGCGCGGCGCGTGCGCCACGCCGACGTCGACCTGCTGGCCGCCGTCGCGGCGCAGGTGGGCACGGTGGTGCGCCGCAAGCTGGCGGAGAACGCGCTCGCGCACGAGCGCGCGTTCCTCTCGACGGTGCTCGACAGCCTGTCGGAGAACGTCAGCGTGTGCTCGCCCGACGGGCAGCTCGTGCTGTTCAACCAGGCGACGCGCGAGGCGCACGGCCTGCCGGAGAACCCGGACCTCGCGCCGGAGGAGTGGAGCGCCTACTACGGGGTGCTCCGGCCCGACGGCGTGACGCCGCTGCCGACCGCGGAGCTGCCGCACGTGCGCGCGCTCGCCACGCGCGCCGACGTGGACGACGTCGAGTACGTGGTCGCGGTGCCGGGACGTCCGCACCGCACGATGGTGGCGAACGTGCGCGTGCTCCACGGGCCCGACGGCGAGCTCCTCGGCTCCGTGTGCGCGGCGCGCGACATGACGGCGCAGAAGGCCGCCGAGGCCGCGCTGCGCGCGAGCGAGGAGCGGCACCGCGCGCTGTTCGAGCGCAGCACCGCCATCCAGTGGGTCGTCGACATGGAGACCGCGTGCATCGTCGACGCCAACGCGTCGGCCGCGCGCTTCTACGGCTACTCGCTCGATCGGATGCGGGGCATGCCGCTGGGGCAGATCAACATCCTGCCCATGGCCGCGATGCGCGCGCTGCACGAGCGCGTGGGGCAGGCGCCGGGTGGCGTGGTGCCGCACCGGCTGGCGTCGGGCGAGGTGCGCATGGTGGAGTTCCACCCCACGCGCGTGGAGCTCGACGGCCGCGTCTTCGCGCACTCCGTGCTGCACGACGTCACCGACCGCATCCGCGTCGAGACGGCGCTGCGGCAGAGCGAGTCGCGGCTGTCGCTGATCTACGACAGCGCCACGGACCTCATGTTCCTGATGGCGGTGGAGCGCGACCGCGACGGCGCGGTCGTGGACTTCCGCTGCGAGTCGGTGAACGCCGCGTACCTGGAGCTGAGCGGGCTGACGGTCGACCAGATCGTCGGCCGCACGATCCGCGAGCTGCTGCCGGCGGACGACGCGGCGGGCGCGGTGGCGCGCTACGCCGGCGCCGCGACCAGCGGCGACGTGCTGCGCTTCGAGGAGGAGCTGGAGCTCGCGGCCGGCCGCCTCACGGTCGAGACGACGCTCACGCCGGTGTTCGACGCCGACGGCGTCTGCACGCACGTCCTCGGCTCGGCGCGCGACGTGAGCGCGCGTCTGCACGCCGAGGCCGCGCTGCGCGAGAGCGAGGCGCGCTTCCGCGGCGTGCTGGAGACCGTGCGCTCCGTCGCGGTGAGCCTCGACGGCGAGGGGCGCGTGACGTTCGCCAACGACGCGCTGGCGACGCTCACCGGCTGGGCGCGCGACGAGATGGTGGGCCGCGACTGGTTCGCCGACTTCGTGCCCGACGGCCCGGGGCTGCGCCAGGTCTTCGCGCGGATGCTCGCCGGCGTCGACGCGCTGCCGCACTTCGAGAGCGAGATCCTCACGCGCACCGGCGAGCGCCGGCTGATCGCGTGGGACAGCACGCTGCTGCACGACGCGAGCGGGGCGATCACGGGCACGGCGAGCATCGGCCGCGACATCACCGAGCAGCGCGCGCTCGAGGCGCGGCTGGCGGCGCTGTCGGAGCACGACGAGCTGACGGGGCTCCTCAACCGCCGCGGCTTCCGGCGCATGGCCGAGCACGAGCTGCGGGTGGGCCGCCGCGTGGGACGCCGCGGGTCGCTGCTCTACCTCGACATGGACGGCTTCAAGGCGATCAACGACCAGCACGGCCACGGGGAGGGCGATCTCGCGCTGCGCGCCGTCGCCGACGTCCTGCGCGGCACGGTGCGCGAGGGCGACCTGGCCGCGCGGCTGGGCGGCGACGAGTTCGTGGTCTACGCCACCGGCGCCGCGACCACCGACGAGGGCGAGGTGCTGGCGTCGCGGCTGCGCGAGCATCTCGCGCGCGCCAACGAGGCGGCCACGCGCGCGGGCCGGCCGTACGCGCTGGGCTTCAGCATCGGCGTCGCCGCGGTGGAGGGCGGCGACGACCTGGACGCGGTGCTGACGCGCGCCGACGCCGCGCTGTACGCGCGCAAGCTGGCACGGCGAGGCACGGCCGACGCGCGCTGACGGGTGTACGCTGGCGTACGCTGGCGTACGCTCGCCCGCGGGCGCCAGACGCGGGTGACCACAATCGTTTGGACCGCAATAGTATGGCCGCGAATTTGCGCTGGAGGCGCGCACGCTTCGGTCCGCGGCGTCCCTCCCGGACGTCACCGGCTCCGCTCCGTCGGATTCCAGCCCCATCGTCGCGTGCCGTCCACGACCATCGCCCAGCCCGCCCGCCGCGAGCCCCGGCTCGCGCTCGCCCTGTTCCTCACGCTGCCGCTGCTCCTCGCGCTCGGGATGCGGCAGTGGCACGTCGCCCCCGGCGCAGCGCCGACCCCGGTGGTGACGCATGTGCGCTGAGCTGCTGCCGAGCGTGCGCCGCGGACGCCGACGCGGCGCGACGGCTGGGGGCCCCGACGCCCCCCGCGGCGACTCGCGCGGCCACCGGCCCAGCTACGCGCCCGACGAGCGGCGCGCGCTGCACGACGTGCTGCGCGAGAAGTGCGTCGAGCTCAAGCCCGCCTACGCGGTGCTGTGCATCGTCGACTGGCTGCACGCCCGCGGGCACGAGGCGGTGAGCGCCGCCGACGTGCGCGCGCTCTTCCCGTCCCGCCGCGAGGGGCTCACGGGCCCGCTGCGCAACGCCGCCGACGTCCTGCGGCGCGCCCGCGAGGGCGGCATGCTGGAGGCGCTCGGCGACGGCTGGTACCGCCTCACGCCGCTGGGCCGCGCGGTCGTCGCCGTGCTCCCCGACGGGCAGCTGGTGGGCACCATCCGCGGCTGCCGCACCGCCGCCTGCGCCACCCGGCCGGGGGAGGCGCGCCGTGCCACGCTCGCCGCGGCCGCCGATCAGCGGGCCGCCGCCGCGGGCGAGCGCTGAGGCAGCGTACCCGAGCCCGGATGTGACGAGGGCCGCCCACGCAGTCGCGTGGGCGGCCCTCGTCGCGTGGCGGCGCCGCCGCGTCAGCGCCGCAGGCGCACGTGGCCGTCCGCGCCCACGGTGCCCACCGGCGCCAGCCGCTCGGCGTGCGGGAGCGGCGACCGGGGCGTCGTGCGGAGCAGCGCCGGGAGGCGATCGGCGAGCGCCGCGCCCGTGAGCGGCGTCTCCAGCAGGCGGCCGAAGACGTCGGCCGCGCCCTGCACCACCTGGTAGCCCACGTCGCCCAGCGACTCGATGGTGAGGAGGCTCATCGGGCGTCGCTCGAGCGGCGTGCCGGGCGCCGTCGGGCTCTCCATGACGCCCGTCATGAGCTCGATCGTGAACACCGCCTCGCGCCAGTGCGGGCCGGCAGCGCCGCTGCCGTCCTCGCTCTCGATCGGCACACCCTCGCCCGGCATCGTGAAGCCCATGCCGGCCGACGCCAGCATGCCGCGCCGTCCGATGAAGCGCGGGTCCGGCGCCGTCGCGACGTTCGGCGCCAGCGTGCGCAGCGCGCTGTTCCACGTGAACCGGCTGACGCCGACGACGTGCCCGATCTCGTGCGTCACCACCGCCTGCAGCGTGCCGGCGTTCAACAGCGCGCGCAGGTCCGTCGTGTCGAAGCGCATCTGCCCCACGATCGGCAGGCCGTCGGCGGCGCGCAGGAAGCACGGGCCGGCCGAGCCGAGCACGCCGCCGCGCCCGTCGATGTGGTCGAGGCGGACGTAGATCAGCAGGTGCCGCACGGCCTCCGTGCGCGCCGGGTCGGCGCTGCCGCAGGCGTTCTCCGGGAAGTTGATCGTCAGCCCGGCGCCGCCCTGCAGGATCGCGCGCTCCCAGTCCGCGACGCCGTTGCGGAACGCGTCCTCGAACGGCTTCTCGGTCGGCACGACGAAGCGCAGCTCGACGCGGAAGCGGTCCGCCGGCGGATCGATCACGCGCACGACCGCGCGCCCCTCGCCGCGCTCCGACGTCACGCGCACGGTTGTCGAGCCCAGCGCGACCGCGCGCACCGCGCCGGTCGCCGTCACGGTGGCGACACCCGGGTTCTCCGACTGGTAGCTCACGGCGCGGCGGAACTGCCGCGTCCCGCCCAGGTCGAGCAGGATCGGATAGAGCTGCGCGCCCGAGCCGTTGAGGATCGTGAGCGTGTCCGGCGCGACGACGACCTGCGTCACCGGCGCCACGCGCACCGTCACCTGTCGCGACGCCACCAGCCGGTCGCCGGACGCGCGGATGGTGGCCGTGCCCGCGGCCAGCGGGCGGATGCGGCCGTCCGGCTGCACCTCGACCACCGTCGGCGCGTCGGTCGAGTAGGTGATCGGCCGGCCGTCGGTCACCACGCGGCCGGCCGAGTCGGAGAACGCCGCGCGCACGCTGTCGGGCACGCTCGTGTAGAGCGTGTCGGGCACGCGCACGAACGCGAGGGACGCGGCGAACGACGGGCGCACCACGATCGCGCGCGTGCCGATCACCGCGCCGAGCGACGCCGTCACCGTCGTGCGGCCGAGCGCGACGCCGCGGACGATCCCATCGGCGCCGACGCGCGCGATGTTGGTGTCCTGTACCGCCCACGTCACCGTGCGGTCCAGCAGCGGGCGCCCGGTCGCGTCCACCGGCTCGGCCAGCAGCGGCACGGAGGTGCCCACCACGATGCTGTCGGCGCCGCGGATGCGGACTTCCGCCACGCTCGCCGCCACCACGCGCAGCGAGGCCTCGGCGGTCACGCTGCCGCTCGCCACGCGCAGCGTGGCGCGCCCGGGGCGCACGCCGCGCACCGTGCCCGTGGACGAGACGACGAGGATCGTCGTGTCGCTGGAGCTCCACGCGAGCGTCGGGCTGCCGACGGTGCGGCCGTCGGCGGCCGTGGCGGTCACGCTGTACTGCCGCTCCTCCTGCTCGGCCAACGAGTCGGGGGCGGTGGCCAGCTGCAGCTTGGTGACCGCGGTCGGCGTGCCGCCTCCGGTCGGGCCGCCACCGTCACCGCCGCCACCACCGCCGCAGGCGGCCAGCAGGACGAGGGCGCCGAAGCACAGGAGGGCGGACGCGCGGGAGCGCGGCGCCGCGGGCGTGCGGGGGTGCAGGCGGGCGGGGAGCATGCTGCGTGGGGCGAGGCGGAAGGGGCACGCGCACGCGACCGGCGCCACACAGCGGGCGGCGTATCCTGCTGGCGGTCTCGCGACCTCGCCCCGCGCACGTCGAGCCATCTGCCGAGGCGGCGCCGGCGCCGATACGGATGTTCTCAGCGTATGTCTACCGTCGCGCGCCGTCCATCCCCGCGCTCAGGTCGCCGCCCGCCACCGCACGGCGGCCGTGGCGGGCGGCACGGCCCTGGATCAGCGGGCGCGCTCGCGCTGCCCGGCCCGCGGCGCGAACCCGGCCAGCAGCGCCCGCGCCTCGGCGCGCTCCGCGTCGGTCAGCAGGTCGCGCCCCTCCTCCACACGCTTCGAGGCGAGGACCTCGTCACACAGCTCGCGCAGGCGCAGCAGCCGGCGGCGGTCGTCGAGGTCGGCGTCGGAGGGCAGGGTGGGATCGACGGTCGGAGTGGCGGTGCTGGTCATGACGGACTCTGCAGTTGCGGGGAAGGCAGCGATCGCGGCGTGGGAGCGAGAGGTGCTCCCACGGCCGTGACTGCCTCCTAAGCAGGGACCGGGCCGTGGCGCGTCCGCCCGGCGCGCGGCCTGCAGCCGATGCCCCGCTGCTCCCGATCCCACGCCTTCCAGAGGAGGTGCGCCATGGCCGCCCATGCTTCCGCGTCCCCGCCCCTGCAGGACCACATGCGCCGCATGCTCCGGGCGCACCCCGCGCCCGTCGCCCTCGTCCGCGACGAGGGTGGGCTCGTCGAGTGCGTGGAGGCCTGCTTCGACTGCGCCCAGACCTGCTCGGCCTGCGCCGACGCCTGCCTGGCCGAGGAGATGGTGGCCGAGCTGCGCGCCTGCATCCGGCTGAACCTGGACTGCGCGGACGTATGCGACGCGGCGGGGCGGATCCTCGCCCGGCAGACGGCGGCGGACCCGCCGTTCGTGCGCGACCTGCTGCGCGCGTGCCTGGCCGCCTGCCAGGCCTGCGGCGCCGAGTGCGAGCGCCACGCCGCGCACCACGAGCACTGCCGGGTGTGCGCGGAGGCGTGCCTGCGCTGCGAGGCCGCCTGCCAGCAGCTGCTCGACGCCCTGCCGGTCGCGTCGCGCGCCCGGGGCGACTACGTTCCCTGAAGGGCCGGCGGCGCACATCGCGCGTCGGGCTCCAGCGCGGGGCGGCCGGCCGTTCGTGGGCCTGGCCGCCCCGCGCCGTCTTGCTGATTGCAACTCCCGGAATGGCTCGTGCGGAGCGGGGCTTCGCCGACCGAATACAGCCGCGCCACGTCGCGGCGAGGTGACCCGTGACCGACCCCATGTCCGACGACATGTCCGACCGTACGCCCGAGCCCGTGACGCTGGCGAGCCTGCAGGCCGCCGAGGCCGCGGCCGAGGAGAACGCGGCGATGACCGCGCCCGAGATCGACGACGGCGGCTTCCGCGCCCTCGGCCTCCACCCGTCCATCCTCGACGCGCTGACCGCGCTGGGCTACGAGGAGCCGACGCCCATTCAGCAGGCGGCCATCCCGACGCTGCTCGCCGGCCGCGACCTGCTGGGCCAGGCGGCCACGGGCACCGGCAAGACGGCCGCGTTCGCGCTGCCGCTGCTGCACCGGCTGATGGCGCAGGGCGACCGCGGCATCGAGCGCCGCCGCGCCCCGGGCGCGCTGGTGCTGGTGCCGACGCGCGAGCTCGCGATGCAGGTCGCGGAGGCGATCCACAAGTACGGGAAGGGCTTCGGCGCGCGCGTGCTGGCCGTCTACGGCGGCACGCCGATGGAGCAGCAGCTGCGCGCGCTGTCGCGCGGCGTCGACGTGGTGGTGGGCACGCCGGGCCGCCTGCTCGACCACATCAACCGCCGCTCGCTCGACCTGTCGCACGTCGTGACGGCGGTGCTCGACGAGGCCGACGAGATGCTCGACATGGGCTTCGCCGACGAGCTGGAGGCGATCCTCGAGAAGCTGCCGCCCGCGACGGAGGGGCGGCAGACGGCGCTGTTCAGCGCGACCATGCCGCCGCGCATCGCGGCCATCGGCGCGCGCCACCTGCACGAGCCGGAGCGCGTGTCCATCGCGCGCGAGCGCGTCGCGCCGGGCGCCGCGCCACGCGTGCGCCAGATCGCGTACGTCGTGAACCGCCAGCACAAGCTGGCGGCGCTCGGCCGCGTGCTCGACATGGAGGCGCCGACGTCGGCGATCGTCTTCTGCCGCACGCGCGGCGAGGTGGACGAGCTCACGGAGTCGCTGGCCGGCCGCGGCTATCGCGCCGAGGCGCTGCACGGCGGCCTGTCGCAGGATCAGCGCGACCGCGTGATGCGCCGCTTCCGCGAGGGGAACACGGAGCTGCTGATCGCCACCGACGTGGCGGCGCGCGGCCTCGACGTCGAGCACCTGTCGCACGTCGTGAACTACGACCTGCCGAACTCGCCCGACGTCTACACGCACCGCATCGGCCGCACGGGGCGCGCGGGGCGCGAGGGCGTGGCGATCACGCTCGCGCAGCCGCGCGAGCACCGCCTGCTGCGCAACATCGAGGAGCTCACGGGCCAGCCGATCCGCGTCGAGGCGGTGCCGTCGGTCGTGGACCTGCGCACGCGCCGCCTGGAGCTGCTGCGCGCGTCGCTGCGCGAGGCGATCGTCGCCGACGGCTTCGACCAGTACCGCGCGGTCGTCGAGTCGCTGGCCGAGGAGTTCGACATCATGGACGTCGCGATGGCGGCCGTGCAGCTCGCGCACGCGGCCGAGGGCGGCACGGCGGAGGAGGAGGACGCGGAGGAGATCCCGTCGCTCAGCTTCCCGTCGGGGCGCGGCGGTCCGCGCGATGCGCGCGGCCGCGACGGCCGCGGCCCGCGGCAGGACCGCTTCGGCGGGCGCGATCGCGGCGACCGTGGGGACCGGTTCGAGCGCGGCGAGCGTCCGGCGCGCGGCGATCGTCCGGAGCGTCCCGAGCGCGCGCCGCGCGGCGACTTCGCGCGCGAGCGGAGCTTCGAGCGTCCGATGCGCGAGACGCGCGAGCCGCGCGATCGCGGCGGCTTCGAGCGGCCGTCGGAGCGCGGTGGCTTCGCGCCGCGCGAGGACCGCGGCTACGTGCGCGAGCGTGGCCCGCAGCGCGGCTTCGACGATGCGCGCGGCCCGCGGGCGCGTGACGGGCGCGAGCTGCGCGATCCGCGCGACCGCGATCCGCGCGACCGCGACGCGCGCGGCCCGCGTCGTGGCGGTGGCGGCGACACGGCGCGCGTCTTCGTGGGCCTCGGCAAGCAGGCGGGCCTGCGGCCGGCGGACCTCGTGGGCGCGATCGCCAACGAGGCGGGCGTGGACGCGCGCGAGATCGGCGCGATCGACATCGCCGACCGCTTCGCGCTGGTCGAGGTGCCGGGCAACGCGGCGGACCGCGTCGTGCGCGCGCTGCGCGACACGACCATCCGCGGCCGCAAGGTGGACGCGCGGCGCGACCGCGACGAGTCGTGACCACGGCGCGTGGCGTCGTCGCGGGCGTCGTGCTGACGCTCGCGGCGGCCTGCGCGCGGCCGCGGCAGCCCACGCTCGCGCCCGACGACCCGCTCCTCGCCCCGCAGACGGCGGCGCTGGACGCGCGACCCGGCGACGTGCGCGTCGCGCACGACGTGCTGGTGCGGCAGCTCGCGCCCGGCGTCTGGATGCACGTCTCGCTCGGCGCCTTCTCGGGACCGAGCGGGCGTACGTGGTATCCGTCGAACGGGCTGCTGCTCGACGCGCCCGACGGCGGGATGGTGCTGATCGACACGGGGTGGAACGACGCGCAGACGGTGGCGCTGCTCGACTGGGCCGAGCGGCGGCACCGGCGGCCGGTGCGGCGCGCGGTCATCACGCACGCGCACGAGGACCGGCTGGGCGGGCTGAGCGCGCTGCGCGTGCGCGGCGTGCCCGCGGTGTCGCTGGCGCTCACCGCGGCGCTCGCGCGCGCCGGCGGCGCGGCCCCGCCCGACAGCATCCCGGGTCTCGCCGCCGCGCCGCAGCGCGATCCGGCGGGCTTCGAGCTGCGCTTCCCGGGCGCGGGCCACGCGCCGGACAACATCGTGGTCTACGTGCCCGCGGCGCGGCTGCTGTTCGGCGGCTGCCTCGTGAAGCCCGACACCGCGACGACCGTCGGCAACATCGCGGACGCCGACGTCGCGAACTGGCCGCGCGCGGTGGCCGCCGTGCGCACCGCGTATCCCGACGCGCGCCTCGTCGTGCCGGGCCACGGCGCGGTGGGCGGCCCGTCGGCGCTGACGTGGACGGAGCGGCTGATCGCCGAGCAGGGGACGGCGGCGGCGGAGCGGCTGCGCAGACCGTAGAGGCGGCGGGTCACGCGGCTGCGTGCTGCGTGCTTCGTGCTGCGTGTACGGCCGCTCGGGACACGGTACCGCGCCGGACCCGAACGGCGACCGGCATTGCAAGGATGAAGATCTGACAAGATCTGATAAGAGCGGATGGCTCCGTGTGGCGGCGAGGGATCGCGCACCACGCGGAGCCATCCGTCGTCATCCGATCTTCTCGGACTTTCATCCTTGCTGCTCTTGCCGTTCGGGTCCGGCGCGTGGATGCAGGCCACACAGCACGCAGCGTCAGGTCGCCTCCCGCAGCGTGATCGTGAACGTGCTCCCCACGCCGACGCGGCTCTCCACGGTCAGGTCGCCACCCATCCCGCGCGCGAGGTCGCGGCTGATCGCGAGGCCGAGCCCCGTGCCGGCGTCCGGCGTCGCGAAGCTGCGCCCCACCTGCACGAAGGGCTCGAAGATCGCGTCGAGCCGGTCCGGCGGGATGCCGCGGCCCGTGTCGCGCACCGACACGCGCACCATCCCGTCGGCCGCGGCGCACGCCATCGACACGCGGCCGCTCGGGTCCGTGAACTTGATCGCGTTCGAGACGAGGTTGAGCAGCACCTGCCGCAGCTTCTCGCGGTCGGCCGTCGCCGTCAGCGTCGCGCAGGCCGCGACGTCGACCGGAGTCAGCTCGAGCCCCTTCGCGTGCGCCTGTCCCGCCATCAGCGCCTCCACCTCGCGCAGCGCGTCGGCCAGCCGCACCGGCTCGAGGTCGTACTGCACGCGCCCCGCCTCCAGCTTCGCGTAGTTCAGCACCGCGTTGATGAGCCCCAGCAGGTGCTGCTGGCTGCTCTGGATGCGGGCGAGCGCGTCGCGCTGCGCGGGGAGGATGGGACCGTGCACGCCCAGCTCCAGCAGCTGCGCGTAGCCGCCGATCGCGTTCAGCGGCGTGCGCAGCTCGTGCGACATCATCGCCAGGAAGTCGCTCTTCGCCGCGTTCGCCTCCTCGGCCTGCGCGCGCAGCGCGTCGGCGCTGCGCCGCGCCTGCACCAGCTCCGTGACGTCCGTCGCCACCACCGCGATCGCGCTCACCGCGCCCGTCGCGTCGCGCACCGGCTGGTAGACGAAGCTGAACACCGCCTCGTGCATCGTGCCGTCGCCGTCGCGATCGACCAGCAGCGGGAACTCCGACGCGACGTGCGGCCGTCCCGTCGCGTACACCGTGTCGAGCAGCTCGAACACGCCCTGGCCCGCCAGCTCCGGGAGCGCGTCGCGGATGGCGTGGCCGCGGAGCTCGCGGCCGGGGAGGAAGCGCTGGTACAGCGGGTTCACGAGCCCGTAGACGTGCGACGGGCCCTCCAGCACGCACACCGCCACCGGCGCCTGCTCGAACACCTCCCGCATGCGCGACTCCGCGCGCTCCGCCGCCGTGCGCGCCTCGTTGGTCGCCTGCTCGGCGCGGATGCGCGCGGTCGTCTCCGAGACCACGTTCAGGAACGCGACCACCGCGCCCGACTCGTCGCGGACGGGGCTCAGCGCGTAGGTGAACCACGCCTCGTCCTCCGCGTCGCCGCGCGCCATGACGAAGCGCTGGTCCTCGAAGTGGTACGCGGGCCCGCCCGCCCGGATCGCCGCGAACATCGGCGCGATGTCCTCCCAGATCTCGGCCCACACCTGCGCGCCCGGTTGCCCCAGCGCCTCCGGATGCTTGGCGCCGAGCACCCGGCGGTAGCCGTCGTTGTAGATCAGGACCATCGCGTCGCCGCACCACAGGTTGATCGGGAACGGGCACTCGAGCGCCATGCGGACGGCCGCGCGCAGCGCGTGCGGCCAGCCCTCCACGGGCCCGAGCGGCGTGCGCGACCAGTCGAGCGCGCGGCAGCGGGCGGCCATGTCGCTGTCGCCGGGAAAGGCGGCGCGCAGGGCGGCGTCGGGGACGGGGGCGGGGACGGGAGCGGGGGCGGCGCGCAGGGTCATCGGTCCGGTGGACGGTCGTCACTCCACGATATCGGGAAGCTCGGCCCCCGCGCAGGTGCGGCGAGCGCGACTGGGGTATGCTTCTGGCAAGCACGCCCGGGAATGGATCTCGTGGGTCCGGGCGCCCTGCTGAGCGGCGTCCGCGCCTCTCGCGCTCTCGCCCCCGCCCGGCTCGATGTCCCAGCCCCGCCTGATCGGTCCCGATGGCTCGCCGACCGGTGCCGTGCCTCCCGCGCACGGACCCGATTCGGGCTTCCGCGTCATGGCAGAGCTGATGCCGCAGCTGGTCTGGTCGACGACGCCCGACGGCTACCACGACTGGTTCAACGCCCGCTGGTACGACTATACCGGCATGCCGCGCCCCGAGGCGCCGGGCGGGGAGCACGAGGTCCCGCAGGGGTGGAGCTGGAAGGACTACCTGCACCCCGACGACGTCGAGCGCACGCAGGCCGCATGGATGCGCGCGCTGGCGACCGGCGATCCGTACGAGATCGAGTACCGCTTCCGCGAGGCGGCCACCGGCGCGTATCGGTGGTTCCTCGGGCGCGCGATGCCGATGCGCGACGACGAGGGCCGCATCGTCCGCTGGTTCGGCACCTGCACCGACATCGACGACGCGAAGCAGGGCGAGCTCGCGCTCGGCGTGCTGGCGGATGCGGGCGTCGCGATGGCCGCCGCGCCCGACGCCGACGCGGCCCTCGCGGCGCTGGCGCGCGTCGTGGTGCCGCGCCTCGCCGACTGGTGCGCGATCGACCTCGTCGACGCCGCGCACCCGGAGCGTCCGCGCGGCCGGCGCGTGGCCGTCGCGCACGTCGATCCCGCGAAGGTCGCGCTCGCGCACGAGCTGGCGGAGCGCTATCCGCCCGCGGAGTCCGACGCCGCCAGCGGCGTGCCGTACGTGCTGCGCACCGGCGCGCCGCAGCTCATTCCCGAGATCCCCGAGGCGATGCTCGCCGCCGGCGCGCGCGACGCCGAGCATCTGCGGCTGATCCGCGCGCTCGGCCTGTCGTCGGCGATCGTCGTGCCGATCCTCGGCGCGGGGCGCACGCTGGGCGCGATCTCGCTCGTGTCGGCGGAGGGCGGCCGCCGCTTCGGCCCGCGCGACCTCGCGCACGCCGAGGAGCTGGCGCGCCACGCGGCGGTCGCGCTGGAGCGCGCGCACCTGCTCGCGGCGCTCGACGCGGATCGCGCGCGGCTGGCCGAGCAGGCGCGGGAGCTGGCGGCGCAGAACGAGGCGCTGCAGCAGCAGGCCGTCGAGCTCGAGATGCAGGCCGCGCAGCTGCAGGAGCAGGCCGCGGAGCTGGAGGCGCAGGCGGAGGACCTGCAGGTGTCGAACGCCGCGCTGAGCGCGAGCGAGGCGCGCTTCCGGTCGCTCTTCCAGAGCATGACGCAGGGCGTGATGTACCAGGACGCGGAGGGGCGCATCACCGACGCGAACCCCGCCGCCGAACGGCTGCTCGGCCTCTCGCTCGCGCAGCTCACGGCCCGCACGAGCGCCGACCCGACGTGGCGCGCGACCGACGCGAGCGGCGCGCCCATCGCGCACGACATGCTGCCGTCGCGCCGCGCGATGCGCACGGGCGAGGTCGTGCGCGGCGTGCGCATGTCGGTCTACAACGCGACGCTGGGCGAGCCGCGCTGGCTGTCGGTGGACGCGGTGCCCGAGCGGCGCGACGGCGAGGAGACGCCGTTCCGCGTCTACCTGCTGTTCAGCGACGTCACGGAGCAGGTGCGGAGCGAGACCATGCGCGAGCAGCTCGCCACCTCGGAGCGCGCGGCGCGCGAGCAGGTGACGCGCGTGTTCGAGCACGCGCCGGTCGCGATCAGCGTCACGCGCGGGCCGACGCACGTGTACGAGCTGGCCAACGCGACGCTGCGCCGGCTGGTCGGCGGCCGCGACCTCGTCGGCCGTACGGTGCGCGAGGCGCTCGGCGACGTGGATCCGGTGCTGCTCGACGCGCAGGACCGCGTGTTCGCCACCGGCGAGCCGTACCTCGGCACCGAGATCCCGATGGCGTTCGGGCGCGACGCGGCGGGCGCGGAGCGGTGGTTCAACCTCGTCCACCAGCCGCTGCGCGACGCGACGGGTGCGGTGAGCGGCGTCGTCACCGTCGCCACCGAGGTCACCGACCAGGTGCTGGCGCGCCGCGCGATCGAGCGCGCGCGCGAGAGCGCCGAGGAGGCGAACACCGCGAAGAGCCAGTTCCTGCGCACCGTGTCGCACGAGCTGCGCACGCCGCTGAACGCGATCTCCGGCTACGCGGACCTCGTGCTGATGGAGCTGCGCGGCCCCGTGAGCGAGGAGCAGCGTGCGGACCTGGAGCGCATCAAGCGCGCGAGCCAGCACCTGCTGGGCCTCATCAACGACATCCTGTCGTTCGCGAAGCTGGAGGCGGGGCAGGTGGAGCTGGAGCTCGGCGACGTCACGCTGGCGCACACGCTGCACGAGGTCGAGGCGCTGGTGGGCCCGCAGCTCGCGGCCAAGTCGCTGCGCTACGACTCCGAGCCGTGCGCGCCGGGGCTGGCGGTGCGCGCGGACGCGGAGCGGCTGCGGCAGATCCTGCTCAACCTGCTGGGCAACGCGATCAAGTTCACGCCCGAGGGCGGGCGCATCACGGTGGCGTGCGACGGCGACGAGGCGCGCGTGGCGATCCGTGTGCGCGACACCGGCGTGGGCATCCCACCCGACGCGCTGGAGCGCATCTTCGATCCGTTCGTGCAGGTGGGCCGCGACCTGCGCGCGCCGAGCGACGGCGTGGGGCTGGGGCTGGCGATCAGCCGCGACCTGGCGCGGCGCATGGGCGGCGACCTGACCGCGAGCAGCGTCGTGGGCGAGGGGTCGACGTTCACGCTGCTGCTGCCGCGCGCGGGGTGAGCCGGCCCGCACCCTCACGCCGGACCGGACCCGAACGGCAACGGCAGCAAGGATGGAGATCTGAGAAGATCTGATAGGAGAGCGGATGGCTCCGCGTGGTGGCGAGGAACGTCGCCCGACGCGGAGCCATCCGTCGTTATCCGAACTTTTTCCGATCTTCATCCTCGCAATGCCGTTCGGGTCCGGCGCGCCGTACGACGCGCTGCGGCGCCCGGCCGCGGACTTCCGCCCCCGTGCGTCGCGCCACAACGTCCCGGGCGCGCCCGTCGTAGTCCGACGTCCCCCTCCGCGACCCGCCACCGAGGTTCCGCATGTCTCCCTCCCGCCTCTCCCGCCGGCGCGTCGCCGGCGCGCTGCTCACGCTCGGCGCCAGCGTGGCCACGGGCGCCGGCGCGCAGCCGGCCGCGCCAGCGTTCACGATGGCGCAGCTCAAGGGCTACCCGTTCCCGACCGAGCTCGCCGCCGCCGCGACCGGCAGCCGCATCGCCTGGGCGTTCGACGAGCAGGGGAAGCGCAACGTGTGGGTGGCCGAGGGGCCGCGCTTCGCGGCGCGCCAGCTCACGCGCTTCACGGAGGACGACGGCCAGGAGCTGACGAGCGTCGCGCTCTCGTCCGACGGGCGGTGGGTCGTGTTCGTGCGCGGCGGCGAGCACTCGGGCAACTGGGACGATCTCGTCCCCGTGAACCCGACCTCGAGCCCCGCGGGCGCGAAGCTGCAGCTGATGGTCGCGCCGTTCGATGGCAGCGGAGCTCCTCGCGTGGTGGCAGAGGGCGGCGACGAGCCGTCGCTCTCGCCCGACGGACAGCGGGTCGCGTTCGTGAAGGACCGCGCCGTGTGGGTCGCATCGCTCGACGGCGCGACGCCGGCGCGCAAGCTCATCACCGCGCGCGGCGAGGCGTCGGACCCGCGCTGGTCGCCCGACGGGCGGCAGCTCGCGTTCGTGTCGGGGCGCGGCGACCACGCGTTCGTGGGCGTGTGGAGCGGCGACTCGACGCCGGTGCGCTGGGTCGCGCCGTCCACGTCGCGCGACGGCTCGCCGCGCTGGTCGCCGGACGGCCGCCGCATCGCGTTCGTGCGGCGGCCCGGCAGCGGCGGCGCGCCCGACTCGATCCTCGTCGCGCGCCACCAGCCCTGGGGCATCTGGACCACCGACGTCGCGACGTGCCTGTCGTCCCCCACCGCCGACCAGGGCTGCCCAGCGCGCCGCCTCTGGCAGGCGCCCGCGACGCTCGCCGGCTCGCCGCCGTCGACGCACGGCGGCACCAACCTGCACTGGACGAAGGCCGGCCGCATCGCGTTCGCGTCGTACGAGGACAACTGGCCGCACCTCTACAGCCTGCCCGAGGACGGGCTGGCCGCGGGGCAGAAGCCGACGCTGCTGACGCCGGGCGGCTACATGGTGGAGCACGTGTCGCTCGCGCCCGACGGGCGCGCGCTGCTCGCCTCCGCGAACACGGGCCCGAACGCCCTCGACCTCGACCGGCGCCACGTGCTGTACGTGCCCGTGGGCGGCGGCGCGGCGCGCGTGCTGACGCCGGGCACCGGGATCGAGACGCAGCCTGTCGTCACCGGCGACGGCCGCCACGTCGCGTACATCAGCGCGACGCCGCAGCGGCCGCCGCTGCCGACCGTGCAGCCCATCGCCGACGGCGCGACGGCGGGACAGCCGCAGCTCCTCGCGGCGGACCGCATCCCGTCCGACTTCCCCGCGGCGAAGCTCGTGACGCCGACGCAGGTCGTCTACGACGCGCCCGACGGCGTGAAGGTGCACGCGCAGCTCTTCACGCCGACGACGCCGGCCGCCGCGGGAGAGAAGCGCCCCGCCGTCATCTTCGTCCACGGCGGCCCGCCGCGGCAGATGCTGCTCGGCTGGCACTACGGCGACTACTACGCGAACACGTACGCGGTCAACCAGTACCTCGCGAGCCGCGGCTTCGTCGTGCTGTCGGTGAACTACCGGCTGGGCATCGGCTACGGCTACGAGTTCCACCGGCCGAGCGGCACCGGCGCGCAGGGCGCGGGCGAGTACCAGGACGTGGTGGCGGCGGCGCGCTGGCTGCGCACGCGGCCCGACGTCGACGCGTCGCGCATCGGCATCTGGGGCGGCTCGTACGGCGGCTTCCTGACGGCGATGGCGCTCGCGCGCAACTCGGACCTGTTCGCCGCGGGCGTGGACGTGCACGGCGTGCACGACTGGACCACCGAGCGCGCGCGCGGGATGCTCGACCGCAACCGCTTCGAGACGCCGCCCGACATGCAGCGCGCGCTCGACGTCGCCTGGCAGTCGTCGCCGGTCGCGTCGATGGCGACGTGGAAGTCGCCGGTGCTGCTGATCCACGGCGACGACGACCGCAACGTGCGCTTCTCGCAGACGGTCGACCTCGCGCGGCGGCTGACGGCCGCGGGCGTGCCGTTCGAGGAGCTGGTGATCCCCGACGACACGCACCACTTCATGCGCCACGCGAACCTGGTGCGCGTGAACGAGGCGGTGACCGACTACCTGGAGCGCACGATCGGCCCGCGGCGCGCGGCGGCCCGTACCGCGACGCGCGGCGGCACGCAGCGCTGAGTGTCGCGCTGAGCTCGACGAACGCTCCCGCGGCGCGGCCGCGCGGGGCACGGCTCTTGTCCGGGGGAGGGGCGGCGTCCAGGACGCCGCCCTTTCACGTTCGGAACCGCCGCGCCCGGTCGCATCCCGCGCGGCGCCCCCATACAGGAGAAGTCCAGATGCTCCGATACGCACTCAGCCTCACCCTCGCCGCCACCGCGCTGGCCGCCTGCGGCCGCAGCGACAACGCCACCGCCGACAGCGTCGCCGACTCCGCGGCCGCGGTCGGCCCGTCGGTCGACTCGATGTCGAAGATGGACGACAGCGCGTACCTCAACGCGCAGCACCGGCTCGACAGCCTTAAGGCGGCCGGCGTGAGCCCGGCGCAGGGCATCGACAGCACCGCCGCGCGCGCCCGCGAGTCGCTGACGAACGACACCACGCGCGACACGATGTACTATCGCGGCGGGCGGAAGCCGTAACGGCTGCTGCGTGCTTCGTGCTGCGTGCTGCGTGAAGGGCCTCGGATGCCTCTCACGCAGCACGCAGCACGTCACACGCAGCATCACTCGGTGTGGATCGCCTCGATCGGCGCCAGCCGCGCCGCGCGCAGCGCCGGGTAGCAGCCGAACGCGAGCCCCACCAGCACCGCGGTGCCCAGCGAGACGAGCAGCGTGCCGGCGGTGGTCGCGGCGTAGACGCGGGCCTCCGTCTGCGCGCGCATGATCGCGGTCACGCCGTACGCGGCGCCCAGCCCCAGCGCGGTGCCGATCGCGCTGCCGGCCGCCGTGATCGTCACCGACTCCGCCAGGAACTGCAGCAGGATGTCGCGGCGCTTCGCGCCCACCGCCTTGCGCACGCCGATCTCGCGCGTCCGCTCGGCCACGCTCGCGAGCAGCACGTTCATGATGCCGATCCCGCCGACGATCAGCGTGATCCCGGTGATCGAGCCCATGAGCAGCTTGAACACGAGCATCCCCTGCCGCACCTGCTGCAGCCGCTCGCGCGCGCCGGCGCCGACGCGCCACTGCCGCTTCCACTGCGCGTCGCGCGACGCCAGCCACTTCTCCACGCGGCCGCGCATCGCCTCGACCGCCTCGGCGTTGCGCGCGGTCGCCACCAGCATCGCCTCCTGCGCCGGACCCTGACGCGTCGCGACCAGTGCCGGCTCGACGATGGCGAGCGGCGCGGTGAGCGCGAGGGCACCCGGGCGGATCGCCGACTCGCGCTCGCTCGTGGTCACCCCCACCACGCGCGCCCAGCGGCCGCCCAGCGGCACCGAGTCGCCGAGCGCGGCGGACACGCCCTTCGGGCCACGGCCCGAGTCGGCGAGGAGCGCGCGGGCGAGCGCCTCGTTCACGACGGCCACCGCCGTGCCGTCACGCGTCTCGGCCGGCGTCAGCCGACGGCCGGCGAGCAGCCCCTGGCCGAGCGTGTCGGGGGCCGAGAGCGCGACGCCCGTGACGGCGATGACGCGACGGCGGGCAGGGGAGCCGAGGTCGGCGAGGGTGATGCCGCGGCGGACCAGCGCGACCCGCTCGCCGTCGCCCAGCGCGCCGGCGAGCGCGGGCACGTCGGCGACGGCGAAGCGGCGCACGTCCGCGCGGGGCATCATCGTGCCGTCCACGCTGTCCTCGGTCACCGGGCGCACCTGCACCAGGTCGTAGCCCTCGCGGCTGACCATGTCGCGGGCGAAGCGCTCCACGCCGTCGCCGACCGCGAGGACCGAGACGAGGGCCGCCGCCCCGATGACGACGCCGAGCGTGGCGAGCAGGGCGCGGACCGGGTTGGCGCGGAGGGCGTCGGCGCCGGTGCGGAGGGCGGTGGCGTAGGCGGTGATGGGCATGGCGGGGAGTACGGGCGAGCGGGCGCGGGCGTTTCGACGACTACGGTCGCGCTCGCTCGTGACGCGCGATCCGGCGCATCGTCGGCCTTCGCGCGCGCCTGATGAGGACGTGCGCCCGACCGGCTAGATTGCCTGCCCGGTCTCCCTCGTGGCGCCTCGCCGCGCCCTCCACGCTCCACGTCGTTCGCAGCTGATGTCGGGTACCTCTCGCACCACGTTCCTCGGGTGGGCCGTCGGCGCCGCCCTTCTCGCCGCCTGTGCTCCCGAGACGGCGACGCCGGCGGGCGGCGCCGCCGCGGCCACGCCCGCGCCGGTCGACTCCGGCGTGCGGCCCGACACCGCGGCCGGCGAGGTCGGGGCGGTCGCATCGGCCACGAACGCGACGGCCGCCGCCGACTCGGCGCCCGTGACCGCGAGCGCGTCCGTCGCCGGCGACACGTCGCGCAAGATCACGGCGTCGCTGCTGCCGGGGCGCAAGAAGACCGACATGTCGTCGCTCATCGCCGCCATCCGCCAGGGCGAGAAGAAGATGGCGGCGTGGCCGAAGGGCCCGGCCGCCGGCCCCGGCGCGCTGCTGCCCGGCAATCGCATCGTCGCCTACTACGGCAACCCGCACTCGAAGAAGATGGGCGTCATCGGCGAGTATCCGGAGCAGCAGATGCTCGGGATGCTCGACCGGACGGTCGCGAGCTGGAAGGCCGCCGATCCGTCGACGCCCGTGGTGCCCGCCATCCACCTCGTGACGGTCGTCGCGCAGGGCGATCCGGGGCCGGACAAGAAGTGGCGCCGCCGCGAGACGCCGCAGATGATCGAGAAGACGTACGGCTGGGCGCAGAGCCGCAAGGGCGTGCTCTTTCTCGACATCCAGGCGTCGCACAGCACGCTGCGCGAGGAGCTGCCGCTCCTCCTCAAGTACCTCGAGCGCCCCGACGTGCACCTCGGCGTCGACCCCGAGTTCTACATGCACCACGACAAGGAAGGGGTGCGGCCGAGCGCGAAGATCGGGCAGATGAAGGCGAGCGACATCAACTACGTGATCCAGACGCTCGACCAGCTGGTCACGCAGAAGAAGCTCCCGCCCAAGGTCCTGGTCGTGCACCGCTTCACCCGCCTGATGGTGCCGGACGCGCAGGCCATCCGCCCGACGAAGAACGTGCAGGTCGTGATGCACATGGACGGCTGGGGCCCGCCCTGGCTCAAGTTCGACTCGTATCACCACTACATCGTGAACGAGCCGGTGCAGTACACGGGCTTCAAGCTCTTCTACCACAACGACACGAAGAAGGGCGACGCGCTCCTCACGCCGAAGGAGCTGCTGCAGCTGACGCCGAAGCTCTCGTACATCCAGTACCAGTAAGCGACCGCGCACGCGCGACGACGGGCGGCCTCCACGCGGAGGCCGCCCGTTCGCGTTGCATGCATGCACTGCATCGATGCGTTGCGCGGACGCGATGTGGCGCGAGGCCGACGATCGTCGCCGCACGCGCCGCGATCGCGTGCCAATCATGACGGAACGTTTCGGTTCGCACGGCGCCAGAGCCGACCAATCGTGCGCCCGCGTGACCGTCGTCACTCGCTGCTGCGGTTGGCGTGCGCGAGGGTGCGGGACTCGCAGAGACGGGCGACGTACCTTGATCGTCCGTTTACGCGCGCCGTCGTTCGACGCGCCCTGCTGCCCATGCCGATCACCGACACACCGTCTCCCGAGGCCGCGGTCGACGAGGACGCGTCCTGGCGCCCGTCCGCGCCGCCAGTGCCCGTGCCCGCGCCCGCCGCGCACCCCGGCGCCGCCGCGCTGGCCGCGCAGCTGACCGTGCTCGTGCCCGCGTACAACGAGGGCGCGAGCATCGGCGACACGATCCGCAGCCTGCTCGCGCAGACGGTGCGCGTCGCCGAGGTGGTCGTGATCGACGACTGCTCCACCGACGACACCGCCGACGTCGCGCGCGCGCTCGGCGTGCGCGTGCTGACGCCGCCCGCGAACACCGGCTGCAAGGCCGGCGCGCAGAACTTCGCGCTCGCGCATGTCGACACGGCGTTCACGATGGCCGTCGACGCCGACACCACGCTCGCGCCCGACGCGATCGAGCGGCTGCTGCGCGTGTTCGCGGACCCGAACGTCGCCTGCGCGTGCGGGCTGGTGCTGCCGCGCCACGTGCGCACCATCTGGGAGCGCGGCCGCTACGTCGAGTACCTGTTCGCCTTCACCTTCTACAAGCAGGTGCAGGACTACTACGGCGCGCCGCTCATCGCGTCCGGGTGCTTCAGCGCGTACCGCACCGACGTGCTGCGCGCGCAGGGCGGCTGGTCCATGCGCACGCTCGCCGAGGACATGGACCTCACGTGGAGCCTGTACCGCGCGGGGCACGCCGTGCGCTTCGTCCACGACGCGGTCTGCTACCCGGTGGAGCCGCACAACTGGTCGTTCCTGCACAAGCAGCTGAAGCGCTGGTCGCACGGCTTCGTGCAGAACGTGCGGCTGCACTGGGACGGCGTGCTCGAGGTGCCGTACCTGCGCTCCGCAGTCGCCGTCTCCGTGTGGGACGCGACGGTCGCGGCGCTCGTGTACCTCTTCCTGCTGCCGGTGCTGGCGCTCGTCACCGGCGACCTGCGCTGGCTGCTGGGCTACGCGCTCGACCTGCCGGCGCTCGCGGTGCCGGTGGTCGTCGGCGCGCTGCCGCGCGGCGAGGTGGGGAAGGCGCTCGCGAGCCTGCCCGCGTTCCTCGTCATCCGCGTCGTGAACGCGGCCTTCTTCCTGCGCGCCGCGTGGTCCGAGTGGGTGCTCGGCCGCACGTTCCGCGTCTTCGAGAAGGGACACTAGGATGGCGGCCGGACTTCCGGGCGTCGGCATCGGCGGCCTGTTCTACCTCGCGAGCGCGCTGCTCATGCCGGTGCGCGAGCTGACGCGCCGCGCGCGCGGCCGGCCGACGGCGTGGCGCGTCGTCTGGAGCCAGGTCGGGCTCGCGCTCGGCATCCTGGTGGCGCTGTGGGCCAGCGGCGAGGCGATCGGCGCCGCGCTCGGCGCCGCGACGCGCGTGCAGCTGACGACCACGGGCGCGCTAGTCGTCGGCGCCGCCGCGCATGCAGCATCGCCGACGCCGGCGGTGTGGCGCGTGTCCGCGCTCGTCGGCTCGCTCGGCACGCTGGCGGCGGTGCTGCTGCTGGTGCAGCTGGTGCGGCTCGGCGTGTCGCTGCGCGCGCGGCGCACGGGTCGCGATGCGGCGGCGCTCGCGCTGCTGGTCGCGTGCGCGGCATTCGCGCGACCGGCGGACGCGCAGCGCACGCGCGCGGCGACCCCCGACTCGGTGGCGATCCTGCGCGCCGCGGCCGACGCGGCGTACGACGACGGCGACGCGGCCGGCGCGGAGCAGCGGTACGTGGCGGTGCTGGCGCGCGCGCCCGACGACTCGCGCGCGCTCTTCCGACTGGCGCAGCTGCGCGCCGCGCACCGTGACGAGGCCCTGCGGCTGTACCGACGCTACGTCGCGGTGCAGCCGCGCGATCCATGGGGCCACCTCGCGCTGGCCGATGCGCTGTCGCGCATGGGCCGCACCGACGAGGCGCTGCGCGCGGTGGACGCGGCGGCCCGCCTCGCGCCGCGCGAGCGCGACGTGGCGATGACCCGCGGCCGCGTGCTCGCGCGCGCGGACCGCACGGACGCCGCGATCGCCGCGTACGAGGCGCACCTGGCGACCGCGCCGCGCGACGCCGAGGCGTGGCGGGCGCTGGCCGAGCAGCGGCGCCGCGCGGGGAACGTCCCCACGGCGCTCGACGCGCTGGCGCAGGCGCAGGCCGTCGAGCCGGACGCAGGCACGGCGCGCCGCATCACCGCGTGGCGCCGCGCGACGGCCGCCGTGGTCGAGCCGCAGGCGATCGGCTCGCGCGACTCGGACGACAACGTGCGCCTGGGCGGCGGCGTGGCGGTGACGCTGCCGCCGGCGGGCGCGCTGCGCACGACGATCGCCGCGTCGCTGGTGCGCGGCACGGCGGTGGACGACACCGTGACGACCGACGGGGCGCGCGTGGACCTCGCCTGGCGGCCGCGCGCGACGCTGCGGCTGGACCTCGGCACCGGCGTGCAGCGCGCGCATGCGCCCGCGCGCACGACGCTGGTCGCGGCACCCGACGTACCCACCACGCCCACCACGCCCTCGCGTCCGGGGAACGGCAACGGTAACGGCGGTCGTCCCACGACGCCCGCGCCCACGACGCCGTCCACGCCCACGACCACCGTCGTCACCGACGCGCTGGATCGTGTCGTGCCCGTCGGTAGCGCGCGCGTGCAGTGGCGCGCGCCCGCCGGCGGACCGCAGCTCGACGTGCGGGCCGGCCGCGCGCTGCTGGACGCGACGCCGCTGCTGGCGCGCAACGGCGTCGTCCGCAGCGACGCGGCGGTGCAGGGCGAGGTGCCCGTCGTGCGCGGCCTGCGCGCCCGCGCGATGGGGCGCGTCTCCGGCTTCACCGCGCGCGGCGAGCGCGCGACGCGCACGACGCTCGGCGGCGCGCTGGTGCATCTGGTCGAGGGATGGGGTGAGCTCTCGCTCGGCGGACAGCGGCTCGGCTTCGACCACGCGAGCACGCTCGGCTTCTTCGCCCCGCAGCGCGCGGACGTCACCGAGGTCGGCGCGTACGTCGAGCGTGAGAGCGCGCGCGGCGTCGCGCTGGCGCTGGACCTGGGCGCCGGCGCGCAGCGCGTGACCCCGTTCGGCGAGGCGACGGGTCGCTGGACGGCCGCCGCGCGTGCGTGGGCGCAGCTGCTCGTACCCGTCGGCCCCGGACGCGCGCTGCGCGCGGAGCTGGACGCGTACGACGGTGGCGTCGCGCGCGAGGGCACGCCCGGCAGCCGCTGGCGCTCGGCGGCGGGCACGCTCGGCATGCGCTGGGCGCTCTGATCGCCCACGCGCCGCGTCAGCGCGCCAGCGGCCCCAGTCGCGTGCGCAGCGTGGCGAGCCCGTAGGCGAGCCGCGACTTCACGGTGCCGAGCGGGATCTCGAGCGCCTCGGCGATCTCGCCGTACGTCAGGCCGTCCAGGTAGTGCAGCCGCAGCACCGTGCCGCTCGCGCGCGGCAGCCCGGCCAGCGCGCCAGGCAGCGCGGCCACCAGCTCGGGCTCGAACGCCGGCTCGTGCGCCGGCGCGGCCACCGCGTCCAGCGCGTCCTCATCCGCGTCCGTCGTGAACCGCCGATCGCGCCGTGCGCGGCGCACGGCCTCGCGGGTCGCGATGCGGTACGCCCACGCGCGCGCCAGCTGCGGCTCGCGCAGCGCGGGCAGCCGGCGGCAGATCGTCAGCAGCACGTCCTGCAGCACGTCCTCCGCCGCGTGCGCGTCGCCGTCCAGCAGCCCGCGCACGTGCGCGTAGAGCGGCGCCTGGAGCGCCTGCAGCAGCCGGTCGAGCGCCGCGCGGTCGCCGGTCTGGGCGCGCGCGACCTGCAGCGGCGAGAGGGCGTCGTGCGGCGCGGGCACGGGCGAGCGGTGGGCGAGCCGTGGGACGTCAGTCGCGCGCGGGCGGCTCCAGCGCGGCCAGCACGCGCGCGACGGAGCGCGAGACGTGGCCGCCGAGGGCGATGAGCCCGAGCGCGAGGATCGTGTAGCTCAGGACGGAGAAGACGAAGAGGAGCTTCTGCACCGGGTCGCGCCAGTCCACCAGGCGGAAGGCGACGACGAACAGGAGCAGCTCGAGCGCGGCGGCGCCGAGGATGGCGAGCTTCGTCACGCGCTCGCCGCGCTCCATGCGGTCGAGGACATGCTCGCGGATCCGATCGAGATCGGGTGTGTGGGCGGGGGCGGTCATCGGGCTCCGGGCGGTGGAGGTCAGCGGCGCGGGAAGAGCATCCAGGCGAGCACGATCGCCTCGACGACGGCGAACGCGATCACCGCGACGCGCGTCGAGACCAGGGGCGAGGAAGGGGTCGGCACGTGGGACCTCGCGGGCGAGGGGTGGACGCGTGGTCGCCGGTGTGGCGCCGCGCACTGGTGAGAGGCGTTGAGTGGTCCAGGGGTTCGGTCGGCGTCGGAGCCGACGTCCGACGCGGCGCCGGGGCGCGTTAGCTTTCGCGCATGCCCGAGCAGCCAGCCCCCCCGCTTCCCGCGTCCGGCGACCCGTCGCCGCTCCCCTTCTCGCGCGTGCTGGTGACCGGCGGCGCGGGGTTCATCGGCTCCGCGCTCGTGTGGGCGCTCAACCGGCGCGGCGTGGACCGCGTGGTGATCGTCGACCGCCTCGGCACCGACGAGAAGTGGCGCAACCTGGTGCCGCTCGCGTTCGAGGACTACCTCGAGGCCGACGACCTGATGCCGCGGCTCACGAGCGGCGCGCTCGGCGACTTCGACTGCGTGCTGCACATGGGCGCGTGCTCGGCCACCACGGAGCGCGACGCGACCTACCTGGCGCGGAACAACTTCGAGTTCACGAAGGCGCTCGCGCAGTGGGCGGTGCCGCGGCAGGTGCGCTTCGTCTACGCGTCGTCGGCGGCGACGTACGGCGACGGCGCGGCGGGGATGGACGACCGCGCGCAGGACGCGGCGTCGCTGCAGCGCCTGCGCCCGCTGAACGCGTACGGCTACTCGAAGCACCTGCTCGACCTGTGGGCCGCGCGGCACGGAGTGCTCGACCGCATGGTGGGGTGCAAGTTCTTCAACGTCTTCGGGCCCAACGAGGCGCACAAGGGCGACATGCGCTCGCTCGTGCACAAGGCGTTCGGGCAGGTCGAGGAGACGGGCAGCGTGAAGCTGTTCCGCAGCCACCGCCCGGACTACCGGGACGGCGAGCAGACGCGCGACTTCCTGTACGTGAAGGACTGCGTGGCGATGACGCTGCACCTCGCGGCGGCGCCGTCGGCGTCGGGCCTCTACAACCTCGGCAGCGGCGTCGCGAACAGCTGGAACGAGCTGGCCTCGGCGCTGTTCGCCGCCATGGGCCGCGAGCCGCGCATCGAGTACGTGGACATGCCGCTCGCGATCCGCGACAAGTACCAGTACCGCACGCAGGCCGACATCGGGCGCCTGCGCGCGGCGGGCTACACCGCGCCCGTCACGCCGCTGGCCGACGCCGTGCGCGACTACGTGACGCACTACCTCGTGGGCGACCGGCGACTGGGCGACGAAGGGTGAGGCGCTGCGGGCTGCGGAGTGCGAACCCTTTGGCTCCGGGCCCTCGGCAGCCGGCGTCACGCCGCTCGGGCCGTAACGACTCGGGGGGGATACGGATGCTCCGGATGAGACGGATCTGACGGATCTCCTCCGCACCGGCGCATGGAACGTCGTCGCCGCGCGGGACGATCCGGAGCATCCGATTCATCCGGAGCATCCGTAGCCTCCCCAAGAGGTCAACAGGTCCGGCGCGTCTGACCCGGACGACCACGGCAGCAAGGATGAAGAACTGAGAAGATCTGATGAAGAGTCAGATGGCTCCGCGTGGCAGCGAGGGACCTCGCACCACACGGAGCCATCCGCTCTTCTCAGATCTTCTCAGACTGTCATCCTTGCTGCCGTTCGCCGTTCATGGATCCGCAGCCCGCCGTCCGCAGCGCTCAGTCGGTCAGCGCGTACTGGTCCGACGGCGACGGCACCGCCGCGACGTTCACGTCGATCGGCAGCGACACGCCGCCGTGGTGCTCCACGATGTCGAGCACGCCCTGCCACACGCCCGCGAACTGGTGCCCGACGTCCGTCGGCGCCGCGTCGCGCGTGAAGCCGCGGCCGCTCGCCACCCACATCGGGGGCTCGGCCGCCACGCCGGCGGCGCGGAACTCCGCCACCAGGTCGTCGTAGACCGCGTCCGCGTTGTGCGCGTGCACGTACACGCCCGGCACGTAGCGGCCGTCGGCCAGCAGCTGGCGCGTCCACTGGCGGTAGTAGTCGCGCATCGCCTGCGGCATGCGCTCCATGCGCTCGATGTCCAGGTACACGATCGTGCCCTTCGCGAAGCCCTCGGCCGCCGTGCGCGCGATCGCGTCCGCGCCCTCGGTCACGCCGCGCGGGCCGCTGACGAAGTTCGCGTCGCAGCGCTTGCCCGCGCGCACCGCGCGCTCGGCCGCCTTCGAGCTCGGCTTCGGCGTGCGGTCCCACGTCTGCTGGCCGACGTACACCACCGCCAGCCCCCAGCCCATGTCGGTCAGCGTCTCGCGCTTGCCGCTCCACGAGGCGTCGCGGTGGCAGGGCGCGGGGAGGTAGTAGCCGACCCACTCGTACGGCGCGCCCGCCTCCTTCCAGCGGCGCATCGTGCGGTCGCCCGGATACACGCTCGTGTCGAAGCCGAGGTGGCGGCCAGGCGTCGCGCCGGTCGTGTTCGACGCGAGTTGCGCCAGATCCGACTCGAGCCCCGCGTCGATCGCGTCGGCCACCGCCGCGCCCGTCGACGTCGTCTCGATCGACGCCAGCTCGCCGACGCCGTTGCGCACCACCCACGGCGTGGCGACGGCGGCGGCCGCGACGGTGACGATCCACGACGCACGGGCGCGGCGCAGCACGCGGCGGGCGAGGAGGGCGGTCTGGTTCATCGGCGGGAGAGGCGCAGGGTGGCGGCGCGCGTCATCGCGTGCGGTGTCGGGAGGGCCCGGCGCCGCGCAGGACTCGCGAACGGACGTTCGTGACGCGCATCACGTGCTACGTCTGAATCAAGCATCCGTTCCCCCTCTGAACCGCGACTTTCGGCGCCCGTGCGACCCGGCGCTGACTGCCCGGTCAGCGCCGGGTCGCACGGGATGCGACCGTCGCTTGCGATGCGATCCCGTGACGCCGCATCGACCGCCCCGTGACGGCCGTCTCCCGCGCGTCGGAGAGTACGCGACTTGCGCGACCCCTCCCCGCGCGGGCCGAGTGGCCCCTGCAGGCGAACGGGACCGGAACCTCGAGGTGTGGCATGCGGCAGGTGATTCGATGGGGCTCGACGGCGCTTCTGGCCTCGCTGGCGGCGACCGGGTGCGGTGGCAACGATCGCGGCGACACCGCGTCGCAGGGCGACACGGCGGCCGCGGCCGGCGAGGTGTCGCCCGGCGCCACGACGGACAGCGGCGCGATGGTCGGCGCGCCGGCCGCCGGCGACATGTCCTCGATGAGCGCGCCCGACATGATGGCGCTCATCGGTGCCTCCAACGCGGCGGAGATCCGGAGCAGCCAATCGGCGGTCGAGAAGGCGACGAACCGCGACGTGCGCGCGTTCGCGCGGCGCATGGTCGACGAGCACCAGGCGATGCAGAAGCAGGCCGACGAGCTCGCGGTGCGGATCAACGTCACGCCGGGGAACCCCGCGCCGGCGGTCGAGAAGACGCGCATGTCGAACGAGATGTCGCAGCAGCTCTCGGCCACCGCCAAGGGCGAGGCGTTCGACCGCCAGTACATGGATGGGCAGGTGCAGGCGCACCAGCAGACGCTGGCGGAGCTCCAGGCGATGCAGAACACCAGCAACGCCGATCTGCGCACGCTGATCCAGGGCGCGATCCCGAAGGTGCAGGCCCACCTGCAGGACGCCCAGCAGCTGCAGGGGCGCCTGGGCGGCACCGCGGGCGCGACGGGCACGACCACGCCCGGCACGAGCACGCCGGGGGCGACCTCGGGCGCCACGTCGGGCGCGACCACCGGTGCCACCGGCACGACCGGCACGACGCCGCCGGCCGGCCGGCCCTGAGCCGCTCCAGCACGCCGCGTGAACCGATGCCCGCCGACGCCTCGCGCGTCGGCGGGCATTCTCGTGTGCGGCGGGTCCGGGCGGGTCCGCGCGCGGCGCGTCCGGTGGCATGCGCCGCGCAACTGGAGTCGCCCGCGCGCCGGTCCGGTGGGACGGCCGCCGACGAGACGACCGAGGAGGAGGATGATGCATCACGGACGCACGCGCGGGGCGCTCGCGCGGACACGAATCGACGACGCGATGCCGGCGCGCATCGCACGACACGCACTCGCCGCCGCCGCGCTGGCGACGCTGACGGCCTTCACCACCGGCTGCGGCGGTGGCAACGACGAGCTGCGCGACGAGCAGCCCGCGCACAACGCGAGCGGCGGCGAGGTGGTCGTGCCGGGTGCCACGGCGACGCGCCCGGACTCCACGCTGCCCGGCACGGCGGGGAGCGGCACCGCGGTGTCGACCGATCCCAGCGGCAGCATCGGCACGCCGGGGCAGGGCACGATCCAGAGCGGCGATCCGAGCGACGCGGGCGTGCGCTCGCTCATCGACGCGATCAACACGTCCGAGACCGAGATGAGCCAGCTCGCGCTGCAGAAGGCGCAGAACGCCGAGGTGCGCCGCTACGCGCAGGCGATGATCGCGGCGCACCGGCAGGCGCCGCTCGACCGCGGCGTGGAGGCGGCGGGGACGAACAGCGCGAACGACCTGCTGGTGCCGATGGCCGACGCGCACGCCAAGACGATGGCGCAGCTGCAGAAGCTGGAGGCGGGGCCGGCGTTCGACCGCGCGTACATGAACGCGCAGGTGCAGGGGCACGAGGGTGCGCTGCAGTCGCTGGAGCGCGCCGAGACCGCGACCGGCGACGCCACGCTCGTCGACCGCGTGCGTCGCATGCAGAGCGACGTCGAGCGCCACCTGGCCGAGGCGCGCCGGGTGCAGGCGCAGCTGCCGACCACCACCGGAGGGAAGCGCTGATGCGGACCACGACGAGGACGATCGCCGCGCTGCTGTCCGCCGCGCTGCTGGCCGCGTGCGGCGGCGCGGACGCGCGCTCCGAGCATGCGGTCGATGGCGACACCGGCGCCGCCGCGCCCGCGACGCAGCAGACGCTGAGCCCCAACCCCGCGATGGGCGACAGCACGCAGGGGCTGCAGGGCCGCACCGGCCAGCCGCAGGCGGCGGGCGACTCGGGGAATCCCGCGGTCACGCCGCTCGACACGACGAAGGGGCAGAACCCGCCGCCGGTATCCCCGCCGGGGACGAAGCGACCCTGAATAACGAAGCTGCGTGCTGCGGCGCGCCGATCACATCGCCGTCGCCTTCTCCTGCTTCGGCTTCACGTACCGGTCGAGCCACGTCACCATCTCGTACAGCGTGTGGCCGATGCTCTCGCGCGCGCGATACCCGTGCGCCTCGGCCGGCAGCTGGACGTAGCGCGCCTTCGCGCCGTTGCCCTTGAGCGCCGCGTAGTAGCGCTCGCTCTGGATCGGGAAGGTGCCCTGGTTGTCGTCCGCCATGCCGTGGATCAGCAGGATCGGCGTCTTCACGCGGTTCGCATACGTGAACGGCGACATCTCCGTGTAGAGCTGCTGCGCCTTCCAGTAGTCGCGCTCCTCGCCCTGGAAGCCGAACGGCGTCAGCGTGCGGTTGTACGCGCCGCTGCGCGCGATGCCCGCCCGGAAGATGTTCGTGTGCGAGAGGAGGTTCGCCGTCATGAAGGCGCCGTACGAGTGGCCGCCGACGCCCATCCGCTCGCGGTCGCCGACGCCCATCTCGACGAGCTTGTCCACCGCCGCCTGCGCGCTCGACACGAGCTGCTCGACGTACGTGTCGTTGGACTCCTTCCCGTTCATCGCCACGATCGGCATGGTCGGGTTGTCCATCACGCCGTAGCCCTGCGACAGCAGGAAGAGGTGGCTCGCGCCCGTCGGCCGCGTGAAGCGGTACGGCGAGCCGACCACCTGCGACGCCGCGGCGGCCGAGCCGTACTCCAGCGGATACGCCCAGAGGAAGAACGGCAGCGGGCCGTCCTTCGCCTTGTCGTAGCCGGCCGGCAGGTAGACCGTCGCCGAGAGGTCGACGCCGTCCTTGCGCTTGTACGTCACGAGCTGCGACGTCACGCCCGCGAACTGCGGCGCGGGATCCTTGAAGAACGTCAGCTGCCGCGGCTGCGCGCTGCCGGCGACGGTGCGCGCCCAGTAGTTCGGGACCTCGGTCGTGCTCTCGCGGCGCGTCAGCACCACGCCCGCCTCCGGGTCGAGCACCGCGACCGGCTCCTCGTAGAACGGCGCCGCGGAGCGGAACAGGCGCTCGGTCTTGCCCGTCGCCAGCTCGTAGCGGTCGATGAACGGGCGGTCGCCCTCGGCCGACGCGCCCGCGCCGCCGAGGAAGGCGAAGCGGCCGTCCTTCGTGGTCAGCAGCGCCTGGCGGCCGTACTGGTTCGGCGCCGTCTCGAAGCGGCCCGGGTCACCGTAGCGGTCCTCCGACGAGCGGTCGAACACGAGGCGCGGCGCCTTGGCCGGGTTGCTCGGATCGATCGCCCACGTGCGCGTCTTGCGCGTGCGGCGCCAGTTCTCGGTCACGAGCGCGAGGTCGCTGCGCGCCCACGTGATGCCGCCGCCGCGCCACTCGAGCTGCGCGTGCACCGTCGGCTCGCCCGCGAACGGCGCCGCGAGCGTCTTCACCGCGTCGCGCTTGTCGGCCTTCGTCTGCGGGTCGCCGCCGTCGAGCGCCTCGACCCACGCCAGCGTCGCCGGCGCGTCGGCGCGCCAGCTCATGTTGCGCGGGCCCGGCGACACCTGGTCGAAGCGCCGCGACACCTGCTCGTCGAGCGGCGAGTCGTCGAGCTTCCGCACGACCCTGCCGTTCAGGTCCCACACCTCGGCCAGGCTCGGGAAGGCGCCGAGCGGGACGAGGTACGAGTAGGGGCGATGCGTCGTCTCGACCAGCAGCCACTGCCCGTCGGGCGATGGCGCGACGCGCGTGCGCAGCGCCGGCGCGCCGAGCTTCGTCGCGCTGCCGTCGAGGCCGAGCAGCACCACCTGCGACGTCAGGTAGTGCTCCATCAGCTTCTCGTCGGCGGGGCTCTTCAGCAGGTCCTGGAAGGTCGGGTTGGGCGCGGCCTTCCCCTCGGACTCCTGCGAGATCGGGCCCGTCGGGATCTCCGACTGCTTCGGCGCCGGGCCGCGGCCCGCGGGGATCGTCAAGCAGGCCAGCCGGGCGTTGCCGACCCACGAGCACGGGCTGCCCGTGGTCGCGTTGAGCGCCAGCGCACTGACGCGCCGCGCCGCGACGGCGGGGCCGCTCGCGCTGGCCGGGATGTCGGCCGTGTAGAGCGTGATCGCCGTCGGAGCCGTCACCGTGAAGGCGATCCGCTTCCCGTCGGGCGACCAGAGGGGCGTGCCCATCCGGACGTCGCCCGTGGCGCCGGGGACCGTGATCGCGCGCATGGCCGGCGTGCTGCCGCCGCCCTGCACGGCCTGCAGCGACAGGCCCGTGAACGAGACGTCGCGCGAGCCGCCGTTGGTGCGCGGGTTGAGGCGGAGGCCGGCGAGGCGCATCTCGGGCGCGCCCACCTCCTCGATGGACGGGAGGCCGCGGCGGCGCAGGTGGAGCAGCCACTTCCGATCGGGGCTGACGCTGACGGCCGGGAGCGGCTCGGCGTCGAGCGCGCGGGCGATGGGGGCCGGCGGCTGCTGGTACGTCGTCTGGGCAGACGCCAGCGCGGGCACGAGCACCGGCGCGAGCACGGCGCCCGCGACCAGCGTGCGGCGTGCGCCCCCGGTCAGCAGGGGGAGGGGGGATCCGATCATGGGGCGGGTCCGGTCCGGGTGGACAGTGCGAGGCGCCGCTCAGGGGCGAGCGCGCCGGCAACCAGAGGGTACGCGATGGAGCGGGGGAGCGCTGCGGTCCAGGATCAGGGCGCTGGGGCGGGAGCAGCGCGAGCACGCGGTACGTCCCCGCCCGCACGCCGCCGATCGCGAAGCGGCCCGCGGAAGCGGGCCGCGGAATCGGCGCGCGACGGGCAGCGGCGGGACACGACGCGGGAACGTACGGCGCGGACGTGGCCGGCGCACGCCGGGCCGTCCCGGCCCCGGTGAAGGAACCGTCCGAAGCGCGCGAGGCCGCGCTCAGTCGATCGGGGCCGCGGGCCGCGCGGCGCCACCCGACCTGGCCACGTGCGCGATCCAGTGCGTGAACAGCTCCGAGCGCAGGTCGCTGCGGTCGCGCTCCGTGTCGCGGGCCGTGGCGGCCAGCATGCGCGTCGCGCGCGCCGCGTCGCCGAGACGGATCGCCGAGACCACCGCGCCGTCGTGCAGGAGCTGCGGGCGGACCCACTGGTCGCCGCGGCGCAGCGCGGCCACGAGCACGTCGGCCGCGTCGGCGGCCTGACGGAAGTCGTGCGCCGCCAGCCCGTGGAAGAACGCGATCGACGCGCGCACCTCGGCCGGCGCGCGCGCAGCGTCGAGGTACGCGAACAGGCGGCCGTAGAACGCGCTGTCGGCGACGCCCGCGGTGCCGCCGTGCAGCTCGCCCTCCACGTCGTAGGCGTGCGCGACGAAGCGGTGCCAGTCGGCGGGCGGGCGACCGGACGCAAGCACCGCCTCGAACGCCGCGCGCCGGTAGATCGCGTCGCGCAGCCACGCCGTCTCCCCGCCGGGTAGGCGAAGGAAGGGTGCCTCGTCGTCGCGCACCGGCGTGCCGTCGGGCGCGTACGCCTGCCACGCCTGCCGCACCGCCGCACCGCGCGCGCGGGCATCGGCGCGCGGCATCTCGACCGGCGCCACCGTCGCGTCGGCGAAGCCCACGCGCCAGCCGCGCAGCCCGGCCACCGGATCGAAGCGGCCCGTGTGCAGCGCGCGGAAGCCGCTCGCCGACTCCTTGAGGAAGCGCGTCCGCTCCGCGCCCAGGTCGAGGAGCGGGAAGTAGTCGGAGTTCGGCGCGCGCCAGCGGTCGAGCACGGGCGCGAGCGCCGCGCGGTCGAGCACGCGCATCGCGTCGAGCGTCGCGGAGTCCAGTGGCAGCGTGCGCGCGAGGTCGTGCGCGACGTCGGGAAGCGCGACCACGCCCCAGTCGGCGCGGCGCAGCGTGGGGCTCGTGCTGGCGACGACGAAGATGTCGGCGTTCGAGACCATGTAGATCTCGTACGACGGGAAGTTGCGGTGCAGCGCCGCGAGCACGCTCAGCACCAGCCGGTCGTCGATCTCGTACAGGTGCAGCCACTGGCCGAACACGCCGCCGGGCGCGAGGTAGCCGCGCACGCGGTGGTAGAACTCGTCGGTGAAGAGCCCCGAGACGCCGCTCACCCAGGGGTTGGACGGCTCGGAGACGATGACGTCGAAGGTGCGGCGCGCGCTGGCGAAGAACGCCTTCGCGTCGTCCACCACGAACGTCGAGCGCGGGTCGTCGAAGACGCGCCGGTTCGCCGGATAGAACGCGCGCGAGCCCTCGATCATCAGCGGCTCGATGTCGATCGTCGAGAGCGCGCGCAGCTCGCGGCTGGCGAGCAGCAGGTGCGACGTCATCCCCGAGCCCTGGCCGATGACGGCGGCGCTGCGCGCGTGCGGGTGGTGCGCGAGCGTGACGAGCGGCAGGAGCGCCTGCGTCACCTGGTCGCCGGTGAGCGGGCGCCGCACGGTGTCGGCCGGCGACGGCTTGATCCACGACAGCGACAGCGACGCGTCCGGCTTGCCGTTGGTGGCGAGCGTCAGCATGCGCGAGCCGCGCGCGCGGCGCACGCTCACCGTCGCCGTGCGGCCGTCGCGGTAGAACGGCACGTCGTAGCCGCGTGGGTCGGACACCTTCGCGTAGCGATAGACGCCGCTCGACAGCACCGCGGTGTGGAACGGCGTCACGGTCGCGATCAGCAGCAGCACGCCCACGCCGACGATCGCCGTCGGCAGCAGCGCGCCGCGCCCCGCGCGCGCCGTGCGGTCGAGCCACGCGGCGCGCGCGCGCGTCGGCGTGGGCGTCGCGACGCGCGCATCGGCGACGAGCGCCCCGTGCCGCGCCAGCAGCCAGATCCCGAGCGCGACGTCCGTCAGCGCGCCGACGACGAGCAGCCACTTGAGGCCGAGGAGCGGCATGAGCGCGAGCCCCGCGAGCGACGCGCCCACGATGGAGCCGAGCGTGTTGACCGCGTAGACCTGGCCGATGGCGCGCTCGCCGGCGCCGCGGCCGATGAGGATGCGCGTGATGAGCGGCAGCGTGACGCCCGCGCAGAAGGTCGCCGGCAGCATCACGGCGAGGCAGAACAGGTAGCGGACGACGGTGAAGATGCGGTAGCCGCCCTCGTTCAGCTCCACGGCGCCGAGCAGCCCGGCCATCGCGTGGAAGGTGCCCACGTAGACGGGGAGCGTCGCGATCGCGAGGCTGCCCATGATCCACTGCACGAGGCCGAGCGTGCGCAGCGGATCGTCGAGGCGGTCGGCGCGGCCGCGAATCCACCACGCGCCGAGCGCGAGCCCGAGGATGAAGGCCGACAGCATCAGCTCGAACGAGTGCGTCGCGCTGCCGACGACGAGCGACAGCATGCGGATCCACGCGATCTCGTAGACGAACGAGGCGACGGCGGTGCCGAAGGCGACGAGGAGCAGCGCGCGCACGAGCGCGGGTGGCGGGCCCAGGGGCGTCGCGTCGCGTGGCGCGGACACGTCGTGCGTCGCGGCGACTGGCTCGGTCGCGGGTTCCGGCTGTACCCCTGTGAGCCGGGGGGGCTCGCGTACGGTCGAGGTTGCCGAGGCGGGCGTGGCGTCGGCCGGCGCGAGCCGCGCGACCAGCCACGCGACCACCGCCACCGTCGCGTTGCACGCCGCCGCGACCAGCAGCGTCCCGGGCAGCCCCGCGGCCGAGAGCAGCGTGAAGCCCGCCAGCAGCACGCCCCCCGCGGCGCCGAGCGAGTTGGCGAAGTAGAGCAGCGCCAGCGTGCGGCCCGGCCGGTCCGGCGCCCGGCGGATCGCGCCGGCGCTCATGAGCGGGAAGGTCGCGCCGAGCAGGATCGACTGCGGGAGGATGAGGAGCGCGGCCAGCGTCCACTTCACGAGCAGCACGACCGTGCCCGCCGGCAGGCGCGGGAACAGCCCGTCGTACGCGGCGTCGGTGGCCCACTGGAAGACGTCGTGGAAGCCGATGCCGATGACCGCCACCGCCAGCTCGACCACCGCGTACCAGAGCAGCGGGTCGCGCAGCCGCTCCGAGCGCCGCCCCACGAGGTGCGCGCCGAGCGACATGCCGCCGAGGAAGATCACGAGCACCAGCACCTGGGCGTACGCGCCGTGGCCGACGAAGAGCCCGAGGTAGCGGCTCCAGATCGACTCGTACATCAGGCCGGCCGCGCCGGAGACGACGAACACGAGGTACAGCAGGGGGAGCATGACGGCCGGGTGAAGCGGAGACGGGAAGTGCGGAGAACGGAACGGCGGAAGACCGAACTGCGGAGGACGGAACGGCGTGAGACGATGCGGCGGCGCTGCGAGCGGTGAGGCTGGAGCGCCGGCCGCAGCTTAACGCCTCACTCGGCTGCCCGCGCCGCACGAGCGAGAACCCTCACCAACCCTCAACCCCCATCCGCTCTTCCGTATCACGCTCTTCCGTTCTCCGCTTCATCGTTCTCCGCCGTTTCGTCCTCCGCAGTTCGGCGGCCCCCGTTCCGTCTTCCGAATCACACGGTGAGCACGACCTTCCCCACCGTCTCGTTCGATTCGAGCCGTTCGTGCGCCGCGACGATCTCCTGCAAAGAGAAGATGCGGTCGATCGTCGGGCGCATGGCGCCGGAGGCCAGCAGCGGCACCACCTCGTCGGCGAAGCGGCGCATCGTCACGATCCGCTCCTCCAGCGCACGCGCGCGCATCACGGTGCCGCGCACCGTCAGGCGTCCGCGCAGGATGCGGCCGAGATCGAGCGTCCCCTCCGCGCCCGCGACGAGGCCGATGAGCATCAGGCGGCCGAGCGGCGCCATCGCATGCAGCGAGGCGTTCGTGTAGGCGCCGCCCACAAGGTCGAGCACGACGTCGGCGCCCGCGCCGCGCGCGCCGTGCGCGTGCGTCAGCTCCGACAGCGCCGCCGCCAGCGACGGCGGATCCGCGACCACCTCGCGCGTGAGCGCGACGCCGTGCGCCATCCCGTGCGCGCGGGCGTCGCCCAGCTTGGCCGGCGTGCGCGCGGTGCCGAGCGCGCGCAGCCCGAGCACGCGGGCCAGCTGCACGGCCGCCAGCCCGACGCCGCTCGCCACCGCGTGGATCAGCACCGTGTCGCCCGCGCGCGCGTCGGCCTGCCGCAGCGCGTCGTGCGCGGTCACGAAGGCCTCGGGCACGGCGCCCGCGGCCGGCCAGTCCAGCGCGTCGGGCACGCGCACCGCCGTGCGCTCGTGCACGACGACGTACTCCGCGTGGCCGCCGCCGCCCACGAGGCCGAACACGCGGTCGCCCTCGCGCCACTCGCGCGCGCCGGGGCCGAGCGCCGCGACCTCGCCCGCGTACTCGAGCCCGGGAACGTCGGCGGGAGCGCCGGGCGGGGCGGGGTAGTGCCCGCGGCGCTGGTGCAGGTCGGCGCGGTTGAGCGCGGAGGCGCGCACGCGCACGAGGAGCTGCTCCGTGCCGGGGACCGGCGTCGGCACCTCGCGGAGCTCGAGGACGTCCGGCGGGCCGGGGCGCGTGATGACGGCGGCGAGCATGGTCAGCGGGCGTGGAGCGTCATCGGGAGGCCGTCGCGCGGACGGAGCGTGATGATCGGCTCGGGCGTCACGTCGACACCCGGCACCAGCGCGGGCCGCCAGCGCGCGGCCAGCGTCGCGAGCACGACGAGCGCCTCGGTCCACGCGAACTGCTCGCCGATGCAGATGCGCGTGCCCGCGCCGAACGGGAAGTACGCGAAGCGGTGACGGTCCGCGCCCGCGCCGGGCGCCCAGCGATCCGGATCGAAGCGCTCGGGCTCGGGCCACCAGCGCGGATCGCGGTGCACCAGCCACTGCGACACGATGACGCCCGCGCGCGCCGGCACGCGCCAGCCGCCGAACGTCACGTCCTCCAGCGCGATGCGCCCGATCGCGTACGCGGGCGGGTAGAGGCGCATCGCCTCGCTCAGCACCTGGCGCGCGTAGCCCAGGCGCGGCACGTCGTCCATCGTCGGGGTGCGGCCGTCGAGCGTGGCGTCGAGCGACGCGCGCAGCCGCTCCGCGACCTCGGGATGCCGCGCCAGCAGGTACCACGTCCAGGCGAGCGCGTTGGCGGTCGTCTCGTGGCCCGCGAGGAAGAGCGTCATCGCCTCGTCGCGCAGCTGCAGGTCGGTCATGCGCGCGCCGTCGCCGTCCTCGCCTTCCGTGTCGGTGGCGTTCAGCAGCAGCGAGAGCAGGTCCTGCCCGTCGCCGCCGCCGCGCCGCCGCTCGTCGATCAGGCGGTACACGACCGCGTCGAGGTCCGCGCGCGCCTGCTTGAAGCGCCGCGCGGCGGGAATCGGCAGGTGCAGCGCCCATCGCGCGACGGCGACGAACGCCGGGGTCGCCGAGTGCAGTGCGACGTCGAGCGCGCGCGCGACCGCGTCCGCCTCGTCGGTGACGTCGTTGCCGAACAGCGTCGCGCTGACGATCGCGAGCGCCAGCTTCCCCATCTCGTCGGCCATGTCGACGCGCGCGGGCGCGCCGGTGCCGGCCGCGTCGGCGGCCAGCGCGGTCCAGCGCGCGTGCCACGCGTCCGCCGCGCGGCCCATGGCGAGCGCGTAGTGCGCGACGCGCTCGCGGTGGAAGGCGGGCTGCGCCAGCCGCCGCTGCCGCAGGTGGAACGCGCCCTCGCTGGTGAGCAGCCCCTCGCCCAGCAGCAGCTTCAGCGCGTGGTAGCGGTAGCCGCGGGCGTAGCGCCGCTGCTCGGTGACGAGCACCTCGCGCACCATGTCGGGATGCGCGAGCAGCACGAAGTCGCGCCCCATCGCGCGGAAGCGCGCGACGTCGCCGTGCCGGCGCTGCAGGTCGCGGAAGAAGCCGAGCGGATCGCGGCCCATGGCGAACACGAACTCGCCGGGGTAGCGGGCGCGCGGGCCGGGCGGCAGGGCGAGGGGCGCGGCGGCGGAGGCAGGGGCGGAGGCGGTCATGACCGTCCAACGCTGGCCGGCGGGGCGGGCGGGCGCAATCGAGCGCTGGGGCGTCCGTGACCGAGTTTGGGTCGATCGACCCGCGCCAGCGGGCCGCGGCCGCGCGATCGTTACGGAAGTCCACGGGCCGCGTCATCTGTTCATGCAAGCACTTGCTTGCATTCCGCTCCCGGCCGACGTAGCGTTGTCGCCCTCATGGAGAATCGCGAGAGTCGCTGCCGCATCCTCGACGCCGCCGCGCGGGTCTACGCCCTGCTCGGCTTCCGCGGCGCCACCACCCGGCGCATCGCGGAGGCCGCGGGCGTCAACGAGGTCACCCTCTTCCGCACCTTCGGCTCGAAGGAGGCGCTGATCGCCGAGGCGCTGCGGGCGCGGGCGAACGCGCCCGTCGAGGCGCTGGCGCTCCCCGCCGACCCGGTCGATCCCGAGCGCGAGCTGACCGCGTGGGCCACCGCGCACCTGGCCGAGCTGCGCGCGTCGCGCGCGCTCATCCGCCAGGCGATGAGCGACGCGGAGCAGCGGCCCGAGGTCGCGCCCTGCGTCTCGTCGGGGTGGTGCGCGGCCGACGGCGCGCTGCGCCAGTACCTCGTGCGGCTCGCGGAGCTGGGCTTCCTCGAGGTCGAGGC
Source organism: Roseisolibacter agri (assembly GCF_030159095.1). Classification (NCBI taxonomy): domain Bacteria; kingdom Pseudomonadati; phylum Gemmatimonadota; class Gemmatimonadia; order Gemmatimonadales; family Gemmatimonadaceae; genus Roseisolibacter; species Roseisolibacter agri. The sequence goes on from NZ_BRXS01000001.1 coordinate 597,843, forward strand.
CCCCGTGACCGGCCCCGCGCTCGCGCGGTACGAGGAGGTGCTCGTCGGGGGGGCGATGCTGATGGCGTCGCTGTTCTCCGACGCGATGGGCCGCGACATGATGCCCGAGATGTTCCCCCAGCCGGCGGATCGGGCGCCGGCGCTCTACGTCCGCCTCTTCCTGCGCTCCGTCGGCTATCGCGCCATGGAGCGCGACAGCGCGCGCGGCACCGAGCACGGCACCGAGCACGGCACCGAGCGCGACGCCCTCCAGACCGGCGACGGCCGGCCGCGCCCGCGGGCGCGCCGCCGCGCGTCCTGATCCTCATGCCTTCCAATCCCGTGACGTCGCCGCACCCGTCGTGGGCGCGGTCCGCGCGCGCGCTGCTCCTGGGCGCCGCGCTGTGGGCCGTCCCCGTTTCCGCGCAGACGCCCGCCGCGTCCGGCCGCGCCGCCCGCCCGCTCTCGCTCGAGGAGGCCGTGCGCCTCGGCGAGCGGCAGAGCGAGGCGGTGCGCGTCGCCGAGGCGGGCGTGCTGCGCGCGCGCGGCCAGTACGCGCAGGCCCGCAGCCAGGCGCTCCCGCAGGTCAACGCGACCGGCGCCTACCAGAAGCAGCTCCAGAGCCAGTTCGAGGCGCTCGCCAACTCGGCGCCCAAGCCCGATCCCAACGCGCCGCCGGCGCCGGTCGCGCTCTGCACGCCCGAGATCCCGGCCGACGCCTCGCCGGCCGCGCGCGCGGCCGCGCTGGCCGCGGCGCAGAGCTGCTCGCAGGACGGCGGCCTGGGCTCCATCACGCGCGTGTTCGCCAACCCGAACAACATCATCCTCGGGGTCACGGGCAGTCAGAACCTGTTCACGGGCGGCCGCATCACCGCCGGCCTGCGCGCCGCCGACGCGGGCCGCCGCAGCGCCGACATCGGCGTGCGCGCCGCGCGCGCGCAGGTCACGCTCGACGTCGCGCAGGCGTACTTCGATGCCGCGCTCGCCGACCGGCTGGTGTCGATCAGCGAGTCGTCGTTCGTGCAGACCGAGCGCGCCTTCCGCCAGACGGCGATCGCGCGCGAGGTCGGCAACGTGAGCGAGTTCGACCTGCTGCGCTCGCGCGTCGCGCGCGACAACCAGCGCCCGCTGCTGATCCAGGCGCGCACGCAGCGCGACGTCGCGTACGTGCGGCTGCGCCAGCTGCTCGACCTGCCGCTCGACGAGCCGCTGTCGCTGACGACCGCGCTGCCGACGCCCGACGTCGCGCCGGTGCCGACGCGCGCGACCGCCGACGCGACCGCGACGCCGCGCCCGCCCGCGACGCGCGGCGGCGCGCCGGTGGCCACGGTCGCCGCGAACGAGCGCTTCACCACGGTCAACGTGAACCCGGCCGAGGTGCTGGCCGAGGATCCGCTGGTCGCGACCGCGGTCGACAGCATCGTGGCGGCGGCCGACACGGCGGCGGCCAGCCGCGCGCCCGCGCGGCAGACGCGCGAGAACATCACGGTGCAGCGCAACCTGCTGCGGTCGGCGCGTGCGCAGCGGCTGCCCGCGGTGCAGCTGACGACCAACTACCAGCGCTTCGCGTATCCGAGCGGCGAGGGCATCACCTTCCCGACGGCGCTCAACCAGTTCTATCCCAACTGGACGGTGGCCCTCGGGGTCTCGGTGCCGATCCTCACGGGCGGCCGCATCCGCGGCGACGAGATGATCGCCGAGGCGAACCTGCGCGAGGCCGAGCAGACGTCGCGGCAGGTGGAGGAGCTGTCGGCGCTCGACGCGCGGCTGGCGGTGTCGCAGCTCGCGCAGGCGGAGGCGACGTGGCGCGCCAGCGCGGGCACCGCGAGCCAGGCGACGCGCGCCTACTCCATCGCTGAGGTGCGCTTCCGCGAGGGGCTGGCGACGCAGGTGGAGCTGGCCGACTCGCGCCTGCTGCTCCAGCAGGCGGAGGCGAACGCGGCGACCGCCGCGCGCGATCGCGAGGTGGCGCGGCTGCGCCTCGCGCTCCTGAAGGACCTGCCGCTGTCGGCGCAGGGCGCCGCGCAGCAGGGCATGGGCGGCGCCGCCGCGCAGGCCGGCGCGTCGCAGCAGCAGCGCTCTAACTCGCCGCAGGGCGCGCAGGGCTCGGCCCAGCGCGCGGGCGGCTTCCAGCAAACCGGCACCACCGGGGGCACTCCATGACCGCGTTCCTCCCGCG